>MUYB01000012.1 GCA_002015125.1 [Haemophilus] felis
CAGACCAAATGGTGAACAACTCCGTAAAATTAAGCAATTTTGCGGTTGTTCTCGTTTTGTGTTCAATAAGGCGTTAGCGTGGCAGAATGCACAGTACGAACAGGATAATAATGACAAGTTCAGCTATACCAAACTTGCCAATCTTCTTCCGCAATGGAAAAAAGAGCTAATTTGGCTCAAAAATTGTCATTCTCAAGTGCTTCAACAGTCGTTAAAAGACCTTGAAAGTGCGTTTAAAAATTTCTTTTCCAAGCGGTCTGATTTTCCCAAATTCAAGAAAAAAGGCGTAAAAGAGTGTTTTCGTTTTCCGCAAGGTTGCAAAATTGAGCAAGAAAATGATCGCTTGTATCTACCGAAAATCGGTTGGGTTCGCTATCGCAATAGCCGTGAAGTATTAGGCGAAATCAAAAATGTGACCGTCAGCCAAAAGTGCGGTCGTTTTTTTGTGAGCATTCAAACGGAATTTGAACACGAAATTCCAACACACAAAGGCGGAGAAATCGGTATAGATATGGGTGTTGCTCGTTTTGCGACACTTTCCAATGGTGAATTTTTTGAGCCATTGAACGCCTTTAAAACCTATCAGGGAAAATTGGCAAAACTGCAAAGAAAACTGAAAAATAAAACAAAATTCAGCCAAAACTGGCTGAAATTAAAGGCAAAAATCGCCAAGTTGCACCATAAAATTGCCAACTGTCGCAAAGACTTCTTACATCAAACTTCAAGCAAAATCAGCAAAAACCACGCAATGATTTACGTTGAAGATTTACAAATTGCGAATATGTCCAAATCGGCGAAAGGTACGCTAGAGGCACACGGAAAAAACGTGAAACAGAAATCAGGGCTAAACCGAGCGATACTCGACCAGTCTTGGTTTGAGTTTCGCCGTCAGCTAGACTACAAAACGCAATGGTTAGGCGGATTTTTAGTGGCTGTGCCACCGCAAAACACTAGTCGAACTTGCCCTTGTTGCGGACATAGTGCAAAGGAAAATCGCCAAACGCAGGCGAATTTTGAATGCGTAGAATGTGGCTACACGGAAAACGCTGATGTGGTTGGGGCATTAAACGTGTTGGAGCGTGGGCGAGCAATAGCCCGCTCCTAATTAAAAATCAGGCAGGGACACTGCCGTAGCGCTTGTGAAGTGAACCGCAGTAGCGGTCAGCAACAAGAACCCACCGAGAGTAGCCCACGCAAAGCGTGGGAGCTAGTAGGAATCCCCGTCCTTTAGGGCGGGGAGGATGTCAAAACAAGGTAATCAACAAATATTAATGGGCTTGCCATTCACCATTAACCGCAGTACCAATTACTTTAAAGTCATGAGTAAATGCAGTTAAGTTTGCTACTTTACCAGCTTCAATAGAACCTAAATCCTGATCCACACCAATCGCTTTAGCAGGGTAAAGATTGCACATTCTCAAGGTTTCATCAAGGGGAATGCCCACGTGTTTCACTGCATTTTCAATGGATTCGATCATCGTTACAGCCGCACCGCCTAAAGCTCCGTTTTCGTCGTAACATTTGCCGTTTTTCACGTAAACGGTTTTACCAACAAAAATGAAAGAATCAATATCTGCACCTGCGGCGGCGGTAGCGTCGGTAACAATACAAAGTTTTTCGCCTTTCGCTTTTTTATCCAATTTCACATTCGCATAGTGAACGTGCAAACCGTCAATAATGATGCCTGTGTAAATATCTGCATCAAGCACTGCACCGACGACGCCTAAATCTCGCCCTGAACTGATCGGCGACATTGCGTTGTGCAAATGGGTGGCAAAAGTGGCACCATTTTCAATGGCTTGCATTGCTACCTCGTAGGTTGCGTTTGAATGCCCAAGGGAAACAATGATGCCTTTTTCAACGAACTCAGGAATAAAACGAGCCGTTGGGTTTTCCGCCGCAAGGGTGATTTTGGTGATTACATCGGCGTTATCGCATAAAAATGCCTTCATTTCAGGGCTGATTTCACGGATATATTCAGGACGATGAACCCCTTTCTTCTCAACGCTTAAATAAGGGCCTTCAAAATGCAAACCTAAAGCTTGATTTTTATATTTACCCAAATATTCTCGCATCACCTGCACCGCTTGTTTCATACCCTCGTCTGGGGAAGTGATGAAAGTGGGCAAATAACTTGTTGTGCCTGAACGCAAGTTGGTTTCTTGCATAATTTCAAGGGTTTTTACGGTGATTTCCTCGTTAAACATCACGCCGCCGCAGCCGTTTAATTGTAAGTCAATAAAACCTGCGGTTAAATTTGCACCTTGTAAATCCACTTTTTTCACGCCATTTGGCAACTGCTCATCGGCGACGATAGCGTGAATTTTGTCATTTTCCACCAGCACAGAATGACCATACAGCACATCGTGAGCGGTATAGATCACCGCATTTGTTAAGGCATACATAATTCGCTCCTATCGCACACTGTGAATGGCTTGGGCTTCCAATTCTGTGAAATATTTTACGGTTTTCACTTTTAATTCTTGTGTCGCCGCTTCATCACACACCACAATGGCGTGGCGATGTAATTGCAAGGCACTGACTGTCCAAAAATGGTTCACAGCCCCTTCAATGCAAGCTTGTAATGCCAACGCTTTGTTATGCCCAGTAACCAACAGCAAAATTTCTTCAGCATCTAACAATGTGCCAACGCCGATAGTTAAGGCGTATTTCGGCACTTTATTGATGTCGTTTTCAAAAAAGCGAGAATTTGCAATGCGAGTATCTTCCGTTAAGGTTTTGATGCGAGTGCGAGAAGCAAGAGAAGAGGCTGGTTCATTAAAAGCAATATGACCATCAACGCCAACGCCGCCCATAAATAAATGCACTTTGCCGTAAGATTTGATTTTTTCTTCATAGCGACGGCATTCTGCATCGTGATCCGCCGTGTTGCCATCTAAAATATTGATATTTTTCGCTTGAATATCAATGTGATTGAAAAAATTGTTGTGCATAAAAGAGTGATAACTTTCAGGATGTTCTTTTGGTAAACCTACATATTCGTCCATATTAAAAGTTACCACGTGTTTAAAACTCACTTCTCCTGCTTGATATAGAGCAATCAATTCTTGGTAAGTTTTTAACGGCGTCCCCCCCGTTGGCAATCCCAATACAAAGGGTTTTTCTTCCGTTGGATTAAAACGATTAATGCGATCAGCAATATAACGAGCGGACCATTTCGCCACTTGATCTTGATGTGTTAATGGAATTAAACGCATAAAATTCACCTCATTTGTCTTTGTAGAAAATAGAAAAGTTATTTTTTTGCATTATAAAATAAGTTGTCATTAAAGGCGAATAAAAAACTTATTTTTTCAGAAAAAATAAGAACTTAGCGATTCAATGCAAATCACTTAATTCGCATTAAAAATTTAGATTTAGGCGTAAAAAAATCGTGCTTTTGTGAATAAAAAGCACGACTTAATTTAATTGAATACAAAAAGATTTACAGCACTTTCACAATGCTTTCGCATAAATGACGAATATTATCTTCCGTAATGCCCGCTACATTGATTCGACCTGAACGGACAGCGTAAATAGCAAAATCTTCTTTTAAGCGATCCATTTGTTCTGGATTAAGTCCACAGAAAGAGAACATACCATTTTGATCAATGATAAAACTGAAATCACGCTCTGCGCCAAATTCTTTTAATAACTCCACAAATTGATGGCGCATTTGTTTAATGCGTTCACGCATTTCCGTGAGTTCATCTTCCCATTGTTGACGCAATTGTGCGTCGTGCAACACGATCGATACCGTCGCTGCACCGTGAGAAGCTGGGTTGGAATAAAGAGTGCGAATAATGCTCTTCACTTGCGTTAACGCCGTCGCCGCCACTTCTTCCGTTTCTGCCACTAAGGTAAACGCCCCTACGCGCTCATTATATAGCCCGAAATTTTTGGAATAAGAACTTGCTATCAACAATTCTTTGTGATTTTTAGCAAAAGTACGCAAACCAACGGCGTCTTCTTCCAAACCATTCGCTAACCCTTGATAAGCGAAGTCGAAAAGCGGCAACCAACCTTGTTTCGCCGACATTTCCGCCAAAATTTGCCATTGCTCTGGCGTTGGATCAATCCCTGTTGGATTATGACAGCAACCGTGCAACAACACCACGTCGCCATCGCCAGCGTTGCTTAAATCGGCGATCAGATTATCCCAGTCTAATTTTTTATTTTCCGCATCGTAATAACGATATTCACGAATTGTCATTCCCACAGCGTTAAAAATGGCATTGTGATTCGGCCAAGTCGGCGTGCTAATCCACACATTTTGTGCCTTCGTTTGACGCTTAATAAATTCCGCCGCAATGCGTAAAGCACCAGTGCCACCAAGACTTTGTACAGTTTTAGCTCGCTCTTTTTTTACAATTTCAGAATCTGCACCAAACAATAATACTTTAGTACAAGCGTTAAATTCGGCGACGCCGTCAATGGCTAGATAATTCTTGGTATTTTCCAAATCGAACAAGCGTTTTTCGGCTTCCTTCACCGCTTGCATAATCGGCGTATTGCCGTGAGCATCTTTATACACACCGATACCGAGATTAATTTTGTCGGCACGAGTTTCATTTTTGAACGCCTCTCCCAAACCGAGGATAGGATCTGCAGGTGCAGCTTTGATATTTTCAAACATAATAACTTCCTAATAAGTTGTGTGATGAATTGCCTGCTAGTTATACTTCAAGCGACTTTTATTCGCAAGAATAGATTAAATTTTAGTTTAAAATTCTCTCACTTCGTTAAAAATCAACTCAAAATAAGACGGCTTTTTCAGAAAATATTTAATTTAACGAGAAATTTTTAAAATTTATACAATTGCTTTATTTGTACCAAAACCTCATCAAAAACACGCAATGGATTTGCAAAGCCATTTATCTTGTTGCATAATACGCCCTCGTTTCGTCGCCGTTCTGTGCGGCGAATTTCAATGGAAACCTTTTCGGTTCCTCGCAATGGTGTCTGGTTTATCAGGTCAGGTTCGGAAGAAAGCAGCCAAAGTCAGAATTACCCTGTGCCGAGGGGTAGCTGAAAAGGTTTCCGCCTTTGTGTTCCTTTCTTTTTATTTAGAAGATATTGAAACATTGAAAGATGCGACATCAAAACAATCGTTAAAGCAATTTTTTGCAATAAACCTCATTTTTGTAAGCTCAACCACCAAAAGAAAACAATAGCCAATTTCGGTGAGATACTTTAAAATTTTCCGCCGTTTTCTCATTTATTCATCAAATTTATGTTAATACGCTATTTAAATTTCACGACGTCTGCTCTATTCGGCATCGCATTAAGCTTGCCTTTCGGCGTTACCGCCGCCCCGAAGATTCCTCAAATCTTAACGGACAATGGGCTAGTGTATTGCACCCACGCTACAGGGTTTTCATTCAATCCGCAAACAACAGATGCGGGAACAAATATGAACGTGATCACTGAGCAGATTTACAATAAGTTATTTGAAATTAAAAATCACAGCGCAACAGTAACGCCAGTTCTCGCCAAATCTTATTCCATTTCTCAAGACGGTAAGAGCATTATCATTAGGTTAAAACGCGGTATCCAATTTCATCATACAAAATGGTTTAAACCGACTCGTGAATTTAACGCCGACGATGTGGTATTTTCTATTAATCGTATGATCGGTAGAGATACCTATCTTCCTTCCATTGAAACTGATGCAATAAAATACAACAATCCGCAGTATCAAATATTCCACCAACAAGCGAAAAAAGTTCGCTTCCCTTATTTTGAAAGCATTAAATTAAATGAAAAAATCCAGTCCGTGGTGGCACTTTCCCCTTATGAAGTGCAGATTAATTTATTTGAACCCGACGCCTCCATTTTGTCTCATTTGGCAAGTCAGTATGCCATTATGTTCTCACAAGAATATGCGCTACAACTCAACGCCGATGATAATCTGGTGCAATTAGATTTACTGCCAGTGGGTACTGGGCCATATCAAGTAGAAAGTTATTTCCGCAATCAGTATGTACGCTTAACCAGCAATAATCATTATTGGAAAAAAGATCTTGCTGTAAAAAATATTATTATTGATCTTTCCACGGATAGAACTGGACGTTTAGTTAAATTCCTTAACAATGAATGTCAAATTGCTTCTTACCCTGAAGTGAGCCAGTTAGGGCTACTGACCCAAAATAATGATCGATTTTATGTGGAATCCGTGGACGGTATGAATTTATCTTACCTCGCGTTTAACTTTCAAAAGCCAATGATGCGTAATGAAAAAATTCGCCAAGGCATCTCTCAAGCCATTGATCGTAAACGTATTGTCAAAACCATTTATCACCACACCGCCACGGTAGCGAACAATATTATTCCTGATATTTCTTGGGCTTCCACCATTAACACCCCTGATTTTGACTATGATTATAATGTGGAAAAAGCACGTCAGAATCTCTCAGATAGCGCCTTATCGCTGACAATGTGGGTATTAAATGAAGAACAGGTTTATAACCCTTCACCGTTAAAAACGGCGGAATTAATTAAGCAGGATTTAGCTAAAGTCGGCATAGATGTTAATGTCCGTTCTGTAACTCGCACTTATTTGATCGAACAATTAAAAAATAAAACTGAAGATTACGACATTATTTTAGCGGGTTGGCTAGCAGGAAATTTAGATCCAGATAGTTTTATGCGACCTATTCTCGGTTGTGATGCGGTGAATGAAATTACAAATCTATCGAATTGGTGCGAACCTAAATTTGACCATTTTATGAATGAAGCTCGCAACACCTCAGAATTGCGACAAAGAGCTTATCAATATCAACAAGCTCAAGAACTTATCCTGCGAGAAATCCCTATTATTCCTATCGCCAATGCGAAAAGAATGTTGATCGTAAACGGAAAAGTAAAAGGTGTAGAAATGACCCCATTTGGAAGCATTAATTTCCAAACCTTACGGCTCAAGCGGGAGGATAAATAATGTCTAACTCATTATTGCGTCAAATTGCGTTATTGCTAGTAAGTTTATTGGGTTTATCCTTGCTCAGTTATATTATTTTATTGCAGGATCCACTCAATGATATTTTAGCAGAACCAAATGTGCTTGTTGGTTACTCTAATTACTTGCAAACCTTACTACACGGCGATTTGGGTATTACCTATAACGGCGGTGATGAACTGAAAAGTTTGCTGTTTACTGTGCTACCACCGACGCTACAACTTTGCATTAGCTCACTTTTCCTTGCCTCAATTTTTGGTATTCCTCTTGGCTTCATCGGCGCTATGAATAGCCATAACTTTTTAGGTAGCTCCATTCGCAATATTTCTGCTTTGGGTCTATCAATTCCTGTATTTTGGATTGCCCCCATTCTGCTTTATGTATCCGCCATTCAAGCTTGGGAAATTTCCGCCATTGGTCAATATAACTTGTTGTATGAAATCCAACCTGTCACTGGCTTTCCCATTATTGATGTATGGTTTATAGATCAACCTTATCGTATTAAAGTGGTGCAAAATGTGTTACAGCATTTAGTTCTACCTACATTAGTACTGACTATTCTACCCACCATGGATATCACGAGATTAGTTCAACAACGAGCGGAATTTGTTTTTACCCAAAATTATGTCAAAGTGGCAGGAACAAGAGGCTGGTCGCAACTCAGAATATTATTTACTTATGTGTTCCGTAATACTTTTCCTATTCTAATTCCTCAAATGCCAAGATTGTTCATATTGGTGCTCACACAAAGTATGTTGACTGAAAGCACCTTTGGCTGGCCGGGCATTGGGCGTTGGTTAGTTGATTCTGTCAATTTACAAGATTACAACAGTATTTCCGTCGGTATTATTGCAATTGGGCTTTGTATAATAGTGGTGTATTTAATCTCAACGATACTCACATTTCTTTTAGATCCATTTAATAAAAAGGGCTGGTATGCAAGATAAAGAACCTGATGATTTTAGAGAAAGTACCGCACTCAAAGAAATTTGGACTATTTTTAGACAAAATAGGATTGCTCTATTTAGTTTCTACTTGCTCGTCATTTTCATATTAACGACGGTATTTAGCCCATTACTCGCGCCTTATTCTAGTGTAGAACAATTCGCACAACATGAATTGCTACCGCCTTCTTGGGTTGAAGGTGGCACGATTTCTTTCTTCTTTGGTACAGACGATATCGGCAGAGATCTATTTAGTCGCATAATTATAGGCTCAGCTTATACTTTAGGATCATCTTTAGCGGTGATATTAATCGTTACCCTGTTTGGCACGGTCATTGGCATTTGGGCTGGCATATCGCACAGTATCAAATCGAAAATATTAAGTAATATTCTGCATACTTTTTTATCCATTCCTAGTTTATTAATTGCGATTATTATCGCAACGTTACTAGAAGCGAGCTTACTCGGCGCAACCATTGCCACCACCTTGGCAATACTGCCTTATTTTATGCATGAAATTTACAAATTAACTCAACAAGAACTCAATAAAGAATATGTGCTAATGCTAAAACTTGACGGTGTGTCGAATTCAACACTGCTGAAAGAAACCGTCATTCCCAACATCATGCATCGCTATATTCAAGAAATTGGACGTTCTTTTGCAACAGCGATTTTAGATATTAGCGCGCTAGGTTTCATTTCTCTTGGCGCACAACGCCCAACACCAGAATGGGGAGCGATGATCAAAGATTCTCTAGAACTCATTTACCTTGCCCCTTGGACAGTGATCCTACCCGGTGTTGCAATCATCGTAACGGTGCTAACGCTGTTAATCTTTAGCCAAGGTTTAAGCGATACGGTGAAAACCTATTATGAACGAGGATAAATATGGCATTACTCGATATTCGCAATCTTTGTATTGAAATCAACACGCCACATGGCTTAGTCAAAGTAGTTGATAATGTCAATTTAACCCTAAATGAAGGTGAAATCTGTGGCTTAGTGGGCGAAAGCGGTTCAGGCAAAAGCATTATCGCTAAAGTGATTTGCAACGTATTAAAAGAGGATTGGATTATTCGTGCGGATCGTTTCCGTTTTGATAATGTGGAACTACTCAAACTGAGTCCAAAACAACGCCGCCGAGTGGTGGGACGTAAAATTTCAATGATTTTCCAAGATCCAATCACTTGTTTAGACCCAAGCAAAAAAATCGGCAAACAAATTATTCAAAATATTCCTAGCTGGACTTTTAAAGGACGCTGGTGGCAATGGTTTGGTTGGAAAAAACGCCGTGCCATCGAACTGTTACACCGTGTTGGTATCAAAGAACACAACGACATTATGCAAAGCTACCCCAATGAACTCACAGAAGGCGAAGCACAAAAAATAATGATCACTATCGCCGTTGCCAATCAGCCCAAATTGCTCATTGCGGATGAACCCACAAACGCTATCGAATCCACCACCAAAGTGCAAATTTTTCGCCTACTGTCCAGTATGAACAAAAATTTAGGCACCAGCATTTTGCTCACTAGCAACGACATCATTAGCATTCGAGATTGGTGTGACAGCTTGTCTGTGCTATATTGCGGTCAAAACGCCGAATCTGGTCCTACAGAAGAATTACTCAGTTTTCCTCATCACCCTTATACACAGGCACTGTTGCACTCAATTCCAGATTTCAGCCAACCTTTACCCACAAAAAGTCGCCTGAATATTTTACGTGGCAGCGTGCCGCTGTTGGAACATTTGCCCATCGGCTGTCGCCTTGGACCTCGTTGTCCTTTTGCCCAAAAAAAATGCATCGTAAAACCTAATCGCTATCGCATTAAACAGCACGAGTTTTCTTGCCACTACCCGCTCAATCTACGAGAAAAACAATTTAGAGAAAAACAAGTAAGCGCGCCGCTAACATTACAACAACATACGGAGCAAGGCTAAGTTATGGCATTATTAGAAGTTGAAGATCTATCGAAATCTTTTAGCGATAAAATCAGTTTATTCAACGCTAACCAATTTATCGCCGTTAATAATGTGAGTTTTCATTTAAATCGAAAACGCACATTAGCCATTATTGGCAAGAATGGCTCAGGTAAGTCAACTCTTGCGAAAATGATTGTAGGCGTAATTCCAAGTTCTGAAGGAAAAATTATTTTACGGGATAAAGAACTGATTTTTGGCGATCATCAATACCGCGCAAAACATATTCGTATGATGTTCCAAGACCCCAATAGTGCCTTCAATCCTCGTTTAAACGTGGGGCAAATCCTTGATGCACCTCTGCGTTCCCTAACCGAGCTATCAGAAGAAGAACGTAATGAGAAAATATTTAAAACTTTAAAATTAGTAGGAATGTATCCTGATCACGCCAATATTAAAATAAACACCATGTCTAGCAGTCAAAAACAACGTGTTGCTTTAGCAAGGGCGCTAATTATGGATCCTGAAATTATTATTATCGATGATGCACTTGGCGGATTAGATGCTACAGTGAAAACTCAGCTTACCAACTTACTGCTCTCGCTACAGCAACGCTTGGGTATTTCCTACATTTATGTGGGGCAGCATCTCGGCATCATTAAACATATCGCCGACGACGTTTTAGTTATGAATGAAGGCAAAATGGTGGAATATGGCTCAACCAAAACCCTTTTCACCCAACCAAAAACCGACATCACCAAACGCTTAGTGATTAGCCATTTCGGACGTCTGCTTGATGAAAGTTCTTGGAATATGAAACAAGAAGACTAAATTTCCACCAACATCAAAATCGCCGCATCACCGCCATATTCTTTTGGCGCTTGATGCAAGGCGCGCACTTTTGGGTGTTGCACCAACCAACGGGGAATTTGTCGCTTCAAAGTAAAAGAGCCATAGCCAGTCATCACACAAGCACAATAAATGTGCTCTTTTTCACAAGCTAAAATCAAACTTGCCAATTCTAATTTGGACTCTTCTTTGGTTAACCCATGCAAATCCAAAAATAAATCGGGCGTAAAATCACCACGTCGCAGCTGCTTCAACAAATGAGGATTTTCCCCCTCACGCAAATATTTCACCGCACCTTCTTCTTTCAAATAGGGTTCATATTCATCAGAAAAATAAAACAATGTATCTTCCTGTTCGCGAATTTCTCGCAAAGCCATCTTCGCTTTTTTCTCGCTACGCGGTGCAATCACACGATCTTGCACAAAGGGCTTAGCGCCTTTAATCTCCGCTTGGAATAATTCAATATCTTGTTTATCTAACATAAAAACCTCGCTTTCAAGGCAATATAATAACAGGAAAAAACAAAAGCACATCAGGCTAACGCCAACATCATTGGAATATCAACAAGGGGCGTATGCAATACGCCCCTTGTTCAGGATCACCACTGATTCGGCTTGCTGCTTTTTTGCTTGCGTCCAATAATCAAAACGTGCTTGTGCATCTGCCAATTTTTCTTGGTAAGCTTTTTTCTCTGCTAATCCTTGTTGGAAATCAGCCCCCATTTTGAATGGATTTGCTTTAAGCTGATTTAATTCATCGTTAGCCTGTTGGAGATTACTCTCTACAAAATTGTTGAAGTCGTTTTCATCTAAGCCATTATGTGTAAATTCAGCAAAAACATCTTCAATGTTGCGTTGATAATAAGGTGTTTGATTTTGAGCTTCTGCTTGTTGTTGAATTTGTGCTTTTTGTTGCGCTCTCATCTGCTCTGCAACCACATTTGCACGTTGGTTCATTGCGTTTGCACGTTGGATATTCACCACTAAATCATCAACATCATTCGCCCATTGATTGAGATTATCCGCATAGCGTTGTAATTGTGCATCAATATGGCTATCGCCTGTTTGAATCACATCAATAACGCGTTTTCTCTCTTTAAATAAGCATTTAATAATCCTTTACCTTCACCGCTTTTACTATCCCAACCTTCAAAGGCGCTTTGTCCTAATGCTTCACGCATTTTAGTTGACATGGTATTCTCTTGCTCTTTAGCTTTGTGTGCCGCCCAATCGGCGGCTTGATTGAGCCAGTCGCTGTTAAAGACTACCCCTAAGCCTCGACCTAAATCGCTTAACCCTTGCCACGCTCCCATTTGGACGCTGTCGGTGAAATCGGCGATAAAGCCTTGCTCTTCGGGCTTTTGGTGTTGTTGAACAAAAATATCGGTACCAGTTATTTCTGCTTCGTCATCTTGACGAGGATGACCACGTCCTTTTTTATTTTCGTTACCGAAAACAACTTTTTGCATATATTCATATTCTTGTGAACTGAGATTGAATGACATAGGTTTTCCTTTTGATGAAAAAAAACGCTTGTTCGATGAAAACAAGCGGAGGGTGGATAGAAATAATCAAGATTGCATTTTGTATAGTTTCGGATACAATACCCACTACGGAGGCATTATGTTTATCATTGAAGAAACTGATATTTTTTCCGAATGGTTGGAGAATTTAGCCGATCCGCTTGCCGTGCTTCATATCGTTAAACGCATTGAACGAGCAAAGCTAGGGAATTTTGGCGATCATAAATCCGTCGGCAATGGCGTATTTGAAATGCGAATTACCCAAGGCAAGGGCTATCGCATTTATTACGCACGCAAAGGCGAAATCACCTATTTACTCATCAGCGGTGGCGATAAATCCACCCAACAATCCGACATTGAAAAAGCCAAAGCAATGTGGCAACAAATTAAACAGGAGCAACACAATGACCATTAAAACCAGACCTTTTGACGCTGCTCGTTACCTTAAAAACGAAGAAATGATGGCGGCTTATTTGGCGTCTGTTTTGGAAGACGGCACGCCCGAGGAATTTATCCAAGCCCTCAACACCGTGGCAAGAGCCAAGGGAATGAGTGAGCTTGCGGAAAAAACAGGCATCGGGCGTGAAAGTTTGTACAAAACGCTCTCCAGCGAAAAACCCCGTTTTGATACGATTTTGAAAATCATCAATGCTTTAGGTTTAACGTTGTCTTTCAGTCCAAAACAAGTTACCTGCTCTTATTAACCTTTACTCCACCCCATAATTCCCCGTTGGATTTGGCAGTGGTTGTTGTTTTAGGGCGATTTCGGCTTTGAATTTTTGCATATCTAACGCCTGTTGCCCTGTGGTTTTTTGCATATCCACACCTAGTTTAGCTTGGTTCATCTGCTGTTCAGTGGCTAAACGGCTGGCGTTATGTTGCTGTTGTGCTTCGATTTCCATCAGCTTCAGCTCTAACTCTTTCTCTTTAATCGCCACTTTCATCTGTTCGATTTGCAGTTGATGTTGCATTTTCATCTGCTCAAGTTGCATTTCGTGCTGCTGTTTTTGGGCGGCGAGTTCGGCTTGCATTTGGGCTTTGAGAATTTCAGGATCTTGCGGTTTCTGGGCATTTGCCTGTTCAATCTGTTGCAGTTTCTGCTCGTATTCTTCACGAGGAATGAGCATTGTTTGCGTCCCCATACTCATTGACTGCATTAAGGTTTTGGCGCCATCGTACTAGTCAAAGGCGTGCATCAATTGCGGATGTTGCCCGAACTTTTGGAAAATATCGATGATTTGGGCGGTTTGGGTTTCTTTCACCAACAAGGCGGAAGTGCCACGAGCCACTACTTTCGTTGTTTTCTCATTTCGCAGTGCTACAATACCACAACTTGAGAAGGTTTAACGTCTAGTGTTGTAGCTCCCTTTCTCATTTCGCAGTGCTACAATTCTTTTATTACTTCATACAAAAGTGGTTAAGTTGTAGCTCCCTTTCTCATTTCGCAGTGCTACAATACAGGAAGAGACAGTAAAAGCAGTTGTACTGTTGTAGCTCCCTTTCTCATTTCGCAGTGCTACAATTGTTTCACTGTCTAAAACTCTTATAACTGGGTTGTAGCTCCCTTTCTCATTTCGCAGTGCTACAATCTGTATGCGTCAATGCCTTATCTTATAAGGTTTTGGCGCATTTTTATTGCTCAAAAAAACAGAAAGTTTAGATGAGATATAGTAGAGTTTTATCGAAAATTTCTGAAAAAAACACCGCTATCAAACATAGAAAATGTATGAAGTTTTGAGCCAAACTCTCATCATTCGGGATGTTTTTTATGTTTTGAGACTAAAATTTAGTATAAAAAAACAGCAATTAAACTGTGGCATAAATTTATTTTAAAATAACAAAACCGCTAAAAAAGTAGCATTTGATTCGCATTTACCTTTTTCTCTTGTAGCTTTAATTCGCCTAATAACACCTTCATTCCAGCAAACTGTTTTTCAGTCACTTCTAAACATCGAATCGATCCTTCTTCGGGTAAGTGTTCACATAGGCGTTTATTATGTTTTTCAAGAGAGTCTCTGCCACGCACAATGCGAGCATAAACGGAAAGTTGCAACATTTGATAGCCATCTTTTAGTAGAAACTGGCGAAACTGGTTGGCAGCTTTGCATTTGGCTGGGGTGGTCACGGGTAAATCAAAGAAAACAATTAATCGCATAAATTTTACCTCACTCATAATAATGTTCCTCAAGCGGTAACATTTGCGGTAACTTTAACAAATTCGCATTTTTTGCAAGCAAACTTGCTTGTAGAGAGCCTACTGTGCGATCAATCGTGGCTAATACGCTAAAGGTTTCTTGCTGAAATTGCATTTGGTGATGCAACAGGCTGATTAATTTTTGTTTGGTGTATGGGGTTAGTCCCTTTTCTAATTTGCCTTGATCCCATAATTGCCAGACCATTAAATCCACAAGCGGTCGAAAAGGCTCGATAAAATCATCAGCTAAGTTAAAAGGGTTTAATTCGCTACGGTGAAAAAGCCCTAATTGTGGTAACCAACCATAAAGCACGATGGCACGCGCCACCGCAGAGCGAAAAACGGTATAGGTATAATTAAGGTGGGCGTTAATGGTGTTGTCAGCATCTCGACAAAAAGCTTTACCAAAAAGTGTTTGGAAATAAAGCAGTGCGGCTTGCCCTTCAATATTTTGTTTATCACCAGATTTAATTTGAGTGGAAAGCCGAATTAAACGATTTTTCTCATCCATAAAACCTAAATGCTCCAAAACAAAACTTTGATTACGGACTTTTTGTTGCACAATTCGTTGCCAAAGCTGTTTTTTTAAGGGCTGAGACATATCCAGTTGCAATTTGAGGGTTTTAAATTGACGATAATATTGGTTAAAAGGCAACCATTGCCCACAGGGAAGGAATTGTTCATCACAGGTTAAAAGTGTGATGCCGTTGGTGGCAAGGGCGGATAATAAAGGAATGGTAATCACGGTTTCTTTGCTTTCTACCACGATAATTGCAATATCTTCCAAAGGCACGGTAAATTCATTTTCTTTTTGTTGGATTAACATTTGCTTATGTTGTAAGGAAAGTTTACCGCCATTGCTAATTAAAATGCTTCGCCAGCTCATTATCATTACTCCAAGAAAAAATCCCCACGAAAATTTCGTAGGGATTTGGTTTAACGTACAGGTTGTCTTTTGCTTGGTTTGCAAGGTCGAATGTTTTTGCCAAGTTCATCTACTTGGTATTTTTCAAAGGAAATGGCGACTTTTACCCCTAATCCTTCATAAACGCCTCTTTTACCTTTCGTATTTTCCATATCGTGAACTTTGATATTGATTCCTCCAGTATGTCTATTCAAACCTGCGTAATAACCGAAAAACACCTCTTTTTTGGTGGTTAATTTTATAAGATCATTTGGGAATAAACTGAATTTAAATATCGACTTTTCATCCATTTCTTCCCATTCACTTTCATCTTTATTTGCCACTACCGCTTTATTCGGCAAAATCCCTTTTGCTACTTGCCAAGTGTAAATGGGCACAAGGAAAAACTTGCCGTCTTTTTGGAATACATCAGTGCGAACGATGGACGCGTTATCCGCCACTCCCTTGCCTTGACGCATAATGACGCCTGATTTTTGCACTTTTTCCACTCGAACACTTTTCACTTGTTGTCCGCCTTTTTTATAGAAAGGTTGCTCAAAGGCTTTAACAGGATCGTCTTTATATAGCTCTAAACGTGCTTTTAGTGCTTCGTAAAGTGCGACTTCACGCTCTCTATTCACCATTAAGGCTAACTCTTTTAGTTTTAATTGCGTGAGTGGCACACGAGAAACGCTAATTTTCTCCTCTAGCCGTTTCGCAGATTTAATGGTTTCCATATGCCCTTGCCCACTCATTTTGCGCGTAGGCGCTCGAGATACAAACAGCGGTTGAACATAGTCGTGATTTGCCGCCGGGCGATTTGGCAACAGTTTGGCTAATGCAGTTTTGGGATCATTATCGAACACACGACACACCACATCTTGTCTAAAATATTGCCAAGGTTCAGGGAAATGTAACGAAATGACTTCCCCTGTGTGTCGATCAATTTTTTCACCTGTCGTTACATTACCTTCTTTATAACGTACAAAACGAGTGATTTTCTGTTGCATAGACACCGTAGAACAGGCGACTACAATGGCATCAATGGCGTGGTGACGATCATTGGCATCACGATCTTTAAAAAGCCCCCAGCGGTGACGCAATAAAGCAGTAATGCTCCCATTTGAGGCAAATACTCGATTTTTACCCTTTCCCTTTAATAACAAATTATTATTGATAAATTGGCAAAGAAATCGGGCAATATAGCGAGTATCGTTTAAATTACGCTCAATAAAACCTTGTTCATCTAGCTGTTGAGTCAAAATGCGCTGTTTCTTTTTGAAAGAAAAGCGACTGCCATTGACCAACGCCACAAAATATTTCCATTTTTCCGAATGATCTTTTCCTTGAAACCACTCATAAGGCGTTTGATTACCTTTATCTTGATTTTGGTTGGCTAACACTAATACCTTGTTGTTAAAACTATCGTCCCAAGTTCTTGAAAATGGCAAGGCGTGATCGATTTCCACATAACTTTGCTCTAACAAACGATGCAGTTCAATTTCTTTACCTGAATATAAACATTTGCCGTGCTGTTGTTCATATAAACGTAATTTAAGAATATCTTTCGCCTTTGGCTCGCCCACAAATTCAGGGAAATATTCTTTAAATTTTTCAACCGCTCTTTCTTTCTCATTGCGATTTTCTTGCTGGTGTTTTTCCATTGCTCGACGATCCTTAAAGGATTTACCCACCTCTCGGGCAGTTTCAATATGCACTCTCGCAGGTGAACCATAAACCCGAATAATGCCATTGATCACTTTGCGTGCTTGAGAAAGCGTACGCAATACCACAGGATTGCGAATTTCATCGGTAGGAATAACAGGCAAGGTGATATTTTCTTGCTTATCTTGTTTACCGTAATGTGCGCCATAAACTTCTGCACAAGCGGCATCATAGCGCCACCCTTGCTCCATAAGCGGTAAGATCTTGTGCAAAGCTTGCAACGAAAGCTGGATAAACTGATCAAAACTGAGATTTTTTAGCAAGGCATCAATCACCGTTTGTGGCAATTTATCGGCTAAGTAAGCGGTAATCTCATCGTCGGTTTTGTAAATAGAAAACGCCGTTGCAATAGTATCAAACAATTCAGGTTTGGTTTTTAACTCCGCCCATTCGGTTTTTAGCCCCACACTTTCTAGTGCCTTACGCATTGCGTGATAGCCTTTCATTTCCATCAACGTGGTATTTTCTGGATTATCTTTCACATAGCGTAATTGTTTAAAAATGGCGTGCTCATTTAATTCCAATAATTTACGTGCTTGAGCGTAGGTAAATTTGGCTTTTTCAAAGGGTTGGTTGAGCAATAACTGGCGTTCATCGGCGGTTAAACTTCGTTCCGCACCATTCTCTAAAATACGCAAATTATTTAACTTTGTCAGCCAAACAAAATATTCTGCGGAATAACTGTATTTAGCGGCTTTATATTGGTCTGTTTCAAAAGGGCATTTACCAAGCATTTTCAAAATGGCGTCGCCTGATAAGGCTGGTTTTTGCCACATTAATAACTCAATAAAGGCGCATTTTAATTCCTCCGAAGTGTATGGATTTCCTAATTCGGCTTGCTTTTCGAATAATAAAATCAGTTCATTGCGTAAATCTAAGCGGTTGAAAGTATGGGTGTAAGCACCACGTTGATTGCGAATATGCCCGTCTTTTTCTTTAAAATAGTTAATCGCAAGTTCTGCTGGGCTTCGGTAATCATTTGCTTGCAATAACTGATGGTTTGTCTGTACACCAGAAAGCAATGCACCCAACTCTTTATCTTCCGTCTTTTGTTCGTTTTTACGCTGAGAAAGATAGCCACGATGTTTCAAAAGATGCAGTAATACTGCCGCCCATTCTTTCGGGGATAATTGTTGATTAAGGGCTTTTAGGCGAAGTTCCCAAGGGTTATTGGGCATATGGGCAAGAGTAGTGGATGAAATAAAATCGGTTTCTTGCAACACCCCTGCTTTTTTCAACAAGCGTTTTGCTTTTAATAAACGGAATTTGCGACGATAAGTTAAACGCCGAGCACTGCGAGCTAAACGTCGGTCAAGCGCCAAAGACGCCCCCGTTTTAGGCACTTCTGCACGCTCAAAAGTGCGCACGCCCACATCAATCAGGCGAACAGGGTGCTCATTTTCATCAATTTCCACCACCGCCCAACCTACAGAGGCGATACCAAGATCTAACCCTAAAATATAATTTAACTGAGTCACTCGCATAACTTCCCCTTATGATTAAAAATCAAACAGAAAGATTGTAAAGTAAAAAAGGAAATTTGTTGATAAGTTTTGAACAATGTTATAGAGTGAGCAACATATTGTTGCACTGCGAAATGAGAAACGTTGCTACAATAAGGCTTCTGAAAAGAATGACCGCAAAGCTCTACCCCTTGAGGTTTTACCTCAAGGGGTATCTTTTTGCCTAAAGAAAAGGAGGAATACTTCCGGAACTAACCAAAAAGTTAAGCTGATTTGTTATTGCCTTTGTTTCATCAATCAAACACTATTTATGTTTTTTCAAGACCATTTTGATGCTGAAGTATTAAGCATTATTAATGTTAAAAATATTAATTTACCTAATCAAAATCCTATCGTAAGCGCAAATCACGTCAAATTTCTGTCAAGCACATCATTAATGACAGCGAGTTTAGCTGCAGAAAATGAGCCGATTAACCAAACCACAGGCAATAAAAAAGCCGTAAGTTATTGATTTTAAAGACTAACTTACGACTAAAGTATTGGTGCCAGTGGTCGGACTCGAACCGACACGCTTTTAAGGGCGGCGGATTTTGAATCCGCTACGTCTACCAATTTCGTCACACTGGCGTCTGAATTTCTGCATTATACGTTTTCGGATTTTGCTTGCAAGAATAAATTTAAAATTTTGATTTGAGTGTTTTAAATTTAATCAAAATAGTAATTATCTAGATGACAGCTTTGAAACTGTTAATTTCTCCCGCTATTGTGTAAACGAAATAACTGATGTTTATTTCGACAACTTTGCAAGTTTCAAAACAACAGTTATATATCATTAGTCAAAAGAGTACATTAAAGCCACCTCATTTAGTATTGTTTAACATTACTTTATGGAGATCCATATCACACCTAGAGACGGCTTCGAACATAAGAAAGAATAAATTTTGCCAAACTTCTTAAAGTAATTTAGAATTATTATCAATTACATTTCTTTTTTATTTATATCGGGAGAAAATCCGTGAACAAACAAACAAACAAACAAACAAACAAACAAACAAACAAACAAACAAACAAACAAACAAACAAACAAACAAACAAACAATAGCTAGTCATCTATTTGCTCCTTCTTCAATCACTCTTGCTTTGTTCAGTTACTTTTTGCTTTCGCTTCCAAGCTGGGCGGCTGAAGACAGTCTCATTTTGGATGAAATTAATGTGCAATCGGAGCAAGGTGAATTGAGCATCAAAGAACGCAAAGTGGGTGAGACCATCAAATCTGCCACCCAACTCAAACGCCAACAAGTGCAAGACAGCCGTGATTTAGTGCGTTATGAAACGGGGATTACCGTGGTGGAAAAAGGTCGCTTTGGTGCCAGCGGTTATGCGGTACGTGGGGTGGAAGAAAACCGTGTGGCGATCACTATTGATGGACTTCAACAGGCGGAAACTCTGTCCTCACAAGGTTTTAAAGAAATTTTTGAAGGTTATGGCAATTTTAATAACACCCGAAACGGTGTTGAAATTGAAACGTTAAAGCAAGCCGCCATTAACAAAGGGGCAAACTCGGTGAAAGTGGGAAGCGGTGCGCTCGGTGGTGCGGTGATGTTTGAAACCAAAGATCCGCGCGATTTGCTCACAGAGAAAGATTGGCACCTTTCTTATAAAAAAGGCTATAACTCCGCTGACGATCAATATTTAGACACAGTCACATTAGCTGGTCGTTATAAATGGTTTGATGCCATGGTGGTACACACTGGGCGCAAAGGCAGAGAAACCAAAAATTTTGGTTATAGCAGCTATGATGATCTCGCTCAAGGCAGAACTCGAGAAAAAGCCGACCCTTATCAACGCAAACAAGAAAGTACCTTGGTAAAATTAGGTTTTCAACCCAATGAAAATCATCGTTTCACTGCAATGGCGGATTTATATGAAACTCGTTCCCGTGGTCACGATTTTTCTTACACTCTAAAATACAATACTTATCCTTACGAGGAAAAAGAATTACGCCACACTGATGATAGCAACAAACGCAAAAACTATGCTTTTAGTTATGAGAACTTTTCCTCTAATCCTTTCTACGACACATTAAAAATTACCTATTCTGATCAACATATTCGTGCTAGAGCGAGAACCGATGATTATTGCGATGGCAATGAGAAGTGCCATAATTTAAGTAATCCATTTGGAATTAAATACAATGCAAAAAATCAATTAGTGGGACAGGATAGTAGTTCAGCGATTTATACAAAAAAAGAAGGTGAATTGTTTAGAGCCTACTTTAAGCTGTATGAAGTTGATCCTAGTAATAGAAAAATTATACCTAGTTTTGCAAAGAACAGAGCAATTGGATATATGTTGAGTGTTCCAGCTAAGAAAAAACTTATTTTTTCTAAGGAAAATTTAGCTAAACTTAATGATTATGCGAGAAAAAATGGGTTTAATGAAGTAACTGATCCTGATGAGCTTAAATGTGTTACTTCTAAAGACGAATTGGATTCAAATGGAAAAGTTATTCCTAATAGTACGCCAACTAAAATTGCTGCAAATGTGTGTGAAGTTTCCCTCAGCGGTAAACGTGATGGCAAAAAAGAGTTTGCCGTTAATGGTGAAACATATGACATGTCTATTACGGAACACAATAACAAAATTTCTATTGACCGTGCGAGAGGGGAAACTTTGTTTAAGTGCGGTGTTGAAGGTGGAATTAATTGTGATGTGACTACCAAGACTGTCGAGGGATTAAATTGGAAAACGGGTGATAAAGTCAATATTCCTTTTGACGTTGTGGAAATTAACGGTGAAAAATTTGCGAAAATAAAAGGTACGCAAGATCAATCTGTTATTGTGCCACAAGGAATAGGTTACAACGGAAATCTGTGGACACAACGTGATTTAATTACGCGCACGAAACAAGCAAACCTTGATTTAACCAAATATCTCCAATTAGGAAAAACAGAACATAATTTAGCCTATGGGGCATTATGGTCTGAAACTAAAAAAGAAATGATTAACCATACAGGAGAATCGGCGTTAGATGTGAAATGGTGGGCGTTGCATAAAGATTGTGGTAGTCCAGTATGTACTAAGACTGATACCTTCTCTTATCTTATTCCAATTAAAGCCACTGCAAACGCCCTTTACCTTAGCGATGATTTTAAAGTGAATGATTATCTCAGTTTTGGTTTGGGTTACCGCTATGACCGTATTAAATACAAGCCTGAATACAAGCCAGGTGTGTCGCCAAAAATTCCAGACGATATGGTGACCAATTTGTTTGTTGCGGAACCCGCATTTAATCCAAAAGATTTAACAACTGAGGCAAATCGTCGTTTACGTGAGGAAAACGCAAATGCCAACATTGCCTATTTTTCCAAACCAAAAAAATATTCTGCCCATTCTTATAATCTTAGCGCCACCGTTGATCCGCTAGATTGGTTACGTTTGCAGGCGAAATACAGCAAAGGCTTTAGAGCGCCAACAGGAGAAGAAATTTATTTCACTTTCAAACATCCCGATTTCTCTATTCGCCCGAATCCTGACTTGAAGGCCGAAACCGCAAAAACCAAAGAAGTGGCATTAAGTGTGCATAACGAATATGGTTTTTTGACTTTGAGCGGGTTTGAAACCAAGTATGATAATTTTATTGATTTAATGTATTTAGGTTCACAACGTCTGCAAGGTCGCTCTGCGTTAACGCGTTTTGAGACTTATCAAAATGTGAACCGTGCTGATGCAAAAGTAAGAGGCATTGAAATTGACTCCAAACTCAATTTAGGCATTTTGTCTAAAAAATTAGATGAATTTGCACTAAATTATAAATTCACTCGTCAAAAAGGACGGGTGCAAATCGTCGAAGTGGATATTGCGGCTCCTACTGGGGTCAACAGTGCGGCTTCAGGTGAAAACTTAAAAGTGGAGGATTTCGAATATAAAGAAATTGGTAGCCTTAATGCGGAAGTCCCGATGAATGCCATTCAACCTCAGACCCACGTTGTTGGCTTAAGTTATAACCACAGAAGCGGCAAGTTTGGCGTGGATCTATTTGTTACTCACGTTTCTGAGAAAAAAGCAAAAGACACTTACAATATGTTTTGGCGAGTGCAAAAAGCAGAAGAAACAGCAAAAGGAGTAGCAGATGAAGATCGTATTGTGAGAGATAGCTCCATAAGATGGCGTAGCAATGCTTACACTCTTGTGGATGTGATTGCTTATGTGAAACCCATTAAAAACCTCACCTTGCAATTTGGGGCATATAACTTAACCAATCAAAAATATCGCAGTTGGGACTTAGCAAGATCGATTAGACCATTTGGAACAAGTAATATCATCAACCAACGCACTGGCGCAGGCATCAACCGCTTCAACGCCCCAGGTCGCAACTTTAAACTCAGTGCGGAGTTAACTTTCTAAATTGGTATAACATTCTTGTAAGTTGAAAAGAAGGTCAAATCATCATGGTTTGACCTTTTTTATGCTTTAATTTTGAGAGCTTATTTTTTCCAAATAACGTGGAATTCGCGATTTTCTTCTTGGTGTGATATTAAGAATTTGGCAAAAATATCATTCATTTCATCTTGTTCATTCACTAATCCAATCCATACTTCAGCATAGGCTTCAGGATCGATAAGCACACCAATTTCCATATCCCAGTCTTCTGCTGTTTCAACAAATTCAACTGCGCCATTTTGCTCAAATTGTAGATTAAAAAGCAATATATCGGCGGGATCGAGGTGTTCTGGCGCCATTTCAAGAAAAATATCGTAGGCGATATCAATAGCTTCATCTGGGGTAAGTTTATTTTTTATAGCTGTTTTCATAGCTGTCCTCGTTAAAATATTTGGCGCGGAATTCTAACACAGGATATTTAGATGTATAGGTTTGATGTGAAAATGGGTGTTTTTAGCAGATAAAAACCGCCATATCAAAAGATATGGCGGGAGGTCTTAACATAAGAAAGTTTAAAAAGACGATTGCATTTGCAATACACTAGCGATGTATAAGACTATTGAATTTTGAAATAGTTCCAAAAAAATTTTAAATTTTTTTCTCTTTTTTTAAAAAATGTTGAATTTGTTGTTCAATGCCTTGGGCGTCGAGTTGTAAATCTGCCAAAATTTCTTGTTGTGTGCCTTGTGGAATAAAGAAATCAGGTAAGCCAAGTTGTAACAATTTGACCTTGGCTTGATGCTGATTCAATACTTCGGCGATAGCACCGCCAGCACCGCCTTGAATGGCATTTTCTTCTAAACTCACTAAGAGAGAATGCGTTTGCGATAACTGTAGAACCATTTGTTCATCAATAGGTTTGACAAAGCGCATATCCACTAAAGTTGCGTTAAGTTTTTGTGCCACATCTTTTGCTGAAGGCAATAAAGTACCAAAGTTTAATATGGCAATATTTTCCCCTTGTTGAATGAGGCGACTTTTTCCCACTTGCAATGTTTGCAACGGCGTTAGTTCTACGCCAATGGCGTTGCCGCGAGGATAGCGTACCGCCGCTGGTTGGTTTAATTGATAACCTGTGTAAAGCATTTGGCGGCATTCATTTTCATCGCTCGGTGTCATAATCACCATATTTGGAATGCAGCGCATAAAGCTTATATCAAATGCCCCTTGGTGCGTTTGTCCGTCGGCACCGACGACGCCAGCACGATCAATGGCGAATAACACAGGCAAATTTTGAATGGCGACGTCGTGGATTAACTGATCGTAAGCGCGCTGTAAAAATGTGGAATAGATTGCAACCACAGGTTTATAACCGCCAATGGCTAAACCTGCCGCGAAAGTTACTGCGTGCTGTTCTGCAATGGCTACATCAAAATACTGTTGTGGATATTGTTGCGAGAATTTAACCATACCAGAACCTTCTCGCATTGCTGGCGTGATGCCTATCAGTTTGGGGTCCTGTGTTGCTATTTCACATAGCCAATCTCCAAAAATTTGGGAATAGGTTGGATTTGCGTTGGATTTTGGGAGTTCGCCGCTAGCAGGATCAAATTTTGGAACACCATGGAATCCAATGGGATCTTTTTCTGCAGGGGCATAACCTTTGCCTTTCTTGGTGACAATATGCAAAAATTGTGGCCCTTTGAGATTGCGCATATTTTTTAAGGTGCTAATTAATTCTTCAATATTATGTCCGTCGATTGGGCCAATATAGTTAAAACCGAGTTGTTCAAATAAGGTGCCTACAGAGGAAACAAAACCTTTGACGTGTTCTTCGGTTTTTTTCATAAATTCTTTAATTGGTGGAACGCCTGAAAGAATTTTTTTGCCGCCCTCACGAATGGAAGAATAGAAAGAACCCGTCAATAAACGTGCAAGATGGTTATTTAACGCCCCCACATTTTCTGAAATAGACATTTCGTTATCATTGAGGATCACCAGCATATCAGTGTGCAACGAACCTGCGTGATTCATCGCTTCAAACGCCATTCCAGCGGTAATAGCACCGTCGCCGATAACACAAACGGTTTTTCGGTCAGCATTTTCTTTTTGAGCGGCGATGGCGATGCCTAATCCTGCACTGATGGAGGTGGAGGAATGTCCAACGCTCAAGACGTCAAATTCACTTTCTTCACGCCATGGGAAAGGGTGGATGCCATTCTTTTGTCGAATAGTTGACATTTGATCGCGACGACCAGTGAGGATTTTGTGCGGATAAGCTTGATGCCCTACGTCCCAAATCAGCTGATCAAAAGGCGTTTTAAACACATAATGTAACGCCACTGTTAATTCGACAGTTCCCAATCCTGAGGCTAAATGACCACTGCTTTGACTGACGGAATTGAGCAAATATTCGCGTAGTTCTTGGCATAGCTGTGGTAATTGAGATTTGCTCAATAAACGTAAATCTTCAGGTGAGTTAATGAGAGATAAAAGCGGATAATGTTGGCTCATTGTAATTGTGCTTAATTAGTCAAAAATGGCCCCGATTATATATCAAAGCTGGGCTTTTTGTCTTAAATATGTGGTAGATTTTGTCTTTAAATTCATCTGGTTTGATGTCCTATTCGTGCTCTTAGTTTCAGAAAAGTGGAAATAGGGTAGAATGCGCATTTTATTTCGTGGATATCAATTGTATGGGAATAACACCTGATTTTTGGAAGCATAAAACCTTATTAGAGATGAATGAGGAAGAATGGGAAGCGCTTTGCGATGGCTGTGGAAAATGTTGCTATCGTAAATTTATTGAAGGTCGAGGAAAGCGTGAACGTTTATATTTTACTCGTATTGCCTGCAATTTATTGGATTTAGAAAGTGGCAAATGCGGTTGTTATGAGAATCGTTTTTCTTTGGAGAAGGATTGTACTAAATTGACTAAACGCAATTTGCCTGACTTTCATTGGTTACCTTCTTCTTGTGCTTATCGCCTACGCTATGAAGGAAAGCCTTTATTTGATTGGCACCCTTTAATTTCTGGTCGTTCAGATTCGGTGAAATTAGCCCATATCCCTATTGAAAATGGCGTTCATGAAAAAGACGTTATAGATTGGTTTGATTTTGTGATTGAAGAAGATTGATCTATCACAATTTTCCTTATCTCCCATTTAAAAATATTATGACGGAGATCACTAATTTAAATAAAAGTCATTGCCTTAATCGGGGGCTTGGATAGAATGAATCCAGTGATTTCAGTTGTAGGTAGTGAATAATGAATATAATGCGTTTTCCCCTTGGTTACATCAAGATAGGCAATTTCCTCATTGGATTGGCTGGCGCGTTTTTTCCTTTCAATATTTTCAACACCATTCAAAAATCATCATGCCGAAAGCGGCTTTCCTTTTTCCTGTTACTTTCTTTTATAAAAAACAGCCTTGTTTTCTATTAGTAGGAAATGAAGAGGATATTTGATTATTTGGTGATGAAATTCCAACCTATACGATTAATTTACAATTTAGAACGATAATTTGCATATCGCGTTATCCATAAAGATTAAAGAGAGGGATAATTATGACTCAATTAGTATCGCAAGCGGCAATTAATGCTTTTTTTGATGGTTATCATGGCGATCCTTTTTCTGTTTTAGGCATTCATGAAACAGATAAAGGAATTGAAATAAGAGTGTTGTTACCTGATGCAAGTCGAGTATTTGTGATTGATAATGAAAAAGGCGAGGAAATTTGTGAGTTGGATTGTCTTGATGAACGGGGGTTCTTTGCTGCTGTTATTCCAAATACTCGCAGTTTTTTTGCTTATCAATTGAAAGTCTTTTGGGGGCATGAGCCACAAATTATTGAAGATCCTTACCGATTCCATTTAATGATTGATGATTTAGAAAATTGGTTATTGGGTAGTGGAGATTATTTACGTCCGTATGAAATTTTAGGCGCGCATTTTACTGAATGTGATGGCGTGTCTGGGGTGAATTTCCGCCTTTGGGCGCCGAATGCTAAACGAGTTTCTGTCGTTGGGGATTTTAACTATTGGGATGGTCGTCGCCACCCAATGCGTTTTCATCGAAGTAGTGGTATTTGGGAGTTATTTTTACCAAAAGCTTCACTGGGTCAATTGTATAAATTTGAATTAATTGATTGCCATGGACAGCTTCGCTTAAAAGCTGATCCTTATGCTTTTGGCTCTCAGTTACGCCCTGATACCGCTTCTCAAATTAGCGCTTTGCCTGAAATCGTGCCAATGACTGAAGCACGTCGTAAAGCTAATCAATATGATCAACCAATTTCTATTTATGAAGTGCACTTAGGCTCTTGGCGACGTAATCTCGAAAATAATTTTTGGCTGGATTACGATCAAATCGCCGATGAATTAATTCCTTATGTGAAAGAAATGGGCTTTACCCACATCGAATTTCTTCCTTTGTCAGAATTTCCTTTTGACGGTTCTTGGGGCTATCAACCGCTGGGATTGTATTCGCCCACAAGCCGTTTTGGTTCCCCTGAAGCCTTGAAACGCTTGGTGCAAAAAGCACACGACGCCGACATTAACGTGATTTTAGACTGGGTGCCAGGGCATTTCCCAAGCGATACCCACGGTTTGGTGGCGTTTGACGGTACGGCACTTTATGAACACGCTGATCCTCGTGAAGGTTATCATCAAGACTGGAACACTTTAATTTACAACTACGGACGTAATGAAGTTCGCAACTTTTTATCCAGTAATGCCTTGTACTGGCTGGAACGCATCGGCTTTGACGGCGTGCGAGTGGATGCCGTAGCGTCAATGATTTACCGTGATTATAGCCGTGCAGAAGGGCAATGGATCCCAAATCAATATGGTGGACGTGAAAATTTGGAAGCCATTGAATTTTTAAAACATACTAACTGGAAAATTGACTCTGAAATACAGGGCGCAATTTCTATTGCCGAAGAATCTACTTCTTTTGCTGGCGTTACACGTCCTTCCGCAGAAGGTGGATTAGGCTTCCATTTTAAATGGAATATGGGCTGGATGAATGACACTTTAAGCTATATGCAAAAAGATCCTGTTTATCGTCAGTATCATCATAATCAGATGACCTTTGGTATGATGTATCAATATAGTGAAAATTTTGTGTTACCGCTTTCTCATGATGAAGTGGTTCATGGTAAATCTTCCTTGCTCGGTAAAATGCCTGGCGATGCTTGGCAAAAATTTGCAAATCTACGCGCTTATTACGGTTATATGTGGGGCTACCCAGGTAAAAAATTGTTGTTTATGGGGAATGAATTTGCTCAAGGGCGTGAATGGAACTACCAAGAAAGCCTTGATTGGTATTTATTAGATGAACAACAGGGCGGTAAGTGGCATCAAGGCGTGCAACTTTTGGTGAAAGATTTGAATCACACTTACCAAAAACAAGCTGCATTATTTGAATTAGATGGCGATCCTGCAGGCTTTGACTGGTTGGTTGTCAATGATTATGAAAATTCCGTTTTTGTGTTTGAGCGCCGTAGTCGTAGCGGAGAACGGATTATCGTCGCCAGTAATTTTACGCCTGTACCTCGCCATAATTATCGTTTTGGCGTGAATGAAGCAGGTAAATATGAAGAAATTCTAAATACGGATTCTGCATTCTATCAAGGATCTAATTTGGGTAACTTAGGTCAAGTGGAGGCAGAGCATATTGCGAGTCATAACCGTACACATTCTATTTCTATTACGATTCCGCCATTAGCTACGGTTTATTTAAAATGGAAAGGAGAATAAACTAGAATGCTGTATGAAATAAATGCGAGTCAACCTTTTCCTTTAGGCTGTTCTATCTATCACAAAGAAGGAAAAATAATTGCAAATTTTGCGTTATTTTCTAGTGCAGCAAAAAGGGTGCAACTTTGCTTATTTGATGAAAATGAGCAAGAAACTCGTTTTGATATGCAGCTATGCGAAGGGAATGTTTGGTGTGTTACCGTCGGTAACATCGTTTATGGAATGCAATATGGTTATCGCCTGTATGGTAAGGATGAAGATTCTTTATGTAATCCAAATAAATTGATGTTAGATCCTTATGCAAAAGCGGTAGTTGGCAAACCCGATTTAAGCTCTTCTGAAAAATGTAGTTGGTTTGATTTGACGGATTGTCGTGATAATGCTTCTTTAGCGCCGAAAGCTTTGATTGTGGATTGCACTTTTGATTGGCAAGGCGATCAATGTTTAGCTACGCCTTGGCAAGACACGATTATTTATGAATTGAATGTCAAAGGCTTTACGCAGTTACGAGAAGATTTACCTGAGTCTATTCGTGGTAGTTATGCGGCCTTAGGCCATTCGACCATGATTGATTATTTAAAAGATTTAGGGGTAACGGCGGTAGAACTTTTGCCTGTGAATTATCAATTGGACGAAGTTCATTTGCAGGAAAAAGGACTCCATAATTATTGGGGATATAACCCTTTGGCGATGTTTGCTGTAGAGCCTAAATATGCAACCTCTGAATTAACAGCACTAACCGAATTTAAGCAAATGGTGCGTAGCCTGCATCAGGCTGGAATTGAAGTGATTTTAGATGTGGTGTTTAACCATAGTGCCGAATCAGAAAAACATTTTCCAACTTTTAGCCAGCGTGGTATTGATGATAAAACCTATTATTGGCAGAGTAGCGAAGGGCAGTATTACAACTGGACTGGTTGCGGTAATACCTTAAATTTGTCTCATAAAGTAACTCGCGATTGGGTAGTGGATTGTTTGCGTTATTGGGTGGAAGAATGTCATATAGATGGTTTCCGTTTTGATTTAGGCGCTGTTTTGGGACGTGAGGGTGAAGGTGGTTTTAATTCACAAGCACAGCTGTTTACAGACATTATGGCCGTGCCTAGTTTACAAAAATGTAAGTTTATCGCTGAACCTTGGGATATTGGTGATTTTGGTTATCAGGTAGGCAACTTTCCGCCATTTTTTGCAGAATGGAATGATCGTTTTCGCGATGATATGACCAAGTTTTGGTTATGGAAAAATGGCGAAAAAGGTGCTTTTGCACAGCGGCTAGCTGGATCCAGTGATATTTTTCAACATACTCAACGGCAACCCTATTGTTCCATAAACTTTATTACCGCCCATGACGGTTTCACGCTGCGCGATTTAGTGAGTTATAACCAAAAACAAAATTGGGCAAACGGCGAGGAAAATCGTGATGGACGCAATGAAAATCACAGCTATGATCATGGTTTTGAGGGAGTCGACAATGCCCCACAAGAGGTGGAAAAGGCGCGTTTATTAAGTAGTATTAATTTGTTAACGAGCTTGTTGTTATCCAATGGCACACCGATGTTGTTAGCAGGTGATGAATTTGGCAATTCACAATGGGGTAACAATAATGCGTATTGCCAAGATAATCTAACTTCTTGGCTAAAATGGGAAACATTTAATCAAAAATTATTTTCTATTACGAAGCAACTTATTGCTCTGCGTAAAAAGATTGCTTTATTAGGTCAGAGTTGCTGGTGGAATGATGACAATATATGCTGGTTAAATTCGCAGGCTCAACTGATGAGCGTAGAAAATTGGCATAACGCTGAGGATAAAGCGTTACAAGTATTAATAGAAAATGAATGGCTATTTTTAATTAATAGCAAAACCGAATTACAGACTTTCTTATTGCCTAGGGGAAATTGGGAAGTGATGTATTGCGCAACAGAGGTTGTACTTCAAGAAAATATTGCAGAATTGAACGATGTTTCTTTTTGTGTGTTGCGAAATTTAGATTCGTAGTAATTGAATATAAATAACAAGGTATATTGATCTGAGTTGTGCAATTATGCCCCATAAATTTCACTAAAGAGAGGTCATTATGAACAGTAGCATTGGAAAATTACCTAACAAATATGAGTTAGTAAAAGAAACATTAGTGTTAATTTTAGCGGGTGGACGGGGGGCACGCCTATATGAATTAACGGATAAACGTGCCAAACCTGCTTTATATTTTGGGGGAAATCGTCGCATCATTGATTTTGCACTATCAAATTGTATTAACTCTGGGTTAAACCGCATCGGCGTCGTAACCCAATACGCCGCCCATTCCTTGTTACGCCATTTGCAAACGGGTTGGTCATTTTTGCCTCAAGAACGAGGCGAATTTATTGATATGTTACCAGCTCGCCAGCAAATTGATGATTCTACTTGGTATCGTGGTACAGCAGATGCGGTGTATCAAAATATGGCAATTATTCGTGATCATTATCGCCCGAAATATGTTTTGATTTTGGCTGGGGACCATATTTACAAACAAGATTATAGTCAAATGTTGCTTGACCATATTCATAGCGGCGCTAAATGTACCGTAGGCTGTATTGAGGTTGAACGCGAAAAAGCGAGCGAATTTGGCGTTATGGCGGTGAATGAAAATCTACAGGTAAAATCTTTCGTGGAAAAACCAAAAGATCCACCAGCTATGGTAGGTAAACCAAATACTTCTTTAGCGTCCATGGGGATTTATGTGTTTGATGCTGATTATCTTTATGATGTGCTTGAACGAGAAGTAACTTCACCTTGCACTTCTCATGACTTCGGTAAAGATATTTTACCTAAAGCCTTAGAAGAAGGAGTATTATATGCGCACCCATTTAGTCGTTCTTGTATGGGACGTAATACGGAAGGGGAAATTTATTGGCGTGATGTGGGTACATTAGATAGTTTCTGGCAATCTAATATCGATTTAGTTTGTGAAAAACCACAGTTAGATATTTATGATCAAAACTGGCCAATTCGTGGTAATCCTGTGCAAACTTATCCATCAAAATTCTTTTATAAAAAAGAAAATGCACGCCCAGTAGATAATTCATTGATTGCAGGTGGTTGTGTGATCACCGATGCTTCAATTAGTTATTCTGTGTTATTTGACCGAATCAAAGTGAATGAAGATTCCATTATCGATCATTGCGTGGTTTTACCTGAGGTGAAAATTGGTAAAAAATGTGTGTTAAAACGTTGTATCATTGATAGACATTCTGTGATTCCTGACGGTATGCAAATTGGGGTGGATTTAGAAGTTGATCGTAAACGTTTCAGAGTAAGTTCGGGCGGTGTTGTATTAGTAACGCCAAGTATGTTGAAAAAACTACAGGGCGAAGAAGTGGCTTCTGAGGCACATTTAGATTAAAAATATATTTTAAAAGCAGACACCTAATTTTAGGTGTCTGGCTTTTTTTGTTAACGAAGGATCAAAAATGAAAGTATTACATGTTTGCTCGGAATTATATCCTTTGCTGAAAACAGGTGGGCTCGCCGATGTTATGGGCGCACTGCCTTTCGCTCAGAAGGAAATTGGTATTGATGCGCGTATTTTGTTACCAGCTTATCCTGCGATTAGCGCCGGTATCTCGAATACGGTAGTGGTTAATGAGTTTGATAACTTTGCTGGCCATATTGTATTACGTTATGGTGAATACAAAGGCATTGGTGTGTATTTGATTGATGCACCTCACTTATATCAACGAGAAGGCAATCCTTATCACGATCAGTGGTATAACGATTACAACGATAACTATAAGCGTTTTGCCTTATTAGGCTGGGTTGCTGCGGAGCTTGCAACTGGTTTAGATAGCTGGTGGAAAGCAGAACTGGTGCATGCTCATGATTGGCACGCGGGTCTTGCGAGCGCTTATTTATTTAACAAGGGAAAACCTGCCAAATCAGTATTTACTATTCATAATTTGGCTTATCAAGGAATGTTTTCTTATCATCATTTATTTGAAATTGGTTTGCCAAACACAATGTTTCATATGGAAGGTTTAGAACTATATGGACAAATTTCTTATTTGAAAGCAGGGCTATATTATTCCGATGCGGTTACCGCTGTTAGTCCAACTTATGCAAAAGAAATTACAACGGCTGAGTTTAGTTACGGTTTACAAGGGTTATTACAAACTTTGGATCAGCAAGGTCGTTTGGTGGGAATTCTAAATGGTGTTGATGAACAAATTTGGCATCCAAATAATGATAGCTATATAGAATACCATTACAAATTAAAATCTATGACAGGCAAACGTAAAAATAAATCGGCGTTACAAGCTTACTTTAATTTGCCAGATAAACCAGAAGCCTTGCTATTTGTGATGGTTACTCGTTTAACTGAACAAAAAGGTGTAGATCTATTAATTGAAAGCGCGGATGAAATCATTAAGCAAGGTGGACAATTGATGATTTTAGGCTCAGGTTCTCCGCATTTAGAAGAGGGGATTCAGCAGTTAGCACAGCGCTATCCACAACAAGTTGCGGTGAAAATTGGCTATGATGAAGCGCTTTCTCATTTAATGGTTGCAGGTGGAGACGTGATTTTAGTGCCTAGCCGTTTTGAACCTTGTGGTTTAACCCAATTGTATGGGTTGAAATACGGTACTTTACCACTTGTACGTTCTACGGGGGGATTAGCAGATACAGTGGTAAACAGTTCATCAGAAAACATTAAAAAGCGTGTGGCGACAGGTTTTGTGTTTGAGCAAGCGAATGCAAGTGCATTACGTCAGGCGTTAATTGATGCCTTTGAATTATGGAATAAACAACGAGTTTGGTTCAGCGTACGAACTGTGGCTATGGAACAAGATTTTAGTTGGCAAATTTCTGCTGTTGGCTATCAACAACTTTATCAACGTATTTTATAAGGTTATTCGCCATTTCCGTAAATTACTAGTTGCAAATTTAAGCGAAAATGACTAAATTGCACCGTTTTTTATTTTTAAGGAGTATAAAAATCAATGAACGTGGAAAAATTTGATTCCCCTTTTTCATATAAACGTCCAACAGCAACAGTTGAATCTATAAAAGAAGCAATTGTCTATAAATTAATATTTTTAATTGGTCGATCTCCACAAGAAGCGAGTCAACGTGATTGGCTAAATGCGACATTATATGCCGTACGTGATTTGGCTACAGAAGGCTGGATTACTAGTGCTCGTCAGGCACGTAGCGAGGAAACTCGCCGTGTTTATTATCTTTCTATGGAATTCTTAATTGGTCGTACTCTATCTAACGCTATGATGGCAGAAGGGGTTTATGAATTAGCCAAAAAAGCCCTCGCAGAATTAAATGTCAATCTCGAGGATGTGTTAGAAAAAGAAGTGGATCCTGGGTTAGGAAATGGCGGTTTAGGACGTTTAGCAGCTTGTTTTATGGATTCTATTGCAACCTTAGCATTACCAGGTGTGGGCTATGGTATCCGTTACGAATACGGCATGTTCCGCCAAGAAATTGAAGATGGTCGTCAAGTTGAAAAACCTGATACCTGGTTAGACAAAGGTGCACCTTGGGAATTTATCCGTCCTTCTAAACGCCACACTATTCGTTTTGGTGGCACCATTCATTTCGAAGGTAAAAAATGTATTTGGAATAGTGCAGATGAAGTGGTTGCACTTGCCTATGATCAAGTTATCCCAGGTTATGCAAATGATTCCGCTGCAACCTTGCGTTTATGGGGAGCTTATGCTGGGGATCGCTTTGATTTAGCAGATTTCAACCGTGGGGATTATGCTTCAGCAGTACATGATCGTACTTTAAGTAAAAACATCAGCCGTGTTCTTTATCCAGATGATTCTACTTGGAGTGGTCGCGAGTTACGTTTACGTCAAGAATATTTCCTCGTGTCTGCCTCGCTACAAGATATTATTTACCGCCATAAACGTATTCACGGTACTATCGAAAACCTAGCGGATAAAGTGGCGATTCACTTGAATGATACCCACCCAGCCCTTGCGATTCCTGAATTAATGGTCATTTTGATTGATCAAGAAGGCTATGAATGGAAGAAAGCTTGGGATATGACTCGCCGTATTTTCTCTTATACTTGCCATACCTTGATGTCAGAAGCATTAGAAACTTGGCCTGTGGAAATGATGGCACATATTTTACCGCGTCATTTACAGATGATTTTTGAAATCAATGATTACTTCTTGGAATATGTGCAAACCTACGTGACCACGGATATGGATTTTATTCGCCGTGTATCTTTAATTGAAGAAGGAGACCATCGTAAAGTTCGTATGGGTTGGTTATCTGTTGTTGGTTCTCATAAAGTAAATGGCGTAGCCGCAATTCATTCGGATTTAATGGTAACTTCAACTTTCGCGGATTTTGCACGAATCTATCCAGAACGTTTTACTAACGTAACTAATGGTATTACACCTCGTCGTTGGATTGGCGTTGCTAACCCAGAGTTATCTGCTTTATTTGATAAATATATCGGCAAAGAATGGCGACGTGATCTCAGCCAATTAACTTTATTAAAAGACAAAATCCAAGATCCTGAATTGAAAAAATCAGTATCCCAAATTAAATATAACAATAAAGTCAAATTAGCCAATTACATTAAGCAAGAATTAGGCGTAGAAGTTAGCCCAGAAGCATTGTTTGATGTACAAGTTAAACGTATTCACGAATACAAACGCCAAATTTTGAACCTGTTGCACATCATCGCTCGCTACAACGCAATGTTGGCGAACCCTGAGAAAAACTGGCAACCTCGCGTGTTTATTTTGGCTGGAAAAGCGGCGTCGGCATATTATGCGGCGAAACAAACCATTAATTTAATTAATGATGTGGCAAAAGTAATTAACAACGATGAACGTTTACAAGGTCGTTTGAAGCTAGTATTTATTCCTAACTATAGCGTGAGTCTTGCAGAATTAATTATTCCTGCGGCGGATATTTCAGAACAAATTTCTCTTGCAGGTACAGAAGCATCTGGAACCAGTAATATGAAATTTGCACTTAATGGTGCTTTAACCTTAGGTACGCTAGATGGTGCTAATGTGGAAATTCTTGATAACGTGGGCGCAGAAAATATATTTATCTTTGGTAATACGGTAGAACAAGTAGAGACGTTACGACGTAACGGATATCGTCCATTTGATTATTATCAGCAAGATGAACAACTGCGCCAAGTGGTGGATCAAATTATTTCAGGACGTTTCTCTCCAAATGATCCTCATCGCTATCATCAATTATTACAATCTCTGCAATATCATGATTATTATCAAGCATTTGCAGATTTCCGTAGCTATGTGGAAGCGCAGCAAAAAGTAGATGAAAAATATCATAACCGAGAAGCTTGGGTAGATAGTACGCTACAAAATATTGTGAATATGAGCTATTTCTCTTCAGACCGCACGATTTTAGAGTACGCAGAGAAAATTTGGAAAATTAAACCAATTAAATAATTGGGGTAGGCATTAATAAAAATGCGGTGGAATAAAAATTCACCGCATTTTTTCTTAGTATTAGATAGCCTTATGAAATATCTCCAGCATATTATTTCCTGCTGGCTGCGGTAATTCTCATTGGTTTTTTAGCACAAATCAGAATTTCTAATGGAATTTATGCTAGAATCCCGAGTATTTTGTTTTCTTACGTAACCTAGATTATGAATAAGCGCCTTCCTCCTCTTAACGCCTTAAAAGCATTTGAATCTGCTGCAAGACACCTTAGTTTTACAAAAGCTGCAGAGGAATTATTTGTAACTCAAGCAGCTATTAGTCATCAAATTAAGTTATTAGAAGATTTTTTAGGTATTGTGTTGTTTAAACGCAAAAATCGAGCTTTAGAGTTAACAGAGTTAGGGAAAGTTTATTTTGTTGATGTGAGTAAAATTTTGCATCGTTTAGCAGAGGCGACAGATAAATTGCGTCAACAGAAAAATGAGAAGCACTTGACTATTAGCGTGCCACAAACATTTGGTATTCAATGGTTAGTGCCACATTTAAGTGAATTTAATCAACTTTACCCAGAAATAGAAGTGCGTTTAAAAGGGGTTGATCAAGATGAAGGGTCGCTAGAAAAGGAAATTGATATTGCCATTTATTATGGTCAAGGTAACTGGGAAAATCTGCAAGTAGAAAAATTAGTTGATGCCAATTTACTTATATTAGCGTCGCCAAAACTATTGGCTAAAACACCAGTTGAAAAACCAGAAGATCTCAAAAATCACACTTTGATCCATACTCATACAAGAGATAATTGGCAAAGTATGGCTGATTTTTTACAGTTAGAATCCGTCAATATTCAACAAGGGCCGTTGTTTAGTCATACCTTTATGGCACTACAAGCGGCTATTCATGGACAAGGCCTAGTATTAGCAAATCGAATTCTTGCTCAACAGGAAATTGACAATGGTCATTTGCAAATTGTATTACCTACGCAGTTACATGATCCTAAATCTTTTTACGTAGTTAACCACCTTGATGTAAATGATGAACGCATCCAAGCATTTAGAACTTGGATTATACAAAAAATGAAATAAGTAATTTATGAATAAACTGGCCTTATATTGTCGCTCTGGTTTTGAGAAAGAGACGGCTGCAGAAATTAGTGATAAAGCGAGTGCCTTAGGAATTTTTGGTTTTGCTCGCGTCGTGGAAAACAGCGGATATGTGATTTTTGAATGTTATCAAGAAAACGAAGCGGATCGTCTAGCCCGAGAAATTCCTTTTACTCAATTTATTTTTGCACGACAAATTGTGGTGGTCTCAGAATGTTTACAGGCATTGCCAACTGCCGATAGAATCACGCCAATTTTGCAACAATATCAATCTGTTAAGGCATTAGGATTAGCAAATAGTAATGAAGTTTGGGTTGAAACCGCTGATACGAATGAAGCAAAATCCTTGTCAGTATTTTGTCGCAAATTTACCGTTCCATTACGTCAAGCGTTAAAAAATCAAGGTTTTTTACAAGCTAAAGGCGATAAAAGCCAGTTTACCTTACATATTTTATTTATTCGAAATGATGCTTGCTATGTAGGCTATTCCTACAACAACAATCATTCGCCCTATTTTATGGGGATTTCTCGTTTAAAATTTCCTGCTGATGCGCCAAGTCGATCCACGTTAAAATTAGAAGAAGCGATTTTGACTTTTATTCCTAGAAATCAAGAGCCTATTCGTTTTCAAGAAACCATGAAAGCGGTAGATTTGGGAGCCTGTCCTGGCGGTTGGACTTATCAATTAGTTAAGCGAGGCTTGTTTGTGTATGCGGTGGATCACGGCAAAATGGCGGCAAGTCTTCATGAGACAGGGCGTATTGAACATTGCCCTGAAGATGGCTTTACTTTCAAACCACCTAAGCGCTGTAAAATAGATTGGTTAGTCTGTGATATGGTGGAACAACCAAGTCGAGTGACACAGTTAATTATCAAATGGTTTACGCAAGGTTGGTGTCGAGAGGCAATTTTTAATTTGAAATTACCAATGAAAAAACGCTATGTTGAAGTGCAACAATGTCTGAATAAAATAGAAGATGCACTTATCCAACTAGGAGTAAAATTTCAATTACAAGCAAAGCATCTTTATCATGATCGCGAAGAAGTTACGGTGCATCTCGCAATAGATATAAATTCACGCTAAATCGATAGCATTCTGATAGAATTGTTCAGTTTTTAAATGTGATGTAGTTCGAAGTTTTGGAGTAAGTAGGTTGCTCCCATGATAAAAATTTGTTATTTATTAACAATCTTGTAACAATTTGCTTTGTGCATTTGTTCAGCAAACCAACAATCAACATAAGGAAAACTCTATGAAAAACTACTTAAAACTTTCCATGGCTGCGGCCTTAATGCTTTCATCTAGTGCAGTGTTAGCAAGCGATAAAATTGTTACTATCGGTACTGGCGGTCAAACGGGTGTTTATTATGTGGTTGGTCAATCTGTATGCCAGCTAGTAAACCGTACATCAGCACAATCAGGTGTGAAATGTAATGCGCCGTCTACAGGTGGCTCAGTTGCCAACTTGAATGCGATTGCAAGTAGTCAAATGGAATTAGGAATTGCACAATCAGATTGGCAATATCATGCTTATAATGGTTCAAGCTCTTTTGAAGGCAAAAAAAATGACAAATTAAGAGCGGTATTTTCTATTCACCCAGAACCATTTACCTTAATGGCACGTGCCGACGCTAATATTAAACATTTTGATGATCTGAAAGGGAAACGTGTTAACGTGGGTGATCCAGGTTCTGGTACTCGTGCCACAATGAACGTGATTTTAAAAGCGAAAGGCTGGGATAACAGCGCATTTAAAGTTGCCTCAGAATTAAAACCTGCGGAAATGGCTTCTGTGATGTGTGATAACAACTTGGATGCGATTACCTATAACGTTGGACACCCAAATGGTGCATTAAAAGAAGCCGCTGCTTCTTGTGATGCGCATTTAGTACCAATTACTGGCCCTGAAATTGATAAACTTGTTGCAGATAATCCTTATTATGCGAAAGCAACCATTCCTGGTGGTTTGTATAAAGGTAGTGATACCCCAACAGATAGCTTCGGGGTTTATGCAACTTTAGTGAGTTCATCTGATGTGGATGCAGATAGCGTATATGCGGTAGTTAAAGCGGTGTTTGATAATTTTGATCGTTTCAAACGTTTACACCCTGCATTCGCTAACTTAAAAGAACAGGATATGATTAAAAATGCGCTTTCTGCCCCGTTACACGAAGGTGCGGTGCGTTATTATAAAGAAAGAGGATGGATGTAATTTTTCCTCTTATATTTTGAAGGCAGGCGAGTTCCTGCCTTTTTCCGTTTATTTTTTATGACGAGGAGTTTTAGGTGTCAACAAAAAATATTGATTATGATGACCTGCAAGATATTGTCGCCTCTAGTGATACAGGTGGACGAGATCCTGACGGTTTCCCGAAAAAATTAATTGCAGGTTTAGCTATTGCGTGGTCTTTATTTCAACTTTATTACGCATCGCCAATGCCTTTTTGGTTGCAAGAATTTTTGCGTAATATTGGTGTAAATATCAACGTGGTCTTTGATGATACTAAGGCTCGTTCTATCCATTTAGCTTTTGCGTTATTTTTAGCTTATTTGTCTTATCCTGCTTTTAAATTTTCACCTAAACACCGTATTCCTTTAATTGATTGGATTTTTGCCAGCGTCGGTGCATTTCTAGGTGCTTATTATTTATTCTTTTATGATGGCTTGGTAACGCGTTTTGGTGCGCCAAATTTACAAGATATTATCGCTGGTTGTATTGGTATCGTACTCTTGCTAGAAGCTACTCGCCGTAGTTTAGGTTTACCGCTTGTGGTCATTGCAGTGGTATTTTTGCTCTATAACTATTTTGGTCAGTTCTTACCTAGCGATTGGATTATCAGCCATCGCACAGGCACCCTTTCTCATATTATTAACCAACAATGGATCACCACTGAAGGTGTTTTTGGTGTTGCTTTAGGTGTATCCACTAAATATGTATTCTTATTTGTGTTATTCGGTGCACTTTTGGATAAAGCAGGCGCAGGAAATTATTTTATTAAAGGTGCTTTCGCTTATTTAGGTCATTTGAAAGGTGGCCCAGCTAAAGCTGCAGTGGTTGCTTCAGGTTTAACAGGATTAATTTCAGGTTCTTCCATTGCTAACGTGGTTACTACAGGTACATTCACCATTCCAATGATGAAACGTGTGGGTTTTTCTGCGGAAAAAGCAGGGGCGGTAGAGGTTGCATCATCAGTGAACGGGCAAATTATGCCACCTGTTATGGGGGCCGCTGCTTTCTTGATGATTGAATATGTGAATATGCCTTATAGCCAATTGATCACTCATGCTTTCTTACCGGCGGTAATCTCATATATTGCCTTGGTTTATATTGTGCATTTAGAAGCCTGTAAAATGAATTTAAAAGGTTTGCCAAGAGCAGAGGCGCCAAAACCTTTTGTGCAATCTTTATTGCGTGCCCTATCCACATTTATTGTGTTATGTGTGCTGTATTTTGCCATTGAATTTGGCTTAGGCTGGTTAAAAGTAGTAACGCCGGATTATGCCTTTATGATTGTTATCGCCGTTTTATTAGTTGCCTACTTCTTCTTATTGAAACGCGTAGCTGCTTATCCTGATTTGGAAATTGATGATCCCCATTCACCAGTAGCAACCTTGCCTAAAGTTGAACCTACGATTAATGCAGGATTACATTTCTTACTGCCTGTTGTAATTCTTATTTGGTGCTTAATGGTAGAACGCTTATCGCCGGGCTTATCTGCTTTCTGGGGTTCTTTGTTCCTTATCTTAATTTTATTAACCCAACGTCCACTACTTGCATTATTCCGTAAACAATCTCATATAAAACAAGCTGCGTTACTAGGCTGGCGAGATCTCGTAACTGGCTTAGAAGCTGGCTCTCGCAATATGATCGGTATTGGTATTGCTACCGCCACAGCGGGTATCATTGTGGGGGTTGTTTCTCTAACAGGTTTCGGGGTGCAGCTGTCTTCCATTATTGAAACCCTTTCCATGGGCAATATTTTCCTGATGCTGTTGCTTGTAGCTGGTTTTAGTTTAATTTTAGGAATGGGGCTACCAACAACTGCAAACTATGTTGTTGTGTCTTCATTAATGGCGGTAGTGATCATCGAAGTCGGTCGTCAAAATGGCTTTATCGTGCCATTGATTGCAGTACATTTATTTGTCTTTTACTTCGGGATTATGGCTGACGTTACTCCACCTGTCGGGTTAGCGTCGTTCGCAGCCTCTGCAGTATCTGGCGGTAATCCAATTAAAACTGGTTTAACTGCATTCTCCTACAGTTTGCGCACCGCCATTTTGCCATTCCTGTTTATTTTCAACACAGATTTATTGTTGCTTGATGTAAGTTTTACAAAAGGAATCTTGGTATTTATTACCGCCACCATTGGTATTTTGGCATTCACCGCAGCCGCTGTGGGCTATTTTTTCCGCAAAAATAAAAAATGGGAAACGGTGGCGCTATTCGTGCTCGCCTTTGCCCTATTCCGTCCGGGATTTTTTATGGAGCATATTTCGCCGACACAAAGTCATTTTGCGCCTTCCGTACTTGCTCAACAAGTTAGCAGCGCAAAAGTGGGAGATAATTTAACCTTAAAAGTTGCAGGTTTAAATCCTTATGGTAAGCACATTGAGTTCTATGCTCAGATTCCAGTTGCTGAGGGAGAAAGTGGAGAACAGCGTTTACAAAATATGGGCTTAACCTTGTTTGAGCAAACTACAGCAGAAGGGCAAACTTGGATTATTGATGCTGTAGAAATTGATTCTGCGGCAGCCAAAGCAGGTTTAAACTGGGATCAAGAGATTCTAGAAGGCGCTTTACCAATTAATGATGCTTTAGCCAAAGAATGGTTTTTTGTGCCAACTTTGCTTTTATTATTCGCTTTAGCATTCAATCAACGTCGTCGTCCTGAATAAAGGAGAACTACTATGTTTAAGAAAATTTTAATTACGGCGGATCTCAGCCATTTAGAGGATGCAAAAAAAGCGGTGCAAACCGCTTTAGAACTCACTCAACACAATCCTGATACTATTTATCGTGTAATGAGCGTGGTACCGCCTTTGGGGAGTAGTTTTGTATCTTCTTTCTTGCCAAAAAACTTTGATAAAGATGTAATGGCTGAGGCGAACCAAGCGCTACATCAATTTACCAAAGAAAACTTCCCTGAAGGCGTTAAAGTGCAACATATTGTGGCACACGGCCCTGTTTATGAGGAAATCAATCGCATTGCTCAAGAAAAAAATGTGGATTTGATTATTATGATGGCAGCAAGGGAACATCGCGATGGACTGAGTTCCAACACTGTCAAAGTGGCTCGTTACAGCGAAAAGCCGATTTTGATTTTGCGTTAAGTTATCCATAACAAAGGCACCATTGGGTGCCTTTGTTTTATCTAGATTTGCTCATTAAATCTTACAAGCGCCGCCTGCACAAGCATCATCAATATCTTCTTGACCGTCGTCGGCGCCATCACGGGTGTTTTGATAATAGAGGGTTTTTAAGCCATATTTATACGCCGTTAACAAATCACCGAGTAAGCGTTTCATTGGTACTTTACCGTCTTCAAAACGTTGTGGATCGTAATTGGTGTTAGCGGAAATCGCCTGATCCACGAATTTTTGCATAATGCCCACTAAGTGCAAATAGCCGTCGTTACTTGGCAGTTCCCAAAGCAATTCATAGTTTTCGCTTAGATTTTCATATTCTGGTACTACTTGTTTTAAGATACCGTCTTTAGATGCCTTCACGCTAACATGTCCTCGTGGCGGTTCAATACCGTTGGTGGCGTTAGAAATTTGTGAAGAAGTTTCTGATGGCATTAAGGCGGTTAATGTGGAATTGCGTAAGCCAAATTCTTGAATATCTTTGCGCAAAGTTTCCCAATCATAATGTAGTGGCTCTTGTGTGAGACTATCAATGTCCTTCTTGTAAGTATCAATTGGTAAAATCCCTTGCGAATAAGTGGTTTCATTGAAATATGCACAAGGGCCTAATTCTTTAGCTAAATTCATTGAGGCTTTCAATAAGTAATATTGAATGGCTTCAAAAGTGCGGTGCGTTAAGTCGTTGGCACTGCCGTCGGAATAACGCACACCATTTTTCGCTAAATAATAAGCGTAGTTAATGACGCCGATGCCGAGGGAGCGACGTGCAAGAGAGCTTTTTTTAGCGGCGATAACGGGATAGTCTTGATAATCAAGTAACGCATCAAGGGCACGCACCGCTAAATCCGCCAATTCTTCTAACTCATCTAAATTGTCAATTTTGCCAAGATTAAAGGCAGACAGCGTACAAAGGGCAATTTCGCCATTTTCGTCGTGGAAATGTTGCAACGGTTTGGTTGGCAACGCAATTTCTAAGCACAAATTAGATTGACGCACAGGGGCAACTTTCGGATCAAATGGTGAATGTGTGTTGCAGTGATCCACGTTTTGAATGTAAATACGCCCTGTAGAAGCACGTTCTTGCATTAACAATGAGAACAATTCCACTGCTTTAACCGTGCGTTTGCGAATATCAGGATCTTGCTCGTATTTCACATAAAGTTCTTCAAATTTTGCCTGATCCGCAAAGAAAGCTTCGTAAAGTCCAGGCACATCAGAAGGGCTGAACAAGGTAATTTCGCCGCCTTTGATTAAGCGTTGATACATTAATTTGTTCAATTGCACGCCGTAGTCCATATGACGCACACGGTTATCTTCTACACCACGGTTATTTTTAAGTACAAGTAAACTTTCTACTTCTAAGTGCCAAAGTGGATAATACACCGTTGCCGCACCACCACGCACACCGCCTTGCGAGCAAGATTTCACCGCAGTTTGGAAGTATTTATAGAATGGAATACAACCAGTATGGAAAGCTTCACCTCCACGAATTGGGCTGCCAAGAGCACGGATAGCGCCGGCGTTAACACCAATACCTGCACGTTGCGACACATATTTCACAATGGCAGAGGCGGTAGCATTAATGGAATCTAAGCTGTCGCCACATTCAATTAACACGCAAGAACTGAACTGACGAGTGGGGGTACGCACGCCTGACATAATCGGCGTTGGCAAGGAAATTTTAAAAGTTGAAGTGGCATCATAAAAACGGCGCACATAATCTAAACGAGTTTCCGCTGGATATTTAGAAAACAAACTCGCTGCCACTAATAAATAAAGGAACTGGGCAGATTCGTAAATTTCACCCGTGACCCGATTTTGTACTAAATATTTCCCTTCTAGCTGTTTCACTGCCGCATAAGAAAAGGTCATATCACGCCAATGATCGAGATAACCATCCATTTCATCCCATTCTTCGCGGCTGTAATCATCCAAAAGAGTGGGATCATATTTGCCCATACGCACTAATTTTTTAACGTGATCATATAAACGAGGCGGATCAAAATGCCCGTAGGCTTTTTTACGCAAATGGAATACCGCTAAACGTGCGGCTAAGTATTGATAATCTGGACTGTCTTTGCTGATTAAATCCGCCGCAGATTTAATAATGGTTTCGTGAATATCAGAAGTTCGCATTCCTTCATAGAATTGAATATGTGAACGTAATTCCACTTGAGAAACAGAAACATTTTCTAGACCTTCTGCCGCCCAAGTAATAACGCGGTGAATTTTATCAAGATTAAGTGGCTCTTGTTTTCCGTCACGCTTGGTGACCATCAATGCTTTATTCATATTGCAGACTCATTTTAGGTGAAATAGGAACACTATATATAGTGATGGTAAGAAAATACGAGCACAAGATAGTGTGTGATTTTAAAAAGTTCAAGTAAAAAATTTTTTATCTAGATGATTGACAGAAGGTAAGTTATTTATAAATAAGTAAATTTTCTTTTTGGCTTAAGTGAGAATTATTAAAATTTAATCACTAAACAAAATTTTATCTAAGCTAGCTATTTTGTAATCCGTCCGTTTATCTTCGTCTATGCTAAAATACCCACTTTCTCTTTAAGTTTTATGGGATTGAGTAAAAATGATGAATGAACAGCAACTTCTCGCTTTTGATCGACAGCACATTTGGCATCCTTATGCGGCGTTAAACGCTGATTTCCCTTTATTTGCCGTTGAACGTGCTGAAGGTGTCTATATTCAATTAAAAAATGGTCAACAATTAATTGATGGAATGTCATCTTGGTGGTCTGCAATTCATGGTTACAATCATCCTCGTTTAAATCAAGCGGCGAGCAAACAATTAACCCAAATGAGTCATATTATGTTTGGTGGTTTAACTCATCAACCGGCGGTAGAGTTGGCTCAACAATTAGTGAATATTTTGCCTGAGAACTTAGATAAAATTTTCTTTGCGGATAGTGGATCTGTAGCAGTAGAAGTTGCAATGAAAATGGCAGTGCAATATCAACAGGCAAAAGGAGAAATAACTCGTCATAAATTTGCCACCATTCGTTCAGGTTATCATGGCGATACTTGGCACGCTATGTCCGTTTGTGATCCTGTTACTGGGATGCACAGCTTATTTGCCAAAGGTTTACCAGTACAATATTTTCTTCCCCAACCATGCGTTAAATTTGGGCAAGCATGGCAACCAGAGACGATACAACCTTTGCAAGATCTGCTGGAACAACACGGTGATGAAATTGCGGGATTAATTTTAGAGCCTATCGTGCAAGGGGCGGGTGGAATGTATTTTTATTCCCCTGAATATTTGGTTCAAGCGAAAGCCTTATGTGAAAAATACGGAGTATTGTTAATTTTTGATGAAATTGCCACAGGATTTGGACGAACTGGTAAATTATTTGCTTATCAACATGCCAATGTTGTACCTGATATTATGTGCATTGGTAAGGCGTTAACTGGAGGTTACCTAACCTTATCTGCGACTATTACTAATCAACAAGTGGCTGAGGTGATTTGTTCGGGAGAGGCAAAATGTTTTATGCACGGCCCAACATTTATGGCGAATCCATTAGCTTGTGCGGTGGCCACAGAAAGTATCAAACTCTTATTAGAAAGCCCTTGGCAACAAAATATTCAACGTATTGAACAGCAATTTCGTGAAGAATTAATCGAAGCGGAATCCTTAGATTGTGTGGCTGAAGTACGGGTATTGGGCGCTATAGGTGTGATTGAAATGAAAGCGCCAGTGAATATGTCAAGTTTACAACCTCGTTTTGTGAAAAATGGTATTTGGGTACGACCTTTTGGCAAGCTGGTTTATCTGATGCCTCCTTATATCATTAGAGCCGATGAACTTTCTCAATTAATTCAGGGGACAATTCTTACCCTTCAAGAAGAATATGGTTGTAAGGAATAAGTCAATGCTAGGTCATTATCAACAAAAACTTGATAGCTTAAAAGCACAGAATCAGTTTCGCCAATTGCCAAAATTAATTCATCAAGGGCGTTTTATTCAGCGAGAAGACAAAATAATGCTGAATATGTCTTCCAATGATTATTTAGGTTTAGCCAATAATCAGGAATTACGAGTTGCCTTTCTACAGCAATATCAAGATCAATTGCCTGAATTTACCTCATCTTCTTCTCGCTTATTGACAGGTTCTTTTCCTATTTATGAACAATTAGAAGCGGATATGGCTAGCGCCTTTGGGCGAGAAAGCGCTTTGCTTTTTAATAGTGGTTATCACGCCAATATTGGGATTTTGTCTGCTTTAGCCAATAAGCAGACTCTTATTATTGCAGACAAGCTTGTGCATGCTAGTATGATTGACGGAATTCGCTTGGCACAATGTGAATTTATGCGTTTTCGTCATAATGACTATGCGTATCTTGAATATCTTTTGCAAAAAAATGCACAAGCCTTTGAGCGTATTATCGTCGTTACAGAATCTGTGTTTAGTATGGACGGGGATTGTGCGGATTTAGCGCGCTTGGTTGCCTTAAAAAAACAATTTCCAAATGTGATGTTATATGTTGATGAAGCACATGCCATAGGGGTTTTAGGGGAGAATGGATTGGGGCTAGCGGAGCAACAACATTGTATTGGACAAATTGACATTCTAGTGGGTACTTTTGGTAAGGCCTTGGCCTCAATGGGCGCTTATGTGATTTGTGATCAAACAATCAAAGATTATTTAGTCAATAAAATGCGACCGCTCATTTTTTCTACCGCGTTACCGCCTTTTAATATAGCTTGGACAGATTTTTTGTTCCGAAAACTGCCTTTATTGAAAGTCGAGCGTACACATTTAACGGCACTGAGCCAATATTTTCGACAAGGTATTGTGGATATTTTTAATCTGCCTATGCCAAGTCAAAGTTGTATTGTTCCTTACATCCTCGGCGATAATGAGTTAACGGTTAGAACGGCGCTAGCATTACAACAACAAGGTTATTATTGTTTACCTATTCGTCCGCCAACAGTACCAAAAGGCACATCACGAATTCGTTTTTCACTTACCGCCGATATGCAATTTGACGAAGTGGATCAATTATTAAATTGTTTGCGAGAACTTGCCTAATGAAAACACAATATATTCAAAATCAAGGAGAGCATTTAATTGTTTATTTTGCAGGCTGGGGAACACCACCTAGCGTGGTTGAACACCTTATATTGCCAGCAAATTATGATTTACTCATTTGTTATGATTATCAAGATTTAACCTGTGATTTTGATTTTTCCGCTTACCAACAAATTCGCCTTGTTGCTTGGTCTATGGGCGTGTGGGTTGCAGAGCGAGTAATGCAAGGTAAGAAACTTTTATCTGCAACAGCGATTAATGGCACGGGATTACCTTGTCATGATCAGTTTGGCATTCCTGAAGCTATTTTTGCAGGCACCTTAGCTGGGCTGAATGAGGAAAATCGACATAAATTTGAACGTCGTATTTGTGGTGTAAAAAGCTTATTAAATCAATATCAACAACTTTCACAACGTCCAACGTTAGCACAAATTCATCAGGAACTAGCGGCGCTATACCAGTTATTACAACAAGACCAACGAACAGATTTGATCCATTGGGATAAGGCTATTGTGGCGAGTAGAGATAAGATTTTTCCTATTCAAAATCAACGACTTTATTGGCACAAGCGTTGTAACATAGAAGAGATGGACGGAGAACATTTATTATTTCCTCAGTTGAATAATTGGCAGCAATGTTGGAATGACTAATGATAGATAAACTAAGAGTGAAGCAACGGTTTGCAGCAGCTGTATCTAATTATGATCAACAAGCGCTAGCGCAACAAATGATTCACCAAGATTTAATTACCTTATTGGCTAAAATGGGTCGCAAGCATTTTCAACTTGTGTTGGAAATTGGTTGTGGCACTGGTGGATTAACTCAACATTTAATGCAGCATTTGCAAGTGGAACAATGGGAACTGAATGATCTTTGCGATATACAGGAATATTTAGGCGAGCATTTACCACAAGCTTTTAATTTTTATTGTGCTGATGCAGAAACCTTCCCTTTTATGCAAAAATACGATCTCATTGTTAGCGCTTCTGTGGTGCAATGGTTTGAGGACAAACAACAGTTTATTGTGAATTGTAAAAAACATTTGAAAGAGCAAGGCTTTTTATTATTGAGCACTTTCACTCAAGAAAATTTAAAACAGATCAAACAATTGACAGGCATAGGTTTAACTTATCCAAGTATTGAGGAATGGCAAACTTGGTTACAGCCTGAATTTGATATATTGGCCTTAACACAAAAAGAAATCGTGCTTTGTTTTGAACATCCCTTAGCGGTGCTAAAGCATTTAAAACAAACAGGTGTAACCGCGACACAACAGCGAGGGTGGACAAAAGGGCGGTTAGCACAATTCTGTCGGGAATATCAACAAAAATACGAAAATGCTCAACAACAAGTGGAATTGACTTATTCCCCTTTATATATGTTAGCGCGTTTAAAATAAGCACTTTCAAAGGAATAAAATATGGGAAAAGTATTATTTGTTACGGGAATTGATACGGATGTGGGTAAAACCATTGCAACAGGTTGGTATGCTCAAAAACTGATGCAACAGGGATTTTCGGTGATCACACAAAAAATGATCCAAACAGGTTGTCAAGGCATTGCGGAGGATTTAATTGTTCATCGTAAAATGCAAGGGATTTCACTCACAGAAGAAGACAAAAAAGGAATCACTTGCCCTTATGTATTTAATTATCCTTGCTCCCCTCATTTAGCCGCAAAATTAGAAAAACGAGAGATTGATCTCAAGCTAATTGAAGCTTCCACTGCGGCTTTAGTTAAGAAATATGATTATGTATTACTTGAGGGAGCGGGTGGACTTTGTGTGCCTTATAACAACGAAGAAACCACTTTAGATTATGTGGCAGAACAGCAATATCCTGTTATTTTAGTTACTTCAGGTAAGCTTGGTAGCATTAATCATACCTTGTTGAGTTTGCAAGCTTGCCAGACCAAAGGCATACCGCTACATTCCTTGATCTATAATTTATATCCTCGTGGGGATGAGATTATCAGTGCAGAAACACAGGATTTTTTACGGCGCTATGTGGCAAAACACTTTCCTAATAGCCAATTTGAAGTGATAGAAGAAATACAATTGGATTAATTTATTGACAATTAGCTACTTAGCTTACTAAAAATATAAAAAAGGATTGCATTTGTTTGATGCAATCCTTTCTTAGTAAAGAGATTTAAAATTTATTTGTGAGCACTTATATTGCCTAAATCTTTATCAATAAGATACAGCGCTTTACCGTCGTTACCAAATAATTCTAACTTGTCTAGAATAGCGCTAAACAATTTTTCTTCTTCATGTTGTTCTGCCACATACCATTGTAAAAAGTTGAAAGCAGAGTAGTCTTTTTCTTCAAAAGTTTTACCGACTAATTCATTGATTTTTTGTGTGATCAATTTTTCGTGTTCGTAGGTAGTTTGGATAACTTCTTTCAAAGAAGCATATTGATGTGCTGGCGCATCAATTTGTTCCACTATGGCTAACGCCCCTGTTTCGCCAAGATAAGTAAATAATTTGCGCATATGTTGCATTTCTTCTGCCGCATGTTCAGCTAAAAACTTAGCTGTTCCTTCAAAGCCATTTTGTTCACACCAAGCGCTCATTTGTAAATAAAGATTAGAGGAATAAAACTCTAAGTTCATTTGTTTATTTAATAAGTCAATTACATTTTGCGATAACATCTTGATGCTCCTTATTCTAAAGTGGCTAAATCACGGTCAATAAAGTATAGAGATTTACCGCTATCACCCAATAAATTAAATTTATCTAAAATACCGCTAAACAATTTTTCTTCCTCATGTTGTTCCGCAACATACCATTGTAGGAAGTTGAAGGTAGAGTAGTCTTTTTCTGAAAAAGTTACTTCCACAAGTTCATTGATTTTTGCAGTAACGTGTTTTTCGTGTTCTAAAATGATTTCAAAGATCTCTTGTAATGAAGAATAATCATTTTTAGGACCATCAATTTTACCCAATAAAGGCATACTGCCTGTTTCATTAACATAGGTAAATAGTTTTTGCATATGTGCCATTTCTTCATCGGCATGGCGTAATAGAAATGCGGCTGCACCTTCATAACCTTTATGGGTGCACCAAGCGCTCATTTGTAGATAAACATTAGAAGAATAAAATTCTAAGTTGATTTGCTCGTTTAATTTCTGGGTAATCGCTTGACTTAGCATAGCTTACTCCTTGAGTAATTGTTAATAAAAAATGAATAACTGAATATATTTTGTTCAGATGTTGGTGACGATTGTATTCTTGTTATTGAGAATAAGCAAGCATTTTTAATTAAAATTTATTTGTAACCATTTAATTTTTAAGGATTTTTTAATAAAAACTGTTCTCATTTAGTTTGTTGATTGAAACAAATTCTCAATTAGTTTGAGATAATTTTTCTTGCAAGTATTTTTTATTTAATGTAATTTTATTTTTACGTTTAGTGTAATTATTTTTTTACAAATTGAAATCAGTTATACAGTTAAGGAAGAAAGTATGAACAAAGACAGTATTCATAATGTCAATATTGTGGCAGAAAAAGTGTTGATCACTCCTCATGAGCTAAAACAGAAGCTCCCGCTGACTTGTAAATTACGTCAACAAATTGAACAGTCTCGTCGAGAAATTGCAGATATTATTCATAAAAAAGATCAGCGTCTTCTGGTGGTTATTGGGCCTTGTTCTATTCATGATCCTGTGGCGGCGTTAGATTACGCAAAACGATTAAAAGCCTTATCTGATGAATTAAAAGAACATATTTATGTGGTGATGCGAGTTTATTTCGAAAAGCCTCGTACTACAGTGGGTTGGAAAGGGTTAATTAATGATCCGAAAATTGATGGTTCTTTTGATGTGGAACATGGCTTATTTATCGCGCGTGAGTTGCTATTGGAATTGGCGGAACTCGGTTTACCCCTTGCAACAGAAGCATTAGATCCGATTACACCGCAATATATGGCGGATTTATTTAGCTGGTCTGCCATTGGTGCTCGTACTACAGAGTCGCAAACGCACCGTGAAATGTCCTCTGGTTTATCCATGGCGGTAGGTTTTAAAAATGGTACGGACGGCAGTTTAGCTACCGCTATTAATGCAATGAAAGCGGCGTCTGTTGGGCATAGTTTTATTGGGATAAATCAGCAAGGGCAGGTGAATTTACTTCACACCGCTGGCAATCCCGATGGACACGTAATTTTACGAGGCGGAAAAACGCCAAATTATCAACCTGAATTTATTAAACAATGTGAGCAAGAGCTACAAAAAGCAGGTTTAGAAACGGCGATTATGATTGATTGTAGCCATGGTAATTCTAATAAGGATTATCGTCTGCAGCCGAGCGTAGCAGAAAATGCTATTGCGCAAATTCTTGCAGGTAACCGCTCTATTATTGGTTTAATGTTGGAAAGTAATTTGTACGCGGGCAATCAAAGTGCGGAGCAACCTTTAAGTGAAATGCAATATGGTGTATCTATCACCGATGCTTGTATTGATTGGGATACGAGCGAAAAATTATTGCGTGAAATGGCAAGTAAGTTAAGTTCATTAAAATAGCGTTATTAGGGATATAAAATGACTGAAGGATTAACTCAATTACGTCAACAAATTGATGAAACAGATCAAGCGTTGTTAAATTTGCTAAAACAGCGTTTATCTTTGGTTAAGCAAGTTGGGGAAGTAAAACATCAACATGGTTTACCTATTTATGCGCCTGAACGAGAAGCTCAGATGTTACAAGCTCGTCGTGAAGAAGCGGAAAAGATGGGGATTTCTGCTGATTTAATTGAAGATATTTTGCGTCGTGTGATGCGCGAATCTTATATCCGTGAAAATCAATTTGGTTTTAAAACTACAAATCCAGCTATTCGCAAAATAGTGATTGTCGGCGGTAATGGAAAGTTAGGTGGTTTGTTTGCTCGCTATTTAAAGGCCTCTGGATATTGCATAGGTATTTTAGATAAAGATGATTGGCCTCAAGCTCGACAAATTATGCTTGATGCAGATGCTGTGATTGTATCCGTGCCAATTACCCATACTTTAGCAACGATTGAGAAACTTGCGCCTTATTTAAAGGAAAATATGTTGATCGCTGATCTAACTTCGGTGAAAAAAGCACCATTACAAAAAATGCTTGAAGTGCATCAGGGGGCTGTTGTTGGGTTACATCCGATGTTTGCCGCTGATATTACGAGCATGGCGAAGCAAGTTGTTGCTTGTTGTGAAGGGCGTTTTATGGAGCGTGCTCAATGGCTATTAGCACAAATCCAAATATGGGGAGCTAAAATTCAGCATATTAGCGCCGTTGAGCATGATCAGAGTATGACTTATATTCAGGCGCTACGCCATTTTTCTACCTTCGTGGCTGGGTTGCATCTTTCTCGTCAACCTGTGCAACTTGCCAAATTATTAGCCCTCTCTTCACCGATTTATCGATTGGAACTCGCCATGATCGGCCGTTTATTTGCACAAGATGCGGAGCTTTATGCGGATATTATTTCAGATAAGCCAGAAAATGTAGAAGTGATTGAAAGTCTGACCCAATGTTATGAAGAAAGCTTAAAATTATTTCAGCAAGGCGATAAAACGCGTTTTATTCAACAGTTCGCTGAGGTTCGTCAATGGTTTGGTGAGTATTCCCAACAATTTTTGAAAGAAAGTCGTCAGTTGCTACAACAAGCGCAAGATTCTAGAGTTGATTAAGCAAGGATTGCCTTAGATAAAAAATAGGCGGTAAGTTTTCCTTTACCGCCTATTTAAAATTCTTAATTGAGATAATGTAAAACATTCAGCACTTTTTTCGGTCTGACGGAAACTTGGCTTGCGATGCTAAGAATGGCATCTGCTTGCTGTTTAGTAACATTTCCCATAATAAAGGTTTCGTTATTTTCAGTAATCACCTTCACTTGATTCATTTTCACTCTAGAGTCTAACAATAATTTTGATTTGATCTCTGAGGTGATGAGCCCATCTCTAGCAATTTGTGTTGCTGAAATCTTGTTGCCTACACGCATTTCGTTAATAACTTTATTCACGCCCTCTACACCTTCAGTCAAACTTGTAACTAGCTCAATAGTATTCTGACTTGGTGCTTGGCCTATAAGTAGCACTTTACCGCCGTAAGAAACAATATTCACTCTAGCTTCTGATTTAATTTGCGGATCTTTCATGACTGAAAATCTAATTTTCTCTTCTAAGGTTTCATCATCAATTTGAGTACCTACAGTTCTAGGATCGGTGGCAACTTTTGTTGCAACTGCAACTCCACCGGCAATGACAGCAGCGGTGCAACCTTGCAATAAGACAGCTGAACCAAGAATTAAAGATAAGGCTTTGAATTTATTCAGTTTCATATGAGTTCTCCATATTTGAATGAGGCGCGTTAATTGTGTTCTGTTTAATCTTATTGTCAAGCTTAACTTTGTGAAAACAACTGATAATCAATGAGTTCACAAATAGCGTTAAGAATGAAGCAATGATTTTCGATAATTCGGCTTTCTTTAGTATGAGGCACGCTAATTTCAATATCTTGTTCCGTTAAAAAGCCTTGAATATATTCGCTTTCTGCACCAGTTAAGGCGATAACTTCAATTTTTTTATTTGACGCACTAGAAATTACTTGGGTAAGCATATTATTAGGTTTATCTAAGGGATAAAAAATAACTAGCAGATCTCCCCCTTGAGAAATGGCATTAAATTGACGCTGTAAAAAAGTTTCTTGCGTGTGATCGGACATCGCAACGGCGTTAACAGCATTATCTAATTGAAGCAGTACAGAGGGAAAACTAGGGCGAGCTAGTTCATAGCGATTTAATAAATTGGCAACGAGTAGTTGAGCATTAATGTACGAGCGCCCTTCTGCACAAACAATAATTTTATTTCCTTTGAGCAGGCAATCTATGATTTTTTGTGTTGCACTTTGTATTCTCTCAGGTAGTAAGCTGGAGGCAGATATTTGTGTTTGGATATTTTCGGTATAAAGATCTTTAATTTTATCTAACATAATTTTAATCAAGAAAGTTATTAATCCATTGAATGTCGTTTTCATCTTTGCCAAAGGCAACTAAATCAAAACGGCAATCCGCATCTTCTAAACTTTGATCGCGTTGCGCTAACCATAAATTGGCAGCATCTAACCATTTTTGTTGTTTGTGCCAGTCAACGCTGTCTATAGCAGAACCAAATCGATCATTTTTGCGTTGGCGAACTTCAACAAATACAATAGTTTGTTGATCAAGCATAATGAGATCTAATTCTCCGCATTTAAAAGATTGGTTGGCGGCAAGAAAGGTTAAACCTTGAGACTCCAAAAAGAGGCGAGCTTTTTGTTCAAACTTCGCCCCTTGTTGACGTTTTAGAGAAAACATAATTAATTTAGTGGCGTGATATTACCATTTTGGTATTGGAACCAGGTCATATCACGTTCAATATTACAATTGGTACCCGCTTTGAGCTTGCCGGTTAGACCGCTTACTTCATAGCCTGGAATTTGACGTAATTCATTAAAGTGATTAATTAATAACCAAGCATCAGCGCCCATTGCGTATAAGCGCATTAATGAATAATCATTATTGGTGAGTTTGGCAATTTTTTTCACGTCGTTAGAAGTCATATCATTAAAGAATGGAATATCGCTAAATAAAACGCCTTCTGCTAATGAACGGAATTCTGCGCCTATGTTGCTAGAATGGCCGCGTGAATTACTATAAAGCTTGATATTTCTTCCACTGTTGTCTATCGCCGTTTTGATTTCTGCCAGTTGTTCTGGATTGGTGATCACCAAATAAACCGCTTGAACCTCATTAGTATTTGCTTCGGCATTTTGGAAACTGATCTCTGTTGCTTGGTTATAGAAACGAATATTGGCATCGGTAGCTGCTAATTGTTGCCAGCGCATATTAAATGCTGAAGCCGTGCGTTGTCCCAAATCATTTTGTGGCACAAAGACAAGAGGATTGCGCAAGCCTTCGTTCCAAATTCGATTTGCCGCAGATTCTGCTTCATCTTCTGGCGACAATCCGTAATAACACATTTGCGGAATACTTTTTTCATTATTGGTTGAATTAAGAGCTAATACATTTAATCCTTGAGCTAGTGTTGCATTATTAATTAAGGTATCTACATTGCGTTTTTGTAATGGACCAACGATGTGCGTAATACCCGCTTGTTTCACTTGAGTCAAAATATCTTCCAAGCTAGTTTCGATTGTATCGAAAATCTGTACATTTACTATGGCATCGCCTTTAGCGGCATCAAAACCAGCTTTGACAGTTTTACCAATTAATTGGTTACCGCTCATCGGTAATAGTAACGCCACTTGCGAAAGCTGGGTTTGTTGGAAATTGAGCAAGCCACGCAATTCTGTTGGCATTAAATGATTCGCTGGGTGGTTAGGGTAGTAAGTTTGCCATTGTGAAATGCCTTGGCTCAGTTGATTCGGTGTATAAAGAAATTGGTTATAAAGCTGAGTTAAATTAATCCAGCCTGCTAGTGTAGCGTCACCTTCGGTATTTGTACTATTTATAATGCCTTGATTGGCTTGACGTAATAACGCCCAAGTGCGATCAATATTTGCTCGTTTGCGTTGCACATCCGTTAAAAATTGTTCTGCTTTAATATTCGCTTTAACGGCGTTAATCACATCATAACGATTTTGTGCAATGCGAGAGAAAACATCATAGTAACGAGCAGATTGTGAAGCACTTAAGGTTGTTTTATCTAAGCTAAGTAACAGTTGTTCTGCTTGGGTGTTGCGGTTTTGTAGGGCGAGAATATTGGCTTCAATGATGCTTTTATCTAGCAATTGTTCTGGCGTAAGATCTTTTAATTCCGCTAACAAGGCTTGCGCTTGGCGTAGTTTATTTTCTTCTAACATTACGCGAGCTGCGAGTAGTTTATAAGTTTGTTGTTCATCGAATTTTTGCGCTTGATAGATTTTATTAATATAAAAATCTGAGCTAGCGTTTGCATCTTGTTGCAACATACTTTCACTTGCATTTCCAAAGAAATTCGCGGTACAAGCACTTAATAATGCACTGAACAAAATAGGGATTAATCGTTTTTTAAAATGAGAAGGTTGTAATAGAATAGACATAATAGCTCCTGTATTAACCACAATTGCAGGATCTTACTTATCTCATCTCCTAAAATCAAATAAAAGAATGACGAAATGGACAATTTAACTGGCATTTTATATATCGTAGCGACACCCATTGGAAACTTACAAGACATTACGCAACGCGCTTTAGATACCTTAGCAAAAGTGGATTTAATTGCCGCAGAAGACACTCGTCATAGCGGATTATTGCTCAATCATTATGGCATTAAGAAGCCATTTTTTGCCTTGCATGATCATAATGAGCAACAAAAGGCCGAATTATTGGTGGGTAAGCTTCAACAAGGGCAACATATTGCGCTGATTTCCGATGCAGGAACGCCGTTGATTAGCGATCCTGGTTTTCATTTGGTGCGTCAATGTCGTCAAGCAGGTATTCGCGTGGTGCCAATTCCGGGTGCCTGTGCGGCGATAACCGCACTCTGTGCTTCGGGGATTGCCTCGGATCGTTTTTGTTTTGAGGGCTTTTTGCCAGCCAAAAGCAAGGCTCGCTGCGATAAATTGCAATTGCTTGTAAAGGAAGAACGCACCTTAATTTTTTACGAATCAACTCATCGCATTTTAGATACTTTGAAGGATATGTTGAACGTATTTGGCAGCGAACGCTATGTGGTGCTGGCACGAGAAATCACCAAAACTTGGGAAACTATCGCAGGCGATAAATTAGCACCATTAATTGAATGGCTACAACAGGATTCAAATCGCACCAAAGGGGAAATGGTACTGATTGTAGAAGGCTATGAAAATGTGGATGAAGGGGAATTTGATCCAATTGCCTTAAAAGCATTAGCGCTGTTACAGCAAGAATTACCGTTAAAAAAAGCGGCTGCCATCGTGGCGGAATTATATGGTTATAAGAAAAATGCGTTATACCAATATGGGCTAGAAAATCCGCAATAATCTTGTGATTTTCTCGCGCAGAGCCTTATATCCTTACTGGGATCCGTGTATAATTTCCAACATTTTTAGTCAAGTTTAATGGAAGTGAATTATGAGTCAGTTTTTTTATATTCACCCTGATAATCCGCAACCGCGTTTAATTAATCAAGCGGTTGATATTTTACGACGTGGTGGCATTATCGTTTATCCTACTGATTCTGGTTATGCTTTAGGTTGTATGTTAGGTGATAAGCACGCAATGGATCGTATTTTGACCATTCGGCAGTTGCCCGAAAATCACAATTTTACCCTCGTGTGCAGTGATTTATCGGAGCTGTCCATTTACGCTAATGTCAACAATCAAGCCTATCGCCTAATCAAAAACAACACGCCAGGGCGTTACACCTTTATTTTGACTGCCACTAAAGAATTGCCACGCCGACTGATGACTTCAAAACGCAAAACCATTGGTATTCGAGTGCCTGATAATCAAATATGTTTAGATCTTTTGAAAACCCTAGGTGAACCTATTTTATCTTGTTCATTGATTTTAGATGATAGCGAGATAACTCAATCCGATCCTGAGGAAATTAGAGAGCGTTTAGAGCATCAAGTGGATTTAATTATTCACGGCGGTTATCTTGGGCAAGAGCCGACGACGGTAATTGATCTAACTGAAGATTCGCCTTCCATTATTCGTGTTGGCAGCGGCGACACCACGCCATTTAACTAGAATTTCCCTTATTTATTTAATTTAATCAAGACGCTTGTGAAAGCGACAACGAGGAATTATGAAATCAAATCAAACTTTTTCGCCTGCGAAAAAAAACGCAGCATCCCCCAAAAAGCCATCTCAATCTCCCCGATTAGAGACAAAAAAAACACAGCCTAAGGGCGAGAGCGTCGCCACCAAATCCGCTATCAAAGGCGAAAAACTGCAAAAAGTACTTGCTCGAGCAGGGCAAGGATCTCGCCGTGAAATTGAAGCGATGATTGCGGCTAACCGAGTTAGTGTGGACGGTAAAATGGCGACGCTTGGCGACCGTGTGGACGTGCATTCGGGGGTGAAAATTCGCATTGATGGGCATATCGTCAATCTCACGCAAGCTCAAAAAGAAATGTGTCGAGTGCTAATGTATTACAAACCTGAAGGGGAGCTTTGCACACGCCATGATCCTGAAGGGCGTGCCACGGTATTTGACCGATTACCGCGTTTAACAGGTTCTCGTTGGATTGCCGTTGGACGTTTGGATATAAATACTTCTGGATTGTTGTTATTTACCACGGACGGTGAATTGGCAAACCGCTTAATGCATCCAAGTCGTGAAATTGAACGTGAATATTCCGTACGTGTATTCGGGCAAGTGGATGACGCAATGTTGCATCGCTTGAAAAAAGGCGTGCAGTTGGAAGATGGTCCAGCGAATTTTAAAGACATCAAATTTGCAGGCGGCGTGGGCATAAATCAATGGTTCGATGTTACTTTAATGGAAGGTCGTAATCGAGAAGTGCGCCGTTTATGGGAATCTCAAGGGGTGCAAGTAAGTCGTTTGATCCGCATTCGTTACGGTAATATTTCTCTGATGAAATCTTTGCCGCGTGGGGGCTGGGAAGAATTAGAATTAAGCCAAGTAAACTATTTGCGTGAGCTTGTGGATTTAGATCCTGAAGTGGAAACGAAGCTTGATGTAACTAAACCTCGTCGTCGTGCTAAAACAGGGCAAATTCGTAAGGCGGTAAAACGTTATTCTGAATTAAGTAAACGCTACAAAAAATAAGTGGGGTAAAAGGGCAATATGAAAATTCAACAACTACGCTATATCGTGGAAATTGTGAATCAAAATTTCAACGTAACCGATGCGGCTGCAGCACTTTTTACTTCACAACCTGGTATTAGTAAGCAGGTTCGCTTATTAGAAGATGAATTAGGTTTAGAGATTTTTGAACGCAATGGCAAGCATATTAAAGGGCTCACTTCTGCGGGAGAGAAGATCGTTGCTATTGCGCGTGAATTATTAGTAAAAACACAAAGTATCCGCGCCGTTGCTAATGAATATACCCAGCCTGATCATGGTGTGCTGCACATCGCTACCACAAATACGCAGGCACGCTATGCCTTACCGTCGGTGATCGAAGGTTTTGCCAAACGCTATCCTCACGTGAGTTTGCATATTCATCAAGGTTCACCTTCGCAAATTTACGACGCTTTGTTATCAGGCAAGGTGGATTTGGCAATTACGACGGAAGCACAACATCTATTTGATGATTTGGTGTTACTGCCTTGCTACCGCTGGAATCGTGCGGTGGTGGTTAAACCTGATCACCCTTTAGCGAAAAGTAAAAAATTGAGCATCGAAGAGCTCGGCAAATATCCGCTTATTACTTATACTTTTGGCTTCACGGGGGTATCTGATTTGGATTATGCCTTTAATAGTGCAGGCATATTGCCTAACATCGTGCTTACCGCCACCGACGCCGACGTGATTAAAACCTACGTGCGTTTAGGTTTGGGCGTTGGCATTATGGCGGAAATGGCACACACCAAAGCAGATTCGGATTTAGTGATTGTTAAAGCGGATCATTTATTCCGCCCAAGCACGGTCAACATTGCTTTCAAACACAGCGTATTTCTGCGTAACTATATGTATGAGTTTATTCATCTTTTTGCACCGCACTTAACTCGAACAATGGTGGAAAAAGCAGAACGCTTACACGACAACGAAGCGGTCAAAGCTCTATTTGAGCAAATTCAACTGGAAATGCGTTAAGTGCATCGCTGATTATTTTTTAAATTAATTGACTAAGTAAGAAGGAAACATTATGTCATTACAAACCATCATCGAAGCGGCATTTGAACGCCGTGCAGAAATCACCCCAAAAACCGTAGATGCTGAAACCCGTGCGGCGGTGCAAGAAGTTATCGACGGATTAGACAGCGGTAAATACCGTGTGGCTGAAAAAATCGACGGCGAATGGGTTACCCATCAATGGTTAAAGAAAGCGGTATTGCTTTCATTCCGCATTAACGATAACGAAATTATCGACGGTGCCGAAACCAAATACTACGACAAAGTGCCACTCAAGTTTGCCGACTACACCGAAGAACGCTTCAAACAAGAAGGTTTCCGTGTGGTGCCATCTGCCACCGTGCGTAAAGGGGCGTACATTGCGAAAAACACCGTGTTAATGCCATCTTATGTCAACATCGGGGCTTATGTGGGCGAAGGCACAATGGTGGACACTTGGGCAACGGTGGGGTCTTGTGCCCAAATCGGTAAAAACGTTCACCTTTCAGGCGGCGTGGGCATCGGTGGTGTGTTAGAGCCACTTCAAGCAAACCCAACCATTATCGGCGACAACTGCTTTATTGGTGCACGTTCTGAAGTGGTGGAAGGTGTGATCGTGGAAGACGGTTGCGTGATCTCAATGGGTGTGTTTATCGGTCAATCCACCCGAATTTACGACCGTGAAACGGGCGAAATCCACTACGGACGTGTGCCAGCAGGCTCTGTGGTGGTATCAGGTAGCCTTCCGTCAAAATGCGGTAAATACAGCTTATACTGTGCGGTTATCGTGAAAAAAGTGGATGCCAAAACCCTAGGTAAAGTGGGTATCAACGAATTATTGCGTGCGATTGACGAGTAAGTATTCGCTTTGATCTGAAGACACCGCCTCCATTTCAAGGCGGTGTTTTTTTGTTTCTTTTTTGCAATGAACGATTAAATAATGTTCGCGCTTCTCATTGAGTTTTGCTAGAATCCGCAAGAAAAACATCTCGTCTTTATCCCTGTTTTTCACCACATCTTTTTATCAAAAAGTGTTTGATGAAAACGAAAACCGCTGACTTCGTGCCCTGTAAACTCAATGATATTTGACAAAATTTCATCAATCTCATCTTGTGCTTTTGGGGTGATAATCACTTTCTTGGGATTAGGCATAAGCCGCTTCAACCTCTGCCACTTCTTGCACTTTTTTCTCCAACACTGCCATTGCTCTTGCTTTGGATTGCTCTAAGGTCAAGCCCTCGCCTTTATCTGCTTCGGCTAATCCTTCTGCTATGCGTTTGGCTAAAAATTCATCATAGCCTTTTTCTTTCATCAACATTTTTCGCTCCATTGAGATAGGAATTTCGGGCTATTCTAGGCGAATCAGATTTTATTGTCTATTTTCGATTGGGGGTCGATGATAATCGACCCCTACAGCCCTGCCACCGCATATTGCGGTTTGAGGTTTAAGGCTTGCATAATCCGCAAAACGGTATCAAAACGAGGTTTGGCACCGTTGCTCAAGGCTTTGTAAATGCTTTCTCTAGCTAACCCTGTTTTTTGAGCAATTTCCGCAATACCTTTCGCACGGGCAATATCGCCAAGGGCGACAATAAAATCATTGCTATCACCAGTTTCAAGAATTTCATTGAGATAAATCGCAATGGCTTCATCGCTATCAAGGTATTTCACAATATCAAAGCGGTTTGTTTCAATCATTTTTTTGCTCCTGTTTTTGTTGTTTTAACTGAGCCAGCAATTCACTTGCTCGCTGAATGTCGGCAGATTGCGACCCTTTATCGCCGCCGTTTGTTAAAAGGTAAGTAATTTCGCTAATTCGCCCGTAGTAAAGGCGATAACCCTTGCTAATATTCAATCGCATTTCATAAACACCGCCTGTATCAGGCAACAATTTATGATCGCCAAAATTGCCGTTTTCCGCTCGTCGAATGCGTGTTGCGATTTGGATTTTGGCTCGCAAATCGTTGAGATTATCCAACCAATCATCAAATATTTTTGTTGTTTCAATGATGTTCATTTCTCCCTCCTTGCGGTGAATTGTAATCAATTGGATACAAAAGGCAACTGTTGATTTTTAGGGGGTAAATGTGAAATCACAATGGACACAAGCATTGTGTCCTCACAGGCTGGCGCCCGAGAAAGGGGGAAGACTGTTTAGCAGGGATATTAAAATTAATTGAAATTGCATACATAAACTTGCAAACAAAACCCCTGTCGGAGACCTTCAGGGGTTTGGGGTTATTGGTAAATTAGGCGGCTTTTTTTAATTTGTTTGCTTCACCACGAGCAATGATTTCATTGATTGCTCGCTCTAAACGTGCATTTAAGAAAGCTAATTTTGACATAAGTTACTCCTGATGATAGATATTAGTATTGATGATAGTCTTTATTTGAGATTTAAAGCTAACATCATCTATATTAGCACTTTGTAAACAACGAACTAGTCCAAATGCTATTGACATCCTCCCCACCCTAAAGGATGGGGATTCCTACTAGCTCCCACGCTTTGCGTGGGCTACTCTCGGTGGGTTCTTGTTGCTGACCGCTATTGCGGTTCACTTCACAAGCGCTACGGACGTGTCCCGCCCTGATTTTGCCGTCATTGAGAAAGCCTAAGCATATCTCTGTTGGCAAAAAGATTGTACCTGATCTTGTGCCTTATATCCACACCCTAAAGGACGTGGTTTTACGGCACAGCTGATAAATAATGCTCCAAAGATTAAAAAATCTCTTTTAATTGAGATTAAACAGAGATTTCAATGATTTCAATGGTTAATTTGCTACTTTTAAAAACTGCTCGATTGTAACAAAAAAAATTTTTCACATCAATATTCAGGTTTCAGGGTTCAGGGTTCAGGGTTCAGCTGTAGGGGCGGATGAAAATCCGCCCGTTGAATTCAAAATTCGGGTGTCAGAACGGCATCAAACATAAAAAAATCTGTCTTCTGTCCTCTGTCTTCTGTCCTCTGTCTTCTGTCTTCTGAATGTGGAGACGCCACGCTGGCGTCTAGAAACAACAGAATTATAAGGCTGGAGAAAGGTCGTTTAATTCCTCGATGCGGAGCATACGAATGTCGGAGACAGAAGGTTTGAACCAAGAATAGGTTTGCGACAATTTTTGTGCGGCAAGAACGCATTTAACGGCGGTCATTTCGTGATTGCCGAAATAAACACTGCCTTGTTGGTGGTCAAAGCCAAAACTTTCGAGGGTTTTTTTTACATCGCCATAAGCGTTTTGCCAGCTTTCGGAGGGGTAAAGCTGTTTTAGAACGGCGGTGTCAAGGTCAAATGCAATTGCGTACATAGAATTCCCTTATTAATACAAAAAAACGGACTGATTTTACGTAAAAATGAATGCGTCATCAAGGTTTAATGTTACCTGCTTTGATATTTTTAACTTTGTTCATATCAGGTTTCAGGTTTCAGGTTTCGGGCATTGGAATCGCATCAAACACAAAAAATCTGTTTTCTGTCATCTGTCATCTGTCTTCTGAATGCAGGGATGCCACGCTGGCATCCGAAAAAAACAAAGGCTCCGTTTGGAGCCTTGAGAATTAAATTTTTAACACTTTATGTAGTGTAAAGGCAATGCCTACCATTATTGCTGCGAAAACAAATAGACCGAATGTCATTGTTTTACGGCGTGATTAATGGCAAGTACGATGCCAATAGAAATTGCGGCAAGGATGCCTAAACCGATAGTGAGACCCATTTAATCCTCCTGAGATAATTTATCTTTGTGTTTCCGAATGAGCTTTCCGCCTAGCATAAAGAAATAGGTACAGATAAGCAAGAATAATATATTTAAGCCCTTAACAATCAATGGATATTGCCCGAAGACGACAACAGGGAAATAATAGCGACTTTGGCGATGTCTTCCAGCCATTTTGCCCAAGCGTCAAGGGTTTCTGTTTCGATAGGTCGTTTAAAAATGTTCATCAAATTCTCCGTTGTGTCAAAAATGGAATAGATATGACATAACAAAGCAACTGGCAAATATTTCAATTTCATTTTGGAACAGCGATCGCAGAATGGATTTGTTTGTGGATTTGATTTTTTGTCCCCACAGATTGTCGTCCTGTTGGATATTAGTGAGGATTATTTTTTTAGCAAATTATTCATTTTAACGGCAAAACCAACAACCGCTAAAACGAGCAGTGCCAAGCCGATAGTAAAGCCGATGTTAAGCTCCATTTTATACCTCTTATTTTTGTTTATGTTGGCGAATGATGCGACCAGTAATCATACAAGCATACACCAAAATAGCAAGCAATAAGATGTTGATTATTTTTAATACGAATGATGAATTGCCGAAAATGACCACTGGGGTCGCCAAAGCGGAAACTTTGGCAATGTCGTCTGACATTTTCGCCCAAGCATCTAAGGATTCTGCTTCAATGGGGCGTTTAAATAGATTGAGTTTGGACATTGTGTAACCTTTTTTTGCGGTTAAAAGCACAATCTTCCCCGAAAACACCGCCACCACAAGGCAATTTTTCAAATTTTGGAACAGCGATCGCAGAATGGATTTATTTGTGGATTTGATTTTTGGCTGTAGGGGCTGATTATTATGATTTGCCCCCACAAAATCAAAAAAACAGGCAAAACAAAACCCCGAATAAGTCGGGGTTGGGTTATGAATAACTAAAACTTAATTTTGCTTTGTTTTTCTTTGCTCAGTTTCTTTTTTGGCATTTCTCACAGTAATGTAAAGTGCGAGGTTAATTACAAGAGCAAATGCGACGACGACAGCAATGCTTAATGTGTATTCCATATTATCTCCCCCTTGATGATAAAAATTCTTTATTTCGGCGAATAAATCTAGCGGCGAGCATCATAGCGTAGCACCCTAAAATAATCAATGTGCTGTTTGCCACCTTAAATCCACTGCTATTGTCCATAAATCACAATAGGCAAAGCGACAATACATATTTTTGCTAAATCTTCCAGCCATTTCGTCCAAGCGTCAAGGGTTTCTGTTTCGATAGGTCGTTTAAAAATGTTCATCAAATTCTCCGTTGTATCAAAAATAGAATAGATATGACATAACAAAGCAACTGGCAAACATTTCAATTTCATTTTGGAACAACGATCGCAAAGTGGATTTTTTCGGTGGAGTTAATTTTTGGCTGTAGGGTCAGATCAAACACAAAAAATCTGTCCTCTGTCATCTGTCATCTGTCATCTGAATGCAATCCTTTGTGTTTTTTGGGGTTTGGGGTGGTTAAAGTTTGTTCGAGTGTAAAGTGAATGTAAAGAATGTAAAGATGCAGGGTTTTTGAGGTTGCTGGGAGTTTGTAAGTTATTGATTTAATTCGCTTTTTTTTTTGCAAAAATAAAGTGGTCTTTACATTTAAAGGGTGGCTATTTTTGAGTGAAAGAAGTATAATTGGGGGAATTATTTTAGGTTTTTGCGGTGAGGCTGTGGCGTCGCCGTTCATTTTTTAACAGATTAGCAGGTGCAAATTATGAACAAAATTTTCCGTGTGATTTTTTCTAAAACATTAGGGCGTTTAATCGTCACTTCCGAATTGGCGAAGGGGGAGTGTAAGGCGAAGAGCAATGGCGAGAATGGCAGTGCGGTGAAGGAAGCAGTACAGAAAAAAGGCGGTAAATATCAGCTTAATCCTATGGCGTTTGTTGTGGCTGCGGCGTTGTCAATGCCGCAATTGGCGTTTGCTGGTCTTGACAGGGTGGTTATTGACAGTAAAACAGGGACGACAGGTTATGGCTATCACTATGATAGGGGTAAGCCAGGTCACGATAAACAATCTGTTGTATTGGCTCAAACAAATGACTCAAACAACAATGATGATTCTAGAGATAATGGGAGCTCCAAGGGGAGGGTAGAACGTCGTGCGATAGCGTGGAACTTGCTCGCTAAAAAATCCGTTATTATTGGTTCGGATGGTGCTTATGCTTTCCAAGAAGGGGGCAATCCTGATGACGCAAGTAACGATAAAGAAGCGGAAGGGGCTGTTGCTGTTGGTGCGGGAGTGAAAGTGTTTGGCTCACAAGGGACGGCAGTGGGGCAAAATGCGACGGCTGGGGCACAAGCCACGGCGGTTGGTGCGGATGCGATTGCGGCAGGAATTTCCTCTATTGCTATTGGTTCGGATGATACTTCTGCTTATGAAGATAAATTGCCAGTAGATACGATTAAAACGATTTTCGGTTTCGTAGAAGCAAATAATCCTTCTGTAGAACCAAGTGACAATAAAACAGACTTTGCTGGCGTTGTAATATGGCGTGATTTTAAAGAAAGCTATGTTAATTCTAGACAACCTGGAGTCGGTGACAAACAACAAAAATACTCTCCAACCTATGCCAAAGGGATTTCCTCTATTGCTATCGGTTCTCGTGCGATTGCGGAAGGGACGGCGTCGTTGTCTATTGGTACTTTGTCCGTGGCACGTGCGGAAAAAGCAACGGCAGTGGGTATTCGGACTTACGTTGATAAAAGCGCGACTGGAGCGACAGCCATTGGGGAATCCACTCGGGTATATGCGTCAAACTCATTGGCGATTGGTAACAGAGCAGAGGCGACATCGCGAGGGTCGTTGGCGTTTGGTGCTGGCTCAAAAGCGGTGGGGAAAGGCTCGATTGCTATCGGGGAAAATGTTTACACCAATGCGTCCTTAACACAGGATTCCAGCGATAACTTTATGAACCGCTTGAGAAATGCGGCGAAAATGCCTGTGCTAACAATTGCAACAGAAGCTAGTAGCGCCTTTATTGTAAACGCAAACGAGATGACAAGGAACTATAACGAACGTGGGAAATTAAGCGTAAATGCTAATGAAAACTACTTTGTTAAATCAGGGTTTGCGGCTAACCAAAACCAAGATCAGTTAAAAAATTTAATCACGACCTTTATTAACGGTGATGGCTCTTTGAGTGATGATTTAAAAAACAAGTCAGGGTTTACGGGAAGTAATAATGCTAAAAATATAGCAGGTACACCTGATTTTCGTTTTGATGAAGTGGGAAATACCATTCTTAGGATTGGTAATGAAGAGATTAAGAAAACAAAAGACAAAGGCGAATTTGGTACTTCTTTAGGTTATTACATTAACAATACAGGCACGGCGTCCACGGCGATTGGTACGACTTCTGCAGTGGAAGGCTCTTATTCGGTGTCTTTGGGGGCGTTGAACTATATTGCACCAAGAGCCTTTAACACGGTGGCACTCGGGGTTGGGGTTAACGTGCAGAAAGAAAACTCCATTGCCATCGGTTCGGGTTCAAATATGCTTGGGGCAGGGGCTGTGGCGATTGGTCCGGGTACGGTGGTTACACGAGATAACGCCGTTGCCCTGGGTTATGGCTCTACAGTGCTTTCGCCGTCGGGCGTTGGTGTTGGTACAGGTTCAAGCATCGGTAAAAACTCCACCAAATCTATTGCCATCGGTAACAACGCTTTTATTAAAGAAGATTTGGACGACAGCATTACTTATGAATATAGAAGAAATAATGCATCATCGAATGGTTCATATACAAAGCAACAGGTCGGTACTAATGGAGTGCTACACAATGGTAACTCAACAGTAATTCTCACTGTCAAAGAAGCCAAAGCAGGCGGTGAAGCCTCTGCCATTGCCATCGGTCCTGATGCAAAAATCGAGGCAAGACGTGGTATCGCCATCGGGGTGGGTTCGCAGGTTAACTTAGCCAACTCCATCGCCCTCGGGGTGTTATCCAAAACTGACTACACCGAAAACGACCTTGCTAAAGCTGCCTATTCTCCACGTGGTTCTTATACCATTCCTGCCAACTCTCGTGTGGGTGTGTTTTCTGTGGGTTCAAAAGGGAACGAACGTCGTATCATCAACGTAGCCTCAGGGGCGTTGGATTCCGACGCCGTTAACGTGGCACAGTTGAAATCCTTGGAAGACCGTTTGGAATATCGTGTGGATTCGAGCGATAAGGGTGTTCACTATTATGCTATTAACCAACAAAGTACGGATTTAGCTGATTTTGTGAAACTGGCGAAACGTGAGGGGGATTATCGTAACTATGTAACCTATATGGCACAGAAGTTGACGGTAATGGCTCGTAAAACAAATGGTGAAAACATCAATGAAGCGGGCTTGGCTGACTTATATAGAGAGGTTAAAAAACTGCACGATGATGCTACAGTTTCAGGCAAAGCAACTCATATTACAAATTTAATTAACGAAGTTTATAACAATAAAGTTGATATATATGGCGAAAGTTCAGGGGCACAACGGGGGATATTTGATAAAAAAACGAGTACAAAATATTTCGACAACAACAACCTAAAACTTTCCGATTTCTTAGACGCCGTGGATAAGGCGAAAAGTGCTGATTTGACAGATGAGGCTATCGCGAAACTTTATACCGATGCTGAAAGAGAGAGAATTAGTAAATCTAACTACCTAAACAATTTGGCTCTTGGTAAAGATTCTATCGCCATTGGTTATAAAGCACAAACAAGTGATATTGCTTGGGCGGAAACTGACGAGACAATTTCTAAGCCTGGTGAACCGACTGTAACTATCAAAAAATATACACCAACGGCAGGCACTACCGATGATACTTCTGGATTAAATGCCCTTGCCGTGGGGACTTATGCCAAAGCCACGGGGAAAAACTCATCGGCGATAGGGAGAGGTGCTGAGTCGACAAAACAAGGTGCGTTGTCCTTTGGTTATGAGGCGAAAGTACAGTCAGTAGATTCATTGGCGCTAGGGGTAGGTGCTGAAGTTAAGACTCAGGCAGATAAATCCGTAGCTATCGGTAAAGGCGCACTTGTTGGAGTTGGAAACAAAGATAATTCTAGCAGTGTTGCTGTTGGTTTTTCATCACAAGCATTAGGATTAGCTACAGTTGCAGTTGGTAAAGGTGCTACAGCAAACTCTAAAAACTCAATAGCTATAGGTACTGATGCAACAGCTACTGAAAGCGATGCTATTGCAATAGGGAATAAATTAAATGTTTATGGGAATAATTCTATATTACTAGGTTCTGCAGGAAGTCAAATTGGTAATAAGAGCGCTGATGATTCTAAAAACCGTACTGCAGAATGGGTAACGGCAATTGGACAAGAAGTTAAAGTCTTCTCAGAAACTAAAAAAGTTACAAATACAGTAGCAATAGGAAGTCATTTGACAGTAGATCAATCAAATGCAGTGGTAATAGGTAAGAAAGCAAAAGTTAGTGGCGAATATGGTGTTGCAATTGGTTCTGGAGAAAATACTTCAGGAAAAAACAATGCACCAGAGGTAAGTGTTGCTGGCGGAATTGCTTTAGGTTCATATTCAAATTCAAATAGAACACCTGGTACAACATATAAGGGATATGACCCAAGAACGGGAACTTTGGTTGACTCTACTTACTATAACGCAAAAAGAAGTAACGAGAATTCTTCAGACAGTGAAACTAAGGCATCTTGGCAAGGAAACAACGGAGCATTAGCAATTGGTAATGGAGATGGAAGTCAAACTAGACAAATCACAGGCGTGGCAGCGGGTACGAAAGATTACGATGCCGTAAACGTGGCACAGTTAAAAAGAGTTCCTGTGGCAAGATATTTTTCTGTAAATAGTACTACAACTGGAACTACCTCAAATTATGCAAATAATGGGGCAACTGGAAACGATTCGATTGCGATTGGACGTGATGCGAAAGTTACAGGTAATAACGCTATCGCATTAGGTTATGGGGCGAAAACTTCACATCATAGCGGAATTGCTATCGGTCATTCGGCTAAGGTTGATGGAAATGACGCAAGAGACTCTATCGCCATTGGGGAAGGTGCTGAGGCGAAGAAACTGGATGCTGTGGCTGTTGGACATTTGGCAATTGCAGATGGAAAACAAGCAATTGCGTTAGGAAAAGGTGCAAACGCCTTGGCAAATAGTGCTACATCAATCGGAAATTCGGCAATTGCTAAGGGCGAAGAAGCCTTTGCGGGTAGCGTAAATGCGAGAGCGGGCGGAAGTCAATCAATCGCCATCGGACATTATGCTTCAACAGGAAGACAAGCTGTGGGTAATGCAAACAATTCTCACGTTCCAGCAAATGCGGCTGGCTCTGATGGTAAATACTCTGTGGCAATCGGTTCACATATCGCCGTTACAGGGCAAAACTCGGCATTTATCGGAAGAAGAGAAAACGCACATACACAACCAACAGTCAGCGGAGACAGAAGTTTTGGTATGGGATATAACACTACAATCAGCGGAAATGACGCCGTTGCTATAGGTAGTGGCTCTGAAGCCAAGGCGCATAACACTGTTGCTATTGGTAAGGGCGTAAAAGCTGATGGCGAATATAACGTTGTTATCGGTAGCGATGCAGGCACGGCAGGCAATTACGCTGGAAAATCAACTTATGGAATTTCAATAGGTAGCGGTGCGAGAACAGGGAAAAACGAACAAAATGGTGCGGCTATAAGTGGGGCTATTGCGATTGGTAAAAATACGCACGGAAAAGAAAATGATGCTATAGCAATTGGTAACTCTGCTAAAGCTAATCACGCTAACTCTGTTGCTTTAGGCTCAAACTCAGAAACTGGCGCAGCTCAATCTACAACCAACTTAACCACAAACCTTTATGGCGACCAAGTTGTTATTAACTTTAATGGTGGCACTGGCAATGTGAATGGCACAGTAAGTGTGGGCAAGGCGAATTATTACAGAACGATTAGCAATGTGGCGGCTGGGGATGTGTCTTCCAGTTCTACCGACGCTATTAACGGCTCTCAACTATATGCTTTAGCTATTACGCCAATTAAATTTACTGGCAATACAGGCATGACGGTTAACCGCATTTTAGGTCAGCAAATCTACATCAAAGGCAAGGCAGACAGCGGCATTACGGTAACTGGCAATGAATCGAGCAAAACCCTTGAAATTGATATTCAAGGAAAAGGCGGTTTAACCGCTGGCGACGGCATTGCATTGGATGGCAACAAAACTAACCGTTTAGTTGGCACAGGCGATGTAACTGTGAAGTTAAGCGATGACTACAAAAACAAAATCAACAGCATTAAAACCTATACCGTGGAAGCGGATGGCAATGATGCTGGCATTACCGTAACCCCTGAAGACGTTACTGGAGGCAATACCAAAAAATTCAAAGTTAAGTTAGATGATTCATTCAAAAACAAAATTAACTCCATCGATAATAAAGCCGACAATTCAGCGTTAGACGCTTATGCGAAAAAAGATGCATCAAATATCACAGGCAGTGAGACCGCTTGGAGAGCAAAACTTGATGTGTATTCCAAAAGCGAAACCTATTCCAAAACTGATGTGGACGGAAAAGGCATTACCTTTAAAGACAGTGCAAGCGGTTCAAAACTCGTTACACTTGGCAAATCTTTCAAATTAGAAGGTGGCAACGACATTACCGCAACCGTAGCGGAGGACGGTAACGACGGCGGTAAGGTTACTTTTGCTTTAAGCAAAGAAAACGCCATCACCGACGGCACTCAAAGCATGAAGGCGGTAACGGCGAAAGCGGTTGCAGATTATGTGGCGACCAAAGCTGGCGCGGCGACCTTTAAATATAAATCCACCAATCCGAACACAGGCGGCGTCACTGGCACAACTTCTTCAAGCGATCAATCTTTCAACCTCAAAGGCGCCGATGTGTTTACCTTTGAGGGCGATCGCAATATCACCACCACCGCGACAAGCGGCAAAGTGACATTTGTGTTGAAAGATGATGTGGTTGTCAACAGCATTGGTGGGCCTCTTGCGGCAACTACCGGACAAGGCTCGAAAATTACGTTTAATCAAGATGCGTTAACGGTTAACGATAAGAAAATTTCAGGTGTTGCCAAAGGTGTTAGCAACACAGACGCTGTAAACAAACAACAATTAGATGAAGAGTTGGCGAAGAAAGAAAATGTGTTGACGAAGGGGGGGTTAACTGGCGGTACTGAAATTAGCGTTTCAGGCGGCGGACAAGTTATTGGTGCAGCGACTTCTTTGAGTTTGAATAATTCCTCTATTACTAAAGCCAAATTAGCCACTGATGTAACTAATATTTTGGATAAAGTTGGAAATGGTGCGATTGGTGACGATCAAACAGCCAACTCAGACAAAACCGTTACAGGTAAAACCGTTCACGATTATTTAACCAACCAATTCTCAACCACGTTAGAGTTAACCAAAGACGGCACGAATAAACACGGCTCTGTTAATTTGAAAAATCAAAAATTAAAAGTATCAGGCACGGGCGGCGTTGAGGTTGATATTACGGATCAAGCGGTAACGGTTAAGTTGGATTCTGCGACTAAAACCAAAGTTGACGAGATTGGCACGGGTACAATTGCCAATAACGACAACAAAACCGTAACAGGCGGCGTGGTGCATACGGCGATTGAAGGGGCGAAAACCGAAGTTAAAAACTATGTGGACGGCAAAACCTTCACTTTCTCCGCAGGAGCTGGTGGCGATAAATCCCTTGCCTTAGGCAAAAAATTAACCATTGGTGAAAACACTGGCGATATTACAACCACGATTGCTGACGATAGTGACAACGCAAAAGTTACCTTTGCTTTGGATAAAGAAACCAGTATTTCTGATACCAACAAAAACAGCACCAAAGTGGCAACCACCAAAGCCGTTAAAGACTATGTGGACACTCAATTGGGAGCACAGGCTGGGCATTTTGAGTTTATTGTGGAAGATAATGTTACGCCAACTGCTGGCTCAATTACCGTTAACCAAAGTTCAGAAATAAACAAAAAATTCGCCATCACTGGACACAACAATATCGAAACCAAAGTATCAGGGCGTAATTTGGAAGTGCATTTAAGTAAAGATGTGGACTTAACAGAAATGGGCTCATTAAAACTTGGCACTGGCTTTGAATTAAAAGGAGCGGACAAAACGGCAACCATTGGCAGCATTAGCGTGAACGGCGGTGCGACGGCGAGCATCGGCGGTTTGAAAGCCTTGGAAGGCACTGGCACAACCAAAGGCACCATTAGCTTCACCGACGGTAACAAAGATATTGGCTTTAACACTGGCAAACTAACTAACATTGCAGAAGGCACTATCGGCTCAAGCTCAACGGACGCTATCTCTGGCAAACAATTAAGCGGATTGGCGACAACGGTGTTGGGCTTAACCGATCCAAATGCGACGGCGTTTACAGCTCCTTCATTCACGGCGGTAACTGGTGGTTCAAACATTACTAAAGCCACATTCAAAGAGGCGATTGATGATTTAATCACGGCGGCAAATAAGGGCTTGAAATTCCAAGGTAACGACAGTCAAGATGTTACTCGCAACCTTGGCGAAACCTTAAAAATCGTGGGCGAAGGCACTGTTGCAACGACAACCGCCACAAACAACATCAAAGTTACGAAGAAAACAGGTCAAACTGATACTCTTGAAATTGGTTTAGCCAAAGACTTAGTGGGCATCACTTCGGTGGCTAACGGCAATGGCTCGAAAGTGGAATTAAAAGATGCACAAGGCATTACTTTCACAGCAGGCACATCAAACCCAGTGACGTTAAAAGATGGTGAATTTACTGGTGTGGCAAGTGTAGGTAAAGACGGCAATAACGGCTTGAGTTTCAACACCACAGGCAACAACCCAACTGCCACGGTAAAAGTCGGTGGCAACACCTTGACCGTTGAGAAAGACACGGCAAACAATAGCAACAAAGTCAAGCTCACAGGGTTGGCTGACCCAACACAAAATGACGGCGCCGCAACGAAAAATTATGTGGATGCTCAAATTGCAGGCAATAACTCCATTAAATACAAAGCCACCAATGCGACAGCGCCAAATCAAACCATTGGCACTCAACAAACTGTCTCTTTGGCAAACGGCTTTGACTTCCGCTCGACAGAAAACATCACCACAAGTGTAGATGCAAATGGCGTGGTACAACACAGCCTAGATGCAGTATTAAACAACATGCAATCTATCAGTGGTGCAAACGGCAACAAACTTGACTTGGGTGCTAACGGCACTGTCAGCCCAATTACCTTGACAGTGGGTGCAGGCAATAATCAAGCAGGTGCGTCTGTAACCCTTGCCCAAGACGGAACGGACAAAGTAAAAGCCACTGGATTAAAAACCATAGGTGCGGACGACAACAATGCCATTGTGTTTAACAACACTGGCATAGGAACTAACAACGAAACCGCCAGCTTAAAAGTTGGCGGAAGTGCGCTAACATTTACAAGAGCGGATGAAACCAGTGGAGCGACTACCACGCCAAAAGTGAAAATCTCTAATCTTGCAAACGGAACAGTTAGCGGTAGTTCAACAGACGCCATCAACGGCTCACAACTTCACAGTGCGTTGGAAAGCATTAAAACAGCCTTGGGCGGTAACAGCACCAATACAAACGGTGAGATTGGCAGCGTAAGTTTCGACTTACCAAAAGCGGCGGAAGTGAATGGTGTAACTGGCAATAACAGCACAGCGAAAACCACAATCAACGACGCTTTAACCACCCTTGATACCGCTATTGGTAAATTAAAAGCGAACGCCACAGATGCGGAGATTAAGTACACTAAAAATAGTGATACAAACAAAAAATCCGTGAAACTGTCCGACGGCTTTGACTTCTCAAACGGCACCAACACCACCGCAGAAGTGGACGAGAATGGCGTGGTTAAATTTAACTTAAACAGCACTTTAACTGGCATTACGGAAGTTAACAAAGACACGGGTAAAGGTGCGTTGAAATTAACGGACAACACGGCGACCTTGGAAAGTGCAAACAACAATTCTAAATTGAGCTTGGCAGATAAAACCGCTGAATTGACTTCTGCAAACGGCGGAAGCATCAAACTTGATGGAACAGATACGAAGAAAAATATCCTGTTAACGCCTGAAACTGGTGCGGCAGCGACCATTGCAAAAGATGGCACGAAAGCCACCGTTAAAGTAACTGGTGTGTCAAGTGTTGGTCTTGCAAATGCTACAGCAAATGATAAATCCAAAGATGGCAGCATTGATTTTGCAGCAGGTTCGGTAACCATCAACGCTGGCGATAACGGCTTGGGAACAACAACGCCAGTGAAAATCAGCAACGGCGTGTTGAGTGGCTTGAAAGTGCTTGGAACCGACGGCGACCACAATATCAGCTTTACGCAATCCGCCGCTGGACAAAATGGTGCAACCTCTAAACCAACTGCGATTATTAAAGCAGGCAGCACAGGCGTTACCTTCACCAAAGAAACTGACGGTTTAACTCTTCACGGTTTGGCAAAAGGAGCTATTGAAGCAACAACAACAACTGGAAACACAGGAACATTTGCCGTAACAACTGCTCAATTGGCAGATTTATCAAGCAAATTAGGCACGACGGTTGATACGAATAAAACTGGCTTTAACGCCGTGAGCTTTACGGCGGTGAAAGGTAGCACAGTTGCTGGTACAGCGCCGACAGCTCAAACCACATTCAAAGGAGCGATTGACAACTTAATCACAGCCGTTAACAAAGGCTTAACCTTTAAAGGCAATGATGGAACAACAAACTCTGTAACAAGAGAGTTGGGGCAAACCTTGAATATTGTGGGCGAGGTTGATCCTGCTACGACAACATTAACGACAGCGAAAAACAACATTCAAGTTACGAAGAAAGGTCAATCAGATGACACCTTAGTTATTGGGCTTTCTAAATATTTAACTGGTATTGAAAGCATTACCAAAGGCACAGGCAAAGCCAAAATTGAGTTAGGCGATAGCAGTATCACTTTAACCCCAGCAACAGGCAAAACCGTAAGCATCGACAACACTGGCAAACTCACTGCCACTGGCGGATTGGATGCTGGAAGTCAGAAAGTAACGAAAGTTGCGGACGGCACGATTAGCGACAGTTCAACAGATGCCATTACGGGCAAACAGTTGCACGCTTCTTTAGAGAAAATCAAAGACATTATCGGCGGTGGTGCGACTAACATCGACGGTACGATTTCTGCACCAACGTTTACGCTGACTAATTCAAAAAGCGGTGCGAATAAAAATTCAACCACCGTGGGCGATGCAATTACAACCTTAGACACCGCAATTGGCGAACTTAAACAAAACGCCACCGATGCGAAAATTAAATACACCGCAAACAGCGCCACAACGAAGAAAGAAGTGAAATTGTCTGATGGGTTGAATTTTACTAATGGTACAAATACCACTGCGACAGTAGATACCGACGGCGTTGTAAAATTTAGCCTAGAAGACACCGTTTCCCTTACGAACAGCGGCAGTTTGACCATTGCAAAAGACACCAATGTGGCAACCAGCAAAGACATCAAACTTGATAAAGATGGCTTAGTTGGCACGCCGAAAGTAGGCTTAGACGACACAGCGAACCTGGGCTTTACAAGCAACACTGTGAACATTAAAGCAGGTACTGGCACGGCGACGTTCAACAACGGCACCTTATATGGCTTAACGGCGTTGGGTGAATCAGGCACGCATAATTTGAGTTTCACCAAAAAAGATACTGCTCAAAACACTGGCGAAGATACGGCAATTATTAAAGCTGGCTCCACAGGGGCAACCTTCACCAAAACGACTGACGGCTTAACCCTTCACGGTTTGGCGAAAGGAACCATTGAGGCAGTGAATGGAAAAACTGGTACTTACGCCGTTACCACTGCTCAATTGCACGATTTATCTACACACTTAGGAACAACCGTAAACGGAGATAAAACTGGCTTTACAGCACCGACCTTTACGGCGATCCAAGGTGGAAGTCAGGCGGCAACTGGTGGAGTAACTGGATTAGTTGCACCAACAACATTTAAAGCGGCAATTGATGACTTAATCACTGCGGTGAATAAAGGGTTTGAGTACAAAGCTGATGTTAAGAGTGATAACACAGTGGCGACTGATTACACAAAACAAGTGTTAGGAAGCAAAATTGATATTGTTAAGGCTGACACGGCTGGCATTACAAGCGGTATGGATACTTATTCAGGAAGCAATTTAATTACTAAGTACACAAATACTGCTGGAAACGGTAAGTTTGAAATTGCCTTGAAAGAAAAACCTGAGTTTAAAGAAGTTAAATTGGCTGACACCGCTCACGCTGATACAACAATGACGTTAAACCCTACAGGTTCGACAATATTGACAAAAGATACAAGCGATCCAAATGTAACTGATAAGTATATTAAAGTCGAAACTAACAAAGATGGATTTAAAATTGCTAATGGAGCAAGTGCAGACGGTACTGTAGTGGCTGACCCAGCAAAAGTAGCGACTTATGGTTTAGACGGAGTAACAGTTCAAAATACAAACAATACGACTAAAGTTACACCGACTGAAATATCTATTGAAGATACAACACCAAAAACTACTGGTGGAGTAGCAAGCAAAGAAAAATTAACTATCAATAAAAATACTATTGATTTTAAAGATGCTACTGGTACAACAACTGTAAAAGTTGATGGTACAGATAAAAAAGCCACTATCGGCAATATTGTTGTGGATGGCAAAACCGATAACAGTATTACGGGTGTAACCACTGTGGGTAAAGGCACTGGCAACAAAGCAGCGAAAATTACCTTTACGGATGGCACAGAGGCGACAACTGGAAATCCAGCCACTGCCGCAACCGATCCGACAATCAGTGTAAACAACGCTAGATTAACAAACGTAGCGGCACCAACGGACGATACCGATGCAGCGAATAAAAAATATGTTGACGATAAACTCACCGCTTCTGACAACAAAGTGGACGATGTGGACGCCAATAGACCGTTTATTTACAAGTTAGAAGACAAGGAAGTTGTTCGAGGTCAAGACGGCAAACTTTATAAAAAAGAAGATCTTACTGGTGCAACTTATGACAAGCAAAGCCAAAAATACAAAAAAGCAGGTGCCAATGGTCAGATGGAAGATGTTACTGCTTTAGGTAATACCGAAGTTGCCAAAGTTACTATCGAAGCACGTTCTGACACAGCAAACAAACCTCTTGTGATCGGCAATGTGGCGAGTGGTATTGGCGAAGTAACCATTACACCAGCAACTAATACAGGTGGAACAACTACAGCTGCGGTTACCTACACTACTGGCACAGGCACAACGCTTATCAGCAAAGAACAAGCGGATAAAGTAACGACGACGTTAACTGGCTTAACTGGTGCGGAGAAATTATCCAAAGTGGCAACCGTGGGCGACTTGCAAGCGGTGGCAGTGAGTGGCTTGAATTTTGCCTCCAGTTTTGGCTTAGATGGCAGCGCCAAAGGCGAAAAAGCCATCCACAAAAAACTCAGCGAAACCCTTGAGATTGTGGGGGATGAAGGTTGGTTAACCACGGCAAATACGGACGATAAAAAACTTGAACACGTTAATAAATTTGAGTCGAAAAACGTTATTACAGTAACGGAAGGTGAAAAAATCCGTATCCGTCTTGCAAAACGTCCTGAATTTGAGGGTGTGGATGTTGTTAATCCGAAGGATGACAACCACAAAATGCAAATTGACCCAACAGGCACCACCATTGTGGAAAAAGTGGTTACCGCAGGCACACCGCCAGCGGCTGGCACAACTACTTACAACATCACTAAACAAGACAAAGACGGCTTGCACATTTATAAAGGTGCGACGGATACCGCAGTGTCTGCAACTGACAGCAAAGGGGCAACCGCCACCGCCACTTACGGCGTGGATAAAACCGAGTTGACCGACAACGACGGCAAAGCGGAATTAACCGCCGATAAATTGACCTTTGCGAACAAAGACACCACTGCACAAGATGCAGACAAAACCAGCACCGAAGTGAGCAAAGCTGGTGTAACGGTGAACGGCAAAGATGGTAAATCTGATGTGGAAATTAAAGCAGGTACAGATAATAAAGCCCCAGCCATTACGTTGAATAACGACGGTGCGGCAAGCATCACCATCACTGCTGGACAGCCAGCTGGACAAAGTGGTACACCAGCGGCGACAAATCCGAAAATTGAGTTTGCAACCACTGGAACAGATGCTAACAAAAAAGGCACTGGCTCAATCACTGGCTTAGCAGACTTAGCGGACGACGCCGACGGCACCAGTGCTACTAACAAAAACTACGTTGACGACAAACTCGCTGCTTCTGACAACAAAGTGGACGATGTGGACGCTAACAGACCGTTTATTTACAAGTTAAACGATGATGAAGTTGTCAGAGGTCAGGACGGTAAGTTGTACAAGAAAAAAGATCTTGCAACGGCGACGTATGACAAGCAAAGCCAAAAATACAAAAAAGCAGGTGCCAATGGTCAGATGGAAGATGTTACTGCTTTAGGTGATACCGATGTTGCCAAAGTAACTATCGAAGCACGTTCTAATGATGCAAACAAACCGCTTGTGATTGGCAATATTGCGAGTGCGTTGGCGTTGGATAATGTGCAAGCTAGCACAAAAGATGCTCAAACTGGTGCAATTTCAAATGCTTCAACAGCAATCACCGCCGACAAAGCCAAAACCGCAATGACGACGTTGCTTGCTAAAACTGGTGCTGACTTAACCAAAGCCGTTACCCTTGCAGACTTGCAAGCGGTGGCACAAGCTGGCTTAGACTTCTCAGGCAACTTTGGCACCGTTCACCGCACATTGGGTTCAAGAATTTCGATTGTGGGGAATGAAACGATCAGCCCTGCAAGCACCAATACGCCAGCGGTAGCGTTGAAAGACTTCACGGAGAAAAACGTTGTTACTGAAGCGAAAGATAACAAGGTGATTATTAAACTTGCCAAACGTCCTGAATTTACAGGTATTGAAGTGAAAGGTGAAGATTCCTCCGATAAGTCCCTTACAGAGATTACGCCGAATGGCTTGACTGTTGCTAACAAAGAAGGTGAGGAAACTGTATCTTTGAAAGGCGCAACGGAAGATGAGGGAGCTTCTCTCACCTTGGCTGATAATGAAGGCAACGAACGCTTGAGTTTTGAAGCGGCAGATGATGATGGTGCAACGGCGATTACGGTTAAAGACAAAAACAACGAAAACAATGTTGTGATTAAAGGTGCAATCGACAACGAGGTAGCAAGCGTGGAAGTCTTTGATAAAGATGGCAATGTAAGCACCTCGACAGCGGCGAGTTCTAAACTCACTGATGCAATTGGTAACACAAATACTTCAACAGCGACAAACACGAAAATTATCACCAAAAATGCCCCTGGTGCGAATGCTGGCACAGCGCCGTACGACCACACATTAACCAAAGTGGACAAAGACGGTTTGACCGTGGTGGGCAATGTTGACGCAAGCGGCCAAACCGAGAACAACGCACAAGCGGCGACGTCGGCAAATTACGGCTTGAACAGCGCAACAATCACGAACAAAGATAAGAGCGTGGAAGTTGCTCCTGATAAGATCAGAATTGCGGACAGTACTCAGTACACCAGCGACGCTGGCACTCAAGTGGCAAGCAAATCCGAAATTGGCATTAGCAAAGACGCTATTGAGTTCAAAGACAAAACTGGTGCAACGACAGTGAAAATCGACGCCACCAACGGCAAAGCCTCAGGCATTACCACCGTTGGCAAAGACGACAACAACGGCATTACCTTTACGCCTGCGACAACGGGTAACGCCACAACAGCGGCGGTAACAACACTTAAAGTGGACGGTGCTGGCTTAACCTTTACCAAAGCAAACGAAACCTTTACGCCTGTAAACGGCACGGCGACTAACTTGGTGAACATCGACAACGTCGCAACACCGACCACGGATTATCACGCAGTGAACAAAAAATTCGTGGATGAAAAACTCGCAAGTGCAGACAACAAGTTAAACGATGTGGATGCAAATCGTCCGTTCGTGTTTAAACTTGATGATAAGGAAGTTGTGCGTGGTCAAGATGGTAAACTTTATAAGAAAGAAGATCTTGAAGGTGCAGTCTATGACGCTACCACAAAAGTGTACAAGAAGGCTCAAGGTGGGCAACAGGTAACTGCGCTTAATAATGATGAGATTGAGAAAGTGGGTATCTTTGCACGTGGTGAGGATGCTAAAACTAACGCCTTAGCACTTGGCAATATCGCAAGCTATTTAATGGGTAACAGTTTTAATCCAAGTATTAAGATCAACAAAACGGAAGCGGATCAAGCGGTGGCAAAACTCTTAGGTATCGATGTCACTCAAAATAGCAAAGACTTACTCCGTGCTGCGACTATCGCTGATTTACAAGCTGTGGCACTCGCTGGCTTAAACTTCACTGCGAACAGTGGTGATGTTCATCGTAAACTCGGTGAGAAGCTTTATATTGTGGGTAATGAAAGCATCAATAAATCTATCGGCAATGGGACAACAGCTCCTCTTGAAGCTGAAATGAATAAATATGATGCGAAAAATATCGTCACTGAAGCGAAGGACGATAAAATCATTATCAAAATGGCAAAACGTCCAGAGTTTGAGGGAATCGATGTGAAAAATGCCGATGGTACGATTACCACTATCGACCCAGGTAAAATTGCTATTGCTGATAAAGACGGTAATGAGAGCGTTTCTCTTGCGGGTGCAGATGATACAGAAGGCGCAACATTGACACTAGGCGATAAAAACGGCAACGACCGTGTAACGCTTGAAGCGGGTGATGATGCTGACTCTGCGACCCTCACCTTGAGAGATAATAATAATAAGGATTCTGCTGTTTTAACGGCGGCTAACGGTAAAGACGGTGCAGTGCTTGAACTTGCCAATAAAGACGGTGATAAAGCGATTACCATTAACGGAGGGGATGAGGCACCAAGCATCGAGTTGGAAGATAAAGCGGGGAATAAAAACACGGCAACCGCAGCGAATAACACCTTTGAGGACACTAACAAAAATACGAATGTGGTGGATGCAACAGGCTCGCTCATTACCAAGAAAGATGATAATGGTGGTCTCCAAAATTCGGCGAGTTACGGCGTAAACGGTGTTGATTTGGTGGATCATCAAGATGGTTCTTCAACGAAATTAAGTACAGAACGATTGGCGATTGCAGATGGTGATAATAACTCTACTGTTGTTACTGCAACCACGACAAGTCAACAAGATAAAGACGGCAACACTAATGTGAGCACCGCAACGAGTGAAACATTGACTGATACTGATGGCAACACCAATGTTTCTACAGCGACAAGCAACACCTTGAAAGATACGGAGAATAACCAAACGGAAATCACCGCAGAAGGGGTGAAAGTGAAAGATGCAGAAGGTAACACCGTTGAAGTGAACGCAGAGGAAATTTCCTTAAGCGATACGGATGGCTATGAAAATACCACAACCGCCTCAGGCACGAACATTGTGAAACGTGATCCAAACTCTAACTTGGTGAAAGAATCTGCTGATTTCAATATTGAAGGTGTCACGCTCTCTAATGATGCAAAAGGTTCAGTGAAATTGGAGTCGGATAAACTTTCCTTTGTTGATAAAAATCTTAAAGAGTCTGTCGTGATTGATGCGAGCAATCATACTATCGCCATTAAAGGTGATAATGGTGCGGATGGCTTAACCTTAAATGGTAAAGAGGGCACGCTCACTGGCTTGAAAGATTTAGATGATAATTCAGATGGCACAAGTGCAGCGAACAAAAACTACGTTGACGACAAACTCGCCGATGCCAAAGCTGGACAACCGTTTGAGTATTACACAGTGGAAGGCGGCAAAGACGTTAAAGTGGTGCGTGGTCGTGATGGCAAGTTGTATAAAGAGGAAGATCTCAATAAATACACTTGGGATTCAAAACAAAATAAATATGTCAGAAAAGACGGTACGACAACAGCACCAGCTGAGCCAACAGAAATCCCATCAAGAGATGTGATTGTTAAAGTAATGCCGAAAGAGAAACCAGTGGTAGTTGGCAACGTGGCGAGTGGTATTGGTATGCCGTATATCAGCGAGCGTGGTATTCAAGGTATGACGTCTGAGCTTGGCAAAGCACGATTGGCAAATGAAGCCTTATACGGTTTGAAAGGTAACGCGCTTAACAACGTGGCAACGGTGGGCGACTTACAAGCGGTCGCATTCTCAGGTCTTTCTTTCAAAGGCAATGACACTTCCGCCACAAAAGAGGTTCACCGCAAATTGGGTGAGACGTTAGTTATCAAAGGCGAGGAAGAAACGGCGGCGACACCAAAAGCACCGTTTGAATCTGCGGCGGGTAACATCTATGTTGATGTGAACAACAAAGAGTTGATCGTGAAACTTGCCAAAGCCATTAAACACTTGGATAGCCTCGAAAGCGATCCTGTTAAAGAGGGCGAAGTGGGAAGTAGCTTTAAGTTGAGTAAAGACTATGGTTTGGAGTTAGTTGAGAAGAAAGCCGCTCCATTTAGTGAAGATGTTATTACGACAACAAACAACGTCGCTGCAAGTGGTTCATTTGTAGTTGAAAAAGATAAAGATGGAAATGACAAATTCTCAACCCATTATGGTGCTAACGGCTTGACGACAACAGATCACGAAAGGGATCTTGAGACTTCCGTTAAACCTGGTGCGATTGATGTGTCAGATGACGACGACAACAGCGTCAGCATTACGCCAACGGAAATTGCGGTTGAAGATGCAGATGGCAACAGCAATCTGATTGATAACACTGGCTCGTTGATTGTGTCGAAAAATGCAGATGGTACAGTGAAAGACACGGCAAGCTATGGTATTGATGGTGTTCGTTTAACGAATGAAGACGGTTCACGTGTAAGTTTGAATACGGAGCATTTACGTCTTGAAGATGAAAACGGTGCAACGAACATTGTAACGGCGACCACTTCTGAATTAGCAGATACCGAAGGCAACACCAACACTTCAACAGCAACAAGCAATACGCTGAAAGATGACGAAGGCAATGAAACCAGAACCACAGCGGAAGGCTTGAGTGTCAGTGATTCAGATGGAAACTCAGTGGATATTACTTCGGAAGACGTTGTTATTACAGACAATGACGGACACGAAGCGACAGTGAGTGCGTCTGGTACTAGCATTGTAAGACGTGATACCAACACTAACACTGAGAAAGAATCTGCGGACTTTAGGATTGACGGTGTAACCCTCAATAATGAAAAAGGATCTGCGAAATTAGAAGCCAATAAACTCGCCTTTGTGGACAAAAACCTCAAAGAAGCGGTGACCGTGGACGCAGAAAAACGCACTATTAGTTTTGCGAAAGATGATGCTACTACAGCAACAGACGGCAGAAATGGCACAGGTTCTATCACTGGCTTGAAAGATTTAGATGATAATTCTGATGGCACAAGTGCAGCGAACAAAAACTATGTGGACGACAAACTCGCCGACGCCAAAGCTGGACAACCGTTTGAGTATTACACCAACGACAACAACGCTGAAAAAGTGGTGCGTGGTCGTGATGATAAACTCTACAAAGAAGAAGAGTTAGACAAATTTAAATGGGATGCTAAAGCTAATAAATATGTTGCTAAGGATGCGGCAGCAAATCCAGCACCAACATTAACAGCACTTGATTCCAATAACGTTGTTGTGAAAGCAATGCCAAACGCTAAACCAATGGTGATTGGCAATGTGGCGAGTGGTATTGGACCAGTAGATGGTGCACTTACTGGAAGAAGAGATGCTGTGATTAGCAAGTTTGATGCAGACAAAGTTGTAGGCAAATTGCAAGGAATAGATAAAGCAGCAGATCTCAATAAAGTGGCAACCGTCGGCGATTTGCAAGCGGTGGCAGTGGCTGGTTTGAATGTGGCTGGCAACGATAACAACAAAGTTTCAAGAAAAATCGGCGAAACCTTAAAAATCACTGGCGAAGGCAATTTAACAGGTGCAACGGCAGCGAATAACATCAGAGTTGATCAAAATGCTGGTAAAGACGGAGTTGAAATTAAGTTGGCAGCGAACTTAAAAGACATTGATTCTATCGAGTCTAAAGCGGCGGAGAATGGAAAATCTAGCTTTAAGTTGAGTGCAACAGATGGGCTTGAAGTGGTAAGCAAAGACGCTAATGGTGCGACCATAACAAGCAAAGTTGATGCGGAAGGCACAACCATTGAAAGCACAGACAAGAATGGAAATTCAACAGGACTTGCGAGTTACACATTAAATGGCTCTAGAATTGTTGGAAATGATGGAAATGAAGCTGTGTTAAATAAAGATGGCTTAGAAGTTACTACAAATGATGGAGCGTCAACGACGGTTAACGGCGATGAAATTTCTGTTACTGACAAAGACAACAACGAAGCCAGCTTGACCAGTAAAGAGTTGAAATTAAGCAACGAAAATGGAGATGCAACGGCGTCATTAAAAGGTGCTGACGGTACAAACGGTGCTAGTTTAGAACTGACGAATGCTAAGGGCGATAAAGCTATCAGCATCAATGCTGGAGACGGTACAAATGGCGCAAGCGTTGACTTAGGAGGCAATGGAAAACTGACTGGTTTGGCTGATCTTGAGGATGGTGCTGACGGCACAAGTGCGACGAACAAAAACTATGTGGACGAAAAATTAGCGGCGTTAGGCTCAAATAAACCGTTTGAGTACAGAACACAAAACGGCGAAAGCGTAGTGCGTGGTCAAGATGGCTTGCTTTATAAAGAAAATGCGATCAAAGACAAAGTGTTTGTGGATAGCGTCGGTTATGTTGAAAAAGCCAAAACTGAAAAAGATCCGAGAACAGGTAAATACAGCTTAACAACGGAAGAGAAAGCCAATGAAGCTACCTTGAAAGCGGCAAGTGTTGCGAGCCGTGTGGCAAACAACGATGCGATTTTAAGCACGCAACCTGTGAAAGGTGGGGCAATTGCATTGAATAATATCGGTGCAGCAACAGAAAGTGTCGCTACCTTCAGCCCTGATCCTGAGTTCAGAACTGTGGAAATTGACGGCGTACATTACGACAGACGTGATGTTGCTGTGGAATACAGTGTGAAAGCAGGTAAGGAAGGCGAAAGTCTTGTGAAAGTAGGAGGCAAATTCTTCAACCGTAGTGATTTAGAAATCACCGACGAAGGCACCGTGAAAGCCAAAGATGGTGCGACCGCAGTAGAAAAAACGGCGATGGTAGATGGCAAAGTCTATGCACGTGAAAATCTCAACGTGAAGGGTATGAAACTTGATAATGCAGAAGCCCTTGTAAAAGTGGGCGACGGTACTAATGCAAAATACTACCGAGCTACCGATGTTGTAAATGGTCAGCCGAAATCGGGTGTGTTCGCAGTTAATGATGTGAACAATAAAGAACACAAAGTGTTTGACGAGTTGGCAGACTTGAAAGGTGCGAACGCAAACAGCGCTTTAACGGTTGATGATGCAAGACGCTTGGGCTTCGTAGTGGCAACACGCACGGAAGATCCGCAAAGCGACGAAGCGAAAAACAACAACTATTCAGCGAAAGTTCAGCACGCCAATAAACTCGAAGTGGTGGGCGGTAATAACATTGAAGTAATTGGTGTAACCAAAGGCAATACTCGTGAAATCAAAGTGAGTATGGTGAAAGATCCAAACTTCGAGAGTATCCAGTTGAGCCACACTCTAAAAGATGAGCAGGGCAATAAAGTGGGCAAACTCGACGGTGCTAAACTCAGCACGGGCTTAGACGGCGATCTTTACTTGAGCAAAGTCGCACGTGATGAGCACGGAAACCTGTTAACAGACGCCACAGGCAAACCGATTCTCGCCCCAGTGGCAATCAACGGCGTGGCTGATGGTATTATTGCGCCAAACAGCAAACAAGCAGTTAACGGCGGACAGCTCTATGATGTTAAACGTGATTTGCAACAAACAGATCGTCGTTTGAGTGCGGGTATTGCAGGTGCTTTAGCGGTGGCGGGCTTAACGCAAAACTACAGTCCAGGCGGACGCAGCATTTCTGTGGCTGGCGGTTCGTATAACGGTCAAAACGCCGTTGCATTTGGTGTGTCAGCAACCAGCGACAACGGACGCTTTGTCATCAAAGCCGCTGCAACCCAAGACAGCTCTGGCAAATTCGGCGGTAACGTGGGCTTCGGTTATCACTGGTAACCCTTAAACAAAACAAAAAGACGCTTCGGCGTCTTTTTTTGTTTTCAGAGACAGGGGGTTCAGGTGTCAGGTGTCAGGTGTCAGGAAGTGGAATTGCATCGAACATCAAAAAATCTGTCCACTGTCCTCTGAACCCTGACACCTGACCCCTGACCCCTAATTACCTTTGATATATATAGGCTGAAATTTTATAATGTGCTTTTCAACTAGGCTCGAATCGCTATTTATGATGACTTCCACGACTGTTCTTAATCCATTTTTCGCCCCTTTAAATACCACCTGCTTAATTGAAGCCTCTGCTGGCACGGGCAAAACTTACACCATTACCTCCCTTTATTTACGGTTGCTGTTGCAAGCAGGTGAAAACTGTTTTGAACGCCCCTTGCGAGTGGAGGAAATTTTAGTGGTTACCTTCACGGAATCGGCGACAGCGGAACTCAAAGGGCGGATTAGAGAGCGGATTCATCAGGCAAATCAAGCATTTCAACGTTATCTTAAGGAAAAAAATCAATTAGCAGAGCCAACGGAACAGGCGTTGGCATCCTTGCGAAAAAACTGTATTCAAGATGATTTTGTGCAACAACTGCTTTGCGATCTTGAGCCTGATTTGGATCTTGCCATTCAGCGTTTAACCTTGGCGGAACGCTCAATGGATTTAGCGGCGATTTCCACCATTCACAGTTTTTGCCACAGTATGTTGATGCAATATGCTTTTCATTCAGGCGTGCATTTTGATTTGGAGATTAGTCAAAATTTAGACGATCGAATGGAGAAAATTTCTCAAGAAATTTGGCGTCAACACTTTTATCACCAACCCCTCGAAGTGGCGAGCTATGTACATCGAGTGTTGAAATCGCCAGCGAATATGTGGTCTATTTTAAAAAATTTTTGTGATAAGCCGCTATTACCTGTCGCCACCGCTCAACCTGAATTGCTTCAAGTACCACTATCTCAGCTGTTTGAAAATTATATTCTTCCTCAGCAAGAAAAAGCACGGCAGCAAATATTGCAGTTTAAACAGCAATGGCGTCGCCAAGCGGCAGACATCGCCACACTTGTGTTAAATGAAATTAATAAACCGAGCAAGGCGGCTAAAGCCTTGCCAGGCAAAATTTATCAAAAAACCCGTACGGAAAACAGTTGGCTGCCGAAGATTTTGCAATGGGCGGAAGAAGAATCAGATTTTGCCCTGCCAGCCACATTAACAAGCTATTTTTCTCAACGTGCGTTGAATGAGAAAGCCCCTGAAGATGTGCAGCCGTTGTCGCACCCTTTATTTGAACAAGTTGACGAACTGATTGCTATTCAATCCGAGCAAGAAAAATGTGATAACTTATTGATTTATCAATATTGTTTGGCGGTTTATAAAGCATTGTTGGCATACAAATCCAGCCATAAAGAAAAAAGTTTTACGGATTTATTACGCCTGCTTTATGAAGCTTTGCAAGGAACTCAGGGAGACGAATTGGCGAGTTTTATTCGCCGTCAATATCCTTTTGCGATGATCGACGAGTTTCAGGACACGGATCAACAGCAGTACGGCATTTTCCAGAAAGTGTATATACAGAAAAGTGCGACGCCGTCAGGTTTTATGATGATCGGCGATCCAAAACAAGCTATTTATAAATTCCGTGGAGCGGATATTTTCACCTATTTAAAAGCTGTCGATGAAGCGGAAGTGCGTTTAACGCTGGATAAAAACTGGCGTTCAGAACAAAGTCTTGTGGACAGCGTGAATGCGTTATTTGATTTTAAGCAAGGAAAATCCTTTATTTATCCGCAAATTGAATTTACACCTGTAAAAGCTAAATCCGATCAAGCTCGATTTATTTTAAATGGACAAATGGAGCCAGCCATACGTTGTTACATTCAAGAGCCGACGGATAATGATACAGAGCCTCTGTCCTTTGCACAGGGCTGTGCTATTTCTATTCAGCAATGGTTGAAGGCAGCGGAGCAAAAGCGAGCTCTATTACGTTCGACGCGTGATGAAAAAATATTGTTGCCAGAACGTATTGCCGTACTGGTGCGTAGCGGTACCGAAGCAGCAGAGGTGCAACAAGAATTAACGGCGTTAGGCATCGCTTCGGTGTATTTATCCGATAAAAGTAGCGTGTATGAAAGCGTTGTTGGTTCGGATTTATTGGCTATTTTGCACGCTTGCTTAAATCCATTTAGCGAACGTCATATTTTGAATGCTATCGGCTGTCGTTTGTGGCAATTGGGTATATCGGAAATCAGTCAAATTAAGCAAGATGAGAATCGTTGGAGTGCTGTCGTGGATCGCTTTGTGGATTATCAACAACGTTGGTTTAAACAAGGCATTTTGGCAATGTTGCATCATCTCTTTTTGCAGGAAAAAATTACTCAACATTTGCTTGCTAAAGTAGGCGGCGATAGGGAAGTAACGGATTTGTTGCACTTGGCAGAATTATTACAAAAAGCGAGCAGCATTAATGAAAGTCCAGCCAGTTTATTGCACTGGTTTGAAACACAAATCAACGGCGAAGGAGCGGAAGATGACGCACAAATTCGTTTAGAAAGTGAACATCAATTAGTCAAAATTGTTACTGTGCATAAATCTAAAGGGCTGGAGTACGACTTGGTTTGGTTACCTTTTATCAGTTCCCCTGTGAAAAAATATAATGGGCTATTTAATAGTTATTACGATGCGGAGCAGCAAAAAACAAAAATGGACTTTGACGGTAATCAGGAAGAGGCTGTGTGGCAGGAAACTTTAGCGGAGGAAATGCGTTTGTTGTATGTGGCGTTAACCCGTGCGAAATACCAAGTAGTGCTGGCGTTACCGTTGGCTGCTCAGCCAGCGTGGAATGCGTTGCAATATGCCTTATGCGAGGGCGATGAGACAATTTTTGAGAAACAAGATAAAAAGGCACCAGTGCCAAGTATGCGCACTTTGTTAGCCTCTTGGCAGCGGAAATTAACAGAGAAAAATGCTGAACTGATGATAGAAAATATCAATCAGTTGCAGGCTAGTGCACCGCTGGCTGTGTCGCACTCACAAAAATCGGCTCTGCATAGCGCGCAATTTACTGGCAATATTGAGCAAAATTGGCAGGTGAGTAGCTTCAGTTCTCTTGCTTATACCCACGAAAGGATACTGCAATTTAAGCAACAGCAAGCACCGATCACATTGCTTTCCCATTCGGTTTCTGCTTTTGCACAAGATTATGATGAAAGACAAATGCCGCTGGCGAACATAAATTCATTTGCAGAATCCGATTCGCCACGAGATGAAAATGCATCCTCAGCTTATCCTTTGGGCTATTCGCCTTTTGATTTGCCTGCTGGGGCAAAAATCGGTAAATATCTCCATCACTTTTTGGAAAAAATCGCCTTAAATCGACCTCTTGAAAATGAATCAATTGCGTTACTTTGTGAACAAATGCAATTGACAGAAGAATGGCAAGTGCCGCTACACCAATGGTTGAATGCGGTGTTAAGCACGCCTTTATTACCAGCGGATCAAACTCAAGGCGAAAATGTCTGCTTATCCAATTTGAAAGGGCAGGATTGCTTAAAAGAATTGGGATTTTATTTACAAATGAAAACGGATTTTGATGTAGCCAAGTTTAATCAACTGCTTGCACAATATTATCCTGAAGCAGAACCTTTACAGCTTGATTACCCAAACAAATATAACAGTCAAGTTAAAGGGCAGATTAAGGGATTGCTGCGTGGTTTTGTGGATCTCGTGTTCCGTCATCAAGGAAAATTCTACATTTTGGACTACAAATCCAATCTGTTGGGGGGCACTGCCGAAAATTATACCGCCGACAACCTGCAGAAAGTGATACAACAACAGCATTATCATTGGCAATATTTGTTTTACACGCTGGCGTTACATCGTTATTTAACGTTGCGTGTGGCGGATTATCAATATGAACGAGATTTCGGCGGCGTTATTTATCCATTTTTGCGTGCAATGAACGGCGAAACCAATCAGGGTGTGTATTTCCACAAGCCAGCCGCAGCGTTAATCGAAAAATTAGGGGAGCTTTTCTAATGTTTACTTTGCTCAAGGAACTTAAACAACAAAATATTATCAGTGCCTCTGATTATTATTTCGCCAAGCTTATCGACGATAAACAGCAAGGTGCAGGCTATTCGGAAACTCAACAAGCGCTTGCTATTTTGCTGGCGGCACTTTGTAGTTACAGCTATCAACAGGGAAATAGCGCACTGATTTTAGATTCCAAAACAGAAAACAATTTATTTAATCTAGCCTATCGTCATCTTGAGCAAGATTATTTAAGCCAAATTAAACAGAAAATTAATTATTTACCCATTGCGCAATGGCAGGAATGTTTAACAGGGCATATGGCCTTTACCTCGGCGGCGCTAAAGCAAGTTGCACCTTTAGTATTCCAGTTTGGTGCTTTGTATTTTTATCGTACATGGCAAGATGAATATCGTGTGGCGCGTTATTTTCAGCAAGCCATTACACGCAACCAAAGCGCCCTTTCCTCACAAGATCTTGGTCAAATCACTCAAGTGCTGGCTAAATATTTCCCAGCGCAAAATTCAGCGGACACACAAGGGATCAATTGGCAGAAAATGGCGGTAGCGACGGCGTTGCGCCAATCTTTTTGTGTGATCACCGGCGGACCGGGAACAGGCAAAACCACCACAGTTACTCGCTTATTGTTAGCGTTACAAGAGTTACATTGTAACAAATTGTATATTAAGCTAGTGGCGCCTACGGGCAAAGCTGCCGCGCGTTTAACGGAATCCATTAACGGCGCCTTAGAAAGTTTGCAACAACGTGAGAACATTCAACTTAGCAGCGAATTATTAGCGGCGATCCCCACACAAGCACAAACCCTACATCGCTTATTGGGCGTAAAACGTTTTGAAGAAACCCCCATTTTTCATGCCCAAAATCTGTTGTTGGTGGATGTGTTGGTGGTGGATGAAGCCTCAATGATTGACCTACCGCTTATGGCGAAATTGGTGCAAGCTTTACAGCCTAATTGCAAACTTATTTTGCTTGGCGACGAAAATCAGTTATCGCCCGTGGGCGCAGGGGAAATGCTAGGGGAGTTAAGCCAATTTAGCCTCAATCCTGAGGGGCAACCTATGCCTTACAGCCCCGCGCTAACCCATTATTTACAGCAAGTGGCGCAAATTAGCCTGCCAAGTGATCCTCAGGTAGAACCTATTCGTGATGCTTTATGCCGCCTTTGGCATAGTCATCGTTTTTCCGCTCAATCTGGTATCGGTGTGCTGGCAGAGGCGGTGAATAAAGGGCGCTGGAAAGAAACTCTGCCATTATTTGAGCGCTTTGATGACATCGCCCTACATTTATTCCCTGCGGAACAAACGGCACAAGCCCAAGCTGCTTGGGTGGTGGAAAGTGCAACGGCACATTACGCGCCTTATTTACACTTAGTTCAACAATATTGCCAACATGACGCCAACCCGACGGAAGCACAAATTGCGCAAATTTTCCACGCTTTTAATCAAGTGCGCTTTTTGAGTGCCTTGCGCGGTGGCGCCTTAGGGGTAGAAATGCTCAATGAACAAATGGCACAAGCCTTAAAACAACAAGGATTAGCGCAGTTTAAAACAGCGCGCGATTGGTATTTAGGCAAACCCATTATGATCACACAAAATGACAGCCATATTGGTTTATCCAACGGCGATATCGGATTATATTTAGGCAATCGAAAAGTGTATTTCGAACAAGGACAAGGGGGTTACCGCGCCATTTTAGCCAGCCGTATGCCTGAATATGAACCCGCCTTCACCATGACCATTCATAAATCCCAAGGCTCAGAATTTGCCCACACTGTTCTCGTGCTACCCACAGAACCCAACCCGATATTATCCAGAGAACTCATTTACACTGGCATCACCCGCGCCAAACAGCGCCTAAGCATTTTCAGCCCTTTAGACATTTGGCACAACGCCGTCCGCAACCCAATCCAACGCCAAAGCGGATTGGCAAAGCAGATTATGGCGTGTTTCGGGGAGAGAAATGAGATTTGAAAAATCATTTTGTAAAGATGCTAACTATGATAACGTTAGCGCCGTTTTGATTTCATCAACGAGAGGAGTTTTCCATGAAATTATATATTTTTGATCATTGTCCTTATTGTGTGCGCGCGCAGATGATTTTTGGCTTGAAAAAATTGCCTGTTCAGTTAGAAATTTTGCTGAATGATGACGAGCAAACGCCTGTGTCTTTGGTGGGTAAAAAAGTCGTGCCGATTTTTGTGAAAGAGGACGGCGGTGCGATGCCTGAAAGTTTGGATATTGTGCGTTATGTGGATCAGCATTATGGCGAACCTGTGTTGTTCGACGCTGTTCGTCCTGAAATGGAGGCGTGGATTAAAGAAGTGATGAGTTATTACAATTTTTTATTAATGCCTCGTTTTATTAAATTACCTGTGGCGGAGTTTGCCACGAAAGCGGCGTTGTCTTATTTCATCGCTAAAAAAACTGCGTATGTGGGTGATTTTGCAGAACATTTAGCCAACACGGAAAGTTATTTAGCACGGTTGCATAAAGATTTAGCGACGCTGGAAAAACTAATTGTTTCACCTAAAGCGGCGAGTGGTAAGCTTTCTATGGAAGATATTTTGCTATACCCTGTTTTACGCAATCTGACTTGTGTTAAAGGCGTTGTCTTTCCTGAAAAAGTGGCGGATTACGTGGCAACAATGTCGGAGCAAACAAAAGTTAAACTTTATACGGAATATGCTTGCTAAAGGCAAAATTTGAGGAAATGTTATGGAAAATCTAATCATTGCGGTACTTTGTAGCGTCGCCGTTTCGGTGCTGCTGAAAATTGCACGCAAGCAAAATATCGTAATTGAGCAAGCAATTGCTTTTAACTATGTGGTGGCGTTAGGGCTGTGTTATTTCTTGTTAAAACCTGATTTCAAAGGATTGGGGCTGACGGATTTTGTGCTGCAAAGTAACAATGCTTATGTCTTTTTTGCACTGGGCATTTTATTGCCGACGGTGTTTATTATTATGTCGAAAGCCGTTGAATATGCTGGTATTGTGCGTTCTGATGCGGCACAACGGTTGTCGCTGTTTTTACCTATTTTAGCGGCGTTTTTGCTTTTTGGTGAACAACTGAGCAGCTCTCGTTTAACGGGCATTATTTTAGCCTTTGCCGCGTTATTTTGTTTGTTAAATAAACCAACGGACAAGGCGAACAGCCTTAAAGGAATGTTAAGTTTAGCATTGGTGTGGATTGGTTACGGCGTTATTGATATTTTATTCAAGCAGATGTCAAAGAGCGGCGGTGCATTTCCTGCCACCTTGTTTATTTCATTCCTATTTGCCGCCTGTGTGATGTTCGGTTATTTATTGCTCAAACGTACTCAATTTAATGTGCCAAGTTTTATCGGCGGACTCGTTTTAGGCTGTCTAAACTTTATGAACATTTTGTTTTACATTAAAGCCCATCAAAGTTTTAGTGCCAATCCAACGCTGGTGTTTGCAGGTATGAATGTTGGGGTAATTTGTTTAGGTACATTGACAGGCACGCTGTTGTTCAAAGAAAAAATGAGCAAGCTCAATATGTTAGGCGTTATCTTAGGCATTGCTGCTATTTTCGCTTTATTTTATTTGGATAAATTTTTAGCGTAATTATGAATACAGAAAAACAGCGTTTAATTATCGGCATCAGTGGCGCTTCAGGCGCCATTTATGCCATTCGTTTACTGGAAATTTTGCAAACCCTGCCGCACATTGAAACCCATTTGGTGATAAGCAATGCCGCTAAACAAACTATCGCCGCCGAAACGGATTATAGCGTGCAACAAATTCGTGCGTTAGCGGATGTGAATTACGATATTCGAGATATTGGCGCGGCGATTTCGTCGGGATCTTATCGCACTTTAGGAATGCTTGTGCTGCCTTGCTCGGTGAAAACCCTTTCTGCCATTGCGAACAGTTACAGCGATGATTTAATTAGTCGCGCTGCGGATGTTTGCCTAAAGGAGCGCAAACCCTTGTTGCTTTGTGTGCGAGAAACGCCACTGCATTTAGGGCATTTACGCTTAATGACACAAGCCACCGAATACGGCGCACAAATTGTGCCGCTTATGCCTGCCTTTTATCATCGACCGCAAAGCATTGAGGAATTGATCGATCAAACAGTGAATCGCCTTTGCGATCAGTTGGGTATTCAATTAAAGCAGGATTTATTTCAACGCTGGGATGGCGGTAATCATTCAGTAGGTAATTCAACTGACTGAGGCAGAGGCTTTGGCTCGCCTAAAAAATAAGGTGCTTTTTGAATCCAAATATCCCATAGGGCATTTAATCTTGCCAAAAACTCTCTTATTCTGACTTTTTTGTAGCTGTCTGGTGTTTCGGCAGCAAAGCAAATGGCATCTATATTGTAGGATTTCGCAATAAACAGCGCCCGTTCACAATGAAATTGCTGGGTAATAATGGTGAGTGGGGTGGCTTTGAAAATTTTGTCTGCGCGAATAATTGAATCCAGCGTGCGAAATCCTGCAAAATCCATATACAACACTTCATTGGGAATCCCCATTTTGCGTAGATCTTTGAGCATCGTGCGAGGTTCATTGTATTGCACCGTGCGGTTATCGCCGCTTAACAAAATATAATCCACTTTTTTCTGATTAAATAAATCATAAGTGGCTTGTAAGCGGTGTTGATAGAACAAATTAATGCGGTTCGTTTCCACATATTTGGCGGTGCCAAGCACTAAGGCGTAGGGGCGATAGGGCAGTTTTTCCACATCTGTGTAAATGCGGTCGCGCACATAAAATGCCATACCTCGATCAACTACAAATAACAAGCTAATCAATACGCCTAAAATAATCAGCAAATAAGCAAGATAGCGCTTATAACGAGAGTGCAAATAGTGGCGAAATTGCATAAAACGAGGGGAGATAGATTGTGTTTTCATATAGTCGCTCACCATAATGAAAAAAAAGTTGAAGTGCAAGTTGAATTTTAGTACTCTCTGTTAAGACGTTTAGATGTCTAGATTTCTAGTTTGTTATAAAGTTTTGCACTTGGATTTCATTATGGCTGTACAGAAAGCAATTTTGTTTCAACATCAACCTCTTTCACTTTGTTTGGGCGGACAACTTTCTTCCATTGAAGTGGCTTATCAAACGTATGGACGCTTAAATCAAGATAAAAGCAATGTGGTGTTGATTTGCCATGCCTTAACGGGCGATGCGGAACCTTATTTTTACGAGCCAGAACAACAAGGCTGGTGGCAAAGTTTTATGGGCGACGGGCTGGCGCTAGACACCTCGCGTTATTTTTTTATTAGCACTAATGTGCTTGGTGGCTGCAAAGGCACCACGGGTCCTGCTTCTATTAATCCGCAAACAAATCAACCCTATGGCAGCCAGTTTCCGCATATTTTGGTGCAGGATATGGTGAAAGTGCAAAAAGCCTTGCTAGAACATCTTGAGATTGCCCATTTGCACGCGGTGATTGGCGGTTCTTTCGGCGGTATGCAAGCGACCCAATGGGCGATTGATTATCCCGATTTTATGGATAATGTGGTGAATCTGTGTGCCTCTTTATCTATGAGCGCAGAAGCTATCGGGTTTAATCATGTGATGCGCCAAGCGGTGATTAATGATCCTCATTTTTATGGCGGTGATTATTACGCCACAGGCAATTTTCCCGAGCGCGGATTAGCCATTGCGCGAATGCTTGGAATGCTCACTTATCGTACGGATTTGCAGCTAGCCAAAGCCTTTGGACGCGCAACCAAAAATGAAAGCGATTTTTGGGGCGATCATTTTCAAGTGGAATCTTATTTAACCTATCAAGGACAAAAATTTTTAGCGCGTTTTGATGCCAATAGTTATTTGCATTTATTGCGCGCGTTAGATTTATATGATCCTAGTTTTAATTATCCGAATTTAACGCTGGCGCTAGGACGCATCAAGGCGCGCTATACCTTGGTGGCGGTGGAAACGGATCAGCTGTTTAAGTTAACCGAATTGCGAAAAAGTAAAAAACAACTTGAAGACAGCGGCGTGAATTTAATTTACCACGAGCTCTATTCCGATTACGGTCATGATGCTTTTTTGGTGGATTATACTTTTTTTGAACAGAAAATTAGACAAGGGTTGGGGCAGGGGTAAGTTAAATTTTGTCTTGAATTGTGAATAAAAAATAAATAAAAGTTGAATTTAGGATCCTCAGATTTTATAATCCACCGCAACAAAACGTGCAAGCAGGAATAGAGTTATCTAGCGTTTGTCCAACCATATTTGGTTACTAGCCCAAGAGCAGTTATAAAGCGAATCCTGTACAACCCCACCCTGTGTGGGGTTTTATTTTATATAGGCTTTTTAATTCTTTTGTTTATCAATGTGTTATTTAATAACACAAAAAATGAAATCGGCTTACGTCTTAATGGTGCTGCTTGGTAATCAGCACTTCTCACATAAGCACTATTGATAAAAATATGCACATCACATTTTTTTGATTTTTTAAGCGAAAAATAGATCTCATAATCTACATTTTCACCTGCTTGATTTTGAATGGAAATAGTTAAAAATTTGTCATTTGCTGAAGTGAAAAAGCACTTTTGTTTATCCATTTCACGCAAAATATCAGGCAGTTGTAAAGAAAGTTGATAACGTTCAAAACAGAAAATCCGTGTTTCTTTTTGCGTAGTATAGTGCAAAGTTGAATCGTAGCTTTCTAATGTTTCGCCTTTGTGTTTATTTGGACTGCGAGTGAAACAATGCGAGCTAAATTCAATCAAACAACGATAACGTTTTTCACCTTTATCTTGTTTTGCTGGTTGAACATACTCCGTATAAAACGGATCTAAATGTGAAAGTGAAAAAATATGTTCATTAATAACAAAAGGCTCGTACTGCTTCATTATGTTCATTAATAACAAAAGGCTCGTACTGCTTCATATTGTTTCTAATAACAAGTCTTACAACTTCACCATTTGGTGCTGTTGGAATTGTGCGGCGTAATTGGCGAGGGGAGTGCCATTGGGGAGCACTAAATTTGGTGCAATTTCGAATAGTGGGACGATTACAAATTCCCTGTCTGTCATGGCGTAATGGGGGATTGTTAAACGCTCCGATTGCATAATCACATCGCCGTACAACAATAAATCCAAATCCAAAGTTCTTTCACCCCAGCGGCGTAAACGCACTCGACCTTGTTGTTGCTCGATTTGTTGCAAGGCATCTAACAAAGCGAGTGGCGCTAGCTGGGTGTCTAGGCAAGCCACGGCGTTCACATAATCGGGCTGATCCTGTGGACCGAGCGGTTTACTTTGATAAAAAGAACTCACTTGAATGAGCTGGCTGTTGGGCAATTGTGCTAGCGCCAGCGTGGCATCTTTTAATTGCTGAACTGGCGTATTTAAATTGCTTCCTAAGGCGATATAAGTGCGATTCATGGTCATATTACTTGCTTGTGGCAGATTTACGTTTACGAGGACGATAGTATTTTTTCTTCGGTTTTGGATTTAAGCGTTGTTGCTCTTTGAGGAGTTTATCACGCTGTTCTGCATTGCTTAATTGATATTCATGCCACCAAGCACTCAATTCAATGCAATCTCCCCCTTCAATTTCTGCACGCATTACCAATAAATCAAAAGCAGCACGAAATTTGTTTTGTTCCATAACACGAACAGGATTGTTTCCTGTTCGTTTGAGCAATTGCAATTGCAAGAACCAAATATCACGAATGACAGCCGTATAACGACGTGGAGCGGCAACAGTGTGGCAAAGTCCTTCTAAAATATCATTGCTAGCTAGCGCATAAGCATCATAATTATTTAGACCACCTTCATTTTTTAAGATCTCAACTTTTTCTCTTAATGGATACCAAAAAAAGGCGGCAAATAAGAAGGCTGGATTTACGCGTAATTTATCATTTATACGTTCATCTGTTGAATTAAGCACAGACAAAATCATACGCTCTGCAAAACTATCACTTCTCTCGGTGAAAAATGGGGAAAGGGTTGGAAAGAGTTGCTCAAATAAGCCATATTCGCGTAATAATTGATAGGTTTTTACCCCTTGTCCTGTTTGTAGTAGTTTTAAACTTTCATCAAATAAGCGAGCGGCTGGAATACTTTTTAGCAAATACCCATATTGCTTAATTGGTTGTTCTGTGGGTTTATCCAAAAACATATCTAATTTTGCCATAAAGCGGATAGCACGCAGCATACGCACAGGATCTTCTTGGTAGCGCGTCACAGGATCGCCAATTAAACGCAATTTGCCTGCTTTTAGATCATCTATGCCGTTAAAATAATCCCGTAACGTATTGTTTTGTGGATCATAATAAAGGGCGTTTACGGTGAAATCGCGACGTTCCGCATCTTGCTCAATAGAGCCATACACGTTATCACGCAGTAGCATTCCTGCGTCATTTTGTTTCGCTTGATTGTTATTGAGATTATCAGGGTGGCTAGCGCGGAAGGTGGCAACTTCAATAATATCCCTGCCAAACATAATATGTGCCAAGCGAAAACGTCGCCCCACTAAGCGACATTGGCGTTGGAATAATTGTTGTACTTGTTCTGGGCGAGCATTGGTTGCCACATCAAAATCTTTGGGGTTTTTGCCGAGCAAAATATCACGCAAACAACCGCCGACGATATACGCCTCAAATCCATTACGTTGTAACTTTTCTACAACAGAAAGCGCATTGCGACTAATCATGCGAGAGGAAATGTTATATTGACTAGCCTTTAATATATACCGATTTTGGCGCTGAGATTTGAGGTTTTTATTTGATGACTGAGTTGGTTTTGAAATGACTTGCTCAGTTTTATTCGTTATTTCTTCTTGATGTTTTACTGTTTTAGCGCGCTTTTTGCTAAACAGATTCGTGATTAACTTTAAAATAATTAACCCCTTAACTATGAGTTATTAGTACAAAATGAGGCAGATTAATTTATCTGCCTCATTAGCTATTTGTTGTTATTGTTGAACTTAGCCAACCATTTGTTTTTCGCGAATTTCCGCTAAGGTTTTACAGTCAATACATAAATCCGCAGTAGGGCGCGCTTCTAAACGACGAATCCCAATTTCTACTCCGCAAGTTTCACAGTAACCGAAGTCTTCGGTTTCGATTTTCTTGAGGGTGCTTTCAATTTTTTTCATTAAGCGGCGTTCGCGGTCGCGGTTACGCAGCTCTAAGCTAAATTCTTCCTCTTGGGTTGCTCTATCTGCAGGATCAGGGTAGTTGGTGGCTTTATCTTGCATTTGGTTTACGGTGCGATTTGCCTCCAACATAATTTGTTCATGCCAAGCCTTTAAGATTTTTTTAAAGTGAAGAAGTTGATTTTCATTCATATATTCTTCACCAGCTTTTTCTTGATAACTTTCCACGCCCGCTAAGGCTAAAAGACTTAAAGAGGATTTAGACATGATTGCTCCTGAAATAAAGTTCCAAAAATCCAAAAAATGACCTTGTGAGATAAAAACCTGTGTGCATTTTGCCTAGGGCTTTCAAAGGGCGTTATAAATATCAGAACTTATTAAAATGTCAAATGAATTTTCTATTAGAAGGAAAATAAATGTGATTTTTTCGACTAAACATCCAAATATGCTTTAAGCGATTTTTGTTTGCACTTTTGCATCGCTAGTATTGCACCTTATATCTCATTATTAGAATGCATGTGCGGTTATGATTTTTTCACTAGATAAGGCGTTGATTTGCTTTATTTTAAGTATGTTATCTCTGTTGTATGTTCCTGATTTTGCCTTGCTTAGTTGGACATCAGGTTTATGCCTTGTTTCTGCCATATTGTTTTTTTTCTGCATTAGTTATATTAAAAATCAAAGAAGAATTATGTTTTCTTTGATTTATCTTCTCTTTTTTTGTTTTGGATTGATATTTTCTCATCAATCAGCGAAGCATTTATTACAGCAAGCAGATAACATCGCTAACTTACCTAAGAAGATTCAAACTGATATTGTGGTTTTAGAAATTTTAAATCAGCAGGAATATCAAACTTTAATTGCTTCAGTAAAATTAGATAAAAATCTACCAACGCAAAAAATTTATATACAGTGGCGTCTGTCGGACAAAGTTCAATTGGGGGAGCGTTGGCAAGCTAAGTTAAATATACGTCCCATTTCATCTCGTTTAAATTTTTCTGGCTTTGATAAGCAACAATGGTTATTGGCTAAAGGCATTACCGTTTGGGCGTCGGTAAAAGAAGCAGTGAAAATTAGTGAAGATTTTTCTTGGCGCGAAAGAAAATTAAAACAAGCCTTTCAAAGCACCGCAGAATTACCCATGCAAGGCTTATTAATGGCGTTGGGATTTGGTGAACGGGCGTGGTTGAAAGCTGAACATTGGAAAGCTTATCAACAAACAAATACTGCGCACTTAATTGCAATTTCAGGTTTGCATATTGGTTTAGCAATGGCACTTGGATTTTATTTAACAAGAGGTGTGCAATTTTTTCTACCAACTCACAAAATTACCCCGAGGCTACCGATTTTAGTTGGACTTGGATTTGCTTGGTTTTACGCAGAATTAGCGGGATTTGCCATTCCCACATTCCGAGCAATGGTAGCTTTAATTATTGTTTATTTATTTCGTTTACTGCGTTTTTATCATAGCCCTTGGCAGCTTTTGTTAAGAGTGGTTGCAATACTATTAATTTGCGATCCTATGATGTTGTTATCCAATAGTTTTTGGCTTTCCCTTGGTGCAGTGATGGCATTAATTCTGCATTATCAATATTTTCCGTTTGCAATGTTACATTGGAGAGGACAATCTCTATCTGATACTTTTTGGCATAAATTTCGCTATATTTTAGCACTTTTGCATTTACAGTTAGGACTATTGTTGTTTTTTACTCCAGTAAATTTGTTTATTTTTAATGGTCTTTCTTTAAATAGCTTATGGGCTAATTTTATCATCGTTCCCATCTTTAGCTTAATATTAGTTCCTGTGGTTTTGTTTGCCATAATAACCAATGGAGCATTTCATTCTTGGCAGATTGCCAATGATATATCCCAGTATTGCACCGAATTTATGGTTTATTTACAAAATCGCTGGATTTCTATCTCTTTAACGCAAAGCTACTTTATTTGCGCGGTGCTTTGCTTTATTTTCCTTATGTTATTAGTTTATTTAAATCGTAAGATTTTTCCTCAAAATTCCCAGTTAGATTTAAACTTTATTAAAAGACCTAAAGGCTTTCATTTCTTTTTACCTCATCAGATAAAACATTTAACAAAAACTTACGTTGTAACTTTTTTACTAGGAATAGCTTGTTTATCCTTTGGCATCATACGTTATTGGGGAATACATAAGCATAATACTTGGTTGGTCGAAATTTTAGATGTTGGGCAAGGGTTAGCGACGCTAATTGTAAAAGAGGGGAGAGGAATACTTTATGATACAGGGAGTAGCTGGCGTGGTGGTTCAATGGCAGAAATTGAAATTCTACCTTATTTGCAACGAGAAGGAATTGCCTTGGATAAACTCATTTTAAGCCATGATGATAATGATCATGCTGGCGGGGTAAATGTAATTTTACAACAGTATCCGCAAGTGGAATTTATCCAAGCATCAACTAAAAATTATCAAAAAACGCAGCGAACATTTTGTCAAAAAGGATTAAGTTGGCAATGGCAAGGATTGCATTTTACCGTGCTTGCGCCGAAAAAAATTGTAGAACGGGCGAAAAATACGGATTCTTGTGTGATTTTAGTGAGCGATGGGCAATATAAACTGCTGTTAACGGGGGATGCAGATTTAGCCACAGAACGTGCTATTTTGCCTGATTTAGAACATATTGATGTACTTCAAGTAGGGCATCATGGTAGTAAAACTTCTACGGGAGATGCTATGTTACAAAAAACACAACCTACTATTAGCTTAATTTCTAGTGGGCGTTGGAATCCTTGGGGATTTCCACATTCATCGGTCATTCAAGGTTTAGAACAGGTAAATAGTCAAATTTATAACACCGCAGAGGTTGGACAAATTCGCTTAAGTTTTTCAACAGAACGCATTGAAGTCTTGAGCACTCGTTCTCAATTTTCCCCTTGGTATCGCAGATTAATTGGATTAAAAACAAAATAAAGGTACAATGCGTGCAATTTTTTCTCGAACTAAATCATTTATGCAAGAAGCTAAACTCATCCAAGATAACGATCTTTCTACTGTTCAAACTTTCAAGCGTTTATGGCCAATCATCAATCCATTCAAATCAGGGCTTATCGTTGCAGGTATCGCTTTAGTGATTAACGCTATTGCAGATGCTGGATTAATTTCTTTATTAAAACCTTTATTAGATGATGGCTTTGGTAAAGCCGATCCTTCTTTCTTACGCATGATGGCGTTAGTTGTTGTCGTGATGATTTTTTTCCGCGGAACCAGTAATTTTATTTCTTCCTATTGTCTGTCTTGGGTATCAGGAAAAGTAGTCATGACCATGCGCCGCAAGGTGTTTAAGCACTTAATGTATATGCCAGTTACTTTCTTTGATCAAAATGCTACAGGTAAATTACTTTCTCGTATTACCTATGACTCCGAACAAGTAGCAAATTCCTCTTCAGGTGCGCTAACCACTATTGTGCGCGAAGGCGCTTATATTATTTCCGTATTGGCATTAATGATTTACACCAGTTGGCAACTTTCTTTAGTGCTGTTTCTTATCGCACCAGTGATTGCTGTGATTATTCGAGTTGTTTCAAAACGTTTCCGTGAGCTAAGCAAAAGTATGCAGACTTCAATGGGGAATTTGACCGCAACTGCCGAACAAATGTTGAAAGGACATAAAGTGGTATTATCTTTTGGCGGACAACAAGTTGAAGAGGAGCATTTTAATCAAGTGAGCAATGATATGCGCCGTAAAGGAATGAAAATGACGGTGGTGTCAGCAATTTCTGATCCTGTTGTGCAAATTATTGCCTCTCTTGCCTTATCCGCTGTGCTTTTCATTGCGAGCTTGCCAACCATTATGGATCAAAATCTTACCGCAGGAACCTTTACTGTCGTATTTTCTTCTATGCTGGCGTTAATGCGTCCATTGAAATCCCTAACCAACGTTAACGCGCAATTCCAACGCGGAATGGCAGCTTGTCAGACCTTGTTTGCCTTATTGGATGCAGAAACTGAAAAAGACAAAGGTACTTTTGTGGGCGAAAATGTGCAAGGTAATTTGAGCTTTAAGAATGTAACCTTTAACTATTACGGCAAAAATGAACCTGCCTTAACCAATCTCTCTTTTGTGGTGGAAAAAGGAAAAACCGTGGCATTAGTAGGGCGTTCAGGCTCAGGAAAATCCACAATTGCTAATCTTGTGACGCGTTTTTACGATGTGGAACAAGGAGAAATCACTTTAGACGGCATTAATATTCAAGATTACCGTTTATCCAGCCTGCGTGAGAATTGTGCGGTAGTTTCACAACAAGTGCATTTGTTTAATGATACTATTGCAAACAATATCGCTTATGCTGCTAAAGATAAATATTCCCGTGAGCAAATTATTCAGGCTGCAAAAGATGCCTACGCTCTTGAATTTATTGAAAAATTACCAAACGGCTTTGATACGGTAATCGGTGAAAATGGAACAAATCTCTCTGGAGGACAACGTCAACGTTTAGCTATTGCACGCGCATTATTGCGAAACTCGCCTGTATTAATTTTAGATGAAGCCACTTCTGCCTTAGACACTGAGTCTGAACGCGCGATTCAAGCGGCGCTAGAGCATTTACAAAAAAACCGTACAGTGATTGTGATTGCGCACCGTTTATCTACCATTGAAAATGCCGATGAAATTTTGGTGATTGAGCAAGGACAAGTAAAAGAGCGTGGAACACACCAAGAATTGTTAGCTCTTGACGGTGCTTATCGCCAGCTACACAGTATGCAATTTTCACAATAAAAGCGGAATAAAATGGAGAAACTGAATGCGGTTTTGGTATAAAAAAGTTGGTTTACACTGGTTACTATTACCGTTATCTGCATTATTTTGGTTAATCAGCCAAATTCGGAAAGCCTTGTATCAGCAAGGTTTTCTTCGTTCTTATCGTGCACCAGTGCCAGTGATTATTGTGGGAAATCTCACGGTCGGAGGAAATGGTAAAACGCCTGTCGTGATTTGGTTAGTGCAACAATTGCAACAACAAGGCTTAAAAGTGGGCGTGATTTCTCGTGGCTATGGTAGCCAATCAAAAATTTATCCTTTGTTAGTTAATGAGCATAGTGATCCTATTTTAGCGGGTGACGAGCCTGTGTTAATTGCGAAACGAACTAAAGTTCCAGTTTGCATTTCGCCAAATCGACAACAAGCAATTGAGTTACTGCTTGAAACACAAAATATAGATGTAATCATTAGCGATGATGGCTTGCAACATTATAAATTACAACGGGATTTAGAAATTGTTGTCATTGACGGAGAGCGTCAATTTGGTAATGGTTTTCTTTTACCTGCTGGACCGCTAAGAGAATTGCCAACGCGTCTCAAACAAGTGGATTTAATTATTAGCAATGGAAAACTCTGCGCCTATTCAGATACGTTAATGCAATTAAAACCACAGTATGCGGTGAATTTAAAAACAGGGGAAAAACGTGCAATCTCTGATTTTATCCAAGGTAATGCTATCGCAGGTATTGGCAATCCAACACGCTTTTTTACGATGTTAGAACAACTTGGAATAGTATTAAAACGAACAAAAGCCTTTCAAGATCATCAAGCCTATAGCTTGGCACAATTATGCAAATTTGATAAAAACACACCGCTCTTTATGACAGAAAAAGATGCTGTGAAATGTGTACAATTTACACAGGAGAATTGGTGGGCTATTCCCATCGAGGCACAAATTAACATAACGCCACAAATTCAAGAATTTTTTGCAAAACTTAAGAATATTTTATCTCGTGCAAACTAGGAGAGAAAAATGGATTCCAAATTATTAGAAATTGTCGCCTGTCCAATTTGCCAAGGGAGTTTGACTTACGATAAAACTAATCAACAATTAGTTTGTAAATTCGATCAATTGGCTTATCCCATTAAACAAGGTATTCCTGTGCTATTAGCTGAACAAGCTGTTGCCTATCAACAAGATAAGGAGTAATTCAATGAGTAAATTTACTGTTATTATTCCTGCTCGTTATGCTTCAAGTCGCTTGCCAGCAAAACCTTTAGCGGATATCGCAGGTAAACCAATGATTGCTCACGTTTTTGCAAAAGCACAACAATCGGGAGCAGAGCGAATTATTGTTGCAACGGATCATCCTGAAGTAGCAAAAGCGGCAAAAGCCTATGGTGCAGAAGTTTGTATGACATCAGAAAAACACAATTCAGGCACAGAACGTTTAGCGGAAGTGGTAGAAAAATTAGCCATTGCTGATGATGAAATTATTGTTAATATTCAGGGCGATGAACCTTTGATACCGCCAAGCATTGTGCGACAAGTGGCAGAGAATTTAGTTAAATATCAAGTAAAAATGGCGAGTTTAGCGGTAAAAATTGAAGAGCCTGAAGAATTATTCAATCCAAATGCCGTAAAAGTCTTAACCGACAAAGATGGCTATGTGTTGTATTTTTCCCGTGCGGTTATTCCTTGGGATCGTGATCAATTTGCCCAATATCAACAACAAAAAAATTTAACCCTTGCACAGCTAAAATTAGCCGATCATTATCTACGCCATATTGGGATTTATGCCTACCGAGCAGGTTTCATTAAACAATATGTGCAATGGCAACCTACCGCCCTTGAACAAATCGAAAGTTTGGAGCAATTGCGTGTGCTATGGTACGGTGAAAAAATCCACGTGGAACTCGCCAAAGAAATCCCGCCAGTGGGCGTCGATACCCCAGAAGATCTAGAAAAAGTGCGGTTGATTTTGGCAGGGAAATAAATAGAGAAATGAGGGCAAAATGGACAGAACATTGATCGTTTTCGATATGGATACACATTGCCTTGAACGTCATTATCACAATACGAGCTGGCGTAATGCTTATATGGATATTCAGCACATTTTAAAAAAGCACGGTTTTACCAATATTCAAGGTACTGTTTATCTCAGTGATGAGGGAATTAAACAAGCGCACGGAACGCTAGCGCTACAAGAAGTGTCTGCTCGTTTTGAATGGTTTTGCCTCTGTGCATCAAATATCCAATTTTATGAATTGAAAGATGATTTTAATGCTCAATTTATTGTAGATGGTGTGCAAAATGCGCGCCTTGCCTTTAACCGTTCTTTAAATAATTTACGCCAAGAATTGCTTTCTGCTGGTCTGTCTGAACAAAAAGTAGAGGAAATTGTAGGAAAACGACAATTTTCTTTGCAATATATGCAGGGTAATCCGCTGGAAAATAACACATAAAATAAACCGAATGAGCAAATCACAATAATCATTAACAGGAATAACAAATGAAATTAGAGAGCATTTTAAAAGACAGTCAATATAAACTCACTCAATTTTCTCAAACACAAATCGAACAACTCGAATCACAAATTATTGCTAAAGAACAAAAAGGAAAAACGGTATTTTTCGTTCCTTGCCTTATTCGCCACAAAGAAATCAAATTAACGCCTGAAGAAGTAGTGCGACAGCTTTATATTTCAACGCTACTTGATAAATATCATTATCCTGAAAGCCGAATTTCAGTGGAGAGTGCGGTGAATTTTGGGCGAGAAGAAAAACGTGCGGACATCATTGTTTGGGATAAGGATAATCCAAACTCAGCCTACATCATTGTGGAGCTTAAAAAGCCAAAATTAAAAGACGGTAAGGAACAATTAAAATCCTATTGTAATGCCACAGGTTCTCCAATAGGCGTTTGGACAAATGGGGAATCTATTTCCTTTTATCATCGTAAAGATCCAAATTATTTTGAGGATATTTCCGACATTCCTAATGCTCATGAAAAATTATCCGATATTTTAAATGAGCGTTATACCATTGATGATCTGATTCAACGCGATAAATTAGTCAATGAAAGAAAATCATTAAAAGACCTGATTTTAGAATTAGAAGATGAAGTGTTGGCGAATGCGGGGGTGGATGTATTTGAAGAGATTTTCAAACTGATCTTTACTAAACTGTATGATGAAATGGAAAGCGGCAGGAATAAAAGTCGCTTTTTAGAGTTTCGTAACAGTGGCGATACGGAAACAGAGTTAAAAACGAAAATTCAACATTTATTTGACAAAGCACGCAATAAATGGGAAGGCGTTTTTTCCGAAGAGGCGAAAATTCAGTTAACGCCGTCTCATTTATCCGTGTGCGTGTCTTCTTTACAAGATGTCAAACTGTTTAATTCCAATTTAGATGTGGTTGACGAAGCTTTTGAATATCTCATTAACAAATCCAGCAAAGGCGAAAAAGGGCAATATTTCACGCCACGCTATGTGATTGATATGTGTGTAAAAATGCTCAATCCAACCAAAGAGGAAACCATTATTGATACAGCAGCCGGCAGTTGCGGCTTTCCTGTTCACAGCATTTTTCACGTTTGGGAGCAAATCCTCAAAGAAAAGGGATTAAGCAAAAGTCATTTATTTACCAGTGAAGAAAAGCCCACAGAGTGCACCGATTATGTGGTGAACAACGTGTTTGCCATTGATTTTGATGAAAAAGCGGTACGAGTGGCGAGAACCTTAAATTTGATTGCGGGCGACGGGCAGACCAACGTATTGCATTTAAACACCCTTGATTGGGAACGCTGGGACGAAAAAACGGAAGATGAAACTTGGCTTGACACCTATTTTGATGGGTGGAAAAAATTGCGTAAGTTACGCAAAAGCAAAGAGGAAAACCGTGATTTCCAATTTGATGTATTAATGGCAAATCCGCCTTTTGCGGGTGATATTAAAGAAAGCCGCATTTTGGCTAAATATGAATTAGGCAAAAAGCCGAACGGCAAATCTCAATCTAAAGTGGGACGTGATGTTTTATTTATTGAGCGTAATTTAGATTTTCTCAAAGATGGCGGACGAATGGCAATTGTGTTGCCTCAGGGGCGTTTTAATAATAGCTCGGATAAAGCTATTCGTGAGTTTATTGCTAAACGATGCCGCATTTTAGCGGTGGTCGGTTTACACGGAAATGTATTTAAACCGCACACAGGCACAAAAACCAGCGTGTTATTTGTGCAAAAATGGCATGATGAACTTTGTCCTAAAGTGGAAGATTACCCGATTTTCTTTGCCACCATGCAAAGCCCGAGCAAAGACAACAGCGGTGATAAAATTTTTGTTCGTCACCCAGACGGTAGCCCCGTATTAGACAGTCACGGGCATTTAATTGTTAAGCACGATCTTTTCAATCACGATGGCTTAACGCAAGATGGCATTGCCGAAGCCTTTTTAGAATTTGCCAAAAAAGAAAAACTCTCTTTTGTGGGAAAGGATTAAGCCCCTTTGATGAGCTGAAGTATCAGCGGTTATTAGAGGGGTTAGAGATTAGTGAAGTTAATTTAAAAGATCTCAATGAAGTTGAAACTTTTAGAATTGATAGTGATTATTTCTTAAAAAAATATTTAAAAATTAAAACTATTGTTGAAAATAATCCTGATAATTTTACTTCACTATCAAAATTAGAATTAAAAATTGATGCTAGTGCATTTTATCCCTCATTAGAACCTTACTATAATAAGGGAAATATTCCTTTTGTTCGTGTGTCTGATGTAAATAATTTTATTGATTATGATAACTGCATAAAGATCCCAAAAGAAATTGTAAATAGTAATGAATTTTCAACATTGAAAATAATTTCAAAAGGAGACATTGTTATAACAAAAGGTGGGAGTATAGGTAGAGTATCTTTAATTGAAAAAGAGACGGCAGTAACAAGAGATCTTATTTTTATAAATTCATCTAGATTAAGTGAAATGGATTATATTTGCTTATATGTCTATTTTAATACACGTTTCTGTCATGACTTGATGGTACAATCATCATCAATGACTGCACAACCACATTTAACATTAACATTAGTTAAAAAAATTCCTATATTTAATCCAAGTAATGAATTTAAAGATAAAGTTTCAGCTTTATTTAAATCTTCTATTTATAAACGAGAACAAGCTAAAACCACTTATTTATTAGCTGAAGCTTTATTACTTGAAAAATTAGGTTTACAACATTTCCAAGTACCTGAACAAGCGGTAAATCTCAAATCATTCTCTGCCAGTTTCGGACTTTCAGGGCGATTAGATGCAGAGTTTTATCAAGCAAAGTATGAAAGCTATAAAACTAAAATTGAAGCTAATGGATTTGTCAAAATTCAAGATGAATATAGTCAGGTTAAAACCAAATCTAATTTTGATTTGCCAAATTATCAATATATTGAAATTGGTGATGTAAATGTTTCAGAAGGCTCATATTTATTCAACGAAATTGCAACCGAAGAATTACCAGCCAATGCAAAAATTATGGTTAAAAAAGGGGATATTTTAATTTCAACAGTTCGCCCAAATCGTGGAGCAATAACCATTATTGAACACGAACGAAATGATTTAATCGTAAGTGGTGCGTTTACCGTATTACGTAAAAAAATGAAATCAAAATTTAATAATGAATTTCTGAAAGTGCTATTGCGAACAGAAATGTATAAGGATTGGTTGCTTCAATTTAATGTCGGCACAAGCTATCCTGTAATTAAAGATGAGGATGTGCTTAATTTGGTTATTCCAAAAGTAAATGAAGAAACCCAAACCAAAATTGCCCAATTAATCCAACAATCCAACCGTTTACGTGAGGAAAGCAAAGCATTATTGGAAGAGGCAAAATATAGGGTGGAACTCGCTATTGAACAAGGGGAAAGCGCTGCGCTGGCGCTTAGCTAAAAGCTATTTCTAGCCCTGTAAAAAAGTTGAAAGGCGTAATCATAGTCAAAAAAGCATAAACTTGCGTAGTCTGTTTATGCTTTTTCTATGCAAAAAAATCTATTCACTTTTGATGTTTTCTTATCTTGACTTTTACGGCTTATAGCCGTAAATTTAAATAATTCATATAGGAGAAGCACAATGACAGTACAAGTTACAAAAGCAAGATTGGAAGCGAAAGTCAACTTAGATATATACCAACTCATCAAGCAAGCAGCCACTATTTCAGGGCGAACATTAACTGACTTTGTTGTGGATGTTGCTTACAGGGAGGCAAAAAAAACAATTTCAGAGCATCAAGTCTTGCGTTTGACATTGGAGGATCAGGCTGTACTTATCGAGAGTTTAAGTAAACCCGTTAAGCATAACGCCTCAATGCAAAATGCACTTGATGTATATGAAGAATACTTGTCCATTCATAAGGAAAAGTAATGGAAAATGAAAAATTAAAAAATTTAACCGTATTACCTTTAGAAGCATTAGGCATTAAAAAAGCGTCGTTTTCTTGTTCTGTTAAGGCATTAGAATGCTATTTTCATCAATACGCCTCTCAAGACGTCAAAAAAGGGTTGGCAAAGTGTTTTGTGCTTATTGAAAACGCACAATCTAAGATTATTGGCTATTACACATTATCAGCGTTATCCATACCCATTTCAGATATACCAAAAGAAAGAATAAATAAAGGGATTCCATACCCTAATATTCCTGCTGTTTTGATCGGTCGATTGGCGATTGATGATAGGTTTCAAAAGCAAGGATATGGTAAATTTTTAATTGCAGATGCGATGTACAAAATCAAAAATACGACCGTAGGATCGGCAATTTTGGTTGTTGAGGCAAAAGATGATAATGCGGCTTCATTTTATGAACGATTGGGCTTTATTGAATTTAGACATTTGGAGAATAAACAGAGAAAATTATTTTATCCGCTCACAAATATCATAAAATAGATGAATGCTGTGCATATAGCGCATTGTTCAACCGTCTAAAAAATCTAAATTAATCGCTAAGTAATATGTTCAACCCCAAACCCTTTCTTGCTAACGTACCGCACTTGCCGGGCGTTTATCGAATGTATGACAAACAAGACAACGTGATTTATGTGGGCAAGGCGAAAGATCTGCATAAACGGTTGTCGAGTTATTTTCGTGCCAATCTTGCAAGCCCAAAAACGGAAGCCTTGGTCGCGGCGATTGCGCGCATTGATACCACACTTACCACCTCTGAAACAGAAGCCTTACTGCTCGAACATAATTTTATTAAGAATTATCAGCCACGCTATAACGTCTTGTTGCGAGACGATAAATCCTATCCTTATATTTTATTAACTCAGGAGCGACACCCTCGTATTACCGCTTATCGAGGAAGTAAAAAAATAAAAGGGGAGTATTTCGGGCCTTATCCACACGCAAGTGCGGTGCGAGAGACGCTATCCTTACTACAAAAACTTTTTCCTATTCGCCAATGCGAAAACTCCGTGTATAACAATCGCTCTCGCCCTTGTTTGCAATATCAAATTCAACGTTGTAGCGCCCCTTGCGTCGCGGGTTATGTGAGCGATGAGGACTATCAGCAACAGGTGGAATTTGCCCGTTTGTTTTTGCAAGGTAAGGATAATCAAGTGTTGGATCATTTGGTTAAGCAAATGGAGCAGGCGAGTCAGCGTTTGGATTTTGAGCAAGCGGCACGTATTCGCGATCAAATTCAGGCAGTGCGAGCGGTGATTGAAAAGCAATTTGTGAGCAATGAACGGTTGGATGATATGGATATTCTCGCCATTGCTTATCAGCACGGTGTCGCCTGCGTGCAGGTGCTATTTATTCGGCAGGGCAAAGTGCTGGGCAATCGCAGTTATTTCCCAAAAGTGCCAGCCAATACGGATTTAGCGGAGCTCACGGCGTCTTTTGTGGGGCAGTTTTATTTGCAAGCCCATCAAGGGCGCACCATTCCCAACAGCATTATTGTGGATCACAAATTGCCCGAAAAAAGGGAGTTGGAAATGTTGCTCACGGAACAAGCAGGACGCAAAGTGAGCATTCAAGATAATACCAAAGGTAGCAAGAGCAAATATTTGCAACTGGCGCAAATGAACGCACAGGCGGCGCTAGCCAATCAATTGAAACACAGCACCTTAATTAAAGATCGTTATGCGGCGTTGCAAAACTTACTTGGCATTGCGGAAATTAAACGCATGGAATGTTTTGATATTAGTCACACCATGGGCGAACAAACCATTGCTTCTTGTGTGGTTTTTAATCAAGACGGACCGTTCAAAGCGGATTATCGCCGCTTTAATATCGAAGGCATTACGGGCGGCGACGACTATGCGGCAATGGAGCAGGCATTACTCAAACGTTACGCTAAAAATCTTGAGCCAGACAAAATTCCTGATGTGATTTTTATCGACGGCGGTAAAGGGCAGTTAAACCGTGCGTTGCAGGTGTTTGAACATTTGCAGGTAAATTGGGATAAAAACCGACCGCACTTAGTGGGCGTGGCGAAAGGGGTAGATCGCAAAGCAGGCTTGGAAACCTTAATTTTAAGCAAACAGCATAAAGAAATTCACTTACCGCCTGATGATTTAGCCTTGCATTTAATTCAACATATTCGTGATGAAAGCCACAATCACGCCATTCAAGGGCATCGTAAAAAACGGCAAAAAGCCTTTATGCAAAGCGGTCTGGAGAGCATTGAAGGCGTCGGCGCTAAACGCCGTCAAGCCTTGCTAAAATATCTCGGCGGACAACAAGGTGTGAAAAAAGCCACCCTTGATGAAATCGCTTCCGTACCCTGCATTTCCAAGGCATTGGCGGAAAAAATCTATGCGGCGATGCGAGAGTAGCGTCGCCACATCGCTATTCATTTACCTAATTAATTTTCTTTCCAAAGTTCAGCAAATTTGACTTTTGCTTTCAAAAATTTCGGTGTCGCCACAAGGTTGCAATAAGAATTTTGTGGATTTTGTAGCAAATAGCCCTGATGATAATCTTCCGCTGGATAAAAAGTTTGTGCCGCACAAATTTCGGTTACGATTTTTTGCTCAAAGTGGGGCTGCAACGCCGCAATTTTTTGCTCTGCTAGCTGTTTTTGTTGCTCATCAAGGTAGTAAATTCCTGTGCGATATTGCGTTCCCACATCATTTCCTTGACGATTTACTTCCGTTGGATTGTGAATGGAAAAAAAGATATTTAATAAGGTTTCATAGGAAATCAGGCTAGGATCAAATTCAATTAAAACCGCTTCTGCGTGTCCTGTATCGCCAGTGCAAACTTCTTTATAAGTTGGATTTTCTGTTGTTCCATTAATATAGCCAGAAGTCGCTCGGCTAACGCCTTTAATATGGCTGAAAACTGCTTCCACACACCAAAAGCAGCCAGCGGCAAAAATTGCTTGTTGAGTCATTTTTATTCCTTTTTAGTTGAGGTTGATTCATTGATTTAGCAAAAAAGTTAATCAACGGCTTTAATTTGTATCATTGTTTCGGCGGAAAAATCCATTGCCTCATCGTCGTCCATTGGCAAATGAGGGGTAAAATCAGGCTTATCAAAAGCAATATCGCCCTCGATATTTTCTAACACTTGACCACGCTGAATGCCTTTGAAATCGAACAAATTGCTATCGCAAAGATGAGAAGGGACGATATTTTGAATTGCACTGAACATTGTTTCGATACGACCTGGGTACTGGCGATCCCATTTTTGCAACATTTCTTTCACCACTTGACGCTGCAAATTGGGTTGCGAACCGCACAGATTACACGGAATAATCGGGAATTGTTTAGCTGCGGCGTATTTTTCAATGTCTTTTTCTTTGCAATAGGCGAGTGGGCGAATCACAATTTGTTTGCCGTCGTCGCTAATGAGTTTCGGCGGCATACTTTTCAGTTTTCCACCGTAAAACATATTCAAAAACAAAGTTTCCAACATATCATCACGATGATGCCCAAGTGCGATTTTTGTCGCAGCAAGCTCCGTCGCTGTGCGGTATAAAATGCCTCGTCGCAAACGTGAGCAAAGAGAACAAGTGGTTTTACCCTCAGGGATTTTTTCTTTCACAATGCCGTAGGTATTTTCTTCCACGATTTTGTAATCTACCCCAATACTTTGCAGATATTCAGGCAAAATGTGTTCAGGAAATCCTGGCTGTTTTTGATCTAAATTCACCGCCACAATATCAAAATGTACTGGTGCATTGAGGCGTAAGTTAAGCAAAATATCCAGCAAGGTATAACTATCCTTACCGCCTGACAAACACACCATAACTTTGTCGCCCTCTTCAATCATATTGAAATCAGCGATAGCATTACCTACGTTACGTCGTAACTTTTTTTGTAGTTTATTTAAGTTGTAAGTTTGTTTTTTTTCTTGTTGAGCAGCAATTGTCATTTTTTATTCCAATTATTAAGCCCTGTTTTGCGAAAATTCTTTTAACACATTTTCTAACACGGCGATCCCAGTGACTAATTGTGCTGATGTTATCACAAGTGGCGGAAGCAAGCGAAGTTTGTGTTTCGCAGTGAGAAAAAGAACACCTTGTTTAATGCTTTTTTGTACAACGTCGGCGACGTTGATACCTTGCTCAAATTCCACACCGATCATCAACCCCATTCCTGACACGCTTTTCACCCCTGGGAGTTTGGCGAGTGCCTGCTGTAATTTTTCGCCTTTGCGAGCCACGTCCGCTAAGAAATGTGGATCGAGCTTGGTTAATACGGCATTAGCGGCAGCACAACAAACTGGGTTCGCCCCGAAGGTGGATCCGTGATCGCCTTTGCTTAACACATCAGCACATTTTTCGCCGAATAAGATCGCCCCGATCGGCAAACCACCGCCTAGCCCTTTAGCAAGGGTAACGATGTCAGGTTGCAAGCCAAAATGTTGATAGGCAAGCAATTTGCCTGTTCGCCCAATGCCTGTTTGCACTTCGTCGATGATCAGCAAAATGTCTTTTTCCTGACACAATTGCGTGATCGCTGCGAGATAGTCAGGGTTGAGCGTTAAAATGCCGCCTTCCCCTTGCACAATTTCAAGCATAATGGCACAAACATCATTGTTTGCCACACGAGCGGTTAGGGCGTTGATGTCGTTCGCAGGCAAATGTTCAAACCCTTGGGTGAAGGGGAAAAAGTGCTGGTGGAACGCCGCTTGCCCTGTGGCGGCAAGGGTGGAAATGGTGCGACCGTGGAAGGAATTTTCCAAGGTTAAAATGGTAAAGCGGTTTTCGCCGTAGCGATCGTGGCTGTATTTGCGTGCAGCTTTAATTGCTCCTTCGTTTGCTTCTGCTCCCGAATTGCAAAAAAACGCTCGTTGTAGACCGCTTGCCTCACTTAGGCGTTTGGCTAAGGTGGTGGCAGGTTCGGTGTAAAACAGGTTGGAGGTGTGTTGCAGGCTTGAGGCTTGTGAAACCACGGCGTTAAGCCATTGATCGTCCGCAAAGCCAAGGCTGTTGGTGCCGATGCCGCTGGTGAAATCAAGATAGCGATTGCCGTCAAAATCCCACACTTCGCACCCTTTACCCTTGGCAAGGGCAAGGGGAAAACGGGCGTAGGTTTGGGCTAAAAATTGATGATCTTGTTGTTGAATGTCTGCATTTGTCATTGTGTTTTTCCTAGTTATTCTGTTGATAAAACAGCGTGCCGTTGCCTTTTTCGCTGAAAAGTTCTTGTAAAATGGCGTTGGGAATACGTCCATCAATAATGGCGACTTCTGGCACGCCTGAACGGACGCAGTCGACACAACATTCGATTTTCGGGATCATCCCCCCAGCAATCACGCCATCCGCTACCAGTTGTGGCACCTCGTCAATGTCGATGGAATGAATGAGCGTGCTTTCATCGAAGCGATCTCGCAGCACCCCAGCAATATCAGTCATCGTCACCAATTTACTGGCGTTTAATGCGATGGCAATTTCACTGGCGGCGGTATCGGCGTTGATGTTGTAGGCAACGCCATTTTCATCGGCACCCACCGTCGCAATCACAGGGATAAAGCCAGCGTTCAAGGCAAATTCGAGCAAAGTGGTGTTCACCTTGGTGATCTCGCCCACGAATCCAAGATCCACGTCCGTTTGCAATTTTCGGCAGGTTAAAATACCGCCGTCGATACCACACAAACCAATGCCACGTCCGTTAAGCAATGCCACCAAACTTTTGTTCACTTTGCCCGCCAACATTTGTTGCACCACGTCCATTGTTTCTTGATCGGTCACACGCAAGCCGTTGATAAACTGGCTCTCTTTGCCGATTTTTTTTAACCCTTGCGAAATTTCCGGGCCGCCGCCGTGCACCAACACCACCTTAATGCCGATCTGATTGAGCAACAACAGATCTTGCATCACGGTTTTTTTCAATTCGTTGTTGATCATCGCGTTACCGCCGTATTTCACCACGATGATTTTGTGTTTGTATTTTTTGATATAGGGCGTCGCTTCATTCATCGCCGCCGCAAGGTGAGTGATGTGAAATTGTTCCATTGTATTTGCCTATTTGTTTATTTTGTGTTCGTTACAAGAAAGAAAATAATCCGTTTTGGTGAGCATACCTCAGCAACATTGCGGCGATGTACCACATATAAATGCCGATCAGCGTTTCAATAATCCGCCAAGTGAAAACCGATGCTGAAAATATTGAGCATTTTATCCCCATTTTAAGGCTTAAGAGCGATAATCGCCGTTAATTCGCACATATTCATAGCTCAAATCGCAGCCCCAGGCTTGGGCGAAATGTTCGCCGTCGTGCATATCCACCAAAATTTGGATTTCGCTGGCAGAAAGCACTTCCGCCGCTTCTTCTTCGCTAAACGGGAAATAGGCGGCATTTTGGCAAACCAGCACTTCGCCTTTTTCGCTTTTTAACCGCAATTCCACCTTGTCGATGGAAAAATCCCCTTCCGTATAGCCAATGGCACAAAGCACACGCCCCCAGTTGGCATCTTGTCCGAACATTGCCGCTTTAAACAGATCGCTGGAAATAATGGATTTCGCAATGGCTAACCCCACCTGTGCAGAGCGTGCGTTGCTCACCGAACATTCCAGCAATTTCGTCGCTCCTTCGCCATCTTTGGCAATCTGACGGCACGCCCAAACGCACACCTGATGTAAGGCATCGCAAAACAGTGCGTAATCGGCGTTGAGTTGGGTAATTTCCGCATTGCCTGCTTGCCCATTTGCCATCACCGTTGCCATATCGTTGGTCGAGGTGTCGCCGTCCACATTGATTTGGTTCAAACTCTGTTTCACTTCCGCTTGCAAGGCTTGATTGAGCATCGCAGGGCTAATGGCAACGTCGGTGGTAATGAAGGTCAACATTGTCGCCATATTTGGGTTGATCATACCGCTACCTTTGGTCATCGCCCCAATGCGACAGGTTTTTCCACCAAGGCTAAACTCCACGGCGAACTCTTTGTGGTGGGTGTCGGTGGTCATAATCGCTTGAGCAGCAAGGGTTCCCCCCGTGCGACTTAAACAAGCGGTAATTTCTGGAATGCCTTTTGCAAAAGGTTCAAGGGGCAGTGGCTGACCAATCACCCCCGTAGAAGCAATCACAATATCGCTGGCTTTTAAGCCAAGGGATTGTGCCGCCAATTCGCAGCAGGCTTGGGCTAATTCCACGCCATTTGGGTTGCAGGTATTCGCATTGCCACTGTTACATAACATCGCTTGGCTATAGCCATCGGCAATATTTTGCTGGGTCACCAAAATCGGTGCCCCTTTTACTTTATTCTGCGTATACACCGCCGCCGTCGCACAAGGGCGATCGCTGACTAATAACGCCAAATCTAATTTTTCTTTGTTCTTGCGGATCCCACAATGAATACCCGCTGCTTTAAATCCCTGTGGCGCCGTTACGCCACCTTGCACTTCAATAATGTTCATTTTTTATCCTTATGATGTTGTGTTGATGAGGTATTAAATCACTAAACCTGCAGTTTGCGTTCGCCCAAGCATTAAATTCATACACTGAATCGCCGCCCCTGACGCCCCCTTGCCCAAATTGTCAAAGCGTGCGGATAACAACAACTGCGTTGGGCTACCCAGCACGAAAATCTCAAGGCTGTCTTTGCCACTCAACGCATTTGCCGACAAGGTATTATCATCAGGTGCTTGTTGATATGAATGCACCTGAATAAGCGGTGAGTTTTGGTAAACGGTTTGCAAATACGCCGCAATTTTTTCCCCCGTGTGGCGCGCCATTAAAACTGCGAAACGCAACCATTAAAACTGCGAATTTTCAGAGTTGCAAAATTTTCTTAGTTTTAATGGTTCAGAACCCTAAAAACAAAGCCCTTTAAATTCACTTTAAAGGGCTTTTAAATTACCTAAAACTTATACACCAAATTATCCTCATACCTCCCTGAATAACTCGCCGAGGCATTCACCACAATTCGCTCCGCGCCTTCAAAGTTCTGCCAGCCTTCTTTCTTGGCTTCAACCATATAATGAATGAACCGAATAAACTCACTTTTGGTGGAGCTGAAGAACATATAAGGCGGTTTGGTTAGGTCAATCAGGCGTAGGAAGTCGATTAAATCAAAATAGGTCGCCTGTTTGTAGCTCTCTTGCCGTGTGCAAAGGTACGGTGGGTCAAGCAGTAGCAGCACTTTTTCTTGGTTGCGGAACTTCGGTAACAGCGAGTGGAATGACTCGCTAATCACTTCAATGTCGTCAAGGTAGCCTGTGGCTTCAGGATAGTCCGTTTGGCGTACGCAATGCCAAAAATCGTGGCTGAATAGGTCGTCCAGCGAGCCGACTTGTTGACCGCTAAACAGCAGCCACGAACTCAAGCAGTTTAGGTCTAAAAAACCGTTGAATGCCTTGATTTTATTGATGATTCCGGCTTTTAATTCCTTGCTCAATCGTTTGTTTTTTGGTATAACTCCATTGACAATTTGAAAGATTTCTTGGCGCAGTTTATTGGTATCTTTGATGTGTTTTAACCGCTCGGCGTAGCCGTCAAAGTCATTGTAAATCACGCGCGCCAACGGTTTTTCACGCTTTGCGGTATGGGCAAGCAATCCACTGCCACCGAACACATCAATAATCGTCCAACCTTCGTCATTTCCTGCGATATTTTCATTCAACACTTGCACAACGTGCTTCAAAAACATTCGCTTTTGCCCTGTAAAGGGTAGCGGCGCTTGTTTAAAGCGAGCTAGGCTTCGCTTGCTTGCTTGCTTGCTTGCTTGCTTTGCAATGATATTTTTCTTTCCCACTATTTCAACTCCTTGATTTTACTAATTTCTGCTAACTGGTTCGGGCTGAAACGCCAGCCTTGTTCGCTGTTGAATAGCGCGTTAAAGCACCACTCCGAACAAAAGAACCGCTGCCGTTTCTGCGTAAACCCGAAAATTAGCCCTAACGCACCGCGTAGGTCGTAGCCTTTGCCTTTTGTGAGATTGAAATAAAGCACAATTTGGCTCTCGTCCACGCCTTTTAACTCAATCAAATCCCACTTTGTACTGTCTGCCACATTGATGACTTTCTTGCGCACACCGTTATCGCGTGGGCTTGCTGAATAGCATTCGAACCACTCTTCGAGATGATAGTGGTCACGAATGCGGCTGTGCTTTACGGCGATTTCGCAGTGACTATATTGCCCCTTAGTCGCTTTACGGATTAGCCAATCTACCCACCGTTCGCGCCAGTTTTTCGCTTTGCCTTTATAAAGGGCTAGATAGAGCGTTGCCATTATTGCTCTCCTTTGGGTTGATAAATCGGACTCCAACCACTTGAAAAATCATACTCAAGCGGCTTGTCCGCCTCTAACATTGCCAAACGGTGTTTCTCTGCGTTGATATGGTCGGCATTTTCGGTCATAACCATTCGCAAAAAAATCTCGTCTAGCAAGGCGCGGTTAAGTTTTACGAAACTGTTATCTGCGCACTTCCAATCAATATCGCCAACTTTGTCGATAACCTTGTCTAAACCTAAATACTTGGTTTTTTCTTCCTCGCCAGTTTGAAACCACTTGCCTACACGCTCAATATGAACCCCGCCTAAGCTGTTTTCGTAGCGTTTTTGTTTGATTTTTTCCCAAACTTGCTTTTGGTGTTCGGCTTTCATTTCTTCTTGCTTCTGGGCGGATAACACCCAGCTTTCTCCGCTCCACTCGTGGTCAGCAGTTGGTGGGGGAATCACCGTAAAGTCGGGGCTAAGTTCGCCTTCTTCTGTCCACATCAACATCGTCTTGTCCGATTTACGGAATACATATTGCCCTTGATAATTTGCCATTTTTATAACCCTTTTACTTTAGTGATGATGAAATAAGCCTCACTGTTTACGCTTAAATCCGTAGGGGCATTTTCGGTGAGCGTGATAGTAATGTGATAGCCCGACGTTACCGCAATGCGTTTGTAGCTGCCGTCTGTATCTGATTTGTACAACAATTCGCCTTTGCCACGTTCTAAAAACATCTTAGATACAGCAAGGGTTATCGTTTTATCGACGATAGACTTCATCAACAACGACATTTTTTGAATATTTACCCGCATTTCGGTGAGGTCTGATTTATAACAAACAACCCCTTCTGGCACTTTATCCATATCAATTTCTTGATTTTGGTAAATCAGTGGTTGATTGCCGCCTTTAGGTTCAGGTAGCATTTCCAGCCTAAAGCCATCAATCTTTGAAAATTGATTAAACTGGCGAATCCCTAACGCAAAGGCATTAAATGTCAGCCCTGCAACATTAGAGCCCGATGAAATAATCACTTTGGCAAAGCGTGCCTGATTCGGTTTTGTGTGAAAATTGATGTTTTGTGAGTTGGCTTGCATAAAATTAAAGCCCTCCGCATCATTCCAATATAGACTACCGCTAAAAATCTCACCAACTTCTACCTTGTTCGTAAGGCGTTGATTTTGTTCGTTGAAGTAGTACACACTCATTCGGAAATGCGGTTCGGAAGAGCGAAACCACACAATCGGTGATGTTGTTAAGTCAATCAAGGGAGATTCATAAATAACGGTATGATTATTCGCAATTTCATATTTCCCATTTGGCAAGCGTTTGAGATTACGCACCCCTGCCATATTACTCAAGCCTAATACACCGCCAGTCCCTGTGCCAGCCATTGCGATATCTGCTTGCGAGGTAAGGGAAAATAGCGGTACATCTTGGCTATTTTTGGCTGCGATGTGATTAACAGTATTGCCCAAACCTTCATCATTTACGGTAATGAGATGTGTGCCGTAAGGGTTGTTGGTATAGCCTTTTGACGATTGCCAGCTGGCTTCGATGTGGTTGTTCCACGAATTTTCAGTAAAGTTGATTTGCAATGTATCGGTATTGACTGAAGGACGGCGTTCAAAACGAAATCCATTAAACTGGTTGCTTGAGCCATTGCAATAAATTTCGCCTTTGCCTTCCATACAGCCGCGGTTGAATACGTTGTGGTTGTGGAGATAATCGCCATCAAGCACGATTTTATGGCAACGGTTCAGATTAAACATATTCTCGTTAATCCAACCGCCATTTTCGCCAAAGAGTTCAATGGTGTTGATATACTTAAAATTGAACGTGGAATAGGCACTAGAATAGTTGTTGTTATACTGACTGCCTGCGGTGGCATCGGCATAAATCTGCACATAGTCCGCGCGGTTGATGTTAATATGCTGACCTTTTGCCCCGATGATTTGGATCAGCGGCGCACGGCGGTTGCTGATTTGCATACCTGCCGAGCGAATAACCTCATCAATTTGCTGTGTCGGGTTGTTGTCATTGTTGCCAGCACCGCCCAAAATCAAGCCAATCCCGTTATGCCCTACGATAAACTTCGCGCGAGTCGCCTCCACTTTACAATGGCGAAAGCTCACCGTTGAACTGAGATAAAACTCGCCACAAAGCGACAAGGTTTTACCCCATTGTTTTTGACAATGTACCGCAGCCGCATTAAGTGCAGGGGCTGCATCTGTAACACCATCAGCCACTGCACCAAAATCAAAGGCGGAAATCTCGTTGCCTAGCACGCGTTTCCAGCGTCCAGCATTACCACCATTCACAACGAAGCACAAACCGCCATCATCAGGTGTGACCAAATCCTGTAAATCTGCCACAAACTCCCCACCGCCCGTTGTGCCGCCTGCGTAGTAGGATTTCACTAGAATACGCTGACCGTGCCCCGTTGGGCGAATGGTACGGAGTTGTTCGACTGATTCGGCTTGACCAACGAGCTTAAAGCCATCTACTTGCCCTAATTGCTCAAGATATTCTCTCGCTTTCCCTTCAGACATTTTACGAATAGCCTGTGCAATCTGATTTAACTGCCCTTTATCAGGCGCAATGCCTGCTTCATCAAGTACATTTAATAGTTCTGCCTGCACGATGTTGAACCAATCTGCACCAGGGTAGCTGATTGCGTTGCCGTGTCCGCCTTCGGTAAACCATAGGCGTTGGTGGCTGCGTAATGGGGCGATGGTAGGGAGATTTGAGATCCCTGACTCATTATCTAAATGGAACATTATTTGCTGTCCTCTTCATAAATAAAAACCAGTTCTAAATGCGCGTAGGCATAACGATTGAGCAAACATTCTAATTCTTTGTTGCGTTCAAATAGCACAAGGTGCTTGCGTACATCATCTAAGCAAGTGGCATAACGCACAGGCGACATTGCTGGGGTGTAGATAAAAATGCGCCACGCGTTCGCTTGCTCATACAAGGGATAGGTACAATCACGCAAGCAATGATGTGGGAAATGATTAACCACTCGCACCTTAAACCCAGCCCTTTTCGCTACGTCTTCCAAAAACAACTTGCTATTTGAGCCGACCTCATCTTCTTTTTCCTGAACCTGTTGCTGGCGTTGCTCAAGGCTTTTTCCTTCGATTTTTCGACCGCACTCTGGCAGCCCGAAATAGCCTTCCCAATCTTCAAGCAACAACTTGGCACGCACAGGAAAACGCTCGTCCATCAGTTGATGCGCGGTTACATTAACCCGAGCCAATTCTTCACAATGCACCGCCAGCACTTTCGCTAAATTGCCGTCTAAACTGCGCTGCCACGCACGCCCTTGGGGGAGCAATTTCAAGGCTGCCAGCAGATAATCTTCGCGCTTTATAGCCATTCAATTTCCCCCAACACCGCAATGGTGTTAATCGGCAGTTGCACATCTTCGCTTGGTTCATAGACGGAGTTATCACGCTCGCCAATCACGTTAGAAATTGCGGCGCGAATATGCGAAAGGTAAATAATACCCTCGCTTTCCACCTGTTGCAGAAGCTGGCTTAAGGCTTGCTTGACGGTTTTCTTTAAGCCGTCCGTGTTCGGGTCAAGGCGAATACGGAAGTTAATTGGTTGCAATTTGGGTGCAAATACATACAGCTCAACATTCGCAGGCATACCTTCAAATTGGCGTGTGGTTTCGTTGTAATGCCCTTCGATGTAAGCTCTCACCCGAGCTAAATCTTGTGCTTTTGGTAAAATATCCGCTTGCTCGTCCATAACAAATGCCACACCCACCGTACCTAACCCACGATAACGAGGGAAACACCACGCCCTTGTCACACCAGCCACCTCTGTTGCCCAACGCACATAATCGTGCTTTGAGCCACCCGCAGGTGGGTATTGCACTCGGAAAATCAAACGAGAGAGCAAGCTAGACAGGCTTTCCATATCGGCACCACCACTCATCGCTTGCACCTTGGCTTGTGCTTTCAAATTTAAAATGGCACTGGTCAGTTGTACCTGTGTGTTTTCAGGCAGATTGCCTGTCGCACCGTCTTCCTTTGCTTCAACGGTCAGTACATAATCGCCAGCCTCATCAATCTCCACGCTTTCTGTGGTCAGCAACACCACACCGTTATACGCCTCAAAGGGCGTATCTTGTGCAATATGGGTCGCCCCTGTAGCGGTGACGATAATTTCCCCTGTTGCTGTGGAAGCTGCTTTACGAACAATGCCTTTCATCGCCGCATATTCAATCAGGTATTCTTCATCGGCAGTGGTAGGGATAATTTGCTGTGCCAACCAGCTTAAATGCTGATGTTCAGATGCACTTAATGCCGCATTGATACGATTTAACACCATCAGCACAGCATTCATCTGCACATTCGGCAAATGGAATTGAATATCTTGCTGACCTTGTTTAATCAGCTCAGAAAGTGTAGGAGATTGATAGGGCATTATGCTGTCCAGATTGCTTTAAATTCACGTTGCTCACTTGAGCCATCTAATAATTTAATCGCAACAGACAACAACAAAACAGAAGGGAAAGGATTGGTGGCATTAACCACGATAGATTGCACAAGTCGCTCATCCAGCAACCATTGCAATGCTTCTTCGGCATATCGCTTAGCATCAGCTAATACACTACTCAGTTGTTTTTCTCGGTCAAGTAACCAAAGTTTAGACCCCATTGGGCGACCGTATGAATCGCCCCACCAGCCACGTTGCCCATCTACGCGTAAATCGGTAAACAGGCTAATAATCACGGCATTGGTCAGGCTGTCATCAAACATTAACTGGTTCACGTCAATGGCGATGTCACCGTTGCCATCAATCCACGTTAATGCAATATCACTCATTTCGGGGTTCCTGTCTCTTTGTTACCTTGCTCAACACCTGTATGCGTATGGCTTGCACCACTAATCCCAGCTGATTGATGATCTGCTGCGTTACTTACACCTACTATATCCACATTGCCAGTAAATTGCGTTTGCGGGCTTTCAAACACCACCTCATCCGCTTTTACTCTGTATTTTTTACAAGTCAAAATCGCCTCGCCATTTTCAGTGAGTAACAACTGATGCCCTTCGGCGTGATACAGCACCGAATCACCCGCTTTAAGCTCTGTGGGGCGACTCTCTTTATCATCCACCACCAACGCCACCAAGTGCGACCGTTTGCCGCCCACGCTGACTAAAATGGTTTCGCCACCAAAAGGCACGCTGGAATGCCCGTAATTTTGAAAGCGTTCCACATCGTCCACCACTTCATCGGCCTGGATCTGCACTTGCAAATTCTGTCGTTGGAAAGAGTCGGTTACAATCGACACCACCGCACGGCTGATCATTAGTTTTAAACCGCGTTTAAGGGGAGCTAAATATTGATTTAAAGCGCGCATAAATTACCGCATTTAGTTAGTATAAATATCAGGATCGTGTTCGCCGCCACTATCCTTACCTTTGGCTTTCTTCGCTTTCTTACTTTTTCGCTTTTTGCCGTCTTTATCCAAATTCAACGGCTCAGGCGGTTCATCAAAGGCATCACGATGCACCAAGGTCAGTACAGTTTTTGTGCCACTTTCATCAAGGGTATAAGCACATTCCACAATTAACCGTTCTGCACCCTCTAAACCTAACTGCGGTGCATTCAAACGTACAATTTGATTAGGCAACCATAACGAACCATCAGGCTTTGTCCAACCTTGCACCGTCGCAGTTGAGCGTTGCCCTTCAGCATTATTACGTTGTCGTTCCCACTCGGCACGTTGCTTGCCCACATTACCCGTCATATTCTCATCGGCAATCAATACCGTGGGGCGATAACGGTTAATGGTTGAATCAGAGACTTCGACTTTTAAACCGCTGGCTGACATTTATTACTCCTTAAAATCGGTAAATTCTGTTGCCTTATCTTTGCCTGATTTGGATGATTTATTTCCCTTCTCGCCACCTTGCTCCGCATCACCAAGCACCCGATAGAGCGAAAAACGTTGCGACCAATCATCATTAAGTTCTAATGTTAGCAAGTTATCACCAAGGGTAAGTTCACCCACAATATCTTTACTTGGATCAGTAAATACCAAATTCCCCTCAACATCAGAGGTCACCATCACCCCCTTATGTCGAGCTAATTTGCTCAAGGTATCAAACACTGTTTCCCCTGGCTCTACTTGCCAAACAGGAATTTTTTCACTTGATTTCGGCTCCGTTGCCCGCCACACCACCTGAATATTAAAGGGCTGACAAAGAACTTCTGCAATCTGTTGCAAATTTTGTCCCTTAAACTGACCGCTTGTATGCAACACTGCACAATCCACTAAATCAGCGGTTTTATCTCGCCCCGATAGGGAGATTGCTTTACTCTCATCACGGATATTTTGCCGTAATGCGTCCACATAGCCTGTAATCACTGTGTTGCCGTTAATTTTAAGCTGCATCGCAGATCCTGCTTTCAACACCGACACATCATCTTCAGGGCGTAATGCAATGCCCAGCTCAAAACTGCCTGCCATCGCTTCTAACGAGCGAGTAATACTGACATTTTCCCAGCCTGTACAAATTACCCCGTTTAAATAGAGTTCCACCTTATTCATCAATCACCTCAACTTCTTTACCCCCAATCACAAATAACGGATGGCGAATACTGTTACGTTCACAAAACTGTTGCCATTTCGCCGCATTGCCTGTTTGCGCAAATAACACCGCTAAGGCAGGGGCTGTTTCTCTTAACACAATCTGACGGCTATTTTTAAGCTGCTGACCACGTGTTCGCAAATCACTAATCAGCACTAAACGGAATTGATTTAAGCTGTTATAACTTGCCCAAAAGCCTTTATCGGCAAATTCAAGGGTCATTTCATCTAAATACTGCTGCAATTCATTGAGATAACGAGTGACATCTTGCTTGGCAATCAACTCAATTCCATTGGCTTTTTCAGCTTCCCCTTGCGGGTTTAAGGTCTGGGCGATTTCATTGCCATAATTTAACAACAAGGTCGCTCGGCACAAACGATTAAGTGAGCCTTCAAAGCTATTCACCAAGGTTTCAATGGATTGCTGTGCGGTAAATTTGGTTCGGTAAATTTGATGGGTTCGTTTTGCTGCCGCTAACTGTTTAATCTCATCACGAGAGAGTTCTGTTTGACGTTTTTCCGCTAACGCATAACTCAAGGTACGATAAGCCACCTGATGGCGACTGAGTTTTTGACGGCGTAAACCTGCTGAAAATTGGGTTGTTAGCGCAAACACCGATTGCAGTTCTTTAGCAAGCACTTTCGGCTGTAACACCAAGCTATAAATGCGATTATGGATAGACTGAATTTTTTTATTCACCGCCTTACCCGCAGCGGTCACTTTGCCCACACTTTGAAATAAACTATCCACAAAATTTAACGTGGTATCGACCAAGCGGAAAAGGCTATTGTCAGTCAGTGATTCAATGCTAGAGGCAATATCACTCATCAATTCATCAAACTCATTCGCCAGTTCATCTAAGGTGGCTTGATAGCTATCTACCACTTTAAAAAGGGTATCTTCACTAAATTCAGGGGCGGTTTTGTTATCGGCTAAATAAAAATTAAACGAAAAGCGAGAAACCCGCTCGTGCGAAGTGCTATGGGTAACGGAATAACGCTCAATAAATACCGATTTCTCACCAAAATAAGGGTGCTTTAACGTACCAGCCCCGTCTGCTTCCAACGCTAAAATCAGCTTTTCGGCTTGCTGTAAATGGTCATCGCCAATCACTAAGCATTGCACATCATAGCTGCGTGCGGTTTTGCCCAAATCTTCAATCAAGGCATCATTGCGCAACGGGTACTGATGCACCACCAAACGGCGACCACCTTCTTGCCCTTGGCTTTCTTCAATCAGAAAGAGGACTCCACGAAAAGACCCTTTACCTGTTAATTTGCTCATCAATTCCCCCCACGCATTCCCACGCTGGTGTTGCCAGTTTTAACCGCCATTGAAAGATCGTCATTTTTATTACTGCTTGAAATCTCATTGCGTTGTACCGTAGCCGACACACCAGCAGGCAGATTCACTGTCAAATCTACCTTGCCATTCATCTCTGTTTTAGGTGGCGTGGCATCACTTAACCCTTTAGCGACTTCGCCACCTAACCAACCGCCTAGCCAGTCGCCGATAAAGCCACCAATCGCCGCGCCAGCCACAGGAATAGGGATTAAGGCTTGCCCGATAATTGCACCAACGGTTGCGCCAGCCACCGAGCCGACCGCTTCGCCTTTCTCTTCCTCGCTGGCATTCTCATCGAGCAGCGTGGAAGCACTCATCGCCAAGCTGGTTGCCGTGCCAATTAACGGCACAGCCTTCGATGCACCTTTTGCCGCTGTAACGGCAACCTTACTCACGGCTTTAGTCGCTTGGCTTGTTGCCTTAGCGGTTTCCGCTAAAACAGCGGTCTGTTTAGTGGCATTTTTCACCGCTTGGGCAGTTTGCTTGGCTTGATTAGAAATCGGCGGTGTGCTTGTTTTTGTTGGTTTGGGAGGAAGCCCCTTTGGTTTTCCACCTTGCTTATTCGGTAGTTTTTTCTTGCCACCTTTCTTACGTCTTCCACCGCCTAAATCAAAGCCCATCTCACCAAAATTGGTTACATAAACAGGCTGCACGCCCCCCACAGCCCCAGCCATTTGCCCTGCGGCATTGGCTATCGGATTATTTTTTCTGCCAAGTTTTTGATAGCCCCATTTACCTAATCCCCACGCATTCCCCATAATGCCAGAGCCTGTGGTGGCATTAAGTAGCTTATTTGCCCCATACACCGCCAACATCACTTTGGCTAAATTGCCATAGCCATCCGTTTGTTCTGCCGCCCATTTCACCGCTTGCCCAACAGAATCAAGGATTGGTTTTAACTCTTCCGCCCCAGATTTTAAGGATCGGATAGCCTCCACAAGGTTATCACTAATCCCTTTGGCAAATTCATCAAACTCACCACTCTCAATTTTCTGGTTTAACCAATCCAACAAGCCTTGCAACTCATTTTTTAGCTCATCAAATAAGCCCTTATCCATAATGGTTTGCTGCATCGAGGTAAATGTATCGCCAAGGTTAGAGACCAAACCGTCCCAAGTTTTCATCTGCTCTTTGGCTGCGCCCTTGGCATCTTCGCCCATTTGACGTAATAACGCCTCAATCGCCTTACGCCCTAACCGCCCCTTAGATGCCATTTCTTGCATTTGCTCAGCGGTATATTTGCCCCCAGTTGCCTTTGAAAGCAGCTCAAATACTTTGACCTTACGCTCAAATAACGGGTTAATCTCCTCCATGGTGAGCTTGCCTTTCACATAGCCTTTGGTTAAGGCGTGAATATAGCCCTCAAGGTTGGCAGAATCGCCACCTACTTTGGCATTCATATCCACCAAGGCTTGCAAGCTCCCATTCATTGGATCAATACCTGCGGTTTTTAGCCGCATCATCGCATCTTGGGTTTCCCCAAATTGCAACGTAGTTTGAGTGGCAAATTGTTTTAAAAAGGCGTTTGCAGCTTCCCCTTGCTCACCAAAAGTCTGCTTCATCCGAATGGCAGCCATTTCAGCATCTGCTGCGGCACGAATAAAGGAATTTGCCCCCATAGACATACCCGCCCCAGCAAGAGCACCCATCGCCAAGCCTTTAAAAGAGGTGAGTTGCGACATCGCCGAGGCAGTTGCCGCTTTCATACCATTTAAGGCTTTGGTTGAGCGTGTTGCCATTGAGCTAATCACCCCGCTAAAACGGCGTGCTTGCGAAGGGAGATTGCCCGCAAGATTGATATAAAAGGAGGTGGAATACTTACTCATTAGACGATTTCTCTAAATAATGGGCATAACGAAGGAGAGCGAATATCGGTTGAGAAAGCACCCACTCAGGGGTGCTATGATAGGCTTTAGCTAACAGCAGTGCGGCTCGCTCAAGGGTTGCCACCTGCTGCATCCAATCGCCCCCTCTGTTCAACTCGCTTAGCATTCGCAGCATCGGAGGCGTCAACAAAGGCGTTTAAAATTTCCATATCTTCGCCCGTGAGTTGGCGAAGTTGTGCCATAGAAATCGGGCCATTGATTTTGCCAATTTTCGCAATCTGACGGCGAATTAAGGCATAGCCAAACACCGCAGGGCTATTCACTAACACAGGCTCGCCATTGTGAAATACCAGCTTTTCGGCTTCTAACTGTGCATCAATAATATCGCCAGTGGTTAAGGCGCGCAGGGTCACTTCGGTCTGCATTTCCTGCTCATCGCCTGAGCCAAAGGGAATGCCTGTTTTTAATTGAAATGTCGTCATTTTAAATGTCCTTTAAATTTGCAAAAAATGGGCTAAATCTGACCCGTTGTTAAATGGCTTTGCACTCTGCCGCGGCGAATTTCGCGGAAATCTCGCCCTTGTCGGTTAAGGTTACATCGTCCACGCACCACGCATTCACCAGCAAATAGTTCTGCCCAATGTCCGTTTGAAATTCAATGGTGGCATCAGTCATTTCCTTAATTGCCATTGGGTCAATCCCTTTGCCATTTGGGATTTTGACATCTACCGTACTTTCGGTTGCGGTTTCTTGATAGCCATACACACGCTGACCTTTCACTGTTGCACGAGTGTAACCACCAAGGGTGAGTGTGGAACCCTCATTAGAGGGGTATTCCGCCCCATTGATACGAATAAAGGCTCTGCCTTGATATTTCATTCTGTTTACTCCTAAAGTTTGAACGCGGTGCGTTCCGCATACATACGGAACTGATTAACCAGATTTGGATTGCTTAATACATTCACTCGGCAAGGATTGTTTTCATCAATCTCTACCAGTAAATCACGCTTAAACTGCTCAAAATCTTCCACCAAGCCTTGCCATTCAAGCTCCGTAAACAGCGAAAACAGCTCAGTGCGAATGGTTTGTGGCGTAACGATTGCCTGACCAGGCGACACACGAGTGCCATCTTTTGCCAGTTTGTGTCGTGGGTATTTTTGCGAAATACGGGCTTTAATGGCATAACGCCAACGGCTTAAGGTCGCAATGGTTTCCACAAAACGATAGCTTGGGTCAGTGTCGCCATAGCTATTTTTGCGATACATCGTGACCACCGTTTCCAACTGTGGGCGACCGCCTGCATCTACCGTATAAGTGCTAATCCCATCAAATAACAACACATTACGCTCGTTATACTCCCAGTGGTCAGAGGTTTTTGGTGGTAATAAATCCAGTGGCAAGGTCTGCAAAGGACGAGCAGGATCAATGGCTAAATATTTACTACATACCGCCCCAAATGCCGTTGCCCAAATGTAAGCAGGTTGTGGTGCAAGATTAGTGCCAAGGGTAGTAAATAAATGGTCGTTGCGTTGTGTACCAAACGTAGAGGTTTGAGCGTGCGTGCCACGTTTTGCCATACAGCATAAGCCATCAATCTGTGCCATCGGACCCCAGCGGCGTTCTAATTCAGGGCGCAATAAATTCAGGCTTTCCGTATCCGTAAATGGGTTGATAATGTACTTCCACCACGTATCACCTAAATTGGCAATTGCCAACCCAACATCAGGGTTAATCGCCCCATTTGCCATTGGCGTGATATTTAAGGAAATCCCAGCGGGGAACAGTTCACCGTCATAATAATTCGCACGAATATCAATATCATTGCCACATTCGCCTTTGGTACGACTGGTCACAGTTAGGCTGTCGCCTTGGGCTTCCACCGTAAACGGCAGATCCGCATTTTGCTGAATTTGCTTAGCGAGCTTGGTTGCCAATGCCGCGGCGTTATCGCCAATCGCCACCGCCGCTTTGAAGTTGTAGCCTGCAATCATCAGTGACAACACACCAGCACCGCTTGCTGTGCCGACCACTTGCACCGAACCTGTCGCCGCCACGCTGCCTGATTTCTCTTCAAGCGGCAGCACCCACAAATCCGACAAATCGTTGTGGCGTTTAAAGACATTCACCATTTCCGCTAATTGTGAGCCTTGCCCAAATAAGGTCTTGGCTTGTGTACTGGATGTCACTCGGATAGCCACATTCGGCGTTGCATTGCCCGAAGCCAGTTTTGTGCCAAGCATTAACACCTTTTCAATCTGCTCAGGCACACCGCTAACCGCATTGCTATTATCAAATTCAATAAAAGCTAACGGAATCAAGTTTGCTTTGGGAATATCATTAAATGAAATCGCCATTATTTTTCTCCTTTCGGTTTGCTTTCAACCATAACCACATCCCCGTCACGTAAACGAGCCAACCAATAAGCGTTGCGTGGTTTTGCTTCCCCTTTCTCACTTAAAAACTCAAAGGTCTCAGGGTCACGAACCTTGATGTCTGCCTGTGCAGGCTTGATGTTGATGGTTTCCATCACATTATCCTTCTAATTCAATATGAATATCATTGTGCGCAGCGGTGCCTTGATGATGTTGGTGATAAACCTTAAAGCAATGTAAATCCGTTTGCGTCAGCTCAAAATCAATCGACTGTTCCGCCTCAAAAAACATCGCATACACCACCGCACCTGTACCTGATTGGGTTGAACTCCACAAATTTTGCACGCTTTGTAAGGTAAAATTGCCACTTGGCTCCACACTTTCACCATGCAAAAGGGCGGTCAAATGCTCCACGATTTGATAAGCACCCACCTGTTCAGTGGGTTTACCATTTAGCACTTTTGTAACGATATAAATCACCCAGCGAGATTTCACACCGTAGTAACTGTTATCACGCACTTGCCCCAGCCACGCCACATACACCGCTGGGTAAGTGTTTACAATTTGGCGAATAGTCTGCTCATCCCATTGTCCCGAATGTTCGACAACCTTGTTTAATCGCCCTTTAAAGTGCGCTTTAATTTTGGCTATCAACGCATTACTGGTTTTCGCAATTACACTCATCAAATAAACCCTTTGGCTTGTTTTCGCCCCCATACGCTAGGCTCTGCTTCAAACTGCACAAGGTTTTCGTTTTCCACCACCTCGGCATTTTTATCTAAGCCCAACGTCACTAAACCCGATGCCACATCACGCAAAAATTTGAGGCTGTCTTCATATTCTTTGCGAGCAGGATCTGTGGGGGAATGGCTTTCTAAAAAGTAACGCGCAATCACACAGCAGTGGCGATTAAGCACCACAGGCGGACTTTTTAACGGCAAATCCACCCGACCGCCGATATAGCTATCAATGGTTTGGCTGGCATCCGCAAGGGCAAATTCTGCCACTTCCGTTTTCAGCTCTTGATTGGCTTCACGGTCGGTTAGCGTAATCAGCGTTTGCTCGCCATAAAGTCGGATCAAATCCGCCAACTGCGCATACATTGCTATTCGTCCTCTTTGTCTTTTTCGGCTTGTAACGCCGCTTCCAACAATGCCACCAATTCAGGCTTATTTGCTGATGGCTTAAAGGTTGCACCGAGTTCAGTTAATTTGGCTTTCAGTTGCTCTACCGTAAGAGAGGTTGGTAATACGCCACTGCCCACACTCTTTTCGCTTTGCTCACTTTTATCGTCTTGTGATAACCCTTGTAATAATGCATCACGATTGACATCCATTGGCGTTGCGTGAGTAACCGCCAAACGAATGTCGGCTTTAATCTGCGCCAACTGTTCGGCAGTAACGCTGTTGAGTTGGTTTTCGCCTTTCTGTAAACTAAAACCAGCACGCCGATAACCATTTGCCACAGGGTTTTGCACCACCACGTGAAATAATTCAGTAACTTTTTCCATAACATTTAAAGCCTCTTTAAAGTGGGTTTAAAAGCTCGGTCAGTTTTGCAAAAACAAGGCAAAAACTGACCGCTTGCTATTTACAGATAGTCTGCAACGATAAGGGTTAAACGCCCTTTAAATTCGTTATCAACTGCCACACCATCTTCGGCTCGGAACTCACGTTCTAATAAACGCACCGCTTCTTTTTCAAGCGAAGGTGGCACCACAATATGCGTTGGCTTAATGCCCAAGCGTTTATCGCCATCACCACGCACCGCACGCATCGCACTAATGGCTTTCCATAGGTTCTCCGCAGTCAGCTTACCTTTCACGGCGTGAGCCATCTGCCAGAAGCCATAACCCACATTTGAGCGACTATCTACACCATAGGTAAACACATCTTTCATAAAGACTTTTTCGTCATTCGCATCCGTAATTTGCGCTGGCGTTGGGGCTTTGCGCTCTTGGTAAATAATCGGCTTGAGCGAGCGAGAGCAGTCAAGCAAATACCACGCATTATCCGCAGTAACACCTGTGCCATCATCGGTAATGTTGCTCACCGATTTCGGGCTTGTGCCGTCCACATTCGCCCCCACAGGGTGGTCGGTATCAAAGAAATACTGCTTGTCATAACATTCTGTGGTAAAGCCCGCTTTTAATGCGGCAAACACCAACTCATCTGGTTTTTCTGCTGCTGCACGACCAAGCTCTTCAATCAACGGGCTATAAATTCCCACATTATCGTCTTCGATGTCAGTGCGTTGGATTTCAACACCGCTTGCCCATTTTTTATTAACAATCGCATAACCGTGAGATTGAATAGCTGTCAACGTACGGTCGCCCACCCATTCCGTTAAACCAGGCATTTGACCGAGCCAGCCATAGGTATTCGATGCTGTTGTGGATTTCACCACCGTTGCAATCGCCGTATATTGCGATGGAGCTTTTGCCAAGCCGTCTTTAAAGTTCTTGCCAAAGCCAGTAAACAGGGCTTTGACTAAATCAGGGGTAACAACAGCCATTATTCTGTCTCCTTCTGTTTTGCAAAATCTTCTTCCGAAATGCCAAGCAATTTCGCCGCTTCTTTATCTGCCGCACTTAACACCGCCAAACCTTTTTCAGCTTCCGCTGGTGGCTGCATTTGGCTGGTTTGTGTGGCAGAAAGCACCGCAATCGGCTGACGACTTTCTAGCATCGCATTAAGTGCAGCCAAGCCTTGCTGTTTGCCAAATTGGGTTAAATAGTCCGCTTCGCACGCCAGCACACGCCCTTCGTTGCGCGCTTTGTCGATAGCCTGTGCAATGCCGTTTTCGGTGTTTTGTGCGGAGAGCACCGCCAACTGGCTTACCGTGGCATCGTAGGTTGCTTTCGGCACATACTGACTTAAATCCACGGTAGTCATTTTGGCGTTCAAAGTGGCGACCTGTGCTTCTGCATCCGCTTTGCCGCTAATCAAGGCATCAAGGGCAGTTTTCGCATTGTTGGCTTGCTCTTCGCTCGGCTCTGCACCGTCTGCCAGCTCAATGCCGAGCTTTTTCAGCAATTCCTGCAAGAGTTTGTTCATTCGGGTTTCCTCTTTCGGTTGGGAGAGCGAATGGGCAGAAAGCACCGCAAGGCGTTGCATACCTGTCACACCGGGGTCGTTGGTTAAGGCTGCCATTCGCAATTCAAGTGGAATACCGTTCCCGTCATAAGGGAAAACGGCACTTAAGAAAGCAAACTCGCCATCCTTGATTTGTTGATAGGCTTTCGGTGTCCAGCGCGGTTTGACAAATAGCCCCTGACGTTGCTCGTCATCGAACCACTTCATCTCATCCGCGCTAAACCAACCAGCCGCCACCACCTTGCCAGCATCAATGCCATTTTTGGCTTTGATAATGGTTTCGTGGTCGTAATCCACTAGCACGTCTTGCTTGAGTGCGCGCACGCCTTCAATCAAACGGTTTGCAATGGCTTCATCAATAAACCAATGTGGCACATCAGTCGGCGAGCCGTCCCGTGAGCGAAATTCGCCTTTGGGTAACAGCTGCTGCCAACCGTCTGCCGCTTGGGTAAGTTGTGCGGTTAAAACCGCGATAGGGTGGAGTGTTGCTTTCATAGTGCCATTTTTGAATAAACGGCTGGGGAGTTGAGTTTGTGGAGGTTCAGACCCTGTTTTAGGCTGAAATCAGCGATAAAAATCGGGAAAAGGGGAAATTCGCACTCAGGGGCAATCTATACCCCCGTTTAAAATACGTTTAAATGCGTTTAAGTGCGTTTAAATTTTTTGAAATGATAGATTGTTCGGATTGGCGTTAAAATGCGTCTATGGGCTTCTATGGCGTTCCTAACACCTTTTTAAGTTCACGCTGCAAAATATCGACAATTTCATCTACACCATCTTGCCCTAATCCCATAAAAGGACGTGCTGGCATTTTCTTGGTGCCAAGTTGATGATATTGCCCATAGGGTTCGCCTGCACCAATCACGGCGAAGGTGTCGCCATAGTCCACGCCGACACTTGCGATCAACATTCCTGTGCGATGCAGTTTGTTGCCTGTGTAGCCTTGTTCAAAGCGGCGCACACGGTAATCTTCGTCTAGTGGCTTCCACGCTTCGCCTTCGGGCGATTGCTCACGCTCAAAGGCAAGTTCGGCTTCCTGCTTCAATACGCCAGCCACCTTGCGCGTGGCATCGCGTAGATTTCCGCCTTGCGCGGCTAAACGTTGAAAGGCTTGCTGTATGGCTTCGCATTCAAATTTATAATTGAGTTCCATTTGACTTTCTCTCAAAACAAGAGTAAATTTTAATCATCTTTGAGGGCTGTTCGCTAATTGGTAAGCGTCAAGCGGTCTATACCGTGCAATTTTGTGGGTTCAAGTCCCACCAGCCCTTAATCTAACTTCCCTTTTATTAGAATAAACTCGCCATTCTTAATTCCTTTTCTGACTTGCTCTTCCGTAACGCGATAAGCATTAACAACAGCATCAACCTGTTCTTTAGGTTTTAAACGCTTTTGATTGAACTGGGGTTCAACCATCACTTGCATAGAAAATCCTTGGTTAATGTAGATCAGGTTGTTATGCCCACGGCGTTTATCCCAAATAACCAATAATGGATCAGCAATGATTGTCGGAATGCTTGCGTAGTCAGTCTCACTTAAGCCTACACCTGTTTCGTGGTGTTTGCTGCTATTGGCGTGTTCTAAGCTCTTTTCGGTCATCACAAGCAAGCGTTCAGAATACTTCTCACCGCCTGATAATTCCGTGACTTTCTGCGCAATATCCGTAGAAATAATGCCTGCCGACATATAACGATTGCTTGCGCCGCGCTTGCCCAAATGTTCTCTAACCCAATTCGCAAACACCTTATGCCGCTCGCGGTTATGGTTAATGGCTTGAATAGTTTGCTGGCGCAGTTCAGGGTTTTGCACCTGTTGCAGCTTACGGATTAAATTCACATCCGTGCCATAAGTGGCTCGCCCCACGTTATAGCTCCAACCAGCCCCAGCTTTCATTGTGCCGTTTGGGGTGTTGATTTGAGTTACAGCCACGCGGATTTCTTCGCCTGTTTCCTCGTCCACACCAGCCACCGCACCCACGGTTTCCAGTTGCCCTTCGCTGCTTTCCACCTTGTAGCCTTCGCGTTTCACGCGGAACTCGCTCAAAGCACGCACATAGCAACGGCAGCCCCAATCATTCGGGGGGTAAAGGGTGTCCCAAATTGGATCATCGGCACGATAAACCTTACCATGTAAAGCTAAATGGCTGGCACGAGTACGGCTATCTTTTACAGCCATATATTGCCAGTAAGGTTGCTCATCACTATTTGCCATTTGTTCCATATAACGAGCCGCTTGATAGGCTACGGTTTTATTTGTGCGTAAAATCTGCTTTAAACGACGTGGGCTACCTAGCTGAACAATTTTGCCGTTTTCAGCCACCACCTTGCCCCACCAGCCAAGCTGTTGTAATTTTGGAGTAAGCTGTTTAATAAAATCACGTTCTGAAATGCCTTTTTCCTTTGCTTCAATTACTGCTTGATTGATAGCTTCTAGCACTTCCATTTTGGTTGCTTTCGCTACGGTAAAGGCTTTAACGTGAGCATCTTCAAGTTGTTCATACCAATTCCACGTAATGTTATAGCCCTTGGATTTGAGATAATCCACCGCAGCCTTCGGCTCAAGGCGTAGCACATAGCCCATATCTACGTTACTGTTTGGCATAAAGTCGCCCCAATAAATCACTCACAAAAATTGCACGAGTTAAGGTTTCTTCTAGCTTGCTGTCGTCCATATCCGCATAAAGCATTGCTATTTTCTCTTGTGCATACTCATAGCCCCCTTGCTCCAAGGCTTCCACCACAGGCTTTAAAATCGGGTCAATAATCTCTTGATATTGTTCGGCAGTGGGTTCAAGTTGTTCCACTAAATCATCAGGATCAGGACGAGCAGAAAGCACCGCAAAGCCTTGTGAATTTGCCTTAGCAGATAAAAGTGCGGTCATATCGGGCGCAGTTTTACGCGCTAATACAGGCTCATCATCTGCGGCAATCGGCACTTGCAGCTTATCGTGCGCCCATTGCGCAGGAATTTTGAAACCAATATCCACCAACTTATTCAAGCCATCGGCAAACAGGTTGATGTCTTCGCTTTCCGCCACATCAAATTCAAAGCGTGGCAAGCGGCGGCGGTCGGTTTGTGCGCCTTTGTTGAGGATATAAAGCGGATAGACCAAATCCCGTGTCAGCGTTGCCGCAAGGCGTTTTAAGTCCGCATTGCGCACTTCCAAGCGCACATCGTTATGCACATCGCCAAGGGCGTTCGTGGAGGTTTTGCCGTCTGCTTGCGAAGTCAGCGTACCGCCTAAAATCGCCTTCGACATTGATTTTTCCGCCCACTCAATCATTTGCATAAAGGTGTCAGCGTTGCCGTCCGCAGCGTTTTGAAATTCAACCTCCATTCCGCGCGGAATAATGCCGCCAGCGTTATGCCCGATGCCCATCACCGCACGCAATAGCGTGGTTTTCTCGTTATTGGTTGCCCCTTCGGGGTATTTACCTAAACGCATTGGCAAGCCGTAAATTTCCAAGAACTCGGCAAAATCGCGCACCGAGTAATTTTTAAAGATGAACGGGAACACTAACGTGCGCGCCAGTCCAATGCGCGATAAATAGCCTGTTTTCGCCTTGGCAATATGGGTGATCCAGCCAAATTGCGCCAGCGGCACGCCATTGATTGAGCCATCGCGCAAATGCAACACATTACGCTGCTCAGGCGGTGTCATAAACCACGCAGGGTCGCGCCAATGCACGTTTTTAATCAGCTTCAAGCCGCCAATCAAATGCGGCTCCCATTCAATTTCTTGGCAGGAATAGCCCTTCAAAATGGCATCGGTGGCATCAAACAAGCAATCATCTAGCCATACCGCATCACGCAGGATTTCTTCCAGCATTTCCGCATCGCGCTGTTCTTCGGACGTGGCGTTCGGCGGTGGGGCAATTTGCCAATCCACCGTTAAAATCGCATTGCGCCGCTTGCTCAATTCCGAATGCAAGTGCGCATCTTTTTCCTCCATATCTTCGGCAAGTTCAGCCTGCGCCACCAAATCGCCCATCTCCGCTGCACGCAAAATGCGAGCTGCTTTCGCAGGGGTTAAACCGCTGCTTGGGTGGTCTGAATAATGGCGTTGCAATAGGGCCAAACGGCTGTCATTTTCCGTTTGTACCTCATCATCAAAGGTAAACGGCTTGCCGTGAATATCTAAAATTCTACTTTTACCCATAATCTATCCTTAATAACCTTGCCACTCATCAATAAAATCATCAAATTCGCCATCATTGTCGCCGTGGCGTGAGGGCAGCGGAATATAATCAATCTCGCCGCCTGTCATATAGCTGGCACGCACCGCCATACAATACGCCACCGCGCTATCGCCGTGCCGCTTGCCTGTTTTGTCTTTGTTACGCGCCTTGTCGATTTTCGGCACGCCGTTAATCACTTGAATATGCCCGTGGTCGCTCACAATATCCTCATTTTTTGGGATCTGAATGTAACCACTTTCATACAACGCCTTATATTTCGGCATCCATTCGCGATACCACTTGTCATTCAGTTGCACCGCTTCAATCATCGAAGCCCCATAACGAATTAACGCGGCTTCCGCTAAATAGCCGCCGTTACCTGTGGCATCAAATGTTGCCCCGATAAAGCGCGGTGTGTTTTTCAAAATAAACAGCATAATTTGCCGCTGTTGGTTATAAGGGCAGTTACGCAGCTCCAGCGTGATTTCAATTTGGCGCGAAGTGTCGGGATAAACCCCACACACCGCAAACACGCTTAAATCGCCACGCCGTGCAAAGTCTTCGCCGAAGCTGTGGCGATGTTCGGGATTAAGGGCTTGCAAATGTGGCAACACTTGGGTTAAACAGAACTCGGTAGCGGTGACTTCACGCTCGTTTTCTGTCCATTCCATAAACCGATCATCACAATCAAAGCGTAGCACCACCTTGCCTTCATTGGTGGCACGATCAACTAACGGGCGCGGAATATATGCCCCAGAACTGGCTTTAGGCACGCAGAAATACTCTTCCAACGCATCGTCTTCTGTTGCAGTTTCACGCAGCAAACCAGCCTTCCACGCAGCTTCTTTCTCCGCACTCCAAGGCTGTTTTGACACTTGGCAAATGCGTTGATACAAGCCTTCACGACAAGCATCATCAAGAGTAATGGTGTGAACCGAATAACTTTTGCGCCCAGCACGGCTATCTTGAATTAACTGATTGAACAGGTTATCTACGCCATTATGGGTTGAAATCAACCGCACTTTTGCGCCCCACATCGTGAGAGCGAGCGCAGCTTTCAGCACTTCGGCGAGTTTCTCGTGGAACGCCGCTTCATCAATGCACACAATCCCTTGCATACCACGCAAGTTTTTCGGGTTGCTGGATAACGCCTTGATTTTAAAGCCTGAATTGAAGTAGATAACGTAGGTCAGAATGTCCTTGTCTTCGTCATCGAAGATCTCCTGTTCAATCTGACCGCTGGCACGGTTGAACTTACTCGCCCACATCGCACAAGCATCAATAAACTCGCGCGCCATCTCTTTGTTTGAGCCGATATAGAACACATCAGAACCGCCTTCCGATTTGGCACGGCTGGCAATCAGCACATCATCAGCCGCTTCCGCCCACGTCAAACCTGTACGGCGCGATTTCTCCGCAATCTTGAGCTGGCTTTCATCGGCAATCCAACGTTTCTGATAACCAAGTAGCAACTCTTTCGGGTCAAAAGGAATAAAATCAGGCAGGTTCATCAGGCAATTCCTAAAATTTCCGCACGAAGTTGATCTACGGTGGATTTCGCAAGCCCAGCTTGCGCAACCACTTTCTCGGCAGTTTCCGCCGCCAATAACGCCACTTCTTTACGAATGGCTTGCTCACGCTTATAACTTAGGCTTTCCGCTTGCTCCAAGCGTTGCACCGCGGCAGTAAGTTGGGCGAGTGCTTTGGGGTCAACCCCATTTTCGTATTCGCCCAACTTCATCGTGGTGTCAAAGGCAATCTGCTTAACGATTTCTATCAGGGTTTTGCCAATATCAGTTTGTGGCATCTCTCCAAACTGTCTTGTCCAAACCTCCGCCACTTCACGCGCTTGGCGAATTTTCGCCCCCATTTTTTCCATTCGGCTTGCATAGCGGTTCAGCCCTGTTTTGCTTAACTGCATTTCATCAGGCAAGCCACAATCGCGGATTAAATCGTTGATTTCTGCTAAAATTTCAGCTTGCGAAAATTGCTTATCACGCAACATCATCGCAAGCTGAGTTTTGATATTCGGCGGCAGCAAATCGACTTTGCTGGCACGCCCACGGGTGACTTTGTCGCTCATTTAAACGCTCCTTAAATTTGCTTTAAAAATCGTTTAAATCTTTGGGCGTGGGCGTTTTACGCCGTCCACAAAGGCTTCGCCGTTGGCAACATCAAGTCCGCGTTGGGTAATTTTGGCAATCATAAAACCATTGTCCAACCGCTCAATTTTTACCAGCCCCTGTTCTTCTAGCCAGTTCAAATGATTGCGCACTAAATCACGGCTAATGTTGTGTCCATATAACGCCAAGCAGTCATCTAAAATCGACTCGTTGGCATCATAGCCAGCATCCGCAAGGGAGCGTAAAATCACTAATCGCTGGTCTTGGGTAAAAATATCTTTCATCATTTTTTGCTTACTTCCTTTTCAATCAGTAATTGCACCTGATGCGACAAGCCTTTAACCTCTGTGCGTAAGGCTTGGGTTTCGCCTTTCATTTCCACCACCGCAATGCGTAAATCCGTCACGTCTTTCGCACTTGGCAAGTGCAACAGCTGATTTTCAATTTCGTCCACGCGATGATTGGTTTTGCCAAATTCTTCGCGCAGCGTGGCAAAATCGCTCTTTTTCACATAACGGCTATCCATCTTGAGCCAAAAGACCGAAGCCAATAAGCCTGCAAGGGTTAAAATAATTCCCCAATGGGCTTTTAAAATCGTCAAAATTTCCATCACTTTTTGCCACCTTCATAATCCTGTTGGCATTTCACACACCGCGCCGCGCGCGGCATTGCGCGTAATCGCAGGGCTGGAATAGGCAAACCGCAGTCCACACAATCACGCCCTTTTTGTACAATCGCGTCCACTTCTTCCGTTGAGAGAGAACGCGATAAGCTAGAGGCGACTTGCAACGCCAAAATCTGTGCCTCTCGCTCATTGACACGATCTATTTCATCGCTCATTTTGTTTCTCATTGTTTGGCTTATCGCTGCAGATTTGGCGATAAGTCTGATTATGGATCAACACTTGGCGCAGGGTTTCGGTGGTATCTTGCCGACTGGCTTTAATCAAACTAAACCCTGCACAACTACTATTCGTCACTTCGTAAGTCACCGTGTTCGTGCAACTGCTCAACAATCCCATCACGGCTAACGCCACTAACAACTTTTTCATTTTCTGTCCTTACTTGATAATTTTTCACTTGTGATTCAGCCACAGCTTTCTGTGCTTTTAATGTTTGATTCTGCTTATCTAGCTGCTGATTGGTTGCCACTAAGTGCTCAATCTCAGCACAAGCGCTGCGGAATTTAAGCCAAATAAACACGCCAATAAGCACAAGCAAGCCTGCAACAATTAAAAATAATGTCATTCTTTACCTCGATTTAATGCGTTAGCAAAACCTTTCGTCGCCACACCGCCCCCGCAAAATAGAGCGAAAGTCATAAATAACTCAGGCACATAAGGGCGGTCTAAATAAACACAGATACCCAAGATGATTGCCATTAGAAGTGCACCAAAAAACTGGATAAATGCAGTGGTAGATAGGCGACCGTTGTCGTTGGTAACTAACTCAGCAATTTTCATTACTTATCCTTGTATAAGTGTTCTACAAATACTGTCTCACCACGCTCTAACCATTCACGAACATCAAAGCACGGGCAGTTTTTAAGCCATTCGTTAGGCGTAATAGTGCCATCGCCGTTAAGGTCGGGTGATAAATCACGATGACCGACGATTTCCGCCTGCGAGCATTGTGGAGCAAGGGTGATGAGTAATTTAGATAAGGCGTGCCACTGAGCTTCGGTATAGCGACCGTGGTATTTTTCTTTACCTTCGCCTACACCACCCACCAAGCAAATACCGATAGAGCCAACGTTGTGACCTTTAACGTGTGCACCGATTTCGCCAATTTCACGGCCGAATTCAATAGTGCCATCGGTGTCAATCACAGCGTGGTAGCCAATATGTTTTAAATTAGGATTAAAGCGTTTAATCCCCGCATCGGGGCGTTTATAACCCCGATCTTTATGCCATCGGTCAATCGCTTGTGCTGCGGTTTCACGGGCATTGCGTAACGGCTTGCCGTTTGTGGTGGCTGAACAATGGATAACGACTTTGGTGATTTGATTTTTGGTAGCCATAAAAAAACTCCTAGATAATCTGTATCTAGGAGTTTAATTTTGATTAGATTTTTTTGAGTTTGTGATGGTTCAAATCTATTTTAAAAGTCTAAAATCGTAGTTATCTTCTGAAATTGGCGAAATAGTGTAGATGATATAAAAAGGATCTAACTTAGTCATTTTAAACTCGCCTGAACAAACTTTTAAATTCTGTTTAGGGTCAAATGCAATCTCTTTTTCGTTCACAAAATCCACAAACTTATTGCCTTTTTCAGTATGTTTTTCTAAAAATACTTTTAAATGCGGGTTAAATCTTTCATCATCACATTTAAGCAAAGGGCTTGATTGTGGAGTTGGGGCAGTCTTTACTTCATTATCCGAAATAAAATCAGTAAACTCATCTTTAATTTCTGCTGGTTTAAATGGTTTGCCACCATTCAATGCAGGATCATCAAAGCGTACATAGTAAGAATTGTAAACACCATTATAATTTTTAGGCTTATCTAATAATCTTTCTAAGCAACGCCAAGAAGTTTTCTTGGTCGAGTCAATAGTAAAAGCATCACACTTTTTACCGTCAACTTGCTTATTTTTCTGAATTGCTGCGATTTTTCCATAGAAAAAAGGCTCATTCCAGCCTTTCAAGCGGTTATTCCAGCCAGCGATAAATAAGGTTACGCCAACCTTGACCTTTTCAGGATGTTCATAGGTTGGTTCAAAAAAGACGGCGGCTTGTTCAGGTGTTTCATTTGCAGGCGGCCACGATTCTGCGTTCGCAAAATGGCTGGCTGATAATGCGATTGCACATAAGGAAATAAATTGTTTAATTTTCATTTAATAATTCCTTTTGATTTAATCAAATTTAAATTCTGGCTGATGCCGTCTTCGCTGTAATGCTCGTTGCTCCCGAATAATTGCATAAATATGCGACTCGGAGAGCTTATATTTTCTGACTAACGTTGGCACATTGCCACCATTAAAATCACGAAATATCATTACATTGCGTAAGGCATCTTTTAATGTATTGCCCGTCGGCAGATAAAAAGATTGCCCACCAAAATAGTGAGCCATCACACCTACCAATTTAGATGCTTTATTTTGTGCTTCAATAGAGTTTTCTCCCTGACGGACTAACTCACTACGCATTACATCAATTAATTCAACTAGGGTTGATGGCCATTTATGCACAATTTCATTTTCTGGCAAATGGTCTAAATTGTCAAATAAAGCCCCCACGACTGAATGGTCTGCTTCAAATAACCCAATTTGCTGTTCATTATTCATAAAAAATCCCCCTAGACATTAGAATCTAAGGGGGATATTTTATGCAAATCGTCGGTGTTATATCAATATAAAACCACTGTTTTTTTATTCACTTTGTTTTGATTGGGGCTTTTTCCAATCTAACCAGACTTTATATTGTGGCAAATCTTTTACCTTATCTTCTTGCCCTAGATTGACGTAGCGTTGGTTGACATCCTCCCCCCCCTAAAGGATGGGGATTCCTACTAGCTCCCACGCTTTGCGTGGGCTACTATCGGTGGGTTCTTGTTGCTGACCGCTATTGCGGTTCACTTCACAAGCTCTGCGGACGTGTCCCGCCCTGATTTTGCCGTCATTGAGAAAGCCTAAGCATATCTCTGTTGGCAAAAAGATTGTACCTGATCTTGTGCCTTATATCCACACCCTAAAGGACGTGGTTTTACGGCACAGCTGATAAATTCAATGTCCGATCTGCGTTTATCTTCAGCCATTCTCGTTTCTGGGCTATTAGTCGGCTTATTTGTTGGTGTGGCAACAAAGCTGACTTTTTGGGTTTCGTACACCGATTTTAAGTAGTTGTGGTTGGTGAGTGGCTCGTGGTTTTGCCCGTTTTGGCGTTTTTTACGCACCGCTTGCATTGTTTCGCTTAGACAGTGAGCCAGCAGGCGAGAACATTCGTACTGACTGAGTACATCATCTAAGATTTTCAACGCTCGGCTGTTGCTCAGGTTGCTTTTAGCTGGCTTAAATAACCCTAAATAGCCCACCATTGGCTTTGCGACACCGTGGGTCAGTTGGCTGATTTTGCCGAGTAGTTCACGCCCTGCGTCGTCTTCAATTAAGGCTTCAAGGTGTAAATCGCTGTGGCAAATGGGGCATCTACATAACTTCATCAAACAACTCCTTATAATACTCAACCACGTTGTCATAACTGATTTTCTTCGGCATTTTCTCGCCAGTTTTGCCTTCAATGCGTTCAACCATTACCCGCTTATGCCACTTTTTCAGGATTTCTAGCAAGCGACTGGCATCATATTGGTTCAGGCTTTGCACATTAAGCACTAAAATCGGGCGGTTTTTGTTGATGATACTGTGCATAAAATGGTTTAAGCCTTTTTCGCTTGGGTCTTTGAGCAAGCCGTCTTTCCCCATATTTATCCAAATCGCCCTGATTTTATGCACAATCTCGCTTCTCACGTTTTGGCTATCTGTTGCAGGGCTGTAAGCGGTCGGATTTTTACGCTTTTTTGCAAAATAAGTGATTTTCGCTCCTTTTTGTTTGAGCTCGTGGATAACTTTGTGCAACTCCACCACACTGCATTTGGTGGAGCTGGTTTTATTGGTCAACCGTTTCAACATTGCCCGATAGCTTTCATCGTCCATCTCAAGCTGCTTTTGCCCGATTTTAATCAGTTGGATCAATCGGGCTTTTTCATTTCTTACCATCGCTTTTTCCTTCAAAAAAACATTAAAAAGTGACCGCACTTTTTGATGTTTTCTTGGTTGCTGAGCCTGTCGAAGCACCGCCCCAGCATTTACGCAATCTGATTAGGTTTGGGGCGGTTTGTTTGGAATTAGGTATTACATAGTGTCCTCCTGCATTGTTTTCTGGCGTTTTTTAATAAAGCGTTTGGCATTTTTTGCTCGTTGAATAATCCAATTAAGTTCATCAAGCATCCATTCAACAAACTCTTTTTCGCTCATTTTTTCTTCTGAAAATAATGCGATACATTCATCAAGAGGATATTCACGATAGTACAGTAAGGCGTTGTAACAGAACTCACTTTGGTCATCATTAGCATCTAAATCCAAGATCGCAAGAGAACCTTCTAATTGGTGTTTTGCAAAAAACTCATCTTTTGTCATTTTTACCCCCTTGCCAATAACTGTCTAACCGCAGGGAGCTGATTTTGCACATTGCCCACATAAACGGCTGAGTGTGTAAACTCATCTTTATCTAGGGCTTTTTCTGCTTGTCGCAGTTGCTTAATGCACTCAGAAAGACGAGCGAGTAGCATTTCTTTTGATGTACGTTCCATTGTTTAATTACTCCTTACTAAATGGTCGAATTGCCATACGTTGGCAAAAATTACTGCGATTGGTGCACCACTGCTTGTTAAGATCGGCACTGGCATCCTTTGCTGCTTTATCCCAAGCTTCGCAGGCATCGTTATATTTCCCCTGGCGTTCTAGGCGTGCAGCAAGATCACTTAGGTGCTTAAAGCGGGCTTTTCGTGTAAAGACTAATTTACTCATCTCTTCTCCTGTTCTGTTGTAAAACACATTACAAACGCCCCTTAAATTTCAGGGTTTAAAGAGCGTTTAAATGGGTTCTAAGCGGCTTTTACATCCTGCTCAAACGGGGTAATCACAAAGTCTTCCACGCCTTTTTTGATGGTTACACCCGCCACCGTTGCGGCGAGTTCCGCTTCGTTGAGCATTGCTTCTTTGTTGATTTCTTCTTTAGTGCGGATAAAACGTACCAAGCCTAAAGTGCGTAGGCTTTCAATCACGCTGTCCGCCCCACGAATTGCCACACTCGGTGGACGTTGACGCCACTGCACTTCGCCTGTGTTAAAGCTGCCCGTTTTGGTTTTACCGTTTTGGGTAAGCTCATCACGACGGCTTTCACACCAAGCCTGCACTGCTTGTTGTACAGGTTCAATTTGCTCTTTAAGTGCGGTGAGTTTTGGGGCGTATTTTTCAGTGATTGCCGCCAGTTCGTTGTTTTGTTCGATAGCGGTTTGTTCTAGCTGACGCTGTAAGTCGCCAATTTGTTTAATTGCCAACTCCACGTCATCACGACTTTGTAAGCGTACTGCGTGGGTGTCGGTTTTAATTCGAGTTGCTTTTTTTGCCATAGTTTTCTCCTTAATGTTTGGCTTTCATTGGGTTCCAAGTGGAATGGATATTGATTTCTTCAATTCTAAAAATGGTTCTGATGCCTTCTGCCATAAATTGCCCTTCACAGTAGCGGATAGATTTATCATCAGAGCCATGTTTAAAAATGATTGCCTTATTTTCTGCCACCATCCTTTCGGTAACGCAGTTGTGCATCACTCGCAGGGTGGGCTTGATTCGGCTAAAATCAATCTCGGTCACAGTAAGCCCGATAGAGTTGCAATACATCACTGCTTTTTGGGCTTGCTCTAAAAATTTATAGGCGAGATGGTTGCCTTTATTTAACGGTTTTGCTTTCATCGTTATTCTCCTTTTCCAAGTAATTCAGCTCGTGCTTGGGTAATTAAATTCGCATCAATTAGGCGGTTTGAGCCTTTTGCCACCATTCCTGCAAGGCGTAGGGTTTGAGTTAAAATTCGCAGTCCACCGCCTGTTTCGGTAATCGCTTGCATCACTTTGAGTGCATCTTCGTCTTCTGCTAATCCCCACGCTTTGGCGACGGCAACAACATCTTTTTTCTTCACTTTCTGAATACTTGTCCGCTTGCTATTGCGTGACCATAATCTTGCATATTCATCATTAGGATGAAGTCCACCACGCATTCTTGTGTAAACTTTGTCATTTCCCACAAGCACCAAACCAATTTCAACCTTCTCAGGCAGTAAACGTAGCTCTTCAAGTGCTTCATAAGGTAGGTGATCTGCTTCGTCGATAATGAGTAAACCTTGAGTATTTGCCAGTTTTTTCTCAATCAACCTAGCTAACATTCCTTTTCGACGAGGAGGATCACTAATGCCTAGTTCTAAGGCGATTTCGTATAAGATCTCACTAAGGCTTGAACGACTAGGGCTTGCGGTGACTAACCACACATTTGCACGCCTGCCTGCAAACTGCTGAATAGCTTTGGTTTTACCCACGCCACTGGCTCCGTAAACCGTCGCCATACAGTTAGCGATTTGAGCAAATTCCAAGGTTTTAAAAATCTGCAGTGCGGTTTCAGTCTCAATAAAGGCAGGTGCCTCCACAAATTCACGCTCTTTGGTGGCTTGTCGTCCAAAGTAAGCGGTCAGTTTCGCTTCAATTTCTGCACCATTGCCTTTGTAGCTTTCGTTTAAGTAAGCACTCAACGCACCTGAGTTAATGCCTGCTTCTCTTGCCAGCTTGGCTTGGGTTGTGCCTGTATCGGTTAAAAATTGCTTTGTTTGGCTAATTAGTGTCATAATTAAGTTCCTTTTTTACTTATAAGGGGTTCAGTTATGGAAATTTCACAACCATCAAATCACGAGTTTGTTCAGCTTGAAGGCTCTGCTTTAACCTTGATGAGAGTTAAAACCTTGATGCGAGAAGTGGAACTTATTAAACAATCTTTCCCACTTTCACTTGCTACTGTTCAAAACAATGCGAGTCTCGCTAACTTCCGCAATGGCTATGCCACTTTTATTGATTTGATACCTACCGTTGCTTCTGATGTTATTGATACATCTAAGAACATTTCGCCATATACTTCTGGCTTTCTTAAAATATTGCATCGCAAATTAGATGCGTTATCAGCATTACTGCCTAAACTAGAAAATGCCTCACTTATCCTTCCTATTTCATTTCGTGAACGCATTGACTTTTTAATTCGTTTTAATACGGTGCCACTTTCAGAAATTTCGGTGGTTAAATTCGATCACTGGTAACTTCAATCGTGCGAGCTAACCATTCTTTCATTTCATCTAGGGTGGGAATTTCCCATCCTTCTTTTTTGGCTTTTTCGACTAAGCGTTGATAGCACTCTTCTACGGTGTACATTTTTGGATCTAAGTAGGTGGTCATAAAAAAAGTGTATGCTTCAGCTAAAATAGGTTTCATTGTTTCTTCCTTAGCCGTTTTAAACGGCGTTTAAAAGTTGGTTTAAATTCGTTTAAAGCCTTATGCAATCAGGCTTTAGCCCTTGTTCTTTTTGAGTTTTGCCACGCCACGTTGGAAGGCTTTTTCAAACTCGCTCACTTCTTCCGTCTCTTCTTCCATTTCCACCACTCGCAAGGCGTTGTGGTCTGGGACAATTTGAGTGCGGATAGCTTTCTCCATTAGGCTTTCTTTTACTTGCTCTTCGATTGGCTGTTCTACTTCCACTTGCGGTTGTAGGTTTGCCAATTCGTGAGCATTCAGTAAGTCAAGGGCTTCAGCTTGTTTCTTCGCACTGGTCACAATCTGTTTGTAATATCTGCCTTGTTCTCGTGCTGCTCTTGTATCGCCGTAGCCTTTCGCCTCTCGGCATATTGCCTCAGCTAAGAACCGCCCTTCTAAGTCGTACACATACACATTGCTGTGTAGGTTGTCAGGGTCAAAGCGGACGACTACACGTTTTGCTTCAATGCCAAATAAATCTTGTGCCCAGTAAATGTTGGTTAAGCCCAGCAATTTGCCTGCCGCTTTTAGGGTAAATTCGCCATTTTTCTTAATGCGCACGCTTTCGCTTTGTAAGAACAGAATGCGAAGTTGGTCTTGGCTCGCTTGGCGTACATTGCTTGGGGCGTAATCACGTTCCCACACTTTGTCAAAACTTAATTCTTTGTCGTGTTGGCAAAGTTCTGTTTTTCGGTCGGTTTGGTTGTTGTAGCTTGCCACCCCTGCTGCTAAGGCTTGCAGAAAAACCTCAAACGCCACACCGTCTTTACCACCGTTGTAGTTATCGGGTTTTAAATCCACCCGTTTCCCTGTGTAGAACCCTGATAATTCGGGGCGTTTATCTACAATCTCGCCAATTCCGCCACGCCCGAAAGCACGCTCAATCGGCTTGGCTTGTCCATGTCCTTCACCGTATAAAATGCTGGTGAAATGCACCTCAATGCCTAAAATCGGCATAATTCCTTTCGGATCTAATTCATCGTGCTTAAAGCGGTAGCGGTTCTCTATACCGCCTGTCATCACTTTGTTGGCTGCCGCTCGGGTGTTATCTAACGTGAGCGTGCGTGGTATGCCGTATTTGTAAATCACTTCCATTAACGCTAGGCGTATGCTGTCAGTGTTTTCGGAAATCGCTGTGCGATAACCTAAAATCTTGCGGGTTCTCACATCTTGCCAAAACCACGTTTTCGGGCGGTGAATTTCGCCATTTGGGAATTTGACGAAGACGTTGTGTTGATAGCCGTCGCCGTTGATCCATTCCATTGCCTGAATATCTTTTACCGTTCGTCTTAAGGCTGGCACCAGTTTGGCTACCGCATTTGCCCCTTCTCGTTTAAGTAAAATCACTTCATAAGGAATTTCCTTAAACAGTCTGCGTTGAAAGGTTTGTCGGCTTGCAATTTGCCACCCGTAGAATTTGGCAAGTTCTGCCGTTCTGCGATAACTTGCACACAAATCGGGCTTTTCAGGGCGAAGATAATCCGCCAAGAAACAATCCCACGCTTCTTGCTCAATAAAGGCTTTTTTGTAGGCTTTTTCTGTTTTGCCAGAGCCTGAAATGAGCAGGGCTTGCCATTCGTGAACGGGCGTGCCTTGCACCTTGTAGAACCAATTTTTTAAAGAACCTTTGGAAACGGCTTTTTGCTCCGACACCGTGCTAAATGCTTCTAAGATATTGACCTTAGCATCTAACATCGCTTGCACTTGCAGCACCGCTTCCGTCTTTTTCTTCGCCTTTTCTCTTGCTGCATCCGTGGCACTATTCAGCCGCTTCGCTAAATCAAGATCAGGCTCTTGTGCCTTCTGCTTCTCCCATATTGCTTCCACTTCCGCCAACGCAGAGCGAAGTTTTAGCTGCTTTTGGGTTTCAAGGGGAAGGCTGGAGATGTGGTATTCAAATCCACCACCTTTAACCCCTTCTTGAGGTCTGTATTCCCAATTTTCCTTTTTTGCCTGTCGAGTAACGTTTGTTGCGTGATTTGGTAGCCCTCCAAGCCCCACCAGTTCTCTAGCGGCATACCACTCTTTCATTCTTGCCCCCTATCTATAAATGGCGAGATGGCCATATATCTTTCGGTTCAAGCCTCAAAGCATCAGCAATAATGCGTTCTCCTTTGGGATATGGCTTATCTAGTGCGTTACGAATAGTATTTTTAGCTAATCCATTCTCCACGCCTAATTGAGCAAATGTCTTACCGCGCTTCATCAATTCACCACGGATTTCATTGTTACTCATATCGCGAGTCCTTTTATTTCTTGCCATTTTGTGAGATCCTTTGAGATTAGTTTTTAGAACTACTGGAGCGATATAGTTCGCTCAACTACGGGAGAGAATATAATACTTATTCTTTATCAAATCAATAAGTGATTTAGAAAATTTTTATTAAATCCTTTTGTGATTTACATAACACTTTGATTTAATTATGATTTTCTAAGAAAAATTTTCTTAATCATTTTGATTAAGAAAGGGGCTTTTATGAAATCAATTAAAGAGTGGTTTTCGGCAAAAGATTTAGAAGGGATTGATGGACTGCCAAACAGAGCCACGAACATTACAAGAAAAGCAATAAAGGAAGGGTGGCTAAAAAGAGATGCTAAAGGAATAAAGGGGGGGGGGTTTGAATACCACTATACATCTTTACCAGAGAGAGTTCGACTTGCCCTAGGGTTTGATGTCACAGATCAGGGCTTTACCCAAAAAGCTAGCGTATTTGAAAACGTGAGTGCAATGCACATCGCAGGAAACGGCGTAGAACGCAAGGAATACGCCTTTAGAGCGGATTGGTTAGCCAGTAAAGGGCTACAAGCCAGTAGGCTTGCAATGCTTGAAATGAAAGACGATGGAATGCAACCCACCATTTGCAAAGGCGATAGATTGCTGGTTCAGGTTTTCTATCATAATGCGAATAACCAGCTCCGCCTAGGGCTTGCCAGCGACCAGTTGCATAAATTAGTTGATGGGCTATATTTAGTGAGAATTAACGGCAGGGCTTCAATCAGGCGGCTACAAATCGACATACAGGGCAACGTTAAAATCAAGTATGATAACCCTTTGTACGAAACCATCGAAATCAACAAAGAGAGCTTCGATCCAACAATCATAGAAGGGCGGTTAGAGTGGTTCGCCCACACGATTGATTGGGAAATTTAAACGTCATTTAAACCCTCTTAAATTTGGCGCAAGCGTTTCGCAGTTCTAGCGGTTCAACCACCCACCTGCGCCAAATTTTTCGCAATTCATTATTTTTCCTTTTCTTTGGGTATAAAAAAGGGGCTACCGCCCCGAAGCCCCAATTCTCAACGGCTCAACCGTCCGCCAAGTTCCGAAAAATTCCGCCAAATCCCTATTTCTTTTTTTTTTCTTAGTTTTAATGGTTTTTAACACCCCGATTGCCAATCCGCCTTCAACGCCGCCATCGGCAACGCAACAGAAACTAGCATACCGCTGTAATAATCGTCCACCACAGGGCAGAACAACGGTGGCTGCTGCAAGCCTGAAATTTTTTGCATTTCAGGCAAGTGCTTATGGGTTAACCCCAAACCATACAGCCGAGGGGCACGGTAACTCTCGGGGCAGTTTTCCTGTTCATATTCCGCAATCATCGCCTTACCGCCGCCCGAATAGCCTGTCAATGACTGGCAAACAAGCGGATAGTTTGCCGGCAAAATATCCCCTTGAATTAACGGTGTCACCAACGCCAAAAAGCCCGTTGCGTGACAGCCTGGTACCGCCACCCGATTCGCTGCCGCCACCTGCGACAGTCCCACTAATTCAGGAAAACCATACACCCAGTTTGGCTGCGTACGGTGTGCCGTGGACGTATCACAAATTTTGACCGAAGGGGGAGCGTGCTGCACAATCTCCTTCGCCGCTGCATCGGGCAGGCAAAGAAAGGTTAAATCCGCCTCCGCCATTTTCGCCAAACGCGCAGCCAAGTCTTTACGTTGTGCCTCAGGCAGGGTCAGCAACTGAATATCCGCCTCATCACTCAAACGTTGATGAATGCGTAACCCCGTTGTCCCCACAGCCCCATCCACAAAAATTTTATATGCCATACACTTTCCTTAAATTTATTAGAGAAAGTTGGAGTGTAGGCACAAAAAAGAATAACTTCAAGTAAAAATTAAATAAACATACACATTTTTTGCATTTTTATTCATTTATGACAACAATGCCATTTTTCTTTGCCTTGCCGTTCCTTTAAAAAAGACAGAGGAGAATTACATAAAAAATCGGAAAAAATGCAAAAGAAAAATGTGATCTTCTTTGCAATACGCCAAAATTTCCTGCTGGAAGTAGGCGACAAATTGCACTGCTAATGCTACAATTTGGGAAATTTTTTGTGTCATTTTATGCTTAACGCTGTTGAGATTTGCTAATGCTTGAAACATCACAAACCATTCCTGAACTCGTTTCTTGGGCAAGAGATCGAGAATTTTCCTTAAACCTTTCCACGGAACGCTTGGCGTTTTTGCTTGCCGTCGCTATTTACAACAACGAACGCTTAGATGGCGAAATGTTGGAAGCGGATCTGGTAGATATTTTCCGTCACGTTTCTGAGGCGTTTTTTCAATCTACTGAGAACGTGGCAATACGTGCTAACAACGCAATTAATGAGCTTGTAAAGCAGCGTTTCTTAAACCGCTTTAGCAGTGAATTTACCGAAGGGCTTTCCATTTATCGCTTAACGCCATTAGGCGTTGGTATTTCTGATTATTATATTCGCCAGCGTGAATTTTCGGCGTTGCGTTTGTCTGTGCAGCTTTCTATTGTGGCGGATGAAATTGATCGTGCCGCGGCAGCAGCAGAGGAGGGGGGCGATGAGCATCATTGGCGTAGAAATGTTTTTGCTCCGCTGAAATATTCCGTGGCGGAAATTTTTGACAGCATTGATTTGTCGCAGCGAGTGATGGACGAAAATCAGCAGCAAATTAAAGAAGAAATTGCAGAATTATTGAGCAAAGATTGGCAAGCAGCAATTGCCAGTTGTGAGCAATTATTAGATGCCACTTCAGGCAATTTACGTGAGTTGCAAGACACGCTAAACGCCGCTGGCGATAAGTTACAAGCACAGCTATTGCGGATTCAGGATTGCGTCATCGGACAGCCAAATTTAGCCTTTGTAGAGCAGTTAATTACGGATTTACAAGGAAAATTAGACCGCATCATCAGCTGGGGGCAACAAGCCATTGATTTGTGGATTGGCTATGACCGCCACGTGCATAAATTTATTCGTACCGCCATTGATATGGACAAAAATCGTGTCTTTTCTCAACGTTTACGCCATTCCATTCATCATTATTTTGATCATCCGTGGTTCTTATGGACAGCACAGGCGGAGCGTTTAGTTGATTTGCGAGACGACGAACTCACTCTGCGTGAAGATGATGCCTTAGGTGAATTGCCTGAAGCGTTGCAATATGAATCTTTAGCTGATTTGCACGAACAAATTGTGGAGCAAATGCAAACCTTGCTTATCGCCTACCGTGAACAGAATCAGCCTATTGATTTGAGTTTGGTGTTAAAAATGCAGCTGGAAAATTATCCTCTTTCAAAACACTTTGACGTCGCCCGCATTATTGTGGATCAAGCCGTTCGGCTTGGTCTTGCCAAAGACGATTTAAGTGGAATTTATCCAAATTGGCAGGCGATTAACCAATATGGTGCGGAAGTACAAGCACATCGAATTGATGAATATAAGTAGTTTGGTTTATGGTGAATTAAGTAAGGAGAAGTGCGGATGAAAAACAATGAAATTGAAGTATTATTTAAGCTACCTGAAGCAGAAGAAAAGCAGTTTACGGATTTTATTAAAACGCAACGAGAACAGCTTATTTCTTCTCCTAAAGCCAATGCCCAAAGTGCAACAAAGCAAAATGCACCATTGATGAAAAAATTACTCGATCAAAATCAAATTTCAGAAGCTATTATGCATTTGAGAGAAGCAAGTTATGAACAATATCTTCGAGAGGAAAGTTTATTTAATAGCATTATTTTAAAAGAACTGAGTACAAAATTTAAAACACCGCATTCAATTATTGAAAAATTAAGTCAAAATTTCTTTGATTTAAAAATTGATACCCCACATATTTTTGAAAAACAATTAATTGAAACCTTTGGTAATTATGCTGGTGCTATCACACCTTATATTTATCAGCTGTGTTTAAGTAATACGCAATCTCGTCGTTCTCGGGCGGGAAAAACCTTTGAGGGAATTATTTATTTTCTTTATGAGCATTTTGGATTCACCTTTAATTCGCAAGCTCAAATTGGACGTCGAGTATTTTCTGAATTGGGATTGGGAAAAATTGTCGATTCTGTTTTACCGAGTGTTGAAGCATTTAAACAACGGAGAGATAAAACTGTTGTTGGCTCAATGAAAACGACTTTACGTGAGCGTTGGCAAGAAGTTGTTGAAGAAGTAAGTCGCTCCAATGTACCAAGTATTTATTTGCTGACCGTTGATGATGATATTTCAGAAAATAAAGCTATTCAGATGGGAACGCACAATATTGTGTTAGTTGTTTTAAAATCAGTGAAAAATCAGCCTCATTTACAAAACAAACGAAGTATTATTGATTTTGAATCTTATTTTTTAGAAGAAGTTCCTAATGTCATGAAATATTGGAGTAAATAATGATAAAAATTATTGATTTATTTGCTGGAATCGGTGGTATTCGATTGGGGTTTGAACAAGCTTTTCAGCAGGTTGAATGTGTGTTTACTTCGGAAATTGATCAACACGCTGTTTACACGTATCAAGCAAACTTTCCTAATGAAGATATTCGTGGTGATATTACCCAAATTGATGAAGATGATATTCCAGAACACGATATTTTATTAGCTGGATTTCCTTGTCAGCCTTTCTCTCAAGCAGGATTAAAAAAAGGATTTACAGATACAAGAGGAACGTTATTTTTTGAAATTGAACGTATTTTGTTAGCTAAAAAACCACGAGCATTTTTACTTGAAAATGTAAAGCAGTTGAAAGGGCATAATAAAGGTGAGACTTTATCTGTTATTTTAACACATTTATCCTCTGCTGGTTATAAAGTTTATTATGATGTGTTAAGGGCTAGAGATTTTGGTGTGCCACAAAATAGAGAACGTATTTATATTGTTGGATTTTTAGATCATAAAATTAACTTTGAATTTCCTCAGCCATCAAAAGTGGGTACGCAAGTAGGAGATATTCTTGAGAAAAATGTTGATCCCAAATATACAATTTCTGATCGTCTTTGGGCAGGACATCAGAGAAGAAAGGAAACAAATAAATTAAATGGAAAAGGATTTGGTTATGGGCTTTTTAATGAAAAATCCCCATATACTAATACAATTTCAGCAAGATATTATAAAGATGGCAGTGAAATATTGATTGAACAAAAAGGGAAAAATCCTCGTAAATTAACACCGAAAGAGGCGGCTAGATTACAAGGTTTCCCTGAAAATTTTCGTATTCCAGTGTCTGATGCACAAGCTTATAAACAGTTTGGGAACAGTGTTTGTGTGCCTGTTATTCGAGCAATTGCAAGACAAATGAAATTAGCAATGCAAGAAAAAAAGGAGGTAAAAAAGGTTAAGTATCATTTCACTAAACCGTTAAAACCTGTTCAATTGGCTATGAATTTTTAAAATGATTAACAACCTATCAATAAGTTAAAAGAAAAAAACAATGACAGACAATCTTCAAGATCTTATTTCAACTAAATTAGCAGCAGCGATTGCTAATCCTTTATTTCCTGCGGTGGATAGTTTACTACGAGCTGGGCGACATATCAGTATTGATCAATTAGATAATCACGCTTTTTTAATGGATTTTCAGGGCGAGCTGGAGAGTTTTTATTGCCGCTATCATGTGGAATTAATCCGTGCACCTGAAGGTTTTTTCTATTTACGTCCGAAGGCAACCACATTAATTGCTCGTTCAGTGTTAACCGAATTAGAGATGTTAGTGGGCAAAGTGCTTTGTTATCTGTATTTAAGCCCAGAACGTTTGGCACAGCAGGGGATTTTTTCCACCCAAGAAGTTTATGATGAATTGCTGAATTTAGCGGACGAAGGAAAATTACTCAAAGCGGTTAATCAGCGTTCTTCAGGCTCAGATTTAGATAAACAAAAACTCGCAGAAAAAGTACGAGCGGCTTTAGCACGTTTACGCCGTTTAGGAATGATACATACCGTGGGTGAACAACATAGTGGAAAATTTACCATTTCCGAAGCTGTTTTCCGTTTTGGTGCAGAAGTTCGTTCAGGCGATGATCCTCGTGAAGCACAATTACGTTTAATTCGAGACGGTGAAGCAGCGACGCCAGAATCCCTAGCTTTAGAAAAACAGGCGAAAGGGGAGAGCGATGTGGAAAACACTGAAGAAATTGAAGATGAATTAGATGAGGAACAAGCATAATGTCTGAATTAGCCCTTGAAAATGTTGAATAAGAGTAAAGGCTAAACTAAGTAGAGTATAAATAATAAAAAATTAACCAGACATTCTAGTTATTGGACGTGTGAAAAAAATGGCAAAACAAAGTATTGAACCGAATATTGCAGATTTAGCCAACGGTTGGCTAAAACAGTATCAGCTTGACTACAAATTAGAACAAGAGCCTTTAAATGATGAAATCGATAAAGCACTGAAAGACTATTTCTCAAAAAATGGCGGAACAGGGGCAAATCGTCCAGATGCTAAATTGCTGTTATCCACGCAATACGGTGAAATCTTTCCTGTGTTGATTGAATATAAAGGCTATGCAGACAAACTAGTTAAGCTCGATGCGGATGGCAATGTGGATAATCGCACCGCAAAAAACGAACCAAATTTTAAGCACATCAACAGCTATGCAGTAAATGGTGCGGTGCACTATGCCAATGCCTTGTTACACCATACGAGCTATACGGATATTATCGCCATTGGTATGACGGGTGAAAAAGATGAACAAGGTAAAATCCGTCATCAAATTGGGGTGTATTATGTCTCTAAAAAGAATTTAGGGGTTGGGCAAAACGTCGGCGAATTTTCAGATTTTTCATTCCTTGCCAAAGAAAATGCGGATGCTTTTATTGAGCAGGTCAAAAATCTATCACTTTCACAAGCAGAATTAGACAAACTGAAAGAAAAACGTGAAAGAGAGATCGATACCAGCCTAGTGAAATTGAATAATGATATTTATCAAAATGAAAAAGGCTTAGGTGAAAATGATCGTGTTTATCTCGTTGCAGCTTCTATTATTGCCACCTTAGGCGTTGCAGGAAAGGTAAAACCGTTAGAAAAAGAAGATCTGAAATCTTCGCAAGAAGAGGGAAATCGTGATGGTGATATTATCATCCGTAAAATCAATGCGTTCTTTAACGAGAAAAAATTACCGCAAGACAAAAAAGACCTGATTATTCGAACCCTTTCTAATACGCTTTTAACGGAAAATATCAATAAGCCACATAATGGCGAAAGTCAGCTGAAACGTGTATTTACTAAAATTGTTGATGACTTAGGCATTTACTACAAAATTGGCTTAACCACAGATTTTACAGGCAAGCTATTTAATGAAATGTATTCTTGGTTAGGTTTTACCCAAGATAAATTAAATGATGTGGTTCTCACACCGTCTTATGTGGCGACGTTACTGGTGAAATTAGCACGAGTAAATAAAGACAGCTATGTATGGGATTTTGCCACAGGCTCGGCTGGTTTGCTCGTGGCGGCGATGAATGAGATGCTTAAAGATGCCAAAGAAAATATCACATCGCCAGAACAATTACATTTAAAAGAAGCCCACATCAAAGCCAAACAATTATTAGGTTTAGAGTTGCTTTCAAGCGTCTATATGCTGGCTATTTTAAATATGATTATGATGGGCGATGGTAGCTCAAACATCATCAACAAAAACTCACTCACTGATTTTGACGGTAATTATGGCTTTGGGAATATTGAAGAAAAATTCCCAGCCGATGCTTTTGTCCTTAACCCACCTTATTCTGCAACAGGTAATGGAATGAACTTTGTGGAGACGGCACTGAATATGATGCACAAAGGTTATGCGGCAATTATTATTCAAAATTCGGCAGGCAGCGGCAGAGCAAAAGAGATTAACTGTCGTATTTTGAAAAAGCATACGCTGTTAGCCAGCATTAAAATGCCTGTGGATCTCTTTATCGGCAAATCTAGCGTACAAACGAATATTTATGTGTTTAAAGTCAATGAAAAACATCATAAAGATGAAATGGTGAAATTTATTGATTTTAGTAATGATGGCTACACGCGAACCAACCGCAAAAAGGCAAGCAACAACCTAAAAGACACCGATCACGCCCGTGAACGTTATGAAGAAGTGGTGAACTTAGTCCGTTTTGGCAGAAGTAAACTGAATATCTTTACGGATAAAGAGTATTACGAAAATACTATCGATCCTAACAATGGTGCCGATTGGAATCAATCCGCCCCGATTGATACCAAGCCAACCCTTGAGGATTTCAAAAAAACCGTGGCAGATTATTTGGCGTGGGAAGTGTCTAATTTATTGAAAAAGCAAGATACGCAAGATGAAACCTTGGGAAAGTCGAAACCCACTTAACAGCACAGTTAGAACAGGTTGAGTGGGGTGAATTTAGATTGGGTGATCTGTTTGAAATAGAAGGAACAAAGTCTCTAGATAGTAATGCAATTGATTTTGTTGAAAAAGGTATTAATTTTGTTGGAAGAACATTTGAAAATAACGGTATACAAGGTTTTATTAAAAAAAGAGATTTTGAACCTAATAGTCCGTTTACCATTACAGCAACTGTAATCGGTAATTACAAATATGTAAAATATCAAAAAGAAGAATATTACTGTTCACAAAATATAAATAAACTTACTCCTAAAAAAATCATTAATAAATGGAATGAAAGAGTTGCATATTTTTTTGTATCAAATATTCAAAAATTTGTCTCTCTTTATGATGGTCAGCAGGGTGGGTATAAACTTAACGATATAAAGAAACATAAAATTAATCTACCAACCCAAAAAGGCAAAATCGATTTTGATTTTATGGAAAATTTTATCTCGCAGCTCGAGGCGTATTTATTGGTTACTGGCTTAAAAGATTATACACTAAATCCTGAAGAAAATCAAGCGGTTATGGATTTTAAGGCGGGAAAAATTCAGTGGGGAGCAATTAAAATTATCGATTTATTTAGTGTAAAAAATACGAGAAATATTCTATCAAGAGATATAGTAGAAAATAGCGGAGAAATTCCATATCTTTCAGCAAGCCGTGAAAATAATGGCGTTAGTTCTTACATTAGTTATGATGAAAGTTATTTAGATGAAGGGAATTGTATTTTTATTGGTGGTAAAACCTTTGTAGTTACTTATCAAGAGAAAGATTTCTACTCTAATGATAGCCATAATTTGTCTCTTTATTTAAAAGAAACACAGAATAGAAATAGATATAATCAATTATTTTTAGCGTCCTGTATTTACAAAGGTTTGGATTATAAATATTCGTGGGGAGATAGTATCAGCAATAAGAAAATTCAAGTTGATGTTATTAAAGTACCGATGAAAAATAATAAACCCGACTACGATTATATGGCGATTTTAATTTCCGCCATTCAAAAATTAGTAATAAAAGATGTCGTGTTGTACGCCGACAGAAAAATAGCCGCAACGAAACAGATTATTGAGAGCAATAACCCCAAGAGATAAACACAATGACAAACACTCTTTCAACCAAATTAAAGATGAATTAGATGAGGAACAAGCATAATGTCTGATGAATTAGCCCTTGAAAATATTGAACAAGAACAAATGCCGAATTCTCTCGCAACAAACCCAAATATAAATGATGTGCCGCGTGGTAAGTTTCGTTCTTTAACCTTGATTAACTGGAACGGTTTTTTTGCTCGCACTTTTGATTTAGATGAATTAGTAACGACGCTGTCAGGCGGTAACGGTGCAGGGAAATCCACCACAATGGCAGGTTTTGTTACCGCACTTATTCCTGATTTAACCTTGTTGCATTTCCGCAATACCACGGAAGCTGGGGCAACCAGCGGTTCTCGTGATAAAGGTTTGCACGGAAAATTACGTCCTGGTGTGTGTTATGCGGCGTTAGATACCATAAATTCTCGCAATCAGCGTGTGATCGTCGGTGCAAGACTGCAACAAGTGGCGGGGCGTGATAAAAAAGTCGATATAAAAACCTTTTCCATTCAAGGCTTGCCTTTGTCGGAGAATCCGACGGCGGTGTTTACGGAAATCGTGGGGGCACGCCAAGCCCGTGTGCTTTCGCTTAATGAATTAAAAGAAAAAATGGAGCAGAGCGGCACGCAATTTAAGCAATATCATTCTATTGCAGACTATCACGCAATGATGTTTGATTTGGGCATTATTCCGAAGCGTTTGCGTTCATCGTCGGATCGCAGCAAATTTTACAAACTTATTGAAGCTTCTTTGTACGGCGGTATTTCTAGTGCTATCACTCGTTCTTTGCGAGATTATTTATTGCCTGAAAACGTCGGCGTCCGTAAAGCGTTCCAAGATATGGAAAGTGCTTTGCGTGAAAATCGGATGACTTTGGAAGCTATCAAAGTAACACAATCGGATCGCGATTTATTTAAACATTTAATCACTGAAACCACGAATTATGTGGCATCGGATTATATGCGTAACGCCAATGAACGTCGTGGCAATGTAGAAAATGCATTGCGTTCTCGTCAAGAATGGTATCGTGCTAGGGCTGAACAAACTTTATCTCAACAGCGTTTAGTGGAATTAAGTCGTGAAGCGGCGACGCTTGCGGAAGCGGAAAAAACCTTAGAAGTGGATCATCAAAGTGCAGTGGATCACCTTAATTTGGTACTTAACGCCTTGCGACATCAGGAAAAAATTTCACGCTATCAAGAAGATGTGGAAGAAATCGGCGCTCGTTTGGAAGAACAGCACATTGTTGTGGAAGAAGCCGCTGAGCAGCTGGAAGAAAATCAAGCACAAGTGGAGTTGTTGGAAAATGAAATTGATCAAATTCGCACGCAATTAGCGGATTATCAGCAAGCCTTAGACGCTAAACAAACTCGTGCTTTGCAATATCAACAAGCGGTTGCAGCCCTTGAAAAAGCGAAAACCTTGTGTGGTTTGGCGGATTTAAGCGTTAAAAATATGGATGCTTACCACGAGGAATTTGCCGCTCACGCCGACAGTCTGACCGAGCAAGTACTTGAGTTGGAGCACACAATGTCTATTTCTGAAGTAGCGAAAAGTCAATTCGACAAAGCCTATCAGTTGCTGTGCAAAATCGCTGGCGATGTCCCTCGTTCCAGTGCATTTGAACAAGCAAAAGTTTTGTTGAGCGAATATCCGACGCAAAAAATTCAAGCACAACAAGCGGCGGCGTTACGAGGAAAATTGCGTGAGCTGGAACAACGTTACGCCCAGCAGCAACAAGCATTCCGTTTGTTGGAAGAGTTTAATCAACGTGCGAATTTAGATTTAGCGGATGCCGAAGCTTTAGAGAATTATCACGCCGAACAAGAAGCCTTGCTGGAAGATTTGACGGCGACCCTATCAGAGCAAGTGGAGCAGCGTTCTACCTTGCGTGAAAAACGTGAGCAATTAAATGTGTTGTATCACGAAAATACCCAAAAAGCCCCAGCGTGGTTAACGGCTCAGGCGGCGTTAGAACGTTTGCAAGATCAAAGCGAACAGCAATTTAGCGACAGCCAAGATGTGATGCAGTTTATGCAAGCACAGCTAGTGAAAGAGCGTGAATTGACCATTGAACGAGATCAATTGGAGCAAAAACGCCAGCAATTAGAAGAGCAAATTTCTCGTTTAAGCCAGCCTGACGGTTCGGAAGATGCACGCTTAAATGTGCTGGCGGAACGCTTTGGCGGCGTACTGTTGTCGGAACTTTACGATGATGTGCCAATTGAAGATGCACCATATTTTTCTGCTTTATATGGCCCTGCACGCCATGCCATTGTAGTACGTGATTTAGAGGCGGTAAAAAGCCAATTAGTTGAGCTTGAAGACTGTCCTGATGATTTATATTTAATTGAAGGTGATCCAACCGCCTTTGATGACAGTGTATTATCGGCTCAAGAATTAAGTCATGGCGTGGTGGTTCAAGTGTCTGATCGGGAATTGCGTTATTCCAAGTTCCCTGAAACGCCGCTGTTTGGGCGTGCAGCACGAGAAAAACATTTAGAGCAATTGCAACAACAACGTGATGAAGTGGCAGAGCAGTATGCCCAGCGTGCTTTTGACGTGCAAAAATGTCAACGTTTACACGAACAATTTAGCCAGTTCGTGGGCTTGCATTTAGCCCTAGCGTTCCAGCCAAATCCTGAACAAATTTTGGCACAGGTCAGTTCACAACGTAATGAAATTGAACGAGAATTAAATCAATTTAGTGCCACAGAACAACAAATTCGCATTCGTTTAGACAATGCAAAAGAGCAAATGCAACTGTTGAATAAATTAATTCCGCAGTTAAATCTACTGGCTGATGAGAGTTTACTTGACCGTGTGGAAGAATGCCGTGAACAGCTGGATCTTGCGGAACAAGATGAGCTCTTTATTCGTCAACACGGCGTTACGTTGTCGCAATTAGAACCTATTGCGAACACCTTGCGAAGCGATCCTGAAAATTACGACAAACTCAAAGCGGATTATGAGCAAACACGTACGCAACAAAAACAATTGCAGCAACGAGTATTCGCCTTAGCCGACGTTGTACAACGCAAGGCACATTTCGCTTACGAAGAACGCCAACAAACCGACGGCGGCAATTTGAATGAGCAATTGCGTGCAAGATTGGAAGAAATGCAACAACAGCGTGAAAGCCAAAAAGCCCAATTAGCACAAAAACAAAGTCAATATGCAGGCTACAATCGAGTATTAATTGAGCTACAAACCTCTTTCAACAACAAAAATCAAATGCTACAAGAGTTGTTGCAAGAAGTGGCGGCGTTAGGCGTGCGTGCTGACGACGGTGCGGAATTGCGAGCGAAAGAACGCCGTGATGAATTGCATCAATTGTTATCTGATAATCGCCAACGCCGTCAACAGGTGGAAAAACAATTAACCCTGATTGAAAGTGAAGCACAAGGATTAACCGCACGCATTCGCAAGGCAGAGCGTGATTACAAAGCTCAACGTGAACTTGTGGTAGCGGCGAAAGTGAGCTGGTGCGTGGTGATGCGATTGTCTCGAGGCGGCGACGTAGAAAAACGCTTAAATCGCCGTGAATTAGCTTATTTATCCGCCGATGAATTGCGTTCAATGTCCGATAAAGCCCTTGGTGCCTTGCGTCAAGCCGTCGCCGACAACGAATATTTGCGTGATAGCTTGCGACTTTCCGAAGACAATCGCAAACCTGAAAATAAAGTGCGTTTCTTTATTGCGGTGTATCAACATTTGCGTGAACGTATTCGTCAAGACATCATCAAAACTGACGACCCAATTGACGCCATTGAGCAAATGGAAATTGAACTTTCTCGTTTAACGGCGGAGTTAACTCGTCGTGAACAAAAATTAGCGATCAGCTCGGAAAGCGTCGCCAACATTATGCGTAAAACCATTCAGCGTGAGCAAAACCGCATTCGTATGCTCAACCAAGGTTTGCAAAACATCGCCTTTGGTCAAGTAAAATCGGTGCGTTTAGTGGTTAATATTCGTGATACCCACGCAATGTTGCTTGATGCCTTATCGGGGACACAGGAAGAATATCAAGATTTGTTCAAAGACGGACGTATGAGCTTCTCCGAAGCTATCGCCAAACTTTATCAACGTCTCAACCCACACATTGATATGGGGCAACGCAACGCACAAACTATCGGCGAAGAATTACTAGATTATCGCAATTATCTCGATTTAGAAGTGGAGGTGTATCGTGGTGCGGACGGTTGGTTGCGTGCGGAAAGTGGGGCATTATCAACGGGTGAAGCCATTGGTACCGGAATGTCTATCTTATTAATGGTAGTACAAAGTTGGGAAGAAGAGTCTCGTCGTATCCGCGGTAAAGATATTGTGCCTTGCCGTTTATTATTCTTAGACGAAGCTGCGCGTTTAGATGCGAAGTCTATTTCTACCTTATTTGAATTGTGCGAGCGTTTAGATATGCAATTATTAATCGCCGCGCCAGAAAATATTAGTCCTGAAAAAGGCACCACCTACAAACTAGTACGTAAAATCGCTGGCAACCAAGAACATGTTCATGTGGTTGGGTTAAGAGGATTTGGGGCAACAGAGTAGAGAATATAGATAATTATTTTTTATTCTTCAACGACACAAAAAATCCACCATTCGGTGGATTTTTTTATAACTTATAAACTTAAAAACCTTCTTTCAAGCTCACAGTTAAGTTAAACACCAAATGTTCAGGTGAGCTGTCTTTGCTGTCGGCGCAGTAATAACCTTCACGCTCAAATTGGTAGGCTTGTTCTGGTTGGGCGTTGGCGAGACTTTTTTCCACTACGCCGTGTTTCACCACTAAGGAATTTGGATTAATTACTGCATTAATATCTTCTGCCGCACCTGGATTTGGCACCGTAAATAAACGATCATATTGACGGAATTCCGCATTCAAATAATCTTCCGCAGACACCCACTGAATCACGCCTTTCACTTTACGTCCATCGGCTGGATTTTTGCCCAAGGTTTCAGGATCGTAACTGCAATACACTGTGATAATATTGCCTGCTTCATCTTTTTCCACACGTTCTGCTTTAATCACATAAGCATTGCGTAAACGTACTTCTTTGCCTAACACTAAACGCTTGTACTGTTTATTGGCTTCTTCACGGAAATCCGCTTGATCGATATAAATTTCACGGGTGAATGGCAATTGACGCACGCCCAATTTTGGACGATTTGGGTGATTTGGTGCAGTTAAGATTTCTTTGTCCGCAAAGTTTTCAATGACAATTTTTAATGGATTGATCACCGCCATTGCACGTGGGGCATTTTCATTTAAATCTTCACGAATACAGGCTTCTAAGGCACTGTATTCCACGGTGTTATCTTGTTTTGTCACACCAATACGACGACAAAATTCACGCAATGCCGCTGGTGTATAACCACGACGACGTAAGCCAGAAATGGTTGGCATACGCGGATCGTTCCAACCATCTACAATGCCTTCATTTACGAGATAGAGTAGCTTACGTTTTGAGGTTAAGGTACCTTCTAAATTCAAACGAGAAAATTCATACTGATGTGGCAATGGACGTTCAATAGAAATATTTTCTAATACCCAGTCATACAAACGACGGTTGTCTTGGAACTCAAGGGTACAAATAGAATGGGTAATTCGCTCAATAGCATCGGAAATACAATGGGTAAAATCGTACATCGGATAAATACACCATTTATCGCCTGTTTGGTGGTGAGTGGCAAATTTAATGCGATAAATGACAGGGTCACGCATCACCATAAACGGTGACGCCATATCAATTTTGGCACGTAAACTGGCTTTGCCTTCTGCAATTTCACCGTTTTTCATTTTCTCAAACAAGGCTAAATTTTCTTCTACGCTACGATCACGATAAGGGCTGTTTTTGCCTGGTTCTGTCAAGGTGCCACGATATTCACGCATTTCTTCAGGCGACAATTCACACACATAAGCCAAGCCTTTTTTAATTAATTCAATTGCATAGCCATATAACTGATCAAAATAATCTGACGCATAACGGGGTTCGCCTTCCCATTTGAAGCCTAACCATTCCACATCTTGTTTAATGGAATCCACATATTCCACATCTTCTTTGACGGGGTTGGTATCGTCGAAACGCAAATTACATAAGCCATGATAATCTTGGGCTAAACCAAAGTTAAGACAAATGGATTTGGCGTGTCCAATGTGCAAGTAGCCATTAGGCTCTGGCGGAAAGCGGGTATGAATGGATTGGTGCTTGCCTGCGGCAAGATCTTCGTCAATGATTTGGCGAATAAAATTGGTTGGGCGTTTTTCTGCCCCAACTTCAGGGGAGTTTGCTGCTGAATTGCTCATTTTGACCTCAAATTATAATCGAACTTTTCTTGTGAAAAATACCCCGTATTCTACCTGTTTTGCGTGAGAATACAAAGCTATCAGGCAATGGGCTACGAAAAATAACCTAGAAAATAAAAAATGCACTCTGAGAGTAGAGTACACTTTTGTCTTTCATTTCATGTTCATTTTTAAATAGGATGAAATCAAAAATGAACATTTATGGGTTTTACCAACTATAAGATAATCCTAAGTTGACTTTTTAATGTGTAGAAGATCAGACTTGATTTTCTACAAATTAGTTGAATATTCTTTTCTGTCTTATAGGGACAAAATGTGTTTTATACAAATCATTAGAGGTTTTAATTATGGAAGTTGGTATTGTTAAATGGTTTAATAACGCAAAAGGTTTCGGTTTCATTTCTGTTGAAGGGGTAGAACAAGATATTTTTGCTCATTATTCTGTTATTGAAATGGATGGATATCGTTCACTCAAAGTGGGGCAAAAAGTGCATTTTGAAGTGATACACGGCGATAAAGGCTCTCATGCTACAAAGATTGTTCCTATTATTGAATAAATTTTTCTTTTTTACATTTCATTAATAAAGCAAAAGGCAAGGACTTACCTTGCTTTTGTTTTTCTTTTTCTTTTTCTTTAAAAATAAAGCCTATTGGAAACATTGAGAATTTGCATTGCTTCGGTATAATGCGCCCATTCTGCTTAGAATGTCCTTTTTAATCATTGCTGAAGAGATAATTACTAATGACAAAACTACAAACGCCTTATTATTTGATTGATAAAAGCAAATTGTTGTGCAATATGGAAAAAATAGCTTATTTGCGTGAAAAATCAGGTGCAAAAGCTCTACTGGCATTAAAATGTTTTGCCACTTGGGGGGTGTTTGATTTTATGAGCCAATATATGGACGGCACCACTTCTTCTTCGCTTTATGAAGTGAAATTAGGCAGAGAAAAGTTTGGCGGAGAAACGCATGCTTATAGTGTGGCTTACAGTGAAGATGAGATTGATGAAGTGGTAGCAAATGCGGATAAGATTATTTTCAACTCTATTAGTCAATTAAATCGTTTTGCTAAACGTTGTAAAGAGTTGCAACGAGGTTTACGTATCAATCCCAAAGTCAGCACCTCAAGTTTTCTTTTAGCTGATCCAGCACGTCCTCATAGTCGATTAGGTGAATGGGATATCAGGAAAATTCGTGAAATTATGCCTTTGATTAACGGTTTTATGTTTCACAATAACTGCGAAAATGAAGATTTTGATAAATTTTGTGTAATGCTTGAGCATATTGAAACAGAATTTGGTGAGTTATTACATCAAGTTGATTGGGTGAGTTTGGGGGGCGGTATTCACTTTACAGGGGAGCAATATCCGCTAGATGCTTTTGCTAGTCGTTTGAAACAATTTGCTGATAAGTTTTCTGTACAAGTTTATTTGGAACCAGGAGAGGCCTCCATTACGTTAAGTACTAGTTTGGAAGTGACTGTTTTAGATATCTTAAATAATGGTAAAGAATTAGCGATTGTGGACAGTGCTACAGAAGCACATATGTTGGACTTGCTAATCTATCGATCTGAAGCAAAATTATTACCTGATGCATTTCACGGAAAAGGTGAATATGAATATATGGTGTGTGGTAAATCTTGTTTAGCGGGGGATATTTTTGGTGAATATCGCTTTGAAAAACCGCTTCAAATTGGTGACCGAATTTCGTTTTGCGATGCGGCAGGTTATACGATGGTGAAAAAAAATTGGTTTAATGGCGTAAATATGCCTGCTATCGCTATTAAAGAATTAGACGGCAGTATTCACATCGTAAAAGAATTTGGCTATCAAGATTATGTGAATAGTTTATCTTAGAATTATAAATGCAATGATTTTGTGATTGTTGCGTTTTTTTACTTTATCTTGTCAAGGTAAAGTGATTCTGCCTGATATTGACTTTTTAGGTTTTCAAAATGTATCAGGTTTTTATTAACGCCTATGTCATTCCTTTAGCAAGAGTGGCACCTGGGAGGAAAATGCTAAATGAAAAAAAATGTTTTGATTATTGGTGCAGGTGGGGTATCGCAAGTTGTGGTGCATAAATGTGCTCAACATAACGATGTTCTTGGCAAAATTTCTCTTGCTTCGCGTAAGCTTGAAAAATGTCAAACGATTGCTCAAAGCGTGATAGAAAAAGGGAATTTTAATATTCCTGCAGAGATTGATTGTTACCAGTTAGACGCTTTCGATCTTGAAGCCACAAAAAAATTAATTCAACAAACCAACTCACAAATTGTGATTAATGTTGGGCCTTCTTTTATCAATATGAGCGTTTTGCAAGCCTGTATTGAAACAGGAGCCGCTTATATTGATACAGCAATGCATGAAGAGCCAGAAAAAGTGTGTGTTGCACCACCAAGCTATGCACAATATGAATGGACTTTAAGAGAGCAATGTCAGCAAAAAGGCATTACGGCAATTTTAAGTGCTGGTTTTGATCCAGGAGTGGTAAATGCTTATGCTGCTTATGCGGTAAATGATGAATTTGATAGCGTAGATAGCATTGATATTATTGATATTAATGCAGGCAATCACGGACGTTACTTTGCGACTAATTTTGATCCTGAAGTAAATTTCCGAGAGTTTTCAGGAACTGTTTGGAGTTGGCAAAACTGTCAATGGGTTGAAAATCAAATGTTTGAAATGAAACGCACGGATGACTTGCCTATTGTGGGAGTGCAAAATTCCTATTTAACAGGGCACGAAGAAGTCCATTCTATGGCTACACACCTCAATGTACCTACTATTCGTTTTTGGATGGGATTTGGTGATCATTACATCAACGTCTTTAATGTTTTAAAAAATCTTGGTTTACTTTCCGTTTTTCCAGTCAGAACAGCAGAGGGGACAGAGGTTATTCCACTTAAAGTAGTCAAAGCGGTGTTGCCAGATCCTGCCTCACTTGCACCTAACTACACAGGAAAAACATGTATTGGCAATCTTGTGAAAGGTAAAAAAGCAGGTAAAGAAAAAGAAATATTTATTTATAACGTTGCTGATCATAAAGAAGCTTATGAAGAGGTGGGAAGTCAAGGTATTTCTTATACTGCAGGTGTGCCTGCGGTCGCAGCCGCACTACTTATTGCTAATGGTGAATGGGATGTAAATGAAATGTGTAATGTAGAGCAACTCGATCCAAAACCATACATTAATGTTCTTAATTGCATTGGTTTGCCAACTCGTATTAAAGATGCTGAAGGGGATCGTGCTTTAGTTTTTTAATCTTAAAAATTCTGACAGTACAATGGTTAAAATGGTTCTCTATTTTGCATAAGAGAGAGGAGCTGGAGTAAGTTTACTCTAGCTCCTTAATTTTTATTATTAAATTGGTTTTTTATGCTTTACATTTTTGTCTTTTTTCTTTAAAAGTGAAAGCACCTATTTAAATCAAATAAACAAAAGGAAAAACATAATGACAAACACAATGAAAAAAGCCATTCTCAGTGTCGCCGTGAGCAGTGCGTTAACATTTCTCACAACGCAATCTGTTCTTGCGGCTACAGTCCCTGCAGGGACAGCTCTTGCTACTGAGCAAATACTTCGTTTAAACAATGGTTCTAATCCAGCCTCGCTAGATCCTCAAAAAGTAGAAGGTGTGCCTGAAGGTGTGATCGCTCGTCAATTATTTGAAACTTTAGTGGTTTCAGATGAAACAGGGCGTATCTTACCTGGTGCTGCTATAAAATGGGAACACAGCTCTGATTTTAAAACTTGGACATTTTATTTACGTCCTGAGGCAAAATGGTCAAATGGTGATCCTGTTTTGGCTGAAGACTTTGTATTTGCTTTTCAGCGTTTAGCCGATCCTAAAACAGCCTCACCTTATTCGAGTTATCTCCATTATTTAAAATTAGCTAATGCTGAAGATGTGATTGCTGGGAAAAAATCACTGACAGAATTAGGTGTTAAAGCCTTAAATGATCATACATTAGAACTTAGCCTTTCTGAAGGCGTGCCTTACGCTGATAAATTAACTGAACATTATGTGCTCTCGCCAGTGAATAAAAAAGTAGTAGAGAAATATGGCGAAAAATGGACAGAAATTAACAACATTGTGGGTAATGGGGCGTTTAAAATCACAAAATTTATTGTGAATGAAAAAATTGAATTAGTACCTAATGTTCATTATTGGGATAACGCAAATACGGTATTGACCAATGTTATCCTTTATCCAATTGAGTCTGAAAATACTGATGTGCAACGTTATCGAGCTGGAGATTTGGATGCGACCAATAATGGCTTACCAGTTGAATTATTTGCAAAATTGAAAAAAGAGTTGCCAAACGAAGTTTACACACCGCCGTTGCTTTGTACTTATATCTATGAAATTAATAATCAAAAAGCACCGTTTAATGATGTACGTATTAGACAAGCACTCTCAATGGCAATGGAACGTGACATTATTACAGATAAAGTTTTAGCTCAAGGGCAAAGACCTTCTTATAGTTTTACGCCGACTTATATTAGTGGCGGTGAAAAAATTCAAGCTCCTGAATGGACAAATCTTTCTCAAGCAGAACGCAATCAAAAAGCGGTTGCATTGCTAAAAGAAGCAGGATTTGACAAACAAAATCCATTGAATTTCACTTTGTTATATAACACTTCAGATAATCACAAAAAAATCGCTATTGCGGCTTCTTCTATGTGGAAGAAAAACCTTTCAGGGGCGGTGAATGTGAAGCTCGAAAATCAAGAATGGAAAACCTATCTCGACTCTCGTCATCAAGGGCATTATCAGGTTGCACGTGCTGCCTGGTGTGCTGATTATAACGAAGCGACTACTTTTTTAAATTATTTCCTATCTACCTCAAGCAACAATACGTCATTTTATAAAAGTAAAGCATTTGATGATTTAGTCGCTCAAGCTTTCCAAGTGGAAAGCGATGAACAACGAGCGGAAATTTATGCGAAAGCAGAAAAACAGTTGGCAGAAGATGTGCCATTTGTACCTGTTTATTACTATGTAGGTCCGCGTCTTGTGAAACCTTATGTGAAAGGCTTTGCAATAAATCATCCTGCAGGTAACTATTATCTTAAAGATGTGTATTTAGTTAAACCATAATAGGAAGTCGTCATGAAAAAAATTCACTTTAAATTCGTTAAAAGCGTTTTAGCCGCTTCTTTATTTGCCTTTTCTAGCTACACCATGGGAGCGATTATTCCTGAAGGTACCGTGTTAGCCGAAGAACAAGTTTTTCGTTTTAACAATAGTTCAGATCCTACTACTATTGATCCGCAAAAAGCAGAGGAGAGTTCTGCTAATGTGGTTGTTAAGCAATTATTTGAAACATTAGTGATTTCCGATAGAAAAGGAAATTTACTTCCAGGGGCGGCTGTTAAATGGGAGCATAGCGAGGATTATAAAACTTGGACATTCTATTTGCGTCCTGAGGCAAAGTGGTCTAATGGGGATCCTGTTACAGCAGAAGACTTTGTCTTTGCTTTCCAACGCTTAGCCGATCCGAAAACTGCAGCAACTTATGCTAGTTATTTAGAGTATTTAAAATTAGATAACGCTAACGATGTTATTGCTGGCAAAAAAACACTTTCTGAATTAGGTGTGAAAGCGTTAGATGAGCATACCTTACAACTTACCTTAAGTGAAAGTGTACCTTATGCAGATAAGTTAACTGAACATTATGTTTTAGCACCAGTGAATAAAAAAGTGGTAGAACAGTATGGTGATAAATGGACTGATGTTAAAAACATCGTTGGCAATGGTGCATTTAAAATTACCAATTGGGTTGTCAATGAAAAAATCGAGTTAGTGCCAAATCCGTATTATTGGGATAACGCCAATACGGTATTAACCAAAATTGTTCTCTATTCCATTGTGTCAGAAAATGCAAGCTATACACGCTATCGAGCAAATGAAGTTGATGTTTCGTCTTTCCCGAGTGAATTACGTCATAAAGTGAAAAAAGAACTTCCAAATGAAGTGCATGTTGCTCCTGCTCTTGGCACTTATTACTACGAATTTAACAATGCTGTTGCACCAATGAACAACAAGGATGTGCGTCAAGCACTTTCCCTAGCGTTAGATCGTCGCATTATCACAGATAAAGTGTTAGGCAATGGACAAATTCCAGCCTACTTCTTCACCCCATCTTACATTAGTGGTGCAGAAAAAATGCAGGCCCCAGAGTGGGCAAACTGGACACAAGCACAACGTAATCAAAAAGCGATTGAATTGTTGAAACAAGCAGGTTATAGCAAGCAAAATCCATTACGTTTTGATTTACTCTATAATACAAGCGAAGGACATAAAGCTATTGCTATCGCTGTTGCGTCTATGTGGAAGAAAAATACCAAAAACTTAGTGGACGTTACTTTAAGTAATCAAGAATGGAAAACCTTCCTTGACACAAAAAATAGCGGAAACTATACAGTGGCTCGTGCTGGTTGGATTGCAGATTATAACGAAGCGACAACTTTCTTAAATATTTTCTTATCTGATAGCACAAATAACGCATCAAACTGGAAAAATGCATCATTTGATGATGCGATTTCACAATCTTTCTTAGCCAAAACTGAAGAGGAACGTCAAGAGGCTTATGCAAAAGCAGAAAAAATACTGAGCGATGATTTTGCCACGTTACCGATTTATTGGTATGCCTCCGTGCGTTTAATTAAACCTTATGTAAAAGGTTACGCATTCGGACATCCGAGTGGTGGTCTTTATTTTAAAGATGTTTATTTGTAGAAGATCAAACCAAA
>MUYB01000013.1 GCA_002015125.1 [Haemophilus] felis
CTATTTTGTCCATTACACCGCTTTGGGAATACCATTAAATTTGCGTAAATGGCGTTTTGCTTGATTCCAAAAATTCTCAATTCCGTTAATGTGATTTTGTTTTTCTGCAAAGTGTGTGCTGTGGTTGATACGAAAATCGTTAAATTCACTCACATCAAGCACATCATAGCTTCGGTAGAAATCCGTGTAAACAATGCTATCTGGTTTAACTTGCTCTCGAATTATCGGTAACAAAGTCGTGGATTGCGTGTTTGGTACAGCAACGGTGTAAACCTTACCATTGCGTTTCAACAGCCCGAATACCGCAGTTTTACCCGCTACACCACCTCCACGATTACCTTTTCGTGTACCTTCGTCGGCTTCTACTTCCCCATCAAACATCTCTAAATGTGGGCTGTTTTGATAGATGAGTAATCGCAAGCGATGAAAATAGTCAGCGGCAGTCGTTTTGTTTACATTCACTAGCTCAGCCGCTGTTCTCGCAGTAACTCTTGCAACAAACAGCTCAATAAGTTTATTTTGTTTATGCTGACTTAAACGACTTTTTCTCATTCAACTATCTTAACCTAAATCGAGTTTTTTGTCGTTATCTAGGACAGCCCCTAGAATTTTGTCCTATTGCTACAGAGTATCCAGCAGCTCTTGCTGATGAGTTAGCATCATTTCCACCACCATATTGCAATACCATCCGCTCCTTTTCCGTAAGCACCACTACCTATCGCGATTGATGTGGTTCCCTCTGCTGTTGCCACATTTTTATCTGTTGAATTAGGGTTACTACCAATCGTTCCTATGGCAATACTTCTTTCCGCACTAGATCCTGTCTGTGCATTCCCTATAGCTAGAGAGTCTTTAGCTGTTGCCCCTTTATTATCTTGGTTTGTATTATTAGTTAATTTATACGTTGAAAAATATTGGACACCTGCCGCCGCTTTTTGAGTTACAGAAGCAAGCTGTCTTAACTGACCTACGGTTGCCACATCGGTATCCAATGCACCTGGTGCAGCGTTGACGATACGTCTTAAACCAACTGCTCCATCATCTCGCTTCCCCCCCACTGATACCACACCATCGGTCGTCAGTGTTTCTGGCAAGTCATACTCTGCTCCAACTGGTTTATAAGGTTTTCTACTTAAGCCACTGGTCCCCGTCAATCTAGGGGTATTTAATGCTTAATTTCCGACTCCTGTTTCATCTGCTTCCGTTGCGCTGCCTTTGGTATAGAAATAAGTGGTGGCAGAGCGATAACCTAACGCAATGGAGTTATCTAAAGAAGATTGAGCACCTACCCCGATCACCACCGCATTTTTAGTGTTATTGTGGACTCTTGAAAGTGTACCAATAGATAGAGAGTTTGGTCCCTCATTTAGCACACCATAACCAAAGGCGATACTGTTGTTGCCCAATGCTGTGGATTTTCGACCGATAGTAATGGCGTTTTGAGATTGATTGTGAGTTTCAGTTTTGACAATGGCGTTATAGTCACTAGTGTCGTAGGTAACCCTTGTACTGTCATCAGTTGCATAGGCAAAATTATAGTCTTCCACGCTTTTCATTGTCTGAGTATTAGCAGATGTGTTTCTTGACAGTAGCCCCGTAGCTTTCTCTACTGCTTTTCGGTAAAGATCAAGATTGGTAATATTCGCATTGGAACTCACCTCCGAACCGATGGTGATGGAGTTACTCCCTGCGGAAATGGCGTTGGTACCCACACTCAGAGAAGCTGTACCTGCTGCCTCAGAATCGTTACCGATCGCAATAGAGCTTTCAGTAAATACTCTTGAGCGAGAACCAATTGCCGTACCACCTTTAGCTTCGTCTTTCACATAAGCAGGCAAACCGAAAGCAGTAGACTCTGCAGCACCAGCATATGAGAGCGTACCAATACCAGTAGCACCTTTATCTAACGCCAAGGCTCTAGAACCAATAGCAATAGAACCTTCGCCCAATGCAGTAACAGCAGAATAACCTGCTTTTTCAAGATTTTTTCTTAATTCTGCTAATTCATTAGGCTGAATAGCGCCATCTTTGAATTTTTTATTTAATCTTTCTATTGCTTGTGCTTCACCTTCGGTTAATTACCCACCAAAAAATTCATGTAATTTTGCAGTTTCACCTCTTAGGTCACCAATTGCTTTTAATTTATCTTTTATTTTGTTTAATACGGCTGCCGTATATTGATCAGAATAGGCTGTAATATCGTCATTACCAATCGCAATTGATGAGGTGCCTGCTGCTAATGCGTTACTACCCAAAGCAGTAGATTGTTGGTTGGCATAGGTTGCATTACCAATCGCCACCCCAAGTCTTCCATCGCCATTGGAGTTTGATTCGTTAGCTAATGTTAAATTTGATTAATTTGCTTTCTCAATAACATTCCCATTTCCGTTAACTTGAGGGTTGATCGCAACAACGCCTGCTCTTTTATCATCGTCTGCGCCCATTCCATTTCGACCAGTTCCATTATCATTTCCACTTATATTACCTGCAATTAAATACTTACTATTACGTGTGCTTACAGCTCCGATATCCCCAAACGCATCCATTGGCACCATACTTGCCAACAGCCCCAAAGACGCCATTAATAAGGCAAAGGCACTAAGAGGAAACGCCACCGCTGGCGCCACCTGTGTTTTTTTACTCTCACCTCTGCTGCTTGCTTTACATTCCCCTTTCGCAAGCTCCTAGGTAACAATTAAACGACCTAATATTTTTGAAAAAATCACACGGAAAATCTTATTCATAGCATCACTTACCTTATGTATTCGACATTTAAAAATTCACGCGTTCCCTGCTAAAAATGTCATCCATTGCATTCACGCAATTTTTATCCGCAACCCTGACTTTTTTCAGGCAATTTTTGCGCACAAAAAGACCAAAATAGGCACACATCATACCCTTTAAGAAATATTTAATCATTTTGATTTTTATAAATTTTGTATTTTTTTCCAATAAAATCAATGACTTATGTAAATAATATCAACTGTCAGGGCTTTAAATCTGAGTGGAGTAGCTGGTGCCATATTTGTTGGATAAAAGTTCGCTCTGTTTGAAAACTTGAATTGGGTAACACGGAAGGCAAACCCAATAGATTCAAATGATGGATTTCATTGCGTAAATCCACATAGCATTGTTTTAGCTGTGTACAAACTTGGCTGGAAATCACCGCACTTTCAGCCATCACATCAAAAATTCGCACATTATCCGACCAAATGGATAAAGCAGGGTTTTGCGGTGCGTGGGCTAGCACTAAGTATTGCGCTAAAAATTCAATATCCGTAATGCCACCACGATCTGTTTTTAAATTAAATTGCTGTTCATTGTGGTGGGTTAAATGGTTATACATTTTCTCTCGCATTGCCACGACATCTTGTTTCAAACAAGCCACATCACGTGGACTACTTAACACTTGCTGGCGAATTTGCTCAAATTGTTCACGTAATTCGAGTTCACCATATACGGCTCGACTGCGTACTAAAGCTTGCTTTTCCCAAGTCCAAGCTTGGTTTAATTGGTAATCCTGAAAGGCATTAATGGAACTACATAACAGTCCAGATTCACCTGAAGGACGTAAACGCATATCCACTTCATACAACACACCTGTAAAGGTATTTAAGCTAAAAATGCTGAGGATTTTTTGCGCTAGACGTAAATAAAATTGATTGCTGTCTAAGCTGCGTTTAGCGCCGATGGTTTGGCTGTTGGCCACAGATTCGAACAAAAACACTAAATCCAAATCTGATTTATAACCTAATTCAATGCCGCCAAGTTTGCCATAACCAATAACCAGAAAGCCTTTTTCATTTTCTGCTAAATGTTCAGGCACACCAAAACGGGCGGTGACTTGCTTCCAGGCTAAATTCACCACCGCTTCAATAATGGCTTCCGCTAAAAAAGTGAGATGATCACTAACTTTCATCACAGGTAGCGCGCCTAAAATATCCGCACAAGCCACTCGTAAGAGCGTAGCCTGCTTAAATTGACGTAATCCGTCTAAAATTTGTTCTTCGTCATCGGGATCTAAACGCAATAAATATTGCTTCAATTCATCGGCATATTGTTGGTATGGCGGTGGATTGAGTAGCGTTTTGCGATCTAACAATTCATCAAGCAAAATTGGGTGGCGCGCCACTTGCTCGGCAATGAGTTTTGATTTGGCACAAAGCTCAATAAGCTGTTCTAAAGCTTGTGGGTGTTCTAACAATAATTCTAGATAAGTGGTGCGGGTTAGGATTTGTTCAACAATGTTAAGCATTCGCGTAAGTACATTCACTAATAGCGTTGGCCCTTGTTGTTGAAAAATTTGTTGTAATAAATTTGGCATTAACTGATTTAACACATCTCGCCCTCTAGCGCCTATTGGGCGGCGTATCAATTCTGCTTTGAAGCGAATAAGGCGTTGTAAGATCTGTTCAAAATCCGCCTCATTTAACGCCAACGGCGCTAAAAGCTGTTCTAACTCTTGGCTGGATAAATCAGGATCTAAAAAATCTAACCAAGAATTTTCTTGCTTACTTTTGTTCTGTTCCACTTCTTCTTTTTCAGCGCCGATGAGATTGTTAAAAATGTTTCTCACATTTTGTTGATGTTGTTGTAGCACCCCATAAAAACTTGCCCAATCTTGAATTGGATAATTCACCCATTCTATTTGTTGCTGTGAGTTTTGTTGGGTAAAACGCTGGGTCGCTTGCACTAGACGAAGGCGATCTAATTCATTTTCTGGCAATTGTTGAGTTTGTTGATCGTTAATGGCTTGCAGGATGTTTTCCGTTCGACGTAAAAACAAATAGGCTTGTTGTAAATGCTGTTGTTGTTCTTCGCTGATTAAATCTAACTGGCTTAAGGCGGGTAACAATTTAAGTAGTTGATGAGATTGTAAACTCAGTTCACGCCCGCCACGAATTAGTTGAAACACTTGTACGATAAATTCAATTTCACGAATACCGCCCGCACCTAATTTGATGTCATCCACTAAACCACGGCGGCGCACTTCACGTTCAATTTTTCCCTTCATTTCTCGCAAGGCTTGAATCACGCTGAAATCAATGTAGCGGCGATACACAAAAGGACGTAGCATTTTTTGTAAATATTGGGTGTGAGGATCTTGCTGTTGCATACCTAATACTCGCCCTTTGATCATAGCGTAGCGTTCCCAATCCCGTCCTTGATCTTGGTAATATTGCTCCATAGCATCAAAACTCAGTGCCAAAGCACCATTTTCACCAAAAGGTCGCAGGCGCATATCCGTGCGATAGACAAAGCCATCGGCGGTAAATTCATCTAGCGCCTGAATTAAACGTTGTCCTAAGCGGGTGAAAAATTTGCTATGTTCAATTGGTTTGCGCGCACCTTGCGTTTCACCATTAGCGGGATAAGTAAAGATCAAATCAATATCTGAGGAAAAATTCAGTTCAAATCCACCCAATTTGCCCATTCCCAAAATATAAAGTTGCATTGGCTTACCGTTGCTGTCTTGCGGTGTCCCCATTTCTTCGCAGGCTTTTTTATACAACCAGTCTCTCGCGCCGATAATCAAACTTTCTGCCAATTGGGAAAGGCGGACAAAAATTTGTTCAACACTAGCTAAATTTAAACTTTGGCAGAAACTGAGTTTTGCCATTTCTTGATAGCGGAACTGGCGTAAGATGCGATGTAATTCTGCTTCCTCTTCTACCATCGCTAACAGTTTATTTAATCGCTTGAAATAGTTATCACAGTCAGAAAAATTCGGCGTTTGTTGCCAACAAGCAAGTAAAAACTGTGGGTATTTTTTTAGCACTTCGGCAAAAAAATCAGACATCGCAACGGCATAAGCAATTTTGCCAATGTTGCTATCTAAATTTTCTTGTTCTTTTTCTATTGTAGTAAAAATGCTGTGGGAAATTTGTTCTGGAAAATGCGCGATGAGAATTTGCGCAAACTGATTTAGCGGTTCAGAAAATTGAGAAATAGGTAACAACATAGAAGCTCCAATGAGTGAGAATTGGCGAAAATTTAGCACGAAAATAAATCCGATGAGTAAAAATTTTTTATATAAATCAATGTCGCGAAAATATAAATACTTTATAATCCAGCTCATCTTCGTGATCTGATTAATTACTTATCTTATAGCAATACAAGGAAAGACAAATGACAACAGCAACAGCTTTTGAAGTTAAAACCTTAACGCCTCACCCAAGTTTGGAATATTGGTCTGTATGTAAAGTTGAGGCACTTTTTGAAACGCCTTTTCTTGATTTAGTTTATCGCGCAGCACAAGTACATCGGGAAAATTTCAATCCTAAAGCCATTCAACTTTCTACTTTGATGTCCATTAAAACGGGGGGTTGCCCTGAGGATTGTGGTTATTGTCCGCAGTCTGCGCGTTATCACACTGGAGTACAAAATCAACAGCTTATTGATGTGGAAGAAATTGTTGCAAAAGCCAAAATTGCGAAAGAGCGTGGTGCTGGTCGTTTTTGTATGGGCGCGGCGTGGCGTGGTCCAAAACCAAAAGATGTGGCAAAAATCACAGAAATTATTAAAGCAGTGAAATCTCTTGGTTTAGAAACCTGCGGCACCTTTGGATTGTTACAAGAAGGTATGGCGGAAGAACTAAAAGAAGCGGGATTAGATTACTACAATCACAATTTGGACACCGCACCTGAGCATTATCATAACGTGATTGGTACTCGTCAATTTGATGATCGTATTAACACTTTAGGCAAAGTTCGCAAAGCGGGCTTAAAAGTTTGCTGCGGAGGTATCGTCGGTATGAATGAAACACGTAAAGAACGTGCGGGATTAATTGCCAGTCTGGCAAATCTTGATCCACAACCTGAGTCAGTACCGATCAACCAATTGGTGAAAGTGGAAGGTACGCCTTTAGCTGATGCGGCGGAATTAGACTGGACGGAATTTGTGCGCACTATTGCGGTAGCGCGCATTACTATGCCGAAAAGCTATGTGCGTTTATCCGCAGGTCGTCAAGGAATGTCGGAAGAAATGCAGGCAATGTGTTTTATGGCCGGCGCTAATTCCATTTTCTACGGCGATAAATTGTTGGTTACAGGCAACCCTGAGGAAGACGGCGACCAGTTGTTAATGGCGAAATTAGATTTAGAGCCAGAAACAGCAGAAAATCGTTATGTGCCTGAATAAAAACCTAGAATGGGAGAAAAGCAAAAGGCTCAACGAGTGAGCCTTGAGGAAAATTACACTTTTAGCACTTTATGGAGCGTGATAGCAATGATTACCATTTACGTACTGCCGAACTATTTCCCCATTTTTTGATTTGCAGTTGCATTTGATTTCTCCTTTGTTGCAATATGTATAAACATAATATATACAACCAATAAAAACGCAACTAGCTTTCCGCCAAAAACTAAATAAAACAAAAAGTGCAATATGCCCTTTTTTAGTTGTTAAATCTTTCTCGCCTGTTGCATCTTTAGGTTAAGAAACGACACTCTCCCATTTCATTCACTTCCAACACGGAATAACGTTCTCGCCAATCACCCAGCACAATGCGCGTGCAATGTTCAGGTAAATGATGAATATTCTGACGATGTGTGTGTCCATGAATCATTTTGGTTACGCAAAACTGTTGGAATATTTGCTGCACAAAATTTGGATTCACATCCATAATTTGCTCAGACTTTTGTTGTTTATCTGCCTTACTTTTACAACGAATTCGCTCTGCAATAGCTAGTCGTAGTTTTAGTGGCAAACTTAAGAATAACCATTGACGCCATTTTTGATGCACTTTTTTACGGTAATTTTGATAGGCTACATCATCAATACACAAAGTATCACCATGACAAAGCAACACTTTTTCGCCATATAAATCAATGAGATGATAAGTGGGTAACAATGTCATTCCGCAAGCATCAGCAAACTTTTTGCCAATGAGGAAATCTCGGTTGCCGTGTTGAAAATAGCAAGGAATGCCTCGCTCAGTGAGTTGTTTGATCTGCTGTTGTACCTTTTCAGTTAACGCCGAACGTTCATCATCACCAATCCAAAAATCAAAAAGATCGCCCAAAATATATAAAGCCTCGCCATTTGGAGCGATATTTTCCATCACTTCACAAAAAAGCTGAGTTAAATGTGGGCGACTTTCACTGAGATGGAGATCGGCGATAAAGTAGTTTTTTTTCATCTTAAATTAAGGTTTTTGGCGTTAAAAATGAGGGCTTAGAGTAGCACATTTTTTCTTTGAGTTTGTACACTTATTGCTATGATTTCGCTATACTTAGGGAAATTTTTTTACTGGAAAACTCTATGTTAAAACTCCTTCGTGCCCTTGTGGTTATCATCTGCTGTCTGCTCATTTGTATTATCGGTTCTATTTATGCCTTCTTGCATTTTAAACACCCAAGTAACGTTGGCGTTGTGGCACGTTGGTTTGGTCGTTTACACCCACTTTTTGGTTTAAAAGTAGAACATCGTTTTCCTGAAAATGCAGAAAAATTTGGACGTTGTGTTTACATTGGTAACCATCAAAACAACTACGATATGGTTACAATTTCTTATATGGTGATGCCAAGAACCGTTAGCGTCGGTAAGAAAAGCTTAATTTGGATTCCTTTTTTTGGACTGGTTTATTGGGCAACGGGCAATATTTTTATTAACCGTGAAAATCGCAACCAAGCGCATAGTACGATGAATGAAGTGGCACGTCGTATCAACGAAAATAATTTATCTATTTGGATGTTCCCTGAGGGAACACGCAGTCGTGGACGTGGTTTGTTGCCTTTTAAAACAGGTGCATTTCACACTGCAATTTCCGCTGGAGTACCTATTGTTCCTGTGGTTTGCTCCTCTCTCAACAATATTGATTTAAACCGTTGGAATAATGGAAAAGTGATTTGTGAAATGCTCGATCCTATTGATACATCTTCTTACAGTCGAGAAAATGTTCGAGAACTCGCGCAGCATTGTCATAACATCATGAAAGCGCGCATTGCAGAACTTGATGCGGAAATTGCCCAACAAGCAAGTGAAAAAAATACATAATGAAAAAAAACATTTCTCGCCGACAATTTTTTAAAAGTGGTATCGTCGCTAGCGCCTTTGCTAGCGTTCCTAATGTTGCCCTTTCTGCAAATCGTCCAGCCTTATTTATTCCACCACTTATTGAAGTGAGAAAAGGTCGTCCAATTTTTTTGAAAATGGAATCCGTTGCCCATCAATTTGAAGCAGGGAAATATACTGAGGTTTGGGGATTTAATGGCGCCTATTTAGGTCCAACTATCCGCATTCAAAAAGGCAGTTTTGCCAAACTCAACTATTTGAACAATCTTTCGCAAAGTGTTGCTCTAAACATTCAGGGCTTACAAGCTTCTGGAGAATTGCTCGGCGGTGTCGCTAAGATATTAAATAAGGGCGACAGTTGGTCGCCAATTATTCCAATTACACAATCCGCTTCCACCTGTTGGTATCACTCTGTTTCTTTGGCTAATTCTGCTTATCAAACCTATCGCGGTTTGGCTGGGCTTTGGATCGTAGAAGATGAAAAAAGTACAAATGGCCTGCCGAAAAAATATGGTGTAAATGATATTCCGCTTATCTTGCAAGATATTTCTTTAAACAAAGAGGGTGAGCAATTATTCCAAAATAAACAGTCTGCATTATTTGGCAATCAACTTAGTGTGAATGGACGAATCTCGCCTTATCTGAATGTACAACGAGGTTGGCTAAGACTGCGCTTATTAAACGCCTCAGTTTCTCGAAATTATCATCTTCGTCTTGATAACGATCAGCCAATGTTTTTAATTGCACAGGATCAAGGATTTTTACCACAAGCGAAAAAAATCCAAACGTTACAACTCGGGCCAAGTGAACGAGCGGAAATCTTGTTAAACCTGAATCAAACTTCAGAGAGTATTCGGCTCATTGAGGGAGAACCGCGAAATATTCTGAAAAAAATCAGCGCATTTTTCTCCGAAAATGCATTGTTAGATAACACCATATTGGAAATTCGTCCTCAAGGGTTAAGCGCGGTATTTAGCGATGATAGCTTGCCTGTATTAAACAATGATGCAGTAGCGACGTTACGGCACCCAATTCTACAAGAACGCAAACTCCACTTTGATGCAAACTCAGGGATGATCAATGACAAGCATTTTAATCCGAAACAAATCCTCAATGCAAAACGAGGCAGTACTGAACGTTGGATTTTAACGACGAATGCGCCATTAGGTTTTAGAATTCAAGGCGCTCGGTTTGTGGTGGAAAGTATTAATGATCAAAAAATTCCAGAAAGTGAAATCGCGTGGAAAGATAGCGTTTGGATAGAAAATAAAGTCAGTATCTTAATTCATTTTGATAACACATCTACCAACTCTCACCCTTTTATTTTCGGCACGTCCAATTTAATGTTGGCGGATAAAGGCTGTTTCCGTTTGCTTGTGGTGCAATAATTACGATTTGGGTTTTGGCAAAAATAAACGCAAAATCACCATAGCGTAAAGCATTGCAGGCAAACTAAACATTAAAGCATAAAACACCATAGCAAGGCTTTCTTCCCACAAGGGCAGTTGGCTTTCCCCTTCCAGTACAACTGGCAATAGCACTAAACAATAGAAAAACATTAATCCGCCTGAAAAAACGGCTAACTGCACCAAATTGCGCTGATGAAATTGATAGCGCACACAAATTATCGCCAGCAAAAAGGCGGGCAATGTTGCAAATAGTGCAATCCAGCCCAAGCCAGTCCAGTTTATTTCTGAGAAAAACGGTAAGAAAAGGGAAAAAATCAATTGAGTGATAAGAGGAAAAATCAACAAGGTTTTTCGATTAGCCATAAATAATCCTTCTGTACAAAAAATGGCGCTAACAAAAGCACCATTTCCTTTAAATTAACGTTTAGATTTCTTAATAAATTTCATCAAACGCTTACGTTTACGCAACTGATTTGGCGTGAGTTTATTACGTTTGCCTGCAAATGGATTGCTACCTTCTTGGAACAATAAACGAATCGGCGAACCAATAATTTTTAAGCTGCGACGATAATAGTTAGAAAGATAACGTTTATAAGCTTCTGGCAATTTATCCATTTGGTTACCATGCACCACAATAATTGGCGGATTATAACCACCCGGATGCGCATATTTAAGTTTAATACGACGGCCACCAATCATTGGCGGTTGATGTTCATCTGTGGCCATTTGCAAAATGCGCGTTAACATTGAAGTTGTCATTCGCTGTGTTGCACAGGCATAAGCTTCTTGAATAGATTCAAATAAGTTACCCACGCCACTGCCATGTAAGGCTGAAATAAAATGCACACGAGCAAAATCAATAAAATCTAAACGGCGATCTAATTCGGATTTCACACGATCTTTAATCTCTTGATCCAAACCGTCCCATTTGTTCACCACAATGACTAAAGAACGTCCCGCATTTAAAATAAATCCAAGTAAGGATAAATCTTGATCGGAGATGCCTTCTCGTGCATCAATAGTTAACAACACCACATTAGCATCTTGAATGGCTTGTAAGGTTTTGATAACAGAGAATTTTTCCACCGCTAAATGCACTTTGCCACGCTTCCGCACACCCGCAGTATCAATAATGGTGTAGTGCTGCCCATCACGCTCCATAGGAATATAAATACTGTCTCTGGTGGTGCCCGGTAAGTCATAAACCACCACGCGATCTTCACCCAAAATACGATTGGTTAAAGTAGATTTACCTACATTCGGACGACCAACAATGGCGATTTTAATATTCTTATCTTGTTCTAGCTCTTCTTCCGCTAAGGCATCGTCTAAAAGAGCGGTGTCTTCCTCGTTATCAAAATCGAAATCTTGTTCCCATTCATCTTGCTCAGCATCAACTTCTTGTGCCTGCGTTGTGTCCGCTTCCACGCTATTCATTTCCGCCGCCACAGGCGCTAACACTTGCTCCATTAAGGCAGAAACGCCACGCCCTTGCGACGCTGCAATTTGGGCAATATCGCCTAAACCGAGTTGATAAAATTCCGCACAATGAGAATCCGCATCAATGCCATCAGTTTTATTAGCGACAACAACTGTGATTTTATGTTGGCGTTGACGCAAATAATTTGCGATACCAATATCCGCCGAGGTTAAACCAGCACGAGCATCCACCAAAAACAACACGATGTCTGCTTCTTCAATGGCAAGTAACGATTGCTCCGCCATTTTTTCTTCTACCCCTTCTTCCGTACCGTCAATACCGCCGGTATCGATCACGATAAAATCATAGCCCGCAATATGTGCTTGACCATATTTACGATCTCGAGTTAAGCCAGGAAAATCTGCCACCAAGGCATCTCGAGTGCGCGTTAAACGGTTGAATAATGTGGATTTCCCTACATTTGGACGACCAACTAGGGCAACTACAGGCGTTGTCATAAAAACCTCTTATTTATCAAGCAGTGAAAGGAATGCCAAAAAACTGGCTATTGTAGCGGATTTTACCGCAGATGAAAAACGCCTAGATCCGATGGCACTCGTGTTTACACAAATGTCTTTTAATACTTAATCAGATAACAGCATTCATCAAAGACGAGTGCTATCTTTGGTGTAGAGACGGATGAAAATCTACCGTGGGAATATCAACTCGTTGTGCATCAACCTGTGGGGTGCAGATCACGCTGGCGTCCGAAAATAGCAGAACAAGCAAAGGACACAAGCCTGTGTCTCCACAGCATTCATTTTTCCCCTCGTTCGCTTGCGGGAGAGGGGAAATAGCAGATCAATTAAGCCTCTACAACAGCAAAAACTCTTGCATTAAAACCTGGGGCATTTTGAATGTTCGGCACACCAATAAAAATCGCTGCACCTGTTGGCGGAATTTGATCTAAATTATTTAACACTTCCACTTGGAATTTATTTTGCGATAACCAATAACGTTCACCAACCAAATCATTATTTTTCACAAAATCTAAAGCGCTATCGGTGTCTAAAGTTTCGTGTCCAATAGCTGCGACATTACGCTGTTCATGTAAAAATTGTAATGCTTCCAATGACCAACCGGGTGTATGAGATTGTCCTGCAGCATCTTTATTATAAAATGCTTGATGATCCTGCCAACGCGCAGACCAACCACTGGCAAAAGCAACAAAGCTTCCTTCAGGGATTCGACCGTATTTATCCTCAAAATCAAGAATATCTTGAACAGATAAAGTGTAATCATTATTTGCTTCTACCGCTTGTTGTTTATGAATGACAAATAGGGGTAAAACAAATTCATTCACAGGAATTTCATCTAAATAGCGAGTATTTGATGCAAAATGAATTGGCGCATCGATATGGGTACCATATTGGCTAACAAGGGTGTATTCATTCGCTAAGAAGCCGTCTTGCTCCACGGTAAATAAAGTTTTGCTCTCAATAGGCTTAAATGCAGGGAAATAAGGAATTTGGTCATTAACCTTATGGCTTAAATCAATCCATGTTTGTTGTTTTAAAAATGCGATAGCCTGTGTAATCGTTGTCATAGTAAATCCTCATATATTGCTTTAAAGGATTTCGTTTATAAAATAATTCTGCGATCACACAAAAGAATCTGTTTTTCTAACTTAGAACGAAAAAGAATATGGAATAGGAATCCTTTCTATTCAGAAATACTAATTCTGATAAAACTCTAGAGGTAAACCGTCAGGATCTTTGAAAAAACTAAATTGCTTACCTGTTACTTCATCAATGCGAATGCCTTCATGCTCAATGCCTTGCTGTTCCAAAAAACGCAAGGCTTGAGACAAATCTGCCACTTTAAAGGCTAAGTGTCGTAATCCACAGGCTTCTGGATTATTCACTCTGGGTGGTGGAGAGGGAAAACTAAATAATTCTATCTGCGATCCATCAGCAAAAACCAAATCCAATTTGTAGCTTTTTCTTTCTTGGCGATAAGTTTCTTGAATAATTTTAGCGCCCAAAATTTGAGTGTAAAACCACTTCGACTTTGCATAATCCGAAGCAATAATCGCAATATGATGAAATCCTAAAATAACTGACATAGTTCCCTCACAAGATATGTGCGCTAGAGTTTATTGACTGACTTTTTCACCACCAAAATCATCCAATAAATGATTGGTTAAGCGAGCTAGCACATCTGTCATCAATAAGAAATCTGCATCAAAACGTTGGGCGTAATCTTCTTTCAAAATATCGTCATTTTTTTCACGGATACAATCGGCAAATTTCAGGCGTTTTAAGGCACAATCTTCATTGAGCAAGAAGCTGAGGTTGTCTTCCCATTCTAAACTTAACTTCGTCACCACTTTGCCTGATTGCAACAAAGATTGAATTTCCGCATTTTCAAGATTTTGTTTTTTACAACGAATCACCGCTTCGTCACTGCTCACCAATTCCGCTTCTTCTAACACATTCAGCCATTGTGGCGCGCTATTATTGCTTATCCAATCGGTCATAACTAAAGCAGGTTCGTTGGCAAATCTTAAAGGCACAACAGGCAGGGAACCTAAGGATTTGCGTAACAACGCTAGCACATCTTCTGCCCGTTTGCTGGAGGCGGCATCAACGTAAACCAGCTGATTTTCCACATCGATCCATAGGGCGGTTTGTTGCGTTTTACTGAACGCGCGCGGCAATAGCGTGGCGATGACATCATCTTTTAAACTTTGCTTTTCAATTTTCTTTAACTTGCGATTTTCTTTTTCTTCTAGTTGACGAATACGTTCTTCCAGTTCCTTTTTGATTACTTGAGCAGGCAAAATTTTTTCTTCTTTTTGGGCGACAAGTAAGATTTGATTTGATGCAGAAAAATGTAGTTGTTCCGAATCGCGCAGCGGATTAGTCCAACCGAATTTGCGTAAATCCGATTGCTGGCAAGGATGAAATTCACATTGTTGCAATTGCGGTTGTAAATATTCCGCAGACCAGTCAAACTTCTTAGTTAAACGATAAATTAATACATTTTTAAACCAAAGCATCATTTTTTCCTTATTTCTTCTGTTGTTATGTGTAGAATATCGCGCATTCTAACTGACTTTGAGATAAAAATATGCAAGAACAATCTATTTGTTTTATCGGCGGCGGTAATATGGCACAAGCTATTATTTCTGGCCTACTGAAAAACCACTATCCAGCGCAACTAATTCAAGTATGTACGCCTCACCCAGAAAAATTAGCAAAATTTTCTGCACAGCAGATTAATCTAGTAGAAAGTTCAATTCCCAATAATCAGCAAGCGGTAGAAAAAGCAGAAGTCATTATCCTTGCGGTAAAACCACAAATTATTCCGTTAGTATGTGAACAATTAAGCCAATTAGATTTCAATCAGAAATTAGTCATTTCTGTCGCTGCGGGTATTTCCACTGCTCGTTTAAGCCAATTATTACCTTCGGCACGCTATATCGTGCGCACTATGCCTAATACGCCTGCGCTCGTTTCCGCCGGAATGACCGGTTTATTTAGCGCCGATACTCTGCCTTTGGAATATCGCAATTTTGCACAGGAATTAATGCGCAGTCTTGGAACAATTTGTTGGATAAATGAGGAAAGTCAAATGCACGCCATTACCGCGGGTTCAGGCAGCAGCCCTGCTTATTTCTTTTTATTTATGGAAGCGATGCAACAAGCTTTAATGGAAATGAAATTAGATGCAGATACCGCCCGTTTGCTAGTACAACAATCGGCGCTAGGGGCTGCCAAAATGGTGATTGAAAATCCTGATATTTCATTAGCGACGTTACGGGAAAATGTGACCTCAAAAGGCGGTACTACCGCCGCTGCCTTAGCGGTGTTTGAGCAACAACAGTTTCAATCGACGGTGCAGCAAGCTATGCAGGCGTGTGTGGCGCGTTCACAAGAAATGGAGAAATTATTTTAATGAAAATTAGCGCCTTTCAATGGCTTTCCCTCAACTTTTTTGGCTATTTTTGTGCCTATGGCGTGTTTATGCCATTTTTCCCCGTATGGTTAAAATCCCAAGCCTATGGCGAAGAATTAATTGGTTTGATCATCGCCAGTTCCTATGTTTTCCGTTTTTTCGGTGGCATTTTCTTTTCCGCGTTGGTTAAACAAGCAGCACAATTAATTTATGGCTTGCGCTATGTAGGTTGGTTTAGTTGCTTAATCATTTTGAGCATGGGGTTTATGGCGGAAAATTTTTGGTTGTTGTTTATCGCCATTGGATTGTTCGCCTTAATCAACGCCGCAGGGATGCCTTTGAGCGATACTCTAGCCAGCATTTGGCAGCAGCAGATTAATTTAGATTATGGTAAGGCGCGTCTGATTGGCTCTTTTGCTTTTATTGTGGGCGTGGTGGTGTTTGGCTATATCATTGGCGCCACCGACGAAAGCTACATCATTTGGATCATCGGTGGATTGTTTTTATTTTATGCGGTGACGCTAATGAGTACGCCAAATCCAATGCCTGAAAATGCGGAAAGCTCAACAGAAAACAAAATTACCTTCAAAAAATTATTACAAAACAAAACTACTCTGCGCCTACTTATCGCGATTTCGCTGATTCAAGGTTCACACGCTGCTTACTACACTTATAGCGTGCTTTATTGGACCAGTTCGGGCATTTCCGTGCAAGTTACCAGTTTATTGTGGGGATTAAGTGTGGTGGCAGAAATGGCGCTGTTTTTCTTTTCCAGCAAATTATTTCGCACTTGGAAAGTCAGTTCGCTGTTCTATCTTTCCGCCCTAGGCTGTGTCATTCGTTGGCTGGCGCTAAGCGTTCTCGACAATGATGTGTTATTCATCGCGCTCACTCAATGCTTGCACTGTTTAACCTACGCCGTGAGCCACTACGCGATCATTCGTTATTTCACTACCCAGCCACAATCTCATATTGCCAAGCTACAAGGTTTATACAACGGCATTTCAGGCTGTGCAGTAGTTGCCTTGCTAACGGCGCTTTCTGGGGTGATTTATCTAATTTCACCTGCCATAACCTTTCTGCTTATGGCGGCATTTGCCTTGTGCGCGCTGATTGTTACGCCACGCAAAGTAGATGCGTTTTTACTCAGACGTCATTAATTGCGAGGTGAAATTTTGAAAGACCTAAGCTTAGTGGAATTATTTCTCAATGAAATTTGGATCGAGAAAAACCTCTCGCAAAACACGGTGCAATCTTATCGTTTGGACCTTAGCGCCCTTTGTCAGTGGTTGGAAAAACACAATCTTACTTTATTGGATTTAGACGCCATTGATTTGCAAACCTTTTTGGGCGAAAGAGTGGAAAAAGGCTATAAAGCCACTAGCAACGCTCGTTTGCTGAGCGCCATGCGTAAACTTTTCCAATATTTATATCGAGAAAAATACCGCAAGGATGATCCAAGCGCCATATTAAGTTCCCCCAAATTGCCTAGCCGTTTGCCTAAATATTTGACGGAACAGCAAGTAACGAACTTACTCAATTCACCCAATGTTACCGATCCCCTCGAATTACGCGATAAAGCCATGATGGAACTGTTATATGCCACAGGATTGCGCGTAACGGAATTGGTGTCGCTCACCGTAGAAAATATTAATTTAAATCAAGGCATTGTGCGCGTGCTTGGTAAAGGCAATAAAGAACGCATCGTGCCTATGGGCGAAGAAGCTTCACACTGGGTTACACAATTTATGTTATATGGACGCGCGTTTTTGTTGAATGGACAAAGTTCTGATGTGGTATTTCCAAGTAAGCGAGCGCTACAAATGACCCGCCAAACCTTTTGGCATCGCATTAAATATTATGCTCTGCTGGCAGATATTGATTGGGATAGCCTCTCCCCTCACGTTCTACGCCACGCGTTCGCCACTCATTTAGTCAATCACGGCGCGGACTTACGCGTGGTACAAATGTTGCTCGGTCATAGCGATCTTTCCACCACTCAAATTTACACCCACGTCGCTAAAGAGCGCCTCAAGCTATTACACGAAAAATATCATCCGCGGGGTTAAATTCAACATAAAAAATACCGAGCATCGCTCGGTATTTTGATTATCATAATTTAATTAGAATGAATCTTTTAAACGTTCATCTGCTCTGCGCGCTTCACCTTTATGTTGTAATTTATTTAGTTGACGCTCTAATTTTGCCTCAACATCATTGATCGCTTTATACATATCGTCGGATTCTGCACGAGCGACCAAATTACCATAAGGCGTTCCAATTGAAGCATCAACGGCAAATCCTTGTGGAATCTTACTAAGAATAAAATGAGGATTAATTAATTGAGTTTGCCATTTTTCTAATTTTGTCAATCGCTCTTCAATGTGAGCACGGATTGCTGGGGTAATGTCCATTTGTTTGCTTGTAATATTTAGTGTCATAGCATTTTCCTCTCTTGTTAGTGGGCTTAATTCGCCCTTTTAATGAAAAACTCATGTTTCACAACATAGTCCCGATGAAAACAGTTTTCAAGTCGTTTTATGTAAAAAAATAAAGAAAATTTCAAAACTATGATCCAAGTTGGATTTTTGGGATTTAAGTTTGCTTTTTTCAACAAAATCTGAAACTTAAAGAAGTTATTTTGCTTCCATTTTTTGTGCGTAATTCAGCTGTAAAAATACAAATAACACAACGCCTAATATACCAATGAGCGCGCCTGAATAACCGATATAGCTCAAACCAAAAGATTGCATCACAATATTACCTAACAGCGCACCACCACCAATGCCAATATTATAAATGCCAGAATAAATCGCCATTGCCACATCCGTCGCATCAGGCGCTAGCTGTAACACACGGATTTGTAAACTTAAACTAATGCCTGAAATCCCAATCCCCCACAAGAAAACAAGGAGTAGTATCCATTCTTGTTGCTTACTTAAAATATGCAATAAGCCTAGCGCCGATAACAATAAGAAAACAGAAAGGATTAAAAACATTTGGGGTTGTCGGCGATAAAAACGGTTGAACAGCAAACTGGCAAAAATACCCGATAACCCAAACATCAATAAAACAAGAGTCGCCATACTTTCACTCATTGCAGAAATTCTTAACGCGAAAGGTTCTACATAGCTGTAGGCGGTAAAATGAGAAGAGATGAATAAAATAGTCAGAATATAACTTCCCACCAATAAAGGACGCTTACATAAAACAGGTAAGCTTTTCAATGATCCCGCATTTTTTGCGACTAAATGCGGTAATAATTTATATAGCAATAACAAAATCACACAAGCAATCAAAGTTATCAGCGCGAAAGTGCTACGCCAATCAAGCAGTTGTCCCACTAAACGTCCCAATGGCAATCCCAATACCATAGCCAAAGCGCTGCCGATAGCTAATAAACCTAATGCCTGTGCTTTTTTATCTTTGGGAGCGACTCGCACCGCTAACGAAGCAGTAATTGCCCAAAATACTGAATGGGCGATAGCAACACCTGCTCGACCTAATAGTAATACCCAAAAATCCCACGCAATCACAGAAATAATGTGGCTAACAATAAATAAAATAAGCAGTTTTATCAGTAAACTACGGCGTTCTAAATTTGCGGCAGCCAACATAAACGGCAGAGACATTAAGGACACAATCCAAGCGTACACTGTGATCATTAATCCTGCCTGTGGAATGGATATAGCAAAACTCTGAGCGATATCTGATAGTAAGGCTACAGGAATAAATTCGGTGGTATTAAAAATAAAGCCCGCGAAAGCTAAAACAATAACGCGAGCAATTTGAACTCTACGAAAGGTAGCAACTGGCAACATAATTTATCTAAATTTTGAACGAAGCAACTCTTTTAAACTCTGACGAAAATTTCGGTCAAACTCCACTTTGTATTTAGGCGAGGAACAATCTCCCCAAAGCTTAAGAGGTAGCTCTAAATGTTGATAATTAGGATTATTAACGCCGACGTTTAACGCCACATCACATTGTAACCGGCTTAAATTCACCTTTCCTGAACCATTCACGATAATTTTCGAATTTTGGAAATAAAGTTTTTGCAAATGCAATTGTTCAAGATCCCAAGCAAATTCCGTATCTAAACGTTCAAATTTAGTGTTAATTTCTCGGTTTTGCATCTCGTTGGTTAAATTTGCGGGAACGTATTTTTCTATTAGCTGCAAAATATTCAGTCCCTGCAATTCTCCTTGAAAAACAGATAACTTAGCATTGCCCTGCAATATTTTATTGTCTTCAACCAATAGGCGACCTTGAGAGTTCGTAGCGCCGCTAAGTAAAGTGGGCAAATTAAAAATTTTCGACCATTGCTGGATAAGCAAATTCTTTGCGTTGAAATGAATTTGTTGCTTATTAGCCTTAGCAAAAATATCCAATGTTAAATGCGAGGTTTGTGAATTATGCTGATGTAGCTCAGTTACCACATTAGTAATTTTCTGAAGGGGATCAAGCCGAATCTGGCTTTGTAGCTGCAGAAAGGATTCGCCGTTAATTTGTAATTCCCTGAGATTAACTTGGTATTGGTTTAAATTAGGTGAAAATATCTTACCTTGCTGAACAGCCAAGTTAATTTCTTGTGTATTCAACAACACTTTTTTATCAAATCGAATATTTAGCCATAAATCTTTGAAATTGATTTCATTTTGAGCAAACCCAATATAACCTTTAAGCTCGCCATTAATATTGTTGAATTCAGGCTCTGCTTGACCGATTTTCCATATTTTGGCTTGTTCAAAGGAAAGTTGTTTAAAACTATTTTGTAGATTAAACAAAGATTGAAAATCTAAATGTAAGCTGACTTCTTTAGCTTCAATTTTTGTTTTTGGATTTTGCCAATGAACTTGAAATAAGTTGGCGGACAATTTCGGTAACAAACTGAGTTGCAACTGTTCAAATTGAATTTGCTGTTGATGTAGCACCTTCGTCAGTTCCGACTTGATAAAGTGAAGTGCAATGAAAGTAGCGATAAAGATCGCTAATAAAAATAGGCTTAATCTAATAGCGATCTTTTTCATTTTATTTATCCTCGTTAATACGGCTTGCCACGGCACTTTGCTGATTTTTATATTTAGCGTTTTTACGGCTATTATATGGACGTGCTGCCGTGCCACTTAAGACTTCAAAACTCAATGCGCCAATAACCATATTTGGACGTAAAGCTAAAGGTAATTTGCCTGAGTTGAAAAATTCCAACACAATTTTACCTTCCCAACCCGGATCAATGCGATGAGCGGTAACATGTACCATTAAACCTAAACGAGCTAAGGAAGATCGACCGTCTAACCAACCGATAATATTGGCAGGTAATTTCACAGATTCAAGCGTCGCCGCTAAAGCAAGTTCTCCTGGGTGTAAAAAGAAGGCTTCATTTTCTGCAATCAGAATTTCCTCGCTCATCACCGACTCAAGCTGTGCAGAAACTTCTTCTTTTGGACCACTTAAATCAATAAAAGGTGCGGAATGTTCACGAAATACACGGAAAGAATTACCAAGGCGAACATCAATGGTCGCGCCATTGATTTTCTCGTTACTTGGTCGTGGCGTTAAAGCAATAATGCCTTCATCTAAATAACGCTCAATATCAGTATCACATAATCTCATTTTTTATTCCTTAACGTCTGCCTAATAATTGACGAATTTGAGCTTTTAACATATTGATTGCAATACGATTTTTCCCACCTCTCGGAATAATAATATCCGCATACTGCTTAGAAGGTTCGATAAATTGTAAATACATTGGACGTACCGTTTTGCGATATTGTTCCACAACAGATTCCAAGGTGCGTGCCCGTTCTTTCATATCACGTTGTAAACGGCGGATAAAACAAATATCTAAAGGGGCGTCCACAAAAACAGACACATTCACTTCTTGGCGTAAACGTTCATCAGTAAGCAATAAAATACCCTCCAAAATAATCACTTTTTTGGGTTCAAAATACCGCACTTTATTGGTTCTTGTGTGTTCTACATAGCTATAATCTGGAATTTCAACGGCTTTGTCTAACTTCAAGGTTTTCAAATGCTCAATTAACAGCTCTCGATCCATTGAGTTTGGGTGATCGTAATTGGTCTTCACTCGCTCTTCCATCGCCAAATGAGATTGATCTTTATAATAACTGTCTTCCGAAATAATCCCTATTTCCTCACAGCCTAACTCATCGCAAAGTTCTCGATGCACAGTGGAGGCGATTAAACTTTTGCCCGATGCTGAAGCCCCAGCAATGGCAATAATAATACAAGATGAATTTAAACTATTTGGCATATTACCTCCTCATAAGTTATCGCAAAATAGGGGAAAACTGACCGCACTTTCCATTGCACTAAGCAATATCCACTGAAAACGCCATTACATCAGCAATTTTTTCAGCCTCTAAAGCAATCATCAATAAACGATCGATGCCTAATGCGACGCCAGAACAATTCGGAACGCCTGCTCGCAACGCCTCAAGCAAACGAATATCAATCTCCTGTGCTGGTAGCCCCATTTTTTCACGCAGACGATTATCTTGCTCAAAACGGTGTTGTTGCTCATTCGCATCGGTCAACTCGTGAAAACCGTTGGCAAGCTCTAAACCTTTGTAATAAAACTCAAAACGCTCCGCAACACGGTGATCCTCTGAACTTACTTGAGCTAATGCAGCTTGAGTGGCTGGGAAATGGTAAACTGCCACAGGATTTTCCTGTCCAATTTTTGGCTCAACTAGGCTACTAAATAAAAATTGTAGCAAAGTATCTCGGCTTTCATTTTCTGCCCCTAATAAATTATGTTGCTTGGCTTTAGCAATTAATTCTGATCTTTCCGCCGATAAAGGATCAAGCCCGACGTACTCTTGAAACGCAAATTGATAGCTTAAACTCTCAGTAGGTTTACAATCTAAAATCTGTTGCAATAAATCGTCCACTTCATTGATTAAACGATACATATCAAAGTGCGGTCGATACCATTCCAACATAGTAAATTCAGGATTATGTCGTTGCCCTGATTCCTCATTACGAAACACTCGACAAATTTGGAAAATCGGACCGCTGCCTGCAGCCAACAAACGCTTCATATGATATTCAGGACTAGTAGAAAGCCACAGGGTTTTAGATTGTTCTGCGAAAGGAGAAATGAATTGCGTATTGAAGGTAGATAAATGAACATCTGTTACACCAAATTCACTTAAAACAGGTGTTTCCACCTCAAGTAGCCCACGTTCAGTAAAAAAGCGACGAATTTTGTTAATAATTTTTGCTCGCTTCAGTAAATTTTGGATATTTGCCGAAGGTTTCCAAACTATTTCTTGCATAATTGAAGTGATATTCTAAAAATAAAAAGTGAGCCATTCTAACGAACATACTTAGAGATTTCAATTTATCTAATAAATTACTTTCGCCCTAAACTAACGAAGACCAACAATTCTTTTTATCAAATAAAATTTGCCTATAAATTTTACATTTCATCAAGTGCAGAAAGCTATAAAACAGGGGCTAATTGATAAAGGTTTTCATTAGCTTTAACAAGGCTTTTAACTTTTTTGAGGTAGATCACGAAACTGATCTTTTGCTGTAAAAAAAGTTATGAATTTGTAAAAAAAATGGCAAAATGACTTCGCCCTAAAATCTTATTGTTTATTTTTTACTTTATCTATTCGGAGGAATATCGTGCAAACTGTTAATGTCGATATTGCAATTGTAGGTGCTGGTGGCGGTGGTTTGCGTGCAGCTATTGCAGCAGCGGAAGCAAATCCTAACTTAAAAATTGCATTAGTTTCAAAAGTATATCCTATGCGTAGCCATACTGTGGCAGCAGAAGGTGGTGCAGCAGCGGTTATCAAAGAAGAAGATTCTTATGATAAACACTTCCACGATACTGTTGCAGGTGGTGACTGGTTATGTGAACAAGATGTTGTCGAATATTTCGTACAACACTCCCCTGTGGAAATGTCTCAACTTGAACGTTGGGGTTGCCCTTGGAGCCGTAAACAAGATGGCGATGTGAATGTTCGCCGTTTCGGTGGTATGAAAATTGAGCGTACTTGGTTTGCTGCGGATAAAACAGGTTTCCATTTATTGCACACTCTATTCCAAACTTCCATTCAATACCCACAAATTGTACGTTTTGATGAACACTTTGTTTTAGATATTCTTGTTGATGATGGTCACGCTCGTGGTATGGTCGCAATGAATATGATGGAAGGTACCTTAGTACAAATTAACGCTAACGCCGTGGTGATCGCTACTGGCGGCGGCTGTCGTGCATTCCGCTTCAACACCAACGGTGGCATTGTAACTGGCGACGGCTTATCAATGGCATATCGCCACGGCGTGCCATTGCGTGATATGGAATTTGTGCAATATCACCCAACAGGCTTGCCGAATACTGGGATTTTGATGACCGAAGGTTGTCGTGGTGAAGGCGGTATCTTAGTGAATAAAAATGGCTACCGTTACTTACAAGACTATGGTCTAGGCCCTGAAACACCAATTGGCAAACCAGAAAATAAATATATGGAACTTGGTCCACGGGATAAAGTTTCTCAAGCATTCTGGCAAGAATTACAAAAAGGCAACACTTTAAAAACCGCCAAAGGTGTTGATGTTGTTCATCTTGACTTACGTCATTTAGGTGAAAAATACTTACATGAACGTTTACCGTTTATCTGTGAGTTAGCTCAAGCCTATGAAGGTGTTGATCCTGCTAAATCCCCAATTCCAGTACGTCCAGTAGTGCATTACACCATGGGCGGCATCGAAGTTGATTTCAATAGTGAAACTCGTATTAAAGGCTTATTTGCTGTGGGTGAGTGTGCTTCCTCAGGTTTACACGGTGCTAACCGTTTAGGTTCAAACTCTTTGGCTGAATTAGTGGTATTAGGACGAGTGGCTGGTGAATACGCCGCACAACGTGCCGTTGAAGCACCTGCGGTAAATCAAAGCGCAGTAGATGCTCAAGCAAGAGATGTTGTTCAACGCTTAGAAGATCTCTACAACCAAGAGGGAACAGAGTCTTGGTCGCAAATTCGTGATGAAATGGGCGACTCAATGGAAGAGGGTTGCGGTATTTACCGTACTCAAGAAAGCATGCAAAAAACCGTGGATAAAATTGCGGAATTAAAAGAACGCCATAAACGTATTCGCATTGCAGACCGCTCCAGCGTATTTAACACCAATGTGTTATATACCGTTGAATTAGGCTATATCCTTGATGTGGCACAATCTATTGCGAACTCAGCAATTGAACGTAAAGAATCTCGTGGTGCTCACCAACGTTTAGACTACGTTGAACGTGATGATGTGAATTACTTAAAACATACCCTTGCATTCTACAATGGTGAAGGCGCACCTCGCATTGAATACAGCGATGTAAAGATCACTAAATCTCAACCAGCTAAACGTGTTTACGGTGCTGAAGCAGAAGCGCAAGAAGCAAAAGGGAAGGAGAATGCAAATGGTTAATGAATCTGTAATGAATGTAGAAGTGCTACGTTACAATCCAGAAGTAGATAAAGAGCCGTACTTACGTACTTATCAAGTTCCTTATGATAACCAAACTTCATTACTTGATGCTTTAGGTTATATTAAAGATAAACTTGAACCCGAGCTGTCTTACCGCTGGTCTTGTCGTATGGCGATTTGTGGTTCTTGTGGAATGATGGTGAACGGCAAGCCAAAACTTGCTTGTAAAACTTTCTTGCGTGATTACAGTGGTCATATGCGTATTGAACCACTTGCCAACTTCCCAATTGAACGTGACTTAGTGGTTGACTTAAGTCATTTCATTGAAAGTCTAGAAGCGATTAAACCTTATATTATCGGTAACAAAGCACCTGAATTAGACGGCAAACCACATCCTTCATCTGAGCTTGCGAAAAGCCGTACTAAACAAACCCCAGCACAATTAGAGAAATATCGCACTTTCTCAATGTGCATCAACTGTGGTTTATGTTATGCCGCTTGTCCACAATTTGGTTTAAATCCAGAATTCGTTGGTCCAGCTGCCTTAACCCTTGCTCATCGCTACAATTTAGATAATCGTGATCATGGTAAAGATCAACGTATGAAAATTCTAAATGGTAAAAATGGTGTTTGGAGCTGTACTTTTGTTGGTTATTGTTCTGAAGTGTGTCCAAAACACGTTGACCCTGCTTCTGCAGTAAACCAAGGTAAAGTAGAAAGCGCGAAAGACTATGTAATTGCAATGCTTAAACCGCAAAAGTAAGGAGTGTAAAATGACAGCAACAACCAGCAAACGCAAAAAATATGTGCGTGAAGTTAAACCAACGTGGTGGAAAAAGTTAGATTTTTACAAACTTTATATTGCACGAGAAGCAACCGCACTTCCAACATTATGGTTTTGTTTAATCTTATTCTACGGTGTGGTTTGTTTAGGTAATGGCAGTTTCAAAGCAGACTTTATCCCATTCCTACAAAACCCAATCGTGGTGATTTTAAACATCATCACCCTCGCAGCAATGTTATTAAATACAGTAACCTACTATTTTATGACACCAAAAGTATTAAATATCATTGTAAAAAATGAACGCATTAATCCAAATATCATCACGCTTGGATTATGGGCAGCAACCGCCGTTGCCAGCGTATTAATTCTTGTATTGATGTATATCTAAGGAGGGAAAAGATGAAAGAATTACCAAAACGTTCTAACGAACCTGTTGTATGGCTCTTATTCGGTGCAGGCACCACCGTCAGTGCAATGTTTTTCCCTGTGTTAGTTTTACTACTTGGATTTTTATTGCCATTCGGCTTGGTTTCCGCAGATAATTTAATCGCATTCTCTCAAACTATTATTGGAAAATTAGCAATCTTAGTATTATTAATTTTCCCAATGTGGGGAGCAATGCACCGAATTCATCACGGAATGCACGATTTCAAACTCCACATTCCTGCTAGCGGTTGGATTTTCTACGGACTTTCCACCTTATACAGCTTATTAGTTTGTTTCGCTGTATTTGGATTGTAAAAATCGAATAACGTTATCATAGCACCTCAAAAATTAGGCTAAACAGTCTTATTAATTGAGGTGCTATTTTTTTACAAAAGAATTATGCAAGTTTCAATTCTTTTCCTCACAAAAATCAAATAGTCTAAATATAAAAAAAGAACATTAATTTATAAATTAATGTTCTTGTTAATTTAAAACGACTTAGGATATAACAAGCAATTTATCATATTTTAGGCTTATTGTTATTATTTTTTCTTAGGATTATCTCCCCACAAGAAGTCAAAAAGAGATCTGATACTATGTTCTTCTATATATGCTTTTGTATCTTCTTTTGCTTTTAACTCATTTTCTTTAAATGCAAAGGGAAAAAATGGAGAGAAAGAAGCACCAGATTCCTCTTTCTCGTTTTCCTCTTATTCCAACATATCCCTTAATTCACTTTCCAGATCACCCAATTCATTTAATAGTTCAGCCACATCTTCTTGTTGAAATTGAAAAGCAGATAAAGTCCACTCTCTTGTTTTTCGATATTCTCTTTTAATACAGCCAAAGGTTGCCTCTAAAGATATTTCCTCTGCTATTTTTGAATCCTTATTTAATCGAAATAAAATTAAATCAAAAATATCCTCAAAATTATAATTTTTGAAAGAGCCATTATGATAATCTGTTGAAATCGCAACTACATTAACCCCTTCAATATCAAAATTGCTGAAAATTCGATATTTATTACGATTAATATTTTCTTTTTGCTTTTCAGAAGGTTGATACGCTACTCTATCCCATTCCCGACTAGGAGCCGCTTTATCAGCTTGGCTTAAAATAAAAATACATTTATCTTTAATTTCTGTATTTGATAAATAAGTATTAAAGAAATTCTCATCTTCCAAGACCGCTCTATCATCAATTTTAATAACCCAAAGAATCACATCTAATTGGTCTAAATAAGAATGATATAAATCTACATAACTTTTATCCCACTCGCCATTTTCTGCGATCCCCGGAAAATCAATTAAGCACGCATTCATTTCCGCAATTTTAGTAGGAATTAACTGAACAGCACGAGTACAACCACTAGCAGCCCCACTTTTGCATAAGTTGGATTGGCATAATGTGTTAATAAGGCTGGATTTCCCTGCTCCCGACTTCCCCATCACTCCTATGGTTAAGGCAGTGCCATCACCTCTTATTTTGTTATTGGCACGAGCGACTTCCGATAGATATTGTTTTAATTCTTGATCCTGAATGGAATCTAATAAATCGATCATATATAGCTCCTATCCAAACCAACGATTCCACACAGCCTTAAATCCATCTACAACCACATCTTTCACCTTTCTTGCAATACTTTTTAAATGATGTGGAATAGAAGAATAATCAATAACAACATCTAATGCTTCTGATACATAATCAATAAAACCTTTCTGTGCTTCTTTTTTCGTTTCGAAACTAATATTCTGCTTATCCACACTTGCATAGAAACTGCTTTTCGCTTCTTTCGGCAAACTTAGCACACAAACTTGAACAAGCAAATCCACATTATAGCGATCAAATTTTCCATCATAGAACTCACAAGCGACTGGGATTACAGTATTTAGAGGCACATTAAAATCATTTGCTAACCGATTTTGATTGTCTTTAATAACGTTAAGTTGTTTATTAGAAGGACAATACTTTTCGTAGTTCCAATCACGCGTTGGTTCCGCTTTATCACATTGACTAAGTACAAATAAAATACGATCTTTTTTGTAAACTTTAATCAAGTCGTTATAAAATTCTTCATCATTTTTATTCGCTCGATCATCTACTTTAATAACCCATAAAATAAGATCTAAATCTTGCACTTTTTCGGCATAAAGTTTTGAATACTCTTGGTGTCTGTTCTCATTTTCAGCAATACCGGGCAAATCCATAAAAGTAATTTGATGCCGACCAATGTGTAAATGTTCTTCCTGAAAAGCTCGTGTACAACCGCCCACGCTACCTGTTTCACATACTGGTTTCCCTAAAATAGCGTTAATAAGAGAAGACTTTCCTGCCCCAGATTTTCCCATCACCCCAATTTTGGGCACATAATTGATTGCACTGTCCAACTTTGATTTTAATGGAGCACGAATTTCTTCTGGTAACTTATCTAATAAACTATCTAATAATTGATCTGAATTAGCATTGCTCATAACAATCTCCTTAATTTGCAAGAAATATTAGCGAAAAAGTATATTTTTCCGCAAAAAATGTTACAATCCACAAAATCTATCCCTTACAACCCGAAAAAATTCCGTTCAACTTCCCTAAATTGTGGTGCATTATGAAAGTCAATGAAAAACTGCGTTTATTAAGAGAAACACATCATTTATCGCAAGAAGAAATGGCAAATAAATTGAGTATGTCAACCAAAGGCTATGCAAAAATTGAACGGGGAGAAACCAGATCCAATTTACCACGTTTGGAGCAGATTTCAGAAATTTTCAATATGGATATTTGTGAACTCTTGGCATATGGGGAAGAAGAAAAAATTGTTAATTTAGATAAATCTGTTTTTAATAATTCAGAAAATTCATTAAATCACTCTATTATTTCTTTAGGCACAAATGACATTGAAAAAGAATTAGAAAAATTACATTTAATTATTTCGCATAAAGATGAAATTATTGAAAATTTAAAAAGAGAAAATAAATTATTATTAGAAATGAATGAATTATTGAAGAACAAATAATATTTTATGAAAACATTAAAAGTACGTTAAATGCTAATTTAACGTACTTTTTCTTTTAATTCATTTCACTTTACTTACTTCAACTTCGCTAAATAAGCTTTGGTTTCTTCCACCACAATATGGCGTAAACCGATCAATGCAATTAAATTTGGAAATGCCATTAAGCCGTTAACAATATCGGCTAAAATCCAAATCAGATCCAACTGAATAAAGGCACCGCAACCAACAAGGACGATAAACACAAAACGATAGATATTAATCGCTCTTGTACCTGCAAGATAGACAAAACAGCGTTCACCATAATAGCACCAACCTAAAATTGTGGTGAAAGCAAAAAAGAGCAAGCCAACGGTTACAATGGTGCCGCCGATCCCAATGCCCAAACCTTGTGAATAGGCGTAATTGGTTAATGCAGCCCCTGCCATATCCGTTGATTGCCAAGCTCCCGTGATCACCAACACAATCCCAGTCATTGAGCAAACAATAATGGTATCTAAAAACGTTCCTGTCATTGAAATTAAGCCTTGTCGTGCTGGTTCATTGGTTTTTGCTGCCGCAGCAGCGATAGGTGCACTACCTAAGCCTGACTCATTAGAAAAAATACCTCGTGCTACACCCGACTGAATGGCTTTCATCACAGTAAAGCCTAAGGCTCCGCCCAAAGCCGCACTTGGATCAAAAGCACTATGCACAATTAAGGCAATCGCTTGTGGTACGGCTTGCCAGTTGAGCAATAAAATCACCAAAGAGGTCAATACATAAAGTACCGCCATAAAAGGCACAATATAAGAAGAAACAATGGCAATGCGTTTTACTCCGCCTAAAATAATCATCGCCACAAGTGCGGTAATAATTGAAGCAGTTAAGGGAATGGGAATGCTAAAGGTATCCTGCATTGCGTGCGTAATCGCATTGACCTGTGGAAAAGTGCCAATGCCAAAAAATGCCACCAGCACGCCAAAAATTGCAAACAGTTTTGCTAGCCACTTAATACCTAAGCCTCGTTCAATATAATACATCGGTCCGCCTGCCATAAAACCGTGCTTATCTTTGACGCGATATTTCACCGCCAATAAACACTCTGCATATTTGGTTGCCATCCCCACTAATGCAACCAACCACATCCAAAAAACCGCCCCCGGTCCGCCTGCTTGAATGGCGGTAGCGACACCCACAATATTCCCCGTGCCAATGGTCGCGGCTAAGGCGGTGCACAGTGCAGCGAAAGCGGACACATCGCCTTTTTTACCCGTGCCTTGCTCTGTTTTAAATAAATAGGATAGCGCACGCGGCAATTGGATAAATTGAATAAAGCCTAAACGAAAGGTGAGATAAAGTCCTGTGCCTGATAACAGGATTAAGAGTGGTGGGCCCCAAATAAAGCCATTAATGGCAGATAAAACTGATTCTAAATTCATTGAAAATTCCTCGTAAAAAATAACCATTACAAGGAGGCGAAAAGCATTTTGCGGAAGATATAAATAGAAAAGCACGCAAAAAATGCGTGTACATCAAACCCCATTGTCTTCTGCCCCTGTCCTTTTGCCTGAGCGTTTGAAAAACGGCAAAAACTCACCGCTCTTTTGCGCCTTCGGCGGCTGCACTTACACAGCTCTCTCCAAGGGTTCGTCCAGTAACAGTCCTCGCGAAATTATTCGCACCTGAAAGATTTTACCTCGTCGGTGTAGAGTCGATTCTCTACTCTCCAGCTACCTTCAACCGAACTTACTTTTTATGCATTACACACAAAAAAGTGCGGAAAATTCTAGCAAGATAATTGCGTAATCTCAACTGCACTTTAATGGCATTTTTAACAAAATTAATGAAAAAATTACATTCGCCAATCTTCATTTTGTTCATTCATGGCAAAATCCGCGGTTTCGCAAGGAATGGATTTTTCTTCTGCTGCCCATTCACCAAGATCGATTAATTGACAGCGTTTACTACAAAAAGGTCGGTAAGGGCTTTGCGCCGACCAAATCACGGCTTTTTTGCAGATTGGGCAAGGGACTTCAAAGGATTCACTCATAATTTTTCGCCAAAGATAAATATAATTGATGTAATTCTAGCACTTTTTGTTGCAGTGAAGGCAAGGCTTGATGTAAAGGAAGACGATTATCAATTACGTCATCCGCCATAGATAGCCTTGTTTCTCGGCTCACTTGTGCCGCCATAATCTGTTTAATTTGCACAATATCCGCATTATCTCGCAAGCTGGCGCGTTGTAATTGAGTTTCCGGCGGAACATCCACCACCAAAACACGCTGGCAAAATTCCGTCAGATTATTCTCAATGAGCAAGGGTACTACCCAAATCACATAGGGGAAGGTTTGCGCCTCTAATTGGCGTAGCATTTCTACGCGAATGGCAGGGTGTAATAAATGATTAAGCCATTCTTTTTGTTTTGGATCTTGGAACACTATTTGACGCAATTGCGCACGGTCTAATTCCCCTGAGGGTAGCAAAATTTGCGCGCCGAAATGTTCGGCAATTTGGTGTAATAACGGCGATCCTTTGGCAACGACCTCACGCGCCACCACATCCGCATCAATAATAGGTACATTTAATTTGGCGAATAACTCCGCCACCATACTTTTGCCACTGCCAATACCGCCGGTTAATCCTACGATGTAACTCATATTTGATCCTATTCTACCCATTTTGCAGGATCATACTGGGCAAGAAATGATTAAGCAATAATAAGCTGCTGGCGCCAGCGATAAGAAAAGGTGCAAAGGGAATTTGTTGAATAACAGCGCCCTGCCATTTTGCATATAACACATACAGCAACGCATACACACAAGCCATAAACACAAACAATGGAAGCTGTTGCCAGTGCATAAAACTGGCTAAACCAAAGATCAGCCAATAATCCCCTCGCCCAAAAGCTTCTTTACCGTAATACAGCTTCGCCAACACATAAATGCCATAAAAACTCGCCAAACCTAGCAGGCTACTTTGCATACTTTGCCCAAGGGTGATATCGGTGGCGCCTACATATGCCGCGCCAAGTCCCAGCACAAACAACATTTGGCATAACGTGCTGGAAATCAGTTGGTAAGCCATATCAATTCTCGCGATACAAAATACTAAAAGGAGATAACTAAAAGAAATTAGCGCTTGCCATTGGGTGGCACTCAACGCATAACAAATCAACGCAATCGCCATAAAAACCATAAGATAGCACCAGCGCGGCAAGCATTGAATGGGTTTTAATTGGCTATTCGGCATGGGGTAATCGCAAGCAAAAATACACTGATATGCTTGCCAAATATCCTGTTCTAGGCGCTGCGAAAAATGCCTAATGTAACCATGCACGCTGGCGCCAGCGGTGGCGCCTATGAGGGCTGCAATTATCCACATCATTGTATTAAGGATCCCATATTAAATATCGGTAAATACATCCCCAACATAATTAACCCAATGAGACTACCAATAATCAGCATCAAAATCGGTTCTAACATTTGTGAGAGCAAATCCACTTGATGATCCAAACGCTGCTGATAATTATCGGCGATATGTTGCAACATCAATCCAAGTTTGCCGCTTTTCTCCCCCACTTCGAGCATTTGTTGTGCTTGTTCAGGAAAAAACGGTTCGCTCACAGATTGATACAAAGGATAACCTTGCCCTAGGCAATTTAAGATACGGCGCACTTCTGTAGTCAACACAACATCGGCGCTTTCTATGTGTTGTTTTTGCCAACTGAGCTGCTGTGGTAAAAATGAATTTAACCCCTGATTTAGCGGAATGCCTGCTTGCAACATAAGCTGTAAATTTCGACAAAAACTAATTAAACGGTTGAGTTGAATAATCCCTCGCAACAGCGGAATTTTCTGCATAAATACGATTTTTTTAGCACGCCACACAGCTGAATTTTTTAAACGCGAACGTAACAACCAACCAAACAAGGCAAACAATGACAACATATGCAACCAATATTGTTGTAGCGCCGTTGATAAGGTAAGTAAAACCGCAGTAAATGTAGGCAGTTCGTTGTTTCCATACATCGCCGCAAATTGTGGCACCACAAATAACAATAAGAGCCAAGTTAAAATCAATGAAACGCTTAATACGATAGCTGGATAGAGCAATATTTTTTGGACTTTGCGTTGTAGCGCCAGCGCTTGCTGACGATAAGAGGCAATTTGTTGACAAACTTGTGCAAGATTGCCTGTCATTTCCCCCACGCGAATAAGTTGTAATTCTTGCGCGGTTAAATATGCCACTTGGGAATGCATTTGCTGTTTTTGGATAGCTTGGGAAAAACTTAATCCTGTTTCCAAATCCACTAACAACCTTGATAGCCAAGCATATAAGGCGATATTCACACAATTTTGTTGCAGAATTTGTAAGCTGTTTTTTAGTGGCACCGCCGATTGCAACAAAGTAGCAAGTTGTACAAGTAAATCACATAATTCCGTCTCTTTAGGACGCCGTGGCAATTGCCAATTCCGTTGTAATTTAATGCGTTGCAGCCCTCTTGCCAGCAGCATTTGTTGTGCTGCTTGGGGATTTAAGGCAATGATCGAGCCGCGCTGTTTTTGCTGAAAGCGATTAATGCCCTGCCAATTAAACAGTTTTAATTTATCCACTAGCCACTCCTAACACACGGTTCACTTCTGCTTCATCTGTGATTCTCCGTTCCACCTTTTCCATGGCACTTTCGCGTAAGGTTAAAAAATCCAGTTGATAATGAATATTTTTCACATCGTGGTGTTCAGGATTCGATTTTACGGGGTGCAAGAATTGATAAACCCCAATTCGCCCTGCATAACCTTGATAGCAATGACAAGGTTGCGCGGTAAATTTTCCGCCACATTGAGTACATGTTTTACGCACCAAACGCTGTGCGATCACCAGTAATAAACTATTTTCAATTTCGTGGGATTGAATGCCCAATTGTTGCAAACGAGAAATAGCGGATTTAGCGTCGTTGGTGTGCAAAGTGGATAACACCAAATGCCCCGTTTGTGCCGCTCTGAGCGCCATTGCCGCACTTTCTTCATCACGAATTTCCCCCAGCATAATCACATCAGGATCTTGACGCAGAAAGGTACGCAGCAAGCGACTAAAATCCAAGCCAATTTGCGTATTCACTTGGGTTTGAATGATGCCCTCAACTTCAATTTCAATGGGATCTTCCGCAGTTAAAATATGCTTTTCACTCGCATTTAACCAAGACAGCGCTGTATAAAGGGAAATACTTTTGCCGCTCCCCGTAGGACCTGTAACCAAGATTAAACCTTGAGGCTGGCGCAAAGCTTGCTCTATATGCGCTTGTTGCTTTTCCGTCATGCCCAATTCAGCAAAACTAAAATTCACGGGTTTATTTTGCTGCAAACGCAACACCGCTTTTTCGCCCCAATGGGTAGTGAGCGTGGATAAACGAAAATCCAATACATCGGAAAAAGGGGTTTTAAATTGAAAACGCCCATCTTGCGGCAGCCTCGTTTCACTAATATCCAATTTAGCTAGCAGTTTTAACCGCGAAATCACCCGACTTGCTAGACTTAGCACCAGCGAGTTTTGCAGCTGCAATACACCGTCCACCCGAAAACGAATTTGAAAGGCATCACGTTGCGGTTCTAAATGAATATCGGAGGCATTTTGTTGCAAGGCATTCTCAAAAATATCATTGAGCAATTGGATAATAGGCTCATCTGAAGCGGTATCTTCTATTGTCTCCTTTTGTGCCTCGTAAAAATGTTGCGGCGTTTCTTCCACCTGTAAATTTTTTGGACTGAGCTGTTGCAACAAATGCTTTAAATCTGTCGTCCGCAACAAAACAGGTTCAACCAATTTACCTCGTAAAAAAGCAAAGGTTTCACAAGCCGCTAAGTTATTTAAAGAATCCACCCCAAGCCATAGGGTTTGTGCATCTTCCTTAAGTGGCAAGGCAAAATAACGCAGCAACATGGCGCTATCCTGCTGATTTTGCGCCCAAATTTGTGGGGATATATCAAATTGTTCCCCACTTTGCGCCACCACAATAAGGGCGTTATTATTGAGTTGCAGAGACATTTGAGCAAAATCCTGCTGGGAATAATTCCGCATCGCTACAATTCGCGGTCCAAGATACCCCTGTGCTAGCGTCACCGTTTGGAGTCAATTCATAGTGGATATTGTCTAATGTGCCTTGCCCCTCAACTTTAATTTTTCCTGCGCTGACAGTAATTGCTTTAATTCGTGTTGATGAATTAGTATTGGTTTTATTGGCTTGAATCCCCTTAACACCGCCGTTGCATTGAGTTTTATTGTTTGTGTTATAAATACAAATTTCTACTTCTGAGCGATAAGGTGCAGAGGCTTGAATCAATTCTGTCATCGCTGCTTTTTTTGTATAATTCTGATAGGAAGGGATAGCAACTGTGGCTAAAATAGCGACGATTGCAATCACAATCATTAGTTCAATTAAGGTAAACCCTTTTTCTAAAGATAAAATATTACGCTGCATAACGATTCCCTTTAAAAAATGGGCTAGCCCCTGAGGGTTAACTAGCCCTGACAAAAACAGAATTTGCTAAACTCCTCAAACAACTTGATTCATTTAGCGTAAACAGTTTTAAATAAAAAAATTATCAAGGGAAATACATCCTATTTTTTTATCGATCCTGATCGCAAAAATAATATTTAACTATGCAAAAACAAAAATTACACATACAGCAAGGTTGGCTTACCTCAGCTAGAAAAATTCACTCACCTCACTTTGATTTACGTCCAGATGAACAAGATATTTCTTTGTTAATTATTCATTACATTAGCTTACCGCCTGAACAATTTGGTGAGCATTACATTGACGATTTTTTTCAGGGCAAATTAGATTGCAACGCCCATCCCTATTTTGCGCAGTTAAAGGATGTACGGGTTTCAGCCCATTGTTTGATCAATCGTCAAGGTGAGATCACCCAATATGTGAATTTCAATCACCGCGCTTGGCACGCTGGCGCCTCGCAGTTTGAAGGACGGGAAAAATGCAATGATTTTTCTATTGGTATTGAGTTAGAAGGAAGTAACGAACAGCCATTCACCGAAGCACAGTATGAAAGCTTAACCCTACTCACCAAACAAATTATGCAGAGTTACCCCAACATCACCGCAAAGCGCATTGTTGGACATTGCGATGTAGCACCTGGCAGAAAAAGCGATCCTGGTCAGTACTTCAATTGGCAAAAATATTTGCAGTCCATAGTATGTAAAGATTAAAAAATAGACAGCCTTATCAAAGATTTTACAACTGCAATTGATTCATTTAAAAAGAAAATAACATATTGATATATAAGAAGATTTTTGTTTTCAATTTTTGTCTTCATTCAAATCATAGAGTTATTACATACAATTAAGGTATTCAATCACAACTTTATCCACAGAAAAAGTGCATAACTTTTTTTCCCGTGAAAAACTGAATTTATATAAAAAAATTGCCTATAAATTGAGGTTTTTCTGCGCATTTTTAGACTGCTAAAAAACCATTATTTTTTGTCAAGTAGCTAAATTATTAAAAAATAATCAATTGATTTTTTGCCTGATTATAGAAGGGATTGTCGCCATAAAAATAATTTTACTCTAACCTCTTGTTCAGCTTACTCACAAACTTATCCACAATTTTTTTGTTATGCACAGCCCCACCAAATCTTCTATTACCATGCAGAAATAATTCAATTTTTCGATCTAGATCCATAAAACACAATGAAACACTCGCCATAATTTCTTTTTTCCTTAACAGTAAGCGCCGTTGAGTAAATCAACAAAGAAGTTCTACTTTTATTCTTACCAAAGGAAAATATTATGAAATTAAAAATCTTATTTATTTCACTTTTTGCCTTAGCCAGCGTAACCGTTAGCGGTCATAGTTTGGCGAATAATGATAATCCTCAACCAACTGCTCAACAAATGGAGCAAGTAAAAGCGCCAGCGGTGGTTAGCGATAAAGTCAATGTAAATACAGCCACCGCCAGTGAATTACAAAAAGCCTTAGTTGGCATTGGTGCGAAAAAAGCAGAAGCCATTGTGCAATATCGCGAAGCGCATGGAAACTTCACTGCGATTGAACAGCTACTCGAAGTGCAAGGTATCGGCAAAGCGACTTTAGAAAAAAATAAAGAACGCATTATATTGTAAACAATATTCCCATTTCTCTTATCAACTTCAAGGTGGGCTATATGCCCACCATTTCCTATTCAAGAACATAGAAATATTGGCTTCTTAGGATTTTTATGCTTGAACCCATATCAAAATGTAACTACAATTAGATTATTCAGAGAATAAGATGAAAATCGAGTTTGATTCCAATAAATCAGAAAAAAATTCACAAGAACGAGGATTACCTTTTGATAATGTAAAAGCCTTTGATTGGCAAACGGCGGTAATTATTCCCGATGTTCGATTTGATTATCCCGAGCCACGATTAACTGCCACTGGCTTTATTGATGAACGCTTATATGTCATTTGTTTTACGCTCATAGCGCAAGGTATTAGCGTGATTAGTTTCCGAAAAGCAAATAAGAGAGAGGTAAAAAAATATGAACAGCAGAAATCCTTTAGTAGATGATGAGGGTGAAGTAAGAGAATTCACCGAGGAGGATTTACGTCTTGCACGCCCCCTCGTCGAAGTAATGCCCCCCGATTTTGTTAAAATGGTTCTGGAACATCAAGCAGAAATGGAGCGTTTAGGCATTAAAAAAACACGAGGCAAGCAAAAAGCCCCCACCAAAAAATCCGTCACCTTGCGCTTAAGCCAAGAAGTGATCGATGCCTTTAAAGCCACAGGCAAAGGCTGGCAAAGCCGAATTAATGAGGTGTTACTAAAACACGTTCAAGGAATTTAAAAGAATGGATTCGCCTTTGGCTTATCTATAAGAACCCCAAAGGATAGCGCTCGTCTGTGGCGAGTACTGTTGACTGATTAGGTATTCAAAAGCATTATGTGATCAAAGTGCGGTGAGGATTCTACGCTGTTTCACCGCCATACAGCGTAGCCACATCATAACAAACTACTTATTCCCCTTCGCTCTGTTATGCATAACACAAAGCATCTCACAATTCTCAATACCCGTTAAACCACCTTTACTCCAAGCGGTAACGTGATCGGCTTCCATTTCTTTGAGCGTCCAAATTTTGTTTTTGTTGGCATTATTGCCCACGGCACACAGCGGACAATTCGACACACCACATTCATTGGCTTTCTGCGTTTGCTTTTTGTAGGCTTCTTTTTTGGTTTTTTCATCGAACATACGAATGCCTAGTAGGCGTTTATCTTGTTCGCCGCCTAACAGATATTCCCAAATGCCTTTGCGGTTTTCCACGCGCGGATCCTCATAAAGTGCGGTAACTTTGGAGGCCAATTCCGTAGGGTTGTAAGGCGTTTTGCCGTAGGTGCGATAAAGTCTTCCCCATTCCAAACCGCACATCTCTTTTTTCACTTCAACAAAAGTGGTGCTCACCCAATCAATCACGGTGTTGAAATAGGTTTTTAATTCATTGATGTTGTCGTCATTGCGATGATGGCTCATATACTCGCTAATTTTCCCAAGGCTTACCCAATCTAACGCACAGGCTAAGAAATCTTGGCGATTGACCGTGCCTTTCACAAATGCCGAGCATTTTTGAATGTTGGCATTTTGTGAGTTACTAAATTCTGCTTTTGCCAGCGTCACAAAACGCCCTGAATACACGGCGTTTAGCAGCTCTTGCTCGTTGAGCGGCACGCCTGCGATATTGATGGTTTTAAACCATTCTTTGATCTCGCTCTCTTCACCTTGGCATTGATAAATCAGCAAAGTCGTATTTAAAATCAATGCCTGTTTGTCTTTCGGCAGGCTACTGAAATATAGCGGAATGTTGTTTTCGTCCATAATAGCGAATTTATCTTTTACAAAGCGTCCGATACTGGTAATTCGCTGTTGTCCGTCTAGCACTTCAAATTTGTCATCGGCGGTTTGGTTAAAATAAATCAGCCCCAGCGGATAGCCTTTTAAAATGGAACGAATGACTGCCACATCTTTTTTGCCGTCCGCATAAATATAGTTGCGTTGGTATTCAGGCTGAATCGTGAGCCGTCCGTTTAAGCCAAACAAGCCTTTACCTTCTAATTCATTGTAAACAAAGCCTTCGCAGAGTTGTTCAATGGTAATTTGGGTGTTGAGTTGGGTTTTCATTGGTTTGCTCCTGTTTTGTGACGGATTAAAATGCGTGCATAAACTTCTTTACCATTGAGATCAAAACGTTTTCCGTATTTGGGATTATCTTCAATGTATCTATCTATTCCCAAAATCTCAAACTGCTCAGGATTGTATTTATCCAAAAATGAAATCGGCACGCCCATTACGCCGTCAAAATCACTGGGAATAGCATTGGTAAACGGCACTTCAATAGCGTTGTAGTTATCGTAAGGCTGATAAGCGTTGGTGTTATTGATGATTTGCTTGTTGAATTTACGGTTATCGTCCATTGTCATTAACTGCAAGGGCTGATGACGGCGACCGTGTTCAATACTCGTAAACCAACAAGAATTTCCTAATCTCGTATAATTGCCCACATAGCCTAATTTTGCAGCTTTTTGTCGATCACTTTCTGCGATTTCTGTTCCAGTGGGTACAGCAAAAACCATATCATTACCATTGCCTGTTGCTCCAAGCCACATTTTATTTTCTTTAATCAACGGAAAAATTTCTTTGTAGGTAATGGCGTTCATATTGCCAATCACGGCGAATTTTTTCTCTGCCTCCATTATCCACGCCATAAATTCACGAAACAGCGAAAAGGGCGGATTGGTGATGATAATGTCCGCTTCATCACGCAGTTGTTTGATTTCATCGCTACGAAAATCGCCATCGCCTTGCAAATACTGCCATTTCAAATCTTGTACATCGATCACACCATCGGCATTGGTATCTTCAGAAAG
>MUYB01000014.1 GCA_002015125.1 [Haemophilus] felis
CCATTACACCGAGCATTGCTCGACATAATCCGCCCATAATTGCATTACTTCTACACGCTGTTCTAAATAATCAGAACGGTTGTAGGCTTTTCGGGTCTGGTCTGCGATGATATGCGATAAGCACGCTTCAACCACATCATAATTGATCAGTTGCTCGTTTAGGTAGGTGCTAGCAATCGCTCGCAAACCGTGACCTTTCAGCACGCCTTTATATTTACCGCCCGCCAGTTTTTTTATCGCACTGTTGGCGGTTTGAGGGTTCATTGCTTGCTGTGGTTTGGTTTCACTCTGAAACACAAAACGGCTTTGCCCTGTGATCCGCTTCATTCGCTCAAGTAGGCTTATTGCTTGACGTGAAAGCGGTACGATATGTGACCGTTTACCGCCTTTCATCTTCTCCGCTGGAATGGTCCATAGTTTCTTGTCAAAATCAATTTCGTGCCATTCAGCAGAAACGGCTTCTTTGGCTCGCACGATTGTCAATAACTGCCATTTAATCAGCATTTTGACCTGTGCGGCATTATTGCCATTATTTAAGTCTGCCAAAAATTCGGGCAAGCGTTCAGGGCGGATTGTTGGCGTATTTTCTGAAGAATGAACCGCAAAACTCGCTGAAACATTTACGCACTTGTTAAATTCAATCAGTCCCAGATTGACCGCAAAATTTAGCACTTCATTCAGTAATCTGATTACACGGTGCAAGGTATCGCCTACGCCACGTTCTTTTAATGGCTCAACGGCTTTGATCACCATTTGGGGCGTAATCGCTGAAATAGGCGTATCGCCTAGCGTGCCAAAAAGATGATTTTCCAATCTCGCCCAGTTTTTCTCCATTGTTTTGGGTTGCACTTCAAGGGATTTCTTTTCACGCCATTTTTCCGCCACTAATCGCAAGGTATTTTCACGTTTAAAAATTTCTTCATCGATTAAGGCTTTTCTGTGAATTTGTGGATCGACATCTTGAGCAAGCAATGCAAGGTATTCATCACGCAATTTTCGGGCTTGAGCCAAAGAAACATCAGGATATTTGCCTAGGCTGATTTCTGTTGCGTTTTGGGGGATTAGTGAAAGGTTTGTAATAATTGAATCGCCACAATTTCGAACCATTTGCTTTAACCAACAAGAAAAGCCCTTGACCGTCAGTGAGCTTTTGATCTGTTGCTTTTATCTTGGCTCGTTCAACTTCAGTATTAGTCAGTGGTTTTGTTCTGCGTGCCATAAAATAGCCTTATTTTCTTGTTTCAATTTGAGAATTTTTTTACAAAGTCATCGCAAAAAACATTTCGTCCTTGGTTTAAAGTCCGAAAAGTCCCAGTAAAAAAACGTACCGATCAAAATTTTGATGAAGCCTTTTACCGTCTGCTTTTTGAGCATTTTAGTAATACCGATTTTTGAGAAATCGAAAATATACTACTAAGCATACTGCCAAAATACACGGTTGTAAACGTAAAAACACGCAATAAAACGCAAGAAGAAATAAGATAAAAGTGCGACAAAGCCTTGTGTGGTAAGGGTTTTGTTTAAGAGGATGAAAGAGAAAATAAGAGTAGAAAAGTGGGAATGGTCCCCCCTACCGGACTTGAACCAGTGACCAAGCGATTATGAGTCGCCTGCTCTAACCGACTGAGCTAAGGGGGGAAAGAGTTGCGGATTATAGATAAATATTGTTCTAAAGTCTAGGATAAGCTGTCTAGATGTTTTAAATTTAAACAGCTATCCTTGCAATTCTAATCTAATTGCTCTGCTTGTTTATAAGCTGATAGCGTGTTAGACATTAGCATAGCGACTGTCATCGGGCCAACGCCGCCAGGAACTGGTGTAATATAGCTAGCTCTTTCTGCTGTAACTGAATATTCTACATCGCCAACTAATTTACCATCAATTCTGTTGATACCGACATCAATCACTACAGCGCCTTCTTTTATCCACGCTCCCGGAATAAATTGTGGCTTACCAACGGCGACAACTAATATATCCGCTTGTTTCACGTGATGAGCTAGGTCTTTGGTGAAACGATGAGTTACGGTGACGGTACAGCCGCCCAATAGCAATTCTAGCGCCATTGGACGACCCACGATATTCGAAGCACCGACGATAACGGCATGTTTACCATGTAAGTCTATTCCTGTGGTTTCTAATAATTTCATCACACCATAGGGAGTGCAAGCGCGTAGTGTTGGGATGCGTTGACACAATCTACCTACGTTGTAAGGGTGAAAACCATCGACATCTTTCTCGGCTTTAATTCGTTCAATCACTTTAGTGCTATCAATTTGCTTTGGTAAAGGCAACTGCACCAAAATACCGTCAACAGTTGGATCATCATTGAGTTGATCAATTAAAGCTAACAGCGCCTGTTCAGATGTTTCTGCGGATAAATCATAAGATTTAGACTGAATACCTATTTCCTCACAACTTCTGCGCTTACTTCCTACATAAACCTGAGAGGCAGGATCTGCACCAACAAGAATTACGGCAAGACAAGGCGATCTTTTCCCTTGTTGAACATAATTTTGGATTTTTTCAGCAACTTCAGATTTGATTTTTTTTGATAATTCAGTACCAGAAATGACATTTGCGGTCATGAGGATATCCTTAAAATTGAGACAAGAAAACGTTTGCTATTTTCTCAAAAAATCAGAAAAAATGTAATAACAATTGGAATAAAAATGACCAATCGGACAGAAACAATAAAAAACTCGTTGACTGTATTTAAAAGCGAATTATAATACGCGCCATTCGTCGGCGAGTAGCGCAGCTT
>MUYB01000015.1:0-62148 GCA_002015125.1 [Haemophilus] felis
GATTATTCTCCACCGCATTCTCAGCTATTTTCATTCCTTGGCTTATCGTTGCGATATTTTCAGCACTATTCCCTGTTGCCGTTAAACCACTAGCGATACCAGCTACAAGTTTACTTAAGTTTAAGACTTGCTGTTTTTCTGCGTCAGTTAGCTCATTTGTTTTTTTATTACCATAGAGGGCTTGGCTTAGTATTGGTGCGGATAACTCGCCAACACCTGCTGCAATAGCGCCTGTTGCAGCTTTTCCGCCCGTGAGTTCTGCTTCAATTGCACCCCATAAAATATGCGCTGGAATGTTAAGTTCAGGAATCTCTTCTGTGATGTTTTTTATTGCTTGGTTGATATAAGGCGAAGCCGCTCCCGTAGCTATCGCTTTCGGGCTTAGTCCTGCTAATGCAAGACTAAGTGCGGTTGTAATTGCGTCAACTTTACGCTTGTTTTTACCCCCTGTTTCCCAGCTTTTCGCTTCTTCTCGTTTGGCTTTTGCTGTTTGATAGTCACCTGCTTTTTCAGCCTCTTTTGCTTCCTCCTCTAAATCTTTAGCCTGTCTATGACTAAAATTCGTTGCGGCTGTTGCAATATGTCCTACCGCTTCAGTAATCATTTTCTGCTCTTTTAATAGCTGATTAACATCCTTCGGCTGTTCCACCTGTTTATTCGCTTGGCTAAGGTCTGTGTTAATCCCTAATGCCGCTGCGGTGGTTTCTGTCGGTTGGCTATCTTTGTTTAGGGTGATTTTGCCTTCTGTTAATGTGGCTTTGGTTGCGGTGCTATCCTCTCCCTGTTCGTGCATAGGTAAACTTGGGTTTACACTGGTACCTGATTGTGAATAACCTCCCGAGATAGCGCCACTAGTAGCACCATAGTTTGCGTTGTTGTTGATATTTTCAAAAGTGAGTTTATTCGTTTTTAGTTCACTGTTTTTGGCATTTGTGCTAGCAATCACACCGCCTTTAAGATGCACATTATCTGCACTGATGTGATAACCGCCTTCCTCAGCAAATAATCCTGCCTGTTCATTCACCTGTTTTCCAGTTGCTTTGCCAGTGCTTGCATTGGCATTGCCACTAAACTCCCACGCGCTACCAAAACCAAACTCAACCTTGGTTCCTAGCCCAATTTGGTTGTTCTTCTGTTTGTGTTCGTCTTGTAAGCTTTCGATAGTGAGATTGCCTTTGATGTCGGCATTGATAGTATTGGCTTTAGCAGTGGTGCCTGTTAAAGTGGTGTCGCCACCGCTTTCGAGGTGGAGGGTTTCGGTGTCAAGATGGCTGTTGTGATAGGTTTTGCCCTCACTCGTTTGTTTGCCTTTGCTAAACCCTTCTTTGGCATAGAACGACCAACCTGTTTTAGCCCCCACACTAAATGCCGTGCCCACTTCCGTGCCATAGCTTTGATTTTTGCCTTGTTGTTTGTAGTGGCTTTCACCTGCTTGTAGCTCAATACCTTGTTTACCCTTTAAGGTGATTTCACTACCTGCTATTCGCTTGCCATTTTCGTCTCGAGAAGTGAAATCCGTATGAGTTGCACTTAATGACCCACTGCGAGCTTCTATCTCAAGCTGTTTTGCATTCAGTAAATTGCCAATACTTTCTCGTATTTCTCCTCGTTGGTTTTGACTGGAATGAGAAAGCCCTACGCCACTTTCAACTCGGAATAACACCGCTTTATCCTCGTGCTTTAATTTACTTAAGATATCTTTGTGATCTCTTTATTAATAGAAACTATAAAATTAATTAAGAGAAACTCTTCCTCCATTACCAATATCTACTAAAGGATATATATCTATACCCAATCCATTTTCTTCTAACAACGTCATAAACTCCAAGTAAAATTCTTTGCAAATTATTTTCTCATCATAATAATTATCATATAAATTGAATTTATCAATGAGATTATATGCTTTTTCCGTGGCAGAAAAATACCAAAACCACCCTCCAAAACTCTCCATTTCATCCGCATGATGTATTAAATCAACAATATTTTTTTTTATAGATTCACCTTTAATATGAAGCTCAATTAAATCTAAAGAAACCAGCCGATAATAAATATCAATAGTTATCTGAATAGCATGATTTTTCTCTAAAGAAAAATATCTTTCAACATAAGAAAAAAAATAAAAAAAATTATCATCATCATCATATGAAACCAATTTAGATAAATAATTTTGAATAAATAATATTAAATCATTTTTCTTCATCTTATTTACCCCCTAGTGACTTAGGAAATTTTAACTTAAGGGGTTGTTCAGAATTAAGATCTAAAATTTCATTTGTTTTTATTTCTAATGTAGCTGTCCCAGATAAAGTCTTATAACTAGAGTTATCATTAGCACCCGATCTATAAACTATAGATTGCCTATTTCCTAAATCTACTTTAAAACAATTAATACAATCTTTCCCAATTCCATTTTTTTTAAATAAGTCCCTCCCCGCTTCCCATTCTGCACTGGTAATTTTCCTCCCTAGGAATTTCTCAGCAAAATCTAAAGCCATACGATCGGGATTAGATGAAGGTGGCATATTTCTAGGAACACCATTCTTTCCTTCAACAGGTAGCTTTGTTTTGTTATCCAAGGCATATCCAGGTAATACCCCCTGACTTAATTTATTTACCGCATTAGTATTATAAATATTAATCTCTATCCATGATGATATCTTATTATTTAATTCAGCATTAAATTTAGGGTTATTCTTACCCAAGTTAGCCACATCACTTTTTACTTCAGCAGTCGTAATACTATCTGTAATCTTACCCGATTCATTTGTAGGCTTAGCTTTACCACCTGAATGAACTTGTACCGTTTTTCCAACACCTATCGCCCAACCACTCTCAGCAATCGCCCCCATTGCAGCTTTTCCATACGCATTATCAGTCGATAAAAACTCGCCTAGCGTAAATAACCCTCTCGCATTCGGGTAATTTGTAGTAAGAATATTATTTAACTGGTTAGCAGCCTTTTCATCCCGACTTGCATTAGATTGTGCTTGGTCATTTTCTGTATATTGTTTCAGCCCACTAGCAGAAATTCGGCGTTTGTTCATTGCCTCTAAAGCACTTTCATAGACTGAAAGCACCGTCTCTTTGCCTGCCTGTTTGTGATAATTTCTGTTTTCTTGAATGCCTTTTGATAATAACCATTCACTGCTTGATAACGCTGTGTCTGTCAGTTTTACTCGATTGTATAAATCTTTATTACTCGCTATATATTGGCTGTTGAGAAGGCTGTTTTTATATTCATCAGTTCCTCTATCTAAGATTGCAAATAACGCCTTATTTTTAGCTTTGGCTTGGAGTTCATTTAAATAAGCTCTTGCTTGCTTGTTTTCCACAAGGTGAGCCGCATCATCTGAAACGCCACGCAAACCTTCTTCTGTTAGTTGTTCAATGGCTTTTTCTTTTGAGATACCCTGCAAGGCAGCATATTTCTCCGCATTTGCTCGGATAAGCTCAATTTCACTTGGATGCAACTGTCGATTATTTTCCTCAGTCAACCTTGCTATGTTCATCCCTATCGTGGTCGTTTGGCTATCTCCACCGATTGCATTTCCTATCGCCATTCCAAGCCCCGTTGCGGTCAGGCTTTGAATCGCATTGCGTTGCTCTTGGCTTAAATTGGTGTGCTTTCCAAGGTACTCTGCCACATAGGTGTTCAGTAATTCACTACCCACCGTGGATGCCGCTCCAGCCAGTAAATCTCCGCCGCCCTCTTTCCCTGCTATAAATCCAACCAAACCGTGCAGAGCCATTTTTTGTGGGCTTCCATCTTCCCACTTCATTTCCTGAGAAATTGTGCCAACGAAATTTGCCCCTGCCTTTACAATGCTTGCAACCGCCGCTTTCTTTTTCTCCTGTTCGGCAAGGTCGTATTGGGTGATTGGTTTATTCGCTTCGGTAAGATTGGTGTTAATCCCTAACGCTTCTGCTGTAGTTACCGTTGGGTTACTGTCTTTGTCTAAGGTGATTTTCCCTTCTGTCAGCGTGGCTTTTGTGGTTGCACTGTCTTTGCCCTGTTGGTGCATCGGCAAACTTGGGCTCACATTGGTATTACCATCCCCACCTTCTGTCTTGTAGCCACCCGAGATTGCACCGCTTGTGGCACTATAATGACTGCTGTTTTGCAGGTCTTTGAAGGTGAGTTTGTTGGTTGTCAGTTTGCTGTTATTTGGATTGGTACTGGCTATTACACCACCTTCAAGATGTACATTATTTGCGTGAATGTGATAACCGCCTTCCTCAGCAAATAATCCAGACTGTTCATTCACTTGTTTTCCCGCTGCTTTGCCGCCGCTTGCATTGGCATTGCCGCTAAACTCCCACGCACTGCCAAAACCAAACTCAACCTTGGTTCCCAAGCCTATTTGTTTGCTGTTTTGGTTGTGCTTATCTTGCAAGCTTTCGATAGTGAGATTGCCTTTGATGTCGGCATTGATAGTATTGGCTTTAGCAGTGGTGCCTGTTAAAGTGGTGTCGCCACCGCTTTCGAGGTGGAGGGTTTCGGTGTCAAGATGGCTGTTGTGATAGGTTTTGCCCTCACTCGTTTGTTTGCCTTTGCTAAACCCTTCTTTGGCATAGAACGACCAACCTGTTTTAGCCCCCACACTAAATGCCGTGCCCACTTCCGTGCCATAGCTTTGATTTTTGCCAACTTGTTTTGAATGACTTTCTCCTGCCTGTAGCACTAGCCCTTCTTTTGCCTTCAGGCTGATGCTGCTACCTGCTAGCCGTTTGCCATTTTCGTCTCGTGAGGTGAAGTCGGTATGGGTGGCACTGAGTTTGCCGCTGCGTGCCTCTATTTCAAGCTGTTTTGCATTCAGTAAATTGCCAACACTTTCACGGCTTTCGCCTGTTTGATTTTGGCGTGAATGTGAAAGCCCTACTCCGCTTTCAACTCGGAATAATACGGCTTTATCATCATTATTGAGTACGCTTTCTGCTGTATTTTTTAACGTATAACCCTGTGCCGCTAAGCCCATCAGCTGTGCGGCTTTCACTCGGTCGCTTGCTTCTTTGTTTTTCACCGCATTTTCCGTTGCGTTGATTAAATCAATTATCGGCGATATTACGCGAGTAAATTGCCCCACTTTTAAATCACTTGCGTGACTGCGGTGGTGTTGCGTGTTGTGGGCGCTGTCTATGGTGACGGATTCTGCACTCACCTTAATCTTATCTTTCGCCAAGACTTGACCGCTGGTTTGGTGAATATCTTTGCTTGAATAAATGTCAATACCACCATTGAGACTTGCGACCATACTCCCTTGATGCCTCACACTTTTACCATCTTGGTTACTCAGTTTACGGTTATAACCTGAAAAACGTTCTGTTTCCGAGACCACCGCCTCACCAATGCCGTGACCTGTACTGGATTCATTTTGGGCGCGAAGTGTGTTGGCAGTGGTTATCCGTACATCCTTGCCTGCCCAAATTATCATATCGTTATGACTAACAGCCTGTGTCCCTGCTAATGTCACATTGCCTTTTTCGGCTGCAATCAAACCTTTACCCCCAAAAGAAAGCACGCTAGCCTGCTCTTTCGTCAAGCTGCCATCGCCTTTTTCTTTGCTGTGATAAGCACCAACCACTTCAGTGAAACGACGAGATAAATCAATATCGATGCCTTTTTGTTTGTGGCGGTTGGTTTGTATTTGCTCTGTGCTGGCAACACCCAAGTCAACATTGCCTTTGGCTTGAAGTGTTCCATCACCTTGTGCTGTCAAGTGCGAACCTTGGCTTGTGATATCACCCTCTGTCGCTCGAACAAACAAATTACCGCCCGCATTTGTTTCCACCACATTGGCTTTTTCAGTATGCGCAAAGCCTTCACGCTGCTTTTTGTTCGCCGTTAAGTAAGGGCTTGCACCATTTAGCACTTGTTGGAAGGTTTTATCAAAGGTTTCGCCTGCTGTTACCGATTTACCTACCAAACTCCCTGCAGAGCCTTGGCTAGATTGTTCGCCATAACGGCTCTTAAAGACAGCAGCAGGGTTATAGACCAGCCCGATACCAAAGCCTTTTGAGTTTGAGGAATAACTGTAAACATTATCAGTTTGATCTATTTTCGCATTAAAGTGAATCTGTTTCCCCTCAACAAGAATATCCTTTCCAGACTCAAATTTCGTTGCATTGGCAGTCACATTGCCTAAATTGGATAGGACAGCAATATTGCCATATTGGGTGCTTAACTGAGAACCTTGATGCTCAATCTGATATTCTGTATCTCGTTCTTGCTGCTCACTACGCCCAATTCCGATACGAGCACTGCCTTGTGAAAAACTTGCACTAAAGCCTGATTTTTTCGATGCCACATAATGATGTTCACGACGCTTACTTTGTGCGGCATTTAAGTAAACCCTTTCTTGTCCTTCAAGATGAATATTTTGCTTGGCTTTAATGGTTGAGCCTTCATCCGTCAGTGTATCGCCAGCATATAACATAACGCTATCACCCTGCAGAGAACTCTCTACCGCGGAGTTGATTTCGTGCTTATGTTGAGAGATATTCGTGCTTTTTGAAAGCAAGCCTTTTGACGTTGTCTTTACACTGCTTGCAAAATGTTCTTCAGCTCGCCCAGTTTCAATTTTCACATTCCCTTTGAGGGCTGCAATTTTTAGCGCCCCTGCTTCACTTAAAATCTGTCCTTGACGAATATTTACATTATCTTCTCCAACAATAACTACATCTGCTTTGCCTTTTAGTTGGCTACCAACTTCATTTTTTTGCTCTAAATGGTAATAGTTATCCCTGTTGATACTATAGTGTTCTTTATTTTGGTTTTTTAGCGTGGTGATAGACACCGTTTTAGCTCCGGCTTTTAACACCCCTTGACTATCAATTAATGCACCTTTTAACGTTAAATCCTCTCGGCTTTGTAACTGTAATATCCCCCTATCACTGGTTACTTTTACTGTACCCACGCGATCTACAATTTGACGTTCAAAATTACCCTCTGCACTTTTTGCATAAGATTGACGACTTGCTATCTCTAATTTTTTATCTGCATCTAGTAATAAGGAATCTACAGCTTCAATTCGTCCACCTAGATTGATCAAGTTTTGTTTAGCTGAAAGATCAACTGTCTTACCTAAAACTATCCCAAGATTTTCCAACTGTTTTGTGTGAATGTGATTTAAGTCTCGTCCTGCAATAATCCCTGAGTTCGTTAAATCCCCGACATTTGCGATAATTTCATTGGCTGAAATCAAGGCGCCACTAGTCCGAATATCCGTATTGCGCGCCACCAAATACACCTGAGGCGTAAGAACATTGAGCTTTTGTCCATTTGATAAAATAACTTCTTTATTGACTAACCAAACCATATCGCTGGTTAATTCAGACATTTGTTCTGCCGTTAAACCAACACCTAAGGTTAAATTAAATTGCTTAGCATATTTAACGCCGTTGTTCATCAAGAATTTATATTGCTCAAAATCACTATTATAGCCTTCAATAAAACGACGCCCTGTGAGCTGATTAATTTGTTCATTGACTAAACGTTGTTCATAGAAACCATCCCCCAAACGCTTATGAGTACGATTGTGGTCATAACGCAGCTGCTCAAACATATAATCACTGCTTAACCACTGTTTACGTTGCGTAAATTTAGGATCTGTCTCAATTAGATAACCTTGTGGATTATCTGGGTTAATTCGATAAAGACTTGCCTGCGGTAACTTCGCATCCACAGGATGTGTTTTAATGCCGCTAATTCCCCCATTTATCACAGCAGAATTAATACTCACATTTTTATCTTTATTAGTAGAAGAAAGATGTGTTGAATTCAACGCCTGAGGGTTAATTTCAACAGGTTCTACCTTAATATTTGAAGCGGTTTCTTGAGAGCCAATTTTTAACCCTGAAGCATAATCTGCTACATTCGCATTTTCTAACAAAGTGAAAGCGCCAAGTTGAAAAATTTGATCTGGTTGAGGCGCTTTATAATCACGGGAAGATTCAAAACGTCTTGGTCGTCTTTTCCTTTTATAAAATTTTCTTTTTACATAAGAATGAGTAAACCGTCCTAAATGAATAGATGAAATCACACCTTCAGCATCTTTATTATGTATTTCAGAGGATTCAGCAGATAATCTTCCCCCAATAATGATTTGGCTTTTATCATTTTCTAAACTACCAATAAAAGTTGCATCTCCACCAATTAATATTTTTGCAGGATCCGTTTGATCAATTTCGCTTTTATTGCTTTCTATTCGATAATCCCAAATAAACCAATCTCGACTATCAATGCGCTTACCTTCTTTAGTGTAATAACTTGCATAAGATTGATTTTTTGCACTGCTTCGACGATCGTATCGACCGCCACTTAGCCGCTCTCCTGATTGAGAAGTGGCATATTCTTTGTGATAAGTTGTAGGTAATTCAACCTGTTTTGTGGAGAAATTAAGATTTTGGTTAATTAAGGCGCTTGTATTGATATTCCCTTTACCTAAGGCTTCAATAGTGGCACTGCCATTATCCACCAATGTAGCATTACCAATAACATTCCCCTGATCATTTACCTGACCACCAATAACGAGATCACCTAAGCTTAAAATCAGGGCATGATTTCGATTAGTCAACGTGCCAACAGCAAGCTGTAGTTTTTCTCTAGCAGCAATAGTGGCTGAATGAGATTGACCATTGACGCTTTCAGCAAGATTTTGAAGATGCGCAGACTGAATAGTTAAATAATTACCATAGATCTTACCCGTACCAATATTCCTTAGATTCGCGCTGTTAATATCTGTTTTATATCCATCAATTAATCCGCGGTTTGTCAATATTTGGCTAGTAAACTGCGTTTCATTAGCTGAAACCTCAGCATCCTTGTGATTAATAATTTCATGGGCAGACAATATGGCTTTATTTCCAACGCGCTGAATCACATTATTTTCAAAATTGCCTGCGGTTTTAAAGATTAAATTATTACCAACCTCGAAAGCCTTATTTAAACTAAAGCTCTCTTTAATTGAAATCATTAGATCACCAGCAGTTTGGATGCTGCCTTCTGACTCAATTCCTTTTGCTTCTAATGCAATGCGATTTTTCCCCTGAATCATCCCTTCTTGGTTATTTATCATCAAATTATTCTGATGAGAAATTACCATAGCATCCGCAGACAGTAATTCTCCTTGTTGATTATTAAAACGAAAATCCGATCTGATATCAGCAAGCTTTTGCGCATAAACACCGCCTTGTTGATTATTTAACGTTGCGGTATTGATGTTCAGATTAACCCCTTGAATCCCTCGTTGTGGCAATGCGCCTTTCGCTTTAGTTTGTTGGTTATCCAATTGAGTAACATTCAAAATAAGCGTTTCACCTGAAATAACTGAGCCTTTATCTGAAATTGCGCGATTATCAATATGCTTTGCATGAATAATATTGTGTCCTGCTGATATCACCCCTTCTCGATTGTCTAAGGTTTCACTTTGTACATTCAGCTTTTGCGCTGCAACTATTTTCCCCATACTGTTTTGTATGTGGTTTCCATGTGTATTAATAGCAAGATTCCCAGCTTTACTAACCAATATGCCTTTCCTATTATTTAACACACCTTTGTTGACTACAGAGATATTTTGGTTCGCATAAATGATCCCATCATCATTACTTAGATTATTTGCCTGAATAGCAATATGCTCATTAGCAAACAACTGTCCTTTTGTTGAAATAATGTCATCCTGCAATGTTAATCGAAGGGATTTAGCGCTATGTAAAGTTCCTTGAGCATTTTCAAGGGATTTACCTTCAATAAAGAAATGACCTTGTGTCGTAAATACTGCGCCCAGCGTGCTTATATTTTCAGCATTTAAACGTAAATCAGCAGTTCCTGTTTGTTTCCACACTGCATCTTTTGCATACAATGTCTGTTGATTGGTCTCAATATGCATTGCACTAAGATAACTGGATTCTGTAGAAAGTCTTTTGGGTGTTTTGAAGATTAATTTTTCTTTTGCTTCCAATCTAGCAAAATCCACATTAATGTCCCCAGTTCTTGCCTCAACGTTTATGTTATAAGCATAGTTTTGACTATGATTTAAGTTAAGGTTTTCTGTATGGACGCTAAGCCCCCCTGATGCTAAATTTTTTCCATGTAACATCACTTGATCACGCGCGACAATTTGAATCATTTTTCCCTGCGCAGTTCTTTCCTCTAATCGCCGCACTTCCCCCTGTACACTATCCTGCACATTAACGCCTGCGGCAATTAAAGATAAGCGCGTTGCTTCGATAGTTGGGGCGCTATAGTGAATATTTCCTTGAGCTAAGGTTTCCCCTTGTTGTGTAATGCCTTTTTCTGCCTGTTTATGCACATCCCCCTGACGAGCGACAACTGAACCCTGTTGTTGAATAGTTGATTTGCTATTTAGGCGGATATCCCCTTGGTGGTTTTCAATTTTGCCCGTGTTTTGGTTCTCAATATCTTGTGTGCTGGTCAGGCTGAGTGCTTGTGCGGCGTTAAGCGTGCCTGTGTTTATGATGCGTCCTTGGCTGTCAATCTGCAGGCTATCGCTACTCGCCCCTATATGCCCCGCATTGCGTACACCTAAGCCTTTCTCTGTGCCGATAAGGTGGATTTTACCAGCATACATTCCACCGAGTTCGCCCACATCCACCGCAAATTGTGGAGCGGTTTCATTTGAGTCTGTTTGTTCTGTATGAATAATTTGTAACGCGCCTGCTTGGGTGCTAGCGCCGTTGCCATTGCTAGACTCAGGCGTTAAACGCTTAACTTTATTTTTTCCTGTAACAACATCAACTTCCTTTTTCGACCAAATGCCAGCATTGGCTTTTACTTCTCTAGAGAGGATTTCGGTATAGTCCACACGGCTGTTATCTAAGCCCTTACCATCAACCTGAACCTTGCCTTTTTCCACCACAAAGCCTTCAAGGTTGCCGTTTTGAATTTGTGGTTTTCCTGTGCTAAAAGTCGCTCGGTCTGAATTGATAATGCCACATCCGCTACAATGAATACCTGATGGGTTAGCAATAATCACATCCGCTTTTTGTCCTGCCACTTCCACATAACCTTTAAGAAGACTTGGGTCATTAGAATTCACTTCATTTAAGATGACCTTCGCTTCCCCTTTGGCTAAATACGGGTTGCCTTGCACCCAACCTGCTTGTTGGGTTGAGGTGTTTTTACGACTGTTATTGAGAATTGCGCCTTTGGTATCTACATCAAATTTTGAATATTTATTATGAGATAAGCCTTTGTCATTCGGCGTTTGAATATTAACCTGTGGAATGCCGTTGGCAGTTTGTAAAATAATCGGTTGTTGGTTTTTCGGGGCGCTTTCATCTGCACGGATAATCAAGGTTTCTGCTTGTGCGAGAGTCGGTAGACTCACCAGTCCTAAGGCACAGAAAAGGCTAAAAGTAAGTGGGCGAAGGGCAACAAAATAAGGATAACGAGAAAGCGTAAATTTCTCCTTTCCTTCAGCAGACTTCCCTTCTACTTTTGCTAACTCCGATACCACCACAAAACATTGTAATGTTTTGTTGAAAATCACGCGAAAGCACTGTTTATTCATAAATAACCTATCAAAATCAATGAAATAAATAACAAAAAAGGCGAGACAACATTGCCTCGCATATCCTCAAAAATTAAAAACTGTAGCCCACATTAAAACCAGCCACTGTATTAGATGTTCGAAAACCCTTAGGTTTTTGAATCGGCCTTCCCACAAAAACATCGTAGTAAAACCCGCGCCAGCTTCCTTTTAAACCCAGTGCGCTACCTATTAAATAATGGCCTAATTGGGTTTCTGAGATGCCTGACACTACACCGTAATCCAAAGCAAAATACAGTTGTTGCCCTTTGCCGTTGATATTCCAATCAAGCTCATTACGCCATAACAAACCGCGTTCACCTGACAAAGATAACTCGCCGTCAAAACCGCGCACTGTATGCCGTCCGCCTAGACTAAAATGGTCTTGAGGAATCAAGGGTGTCAGATTCCATTGTGCGTTTAACTGGCTTTGCCATTGAAAAGGCTGATTGTAAAAAGTAAAAGGTTTAGTTAAGGATGCGGAAAAATTAATAATTTGAGCTCGTGAAGTGCCTTCATTAAAGGCTTCTTCAGGGGCGCGTAATGCACTGCGCGCACCTGTTCCCCATTTGAAATTCGCAGATAAATCTAAAGTCGCCCCAGCAAAATATTCTTTGTGAGAAATGCCCATTTCCCACCCTGCCATACGGCGGCGTTGCACTTCAATTTCAGCATCATCAATAAAGTTCTTTGATTGTCGCGACCAAAAACTGCCCGAAATTGCAGTTTTACGCACTGCATCTCGATACAACAAATAAGAAAGCGTTAATTTGCTATTTTTGCTCTCTCCTGAATAAGCATAACTCGAGTTAAAGGTGCCAAAGACCTCTTGGCGGTAGCGACTGTGATTTTGTGAAGCAGAGAAAGTCCAGTAACCAAAAGGAATGGAATAATAAAAACTTAAGTTTTGGTTGGCGCGATAACCTTTATCGTCTTCTTTGCTTTTTACACTGCGAGTAAAAGTGCTGTAAAACAAGTCATTAGCAGAAAAGAGATTATCAATAGATAAGGTTGCTGAACCTTGTAGCTTACCCGTAGCACGAGAACCAGAGTCATCAAGGTTAAAATTAAATCGAAAGGGAAAGGCTTGGTTATAAGTGATTTTTAAATCGCTAACACCCATCGCTTGACCATTTTCACTAGGTAAAATTTCAATATTCGCTTCTACCGTCGGCACGCGCTTCAGGTTTTCCAAAGACTGCTCAATATCACGGATATTCAGCACATCACCACTGTCAAAAGTAAATCCCATCCAACTTTGTAAACGCGTAAAGCGCGGCACATTGCTGCTGTCCGCCACAATAATGTTACCAATTTTCCCTTCAATCACCGTTAACACCAAATGACCTGAGCGTAAATCTTGTTCACCAGCCACTACGCGCGTAGTCACATACCCTTTTTCAATAATGTGGTTTTGAATTTGTTTCATCAAAATCCCCACGCCCTGAGTCCCCAAGCAATGGGGTAGATGGAGATTGAGCTGCTTCAGCGCTGGCGCTAGCGCCCAATGGAATTGACTTTGAGATGCGACTTTCTCTGGGGAATAATCCACCAGGCGAATCTTTTCAATAGGAAAACAAACGGATTCTTGCGCAGGTAACACAAGCCCTTGCTGCGCCGTATCTAAACGCACATCTGCTTGAGATTGTAACTTTTCCCCTTGTGCTTGTTGTTGCTGCAATTGGCGTTGTTGTTCTGTAGTATCTAGCTGGTTTAAGTGGTTTAACTCATTTTTTGATAATGGAAGCTGATGAGCAAAAGCGCAGAAAGAAATTGTGCTAAATGCAGCACAAACTAGGTATAAAAGGTGCTTCATATTCTAGGATTCTTAAAAAAGGTTAACGAAAATACCAATCTGCTACCACTACTGTTGTTTAAAGATCCCTAGCTTAAACACTTTGTCGAAACACGATGATTAATGATGGAGCAACAGACAAACAGGCACACATCTTACCGAATTTATTCATTTTGTAAATATGAGAGGCGATGTATTTTTGCGGAAAAATTAAACTCTTTTTTATTGGGATTCTTAAAACAGGATTCTCCTGACATTTACAGGCAATAATGGTAGGATAAGGCCACTTTCATCCTTTTAATTTTGTACTCTTAATGACAGATAAAAAAACACTAAAAATTGCCACTCGTCAAAGTCCTCTAGCCCTTTGGCAAGCGAACTATGTAAAAACACGCTTGGAAGCACTTTATCCAAACCTAGATGTCGTTTTAGTGCCTATCATCACCAAAGGTGATGTGATTCTTGATTCACCGTTAGCCAAAATTGGCGGTAAAGGATTATTTGTAAAGGAATTAGAGCAAGCCTTATTAAATAAAGATGCGGATATTGCAGTACACTCCATGAAAGATGTACCAATGCAATTGCCAGAAGGCTTGAAACTTGCTGTTATATGTCCTCGTGAAGATCCTCGAGATGCTTTTGTATCAAATCATTATCAATCCTTACAAGAATTACCCGAAGGCGCAAAAGTTGGAACATCAAGTTTACGTCGCCAATGCCAGCTCAAACAGTTACGACCAGATTTACAGATTATCTCGTTACGAGGCAATGTAGGTACGCGTTTATCTAAATTAGATAAGGGCGATTATGATGCAATTATTTTAGCTGCGGCGGGACTAATTCGTTTAAATCTAAAAGAGCGTATTTGTTCCTATTTAGATTTCTCTCAATCCTTACCAGCGGTAGGGCAAGGCGCGGTAGGTATCGAATGTCGCTCAGAAGATGTGGACACCTTAACATTAATCGCGCCACTGGCAGATGAGAATACAACTTGTTGTGTGATCGCAGAACGTGCCATGAATAATCGTCTGCAAGGCGGTTGCCAAGTGCCGATCGCAGGATTTGCACAACTGAGTGAAGGTAAATTACATTTACAAGGCCTTGTCGGCGCTATAGACGGTTCAAAAATTTTACAGGCAGCAGCGATAGACAGAGAAGAAAATGCGGAAAAATTAGGCATTCAGATTGCAGAATCTCTGTTAGCTCAAGGTGCAGACCTATTATTAAGCGCATTGCATCAATCATAATAGGGAAAAAATATGGCTGTATTAGTTACTCGTCCGAATGAGAGAGGAAAACAATTGGTTGAGTTACTCACTCAATCAGGTATTTTTGCCTTGCATTTACCTTTAATTGAAATCGAAGCTGGCCGAGAACTAAACAAGTTGCCCCAGCAATTGGCGCAATTGAATACAAAGGATTATGTTTTCGCCGTATCTCGTCATGCAATTCACTATGCTCAACAAACTTTACAACAGGTCGGGATACCTTGGCGTAAGGATTTAATTTATTTTACTGTAGGTAGAAATAGCGCGGAATTTTTTTGTAGCCATTTAGAAACGCCTGTACTTTACCCACTTTCACAGGAAAGTAGTGAAGGCTTGCTAGCAAGAGTCGAAATGCAGGATCTTAACAATAAACAAATTTTAATTTTACGAGGCAATAACGGTCGAGAATATTTTGCGGAACAGGCAAAATTACGCGGTGCTCAAGTGGAGACGTTAGAATGTTATCAACGTGTGCCAATCGAATATAATAATGCAGAACAATTAAGTATTTGCCAAAGAGCTGGCATTGACAGCATTGTCGTAACTAGCTCAGAAATCCTGCACTATCTCATAGCTTTTGTACCAGAAAGCGAGCATAATTGGCTGAAGAATTGTCAGTTAATCACTGTTAGCGCACGTATTGCGGAGATTGCGAAAAAAATAGGTTGGCAAAAGATAAAACTATCAGCCAAAGCAGATAACCAAAGTATATTACATACCCTATGCTCAAATTGAGCGACTATACTCACTTTATTCTAAGGAAATAGGTATCATTATGACAGACAACAAAATTACCCCTTCAGATACAAGCGCTGATTCAACAGCAACAGAATCTGATGCTCTCAGTTCTCAATTCACGGAAACTGAACCATTAGCGTCTGAACAAAGCACTGAACGATCAAAACAAGAGGATAGTAAAGTGAAAGATGAATCTAAAACAGAAACTGTAGTGATTAAAAAAGGTGGAACTGGATTAGCTTTACTGGCGATTTTGATTGCACTTGGCATGGGCGGTGCTGGATTCTACTTTGGTCAACAGCAAGTTGAAGACATACAACAAAAAATCCTGAGTTTAGATCAAAAAGTTGGTATGACTACCGTAGATGAAAAATCCAATTTCGACACAGAACTGCAACAGCTAGCGACGTTAAAAGAGGCCACAACAACCACACAAGAAAAACTCAATACCTTACAACAATTACTAGATCAAAAAGAACAAACATTAGCTTCTCTGCAACAGCAAATTAACAGTATCAATAAAATCAGTAAACTAGAACAACCTAATGATTGGTTACTTTCCGAGGCTGATTTTCTATTGAATAACGCATTGCGTAAATTAGTGCTTGATAACGATATTGATACCGCTATTGCTTTATTAAAACTAGCCGATGAAACTTTAGAGAAAGTATCAGATCCACGAGTGGCGCAAGTGAGAAGCTTACTCAATTCTGATTTAAAACAATTACTGTCTATTGATAGTGTTGATCAAAATATGGTGATGCAAAATCTCTCTCAATTGGCAAACACATTGGATGAATTAGAAGTATTAAATATCAATTTTGATGATACCTCAAATAACGAAAAACTCAGTGATTCATTAGATGATTGGAAAGCCAATGCGGAAAAAAGTGCAATTTCTTTCTTAAATCATTTTATTCGTATTAAACCAAGAACAGTCAATGACAAAGCATTGTTAGCGCCGAACCAAGATATTTACTTGCGGGAAAATATTCGTTTGCGTTTACAAATCGCGATTCTAGCCGTGCCTCGTCAACAAGATGATTTATATAAGCAATCTTTAGAAGCCGTTGCTGCTTGGGTAAGAACTTACTTTGATACAAATACAACAGCGGTACAAGACTTCCTGAAAACTGTAGATGAGCTATCAGAACAATCTATTTATATTGATACGCCTTCACAATTGGCAAGTTTAAGCGCGCTAGATAAATTGTTAGAACGTCAATCTCAAGAAGTGAAAAAAATTGAAATCTCTGCCAATAAAACATTAACAGAGCAAAATGCACCTGAAGCAGCAAAAGAGCCTGAAGCAACAAAAGAGCCTGAAGCAAAAAAAGATCCTGAAAAATCTGGTGAAAAAGCCAATGATGCTTCTCCGACACAAGAAAAACCAGCGGAGCAATAGGAGAATAAATTATGTTTAGAGTTCTATTTTTGATGTTGGTTTTACTCATTGGATTAATTGCAGGGCCATATCTCTCAGGAAAACAAGGGTATGTTTTAATAGAAACTGGCAGTTATAGCATAGAAATGTCAATCACCATGCTAGTGGTCTTTTTCGTGGTTGCTATGGCGTTAGTTTATGGTATTGAATGGGTTGTTTCTCGCTTTTTCCGCTTTAGTAACAACACTTATACTTGGTTTTCTCGCCGTAAACGCATGAAAGCACAAAAACAAACCTTAGAAGGTTTGATGCGAATGAATGAAGGTGATTATTCAAAAGCAGAAAAACTTATAGGTAAGAATGCCAAACACTCAGAAGAACCTGTGCTTAACTTTATTAAAGCCGCAGAAGCCGCTCAACAACGAGGTGATGATTTCAGCGCTAACCGTTATTTAAGCGAGGCGACTGAACTTGCTGGTCCTGATAGCTTAATTGTGGAATTGGCTCGCACGCGTATTTTGTTACAACAAAATAAATTGCCTGCGGCTCGTAGCTCCGTTGACAGCTTGTTAGTTATGGCGCATCGCAACAAAGAAGTACTCAAATTAGCTGTAGAAATTTATATGAAATCTACGGCCTATGTGGCATTGGATAAAATCCTCGATCAAATTGAGAAAGTGGGCCTATATAGCAATGAAGAATTCACTTCACTACAGCGTCAAGTTGAGCAAGGACTACTTGATGAGAAAATGAATGAAGAAGGCGTTGATGGTTTATTAGCTTGGTGGAATGAGCAGCCTCGCAAACGTCGTAATGATTTAGGATTAAAAATCACATTAATTCAGCGTTTAATTGATTGTAATGATCATGAGTCCGCTTACGAATTAACTACTCAGGTTTTTAAAGCCTCAGAAAATCAACTTCCTCTGACCAAAGTTCTTTGCAGTCAGATCATAAGATTACAACCGGAAGATAATACCAAGTTAATTAAGTTACTCGAAAAACGCTTGAATAAATCAGAAGATAACCGCTGCTGTATCTACAGAGCGCTAGGTTATTTATATGTGCGCAATAACGACTTTAACCAAGCTGCTTATGCTTTCAAACAAATGTTGGCACAACATTCTGAATTTGATGCTAATGATGTGAATATGTCTGCTTATGTTTTTGAACAAATTGGTGAAGACGCACTAGCAAAACAAGTTCGAGAAGAAAATATCAAAACCGTTATGCAGGTAAATAGCTTGACCACTGATATACCAAAATTGGAAGAAAAAATCACACCATAAAAGCAATTCTGTTGTTCTAAAAACAGGTTAGATGAGTTTATCTAACCTGTTTTTTTATCCCCTTTTCTCGCAAGAGAATAATTATTTTATGGCTGAAAACTCACTAAAATCTAAGCAAAAAAAAACCGCACCATAAATGTGCGGTTTTTGTATCTTTAAACTAAAAGCTTATGCTAATTTTTTTAATTGAGCAGATAATTTTGATTTGTGGTTAGCTGCTTTGTTAGCGTGGATTAAGCCTTTAGAAGCCATTCTGTCCACAACTTTCTGCATTTCTACAAATGCGACTTCTGCTACTGATTTATCACCTGCTGCGATCGCTGCATAAACTTTTTTAATATAAGTACGCATCATTGAGCGTTGACTTGCATTGTGTTGACGGCGTTTTTCAGATTGAACCGCACGTTTTTTTGCTGACTTGATATTAGCCAAGGTCAAACTCCTAAAATTTATTAGTAAATTGAGATAAATGAAAGGCGTAAAATATGCCTATTTTCTAACCTATTGTCAATGAGAATTTAAATTATCATTGAACCGCATTTTGTTAATTTCGCTGAGACACAACCGAAAATTTAGCATCATTAGACCATTCGGAAATAATGAGGGCGCAATTTTAGCAGTTTTTTTAGTGGGAATATAGCGTAAAAACGAAATTTCTATACAATTAGCACACATCTTGCAAAAGTCCCCATTAGAGCAATTATTTTGAGTAAAAAATTATTAAAATCAGGCATTCTAGTTAGTGCAATGACATTTTTATCACGCATTTTAGGCTTGGTGCGTGATGTGGTGATTGCCAATTTATTAGGCGCTGGCGTCGCCGCTGATGTGTTTTTATTTGCCAACAAAATCCCTAATTTTCTGCGTCGATTATTTGCCGAGGGCGCATTTTCCCAAGCCTTTGTGCCTGTGTTGGCGGAATATCAGCAGGCAGGAGATTTAAACCAAACAAGAGCGCTTATTGCTAAGGTATCAGGTACTTTAGGTGCTATCGTAACGCTGATTACGGCGCTAGCAATGATTTTCTCGCCTGTGGTAGCAGCCATTTTTGGTACAGGATGGTTTGTGGATTGGCTGAACGGTGGCGCCAACGCAGAAAAATTTGAACAAGCCTCCCTGTTACTCAAAATTACCTTTCCTTATTTGTGGTTTATCACCTTTGTGGCACTTTCTGGTGCAATCTTAAATACCTTGGGCAAATTCGGCGTAATGTCATTTTCGCCTGTACTGCTAAATATCTCGATGATTGCTACAGCTTTATTTCTCGCGCCACAAATGAACAATCCCGATTTAGCTCTTGCCATTGGTATTTTTATCGGTGGACTACTGCAATTTTTATTCCAGATTCCGTTTCTCAAAAAAGCAGGTTTACTGGTTAAACCCAAATGGGCGTGGAATGATGAAGGCGTGAAAAAAATCCGCACCCTGATGATTCCTGCGCTGTTTGGCGTGTCCGTAAGCCAAATTAATTTGCTGCTCGACACTTTCATCGCCAGTTTTTTAATGACGGGATCCATTAGCTGGCTGTATTATTCCGACCGCCTGCTGGAATTTCCGCTAGGGCTGTTCGGTATCGCCATTTCCACGGTGATTTTGCCTGCCCTTGCACGTCATCACGTAAGTCGCAATCAAGATGCAGCACAAAGTGCGGTGGATTTTCGCCAAACCTTAGACTGGGGCGTACGAATGGTGTTGCTGCTCGGCGTACCTGCCACCGTCGGTATTGCAGTGCTCGCCCAACCCATGTTGCTGGTGCTGTTTATGCGTGGCAATTTTGGCATTGCCGACGTGCAAGCCGCCTCCCTTTCTCTGTGGGCATTTAATGCAGGCTTGCTTAGTTTTATGCTGATTAAAATTCTCGCCAACGGTTATTACGCCCGACAAGACACCAAAACGCCCGTGAAAATCGGCATTATTGCCATGATCAGCAATATGGGTTTCAATCTGCTCGCCATTCCTTTTAGCTACGTTGGATTAGCAATGGCGTCAGCGATGTCCGCCAGCCTCAACGCCTACCTGCTCTATCGCGGTTTACGACAACAAAACATCTACCATTTTAGTCGCCAAAGTGCGGTATTTTTCGGCAAAATTTTACTCGCTGCTGCCTTAATGGGCGCTATGATTTGGTATCATTCCCCCTCGCTATTACAATGGCAAGCCATGACTTTTATGTATCGCGTTTATTGGCTGGTTTTGCTAATGGGTTTAGCGGTGCTAATTTACCTCATCACCCTGATTTTGCTTGGCGTGCGGAAAAAACACTTGCTCGCTAGCCATTAATTTTTGCTTATTGACTTCTGCTGTTAATGGATTAGAACCGCAACTGCAAGAATATTTCTCGCAGTTTGTATTTGATTTTTTTATCCATAATGACAACTTCAACCAATATAGGAAGGCCTCATAAAATCACTCAACATTACCCCGCCATTATTAAATACGTCTTGTCCTTGGTGTTCTAATTTAGAGCAATTGCAAGCACTTTACGCATCCCCTTATTTAGGTGCAGTAACCGCTAGGACGTCGATGCTTAATGGCTTTCCTCATGATCCCGATGTTAACCAATTTGCTTTTTTTCACTAGTTCTCACCAATCCTCTCCAGCCAATCAGCAACTTGCTCTTCCCGATCAAAACGGCACATTAAACACCATAGGTTTCAGTCCTTTTAAACTGGATGAGTATTTAGGTTTTATTCAAATTATTTCTGATCAACAACCAGCAGACAAACCACTTAAACCCTTTATTATTTCCGTTACCGATCCTGCTGAAGAAATGCAAATCTGCTATGAAAAAATCACCGCATTTCAATCTAATGTAAAAATGCCTTTGGCAATGGAAATTAACTTATCCTGCCCAAATATTCTGGGCAAAATTCCATCTCCGTACGACAAACAGGAATTACTGAGCTACCTAACGGCGTTACAACAAACCATCGCGCAACTGAAACAAAAAAATCTTTATCAAGGGTTGCCTATCGGGATCAAAGTACCGCCATTTACTTATCAAACCCAATATGATCGCTTCATCGAAGCCCTATTAGCCAGCTGCGAAAAAGAGGCATTGCCAATCAGCTTCTTAGTTTCCACTAACACATTGGGATCTTCTTTATTGCTACAAGATCACAATCTGCCACAAGCGGCACTTCAATCCGTATCAGGAACAGGGATCGGCGGTATGGCTGGCGTCGCCATTCACCCACTCTCTTTAGGCAATGTTTACACCTTACGCCAGATGCTCGATCAGCACGAAAACTTAAAACATCTGCAAATTATTGGTGTGGGTGGTGTCAATGATCATAAAGGCTATCAACGAATGAAATCGGTGGGCGCCTATGCAGTGGGTATCGCCAGTGCCCTTGGCTACAAAGGCATTGAGGTATTTGAAGAAATTTACTGTAAAATCTAAGGAATTTTTAACAAAACTCACCAAAAATGCTATCCTAGCCACGCATAGCCTCAAGGAAACTTGGGGCTATTTTTAGTCATTAAAACAAACTTGATACATATTGACCGCAATACTCACTTTCACACACGGACTATTTTATGCAGCTCATTCGCAATATTCAGCATTTCCCTGCTGCCTCTACTGGTTGCGCCCTCACCATCGGCAATTTCGACGGCGTACATTTAGGGCATCAAGCCATCTTGCGCCACCTGCGTCAACGTGCCAGCGAATTAGGATTGCCTAGCGTAGTCATGCTGTTTGAACCGCAGCCACGAGAATATTTCCAAGCACAACAGGCGCCAGCGCGCTTAATGCGCTTACGGAATAAGCTACAACATCTCGCCAAATTCGGGGTAGATTACGTTATTGCGGTGAAATTTGACCGCACTTTCGCCGAAAAAAGTGCGCAGGATTTTATTCAAGAATGGCTAGTGAATCGCCTAAATGTGCGTTTTTTAAGCATTGGCGATGATTTCCGCTTCGGCGCTAAACGACTCGGCGATTTCTCTCTGTTGCAACAAGCAGGCAAACAATTCGGCTTTCAAGTGGAATACAACCACAGCTTCTGCCTCGACCAATTACGCATTAGCAGCACCGCCATTCGAGAAGCCCTTGCGACTGATAATCTGACTCTTGCCGCACAAATGCTTGGACGACCTTATTGCATACTTGGTCGCGTAACTAGAGGCAATCAGATCGGGCGAACTCTGGGGTTCCCCACTGCTAACATAGCCTTACAGCGCCAAGTCAACCCAATACAGGGCGTTTATGTAGTGAAAGTGCGCTTACAAAATGGCAATCAATATCAAGGGATTGCTAATGTAGGTAAACGACCAACAATCAATGGAATAACTCAATTATTAGAAGTACATATTTTTGATTTTAACCAGAAAATTTATGGTCAATTTTTAGAAGTAGAATTTTGCCAAAAAATTCGCAATGAGCAAAAATTTCCCTCTTTGCCAGAGCTAACAGAACAAATTAAAAAAGATATTCAGCAGGCAAAAGCTTATTTTCAAAATAAAAATCTATAAAAAGTAAAGGCGAATAACATTCGCCTTTAAAATCGTAATAAATCATAGCCTTAATATCTAATCAGCATTTCTTAATTGCTTCAAAATGCCTTTCATTGACTCATCCAGCGGCGCATTAATGCGCAATGTTTCACCTGTTTTTGGGTGTTCAAAACGGATAGAAAAAGCGTGGAGGAAGAGGCGGTTTAAGCCAAGTTCGGTCATTTGTTGATCGAACTCTTTGTCGCCGTATTTGTCGTCAAGGGCAATGGGGTGTCCGACGTATTGGGTGTGCACACGAATTTGGTGGGTGCGACCGGTGATGGGTGAGGCTTTGACGAGGGTGGCGCCAGCGTAGCGTTCTTCGATGGAAAAACGGGTTTCGGAGGGTTTGCCTTGTTCGCTCACTTTGACGATGCGTTCGCCGCTGGAAAATTCGTTTTTGAGCAACGGCGCTTGCACCACTTTGCAATGGGATTGCCACACGCCACGCACTAAAGCCAAATAATCTTTTTGCACAGTTTTTTCGCGTAATTGTTCGTGTAAGTGGCGTAAGGCAGAACGTTTTTTTGCCACCAATAAAATGCCTGAGGTGTCACGATCTAGGCGGTGTACGAGTTCAAGAAAACGGGCATCGGGGCGTAACGCGCGTAACGCTTCTATTACACCAAAACTTAGCCCACTACCGCCATGTACCGCCAATCCAGAAGGCTTATTTAGCACCAATAAACAATCATCTTCAAATAAAATTTGTTTTTCTAACTGGTTGACTTTATTCAATTTATTGGAAATGGGTGGCTGTTCTTTTTCCGATACACGCACGGGCGGCACTCGCACACAATCGCCTTGTTGCAATTTGTATTCGGGTTTCACTCGTCCTTTGTTCACTCGCACTTCGCCTTTGCGCAAAATGCGATAAATCAGGCTTTTCGGTACGCCTTTGAGTTTCGCCAATAAATAATTATCAATGCGCTGTCCTGCTTCATCTTCTGAAATACTAAGCATTTTGACGGACTGATTAATCACTTTTTCTTCTGATTTTATGTTCATTTGTAATATCTTCACAGCCAAAAAATTGGCGAGATAATACCATATTTTAGCGCCAAGGTTGGAGTAAAATTGCCTTGATAAATCCACTTGATAAGTACATAATATCGCGTATTTTTTGCCAAAAAATTGGTTTAAAAATAATATATTATCACTGAGCGAATTGAATGCAGCGTATGGCATAAGACGTTCACTACTCAATGATCTTCCCCGTTAAAAATCACCCGTAGCTTGCAAAATCATCTTTTCCCGATTTTGTTTTATACAAATGAGTTTATTTTGTGTAACGCTATCAATGCACCCAGCAGTTGACCGTCGAGAGAGGGGCAATCTGCGACAGACACGAGGTCGATGGCGAAGGAAAAAGCGGTATTTTTAATTAAAAATCAGAATAAAATTGAGAACATAACAATGAAAAGAATGTTAATTAATGCGACTCAAAAAGAGGAGCTACGCGTTGCGCTTGTTGATGGGCAACGCTTATTCGATCTGGATATAGAGAGTCCAGGACACGAACAGAAAAAAGCCAATATTTACAAAGGACGTATTACCCGAGTGGAGCCAAGCCTAGAGGCTGCTTTTGTAGATTATGGCGCAGAACGCCATGGTTTCCTGCCGTTAAAAGAAATTGCCCGTGAATATTTTCCTGAGGATTATGTCTATCAAGGACGTCCGAATATCCGTGATATTTTGAGTGAAGGGCAAGAAGTCATCGTTCAAGTGAACAAGGAAGAACGGGGCAACAAAGGCGCCGCCTTGACGACATTTGTGTCGTTGGCAGGCAGTTACTTGGTGATTATGCCAAACAACCCTCGTGCTGGTGGCATTTCTCGCCGTATTGAAGGCGATGAACGTCTTGAATTAAAAGATGCGTTAAGTTCTTTAGATGTACCAGATGGCGTAGGCTTAATCGTGCGTACCGCTGGTGTAGGGAAATCGCCAGAAGAACTACAATGGGACTTAAAAGTCTTACTTCACCATTGGGAAGCAATTAAGCAAGCTTCACAAAGTCGTCCGGCTCCATTCTTAATTCACCAAGAAAGTGATGTTATCGTCCGTGCTATTCGTGATTATCTACGTCGCGATATCGGTGAAATCTTAATCGATCATCCGAAAGTATATGAAAAAGCGAAAGCACATATAAAATTAGTTCGCCCTGATTTCATCAATCGCATTAAGTTGTATCAAGGTGAAGTTCCATTATTTAGCCATTATCAAATTGAATCCCAAATTGAATCAGCTTTCCAACGTGAAGTCCGTTTGCCATCGGGCGGCTCTATTGTTATTGATGTAACAGAGGCCTTAACGGCGATAGATATTAACTCTTCACGTTCTACAAGAGGCGGTGATATTGAAGAAACCGCTCTTAACACCAATCTAGAAGCAGCAGATGAAATTGCACGCCAATTACGCCTACGAGACTTAGGTGGTTTAATTGTGATCGACTTCATTGATATGACACCTGTCCGTCATCAACGTGAAGTGGAAAATCGTATGCGTGATGCTGTACGCCAAGATCGTGCGCGTATTCAAATTAGTCGCATTTCGCGCTTTGGCTTGTTGGAAATGTCGCGTCAGCGCTTGAGTCCTTCTTTGGGCGAATCTTCTCATCATATTTGTCCACGCTGTCAAGGCACAGGAAAAATTCGTGATAATGAATCTCTCTCTTTATCAATCTTACGTTTAATTGAAGAAGAGGCGCTAAAAGAAAATACTAAACAAGTACATACCATTGTACCTGTAGAAATTGCTTCTTACTTGCTTAATGAAAAACGCAAGGCAATTCACAATATCGAAAAACGCCATAATGTGGATATTATCGTTGTACCAAATGAAGCGATGGAAACCCCGCACTTTAGTGTTTTCCGTGTACGAGATGGTGAAGAAGTCAGTGAATTAAGTTACAACTTAGTTAAATTACATCAGGAACAAGATGAACAATTCTTACCTGAAGAATCTTTAGTTTCCCGAAATATAGAAACCACAAGCACCGCTGAGAGTAATTTAGAAACGGCGGCTGTTTCTATTTCAATTCCAACGCCAGCGCCAGTACCAGAAAAGCAAGAAAAACCTTCTTTATTAGCGCGCATTCTCTCTGCAATAAAAGGATTATTTGCGGATAAACCAGTCAAAGAGAAAAATAAATCTCGCCAACGTAATAATCCTCGCCAACGCCGACCGCAAGAGCGCCGTTCAGCTCGTCGCTCTCGCCAAGAGGAAAGAGAGGATATTAAGGCAATCCAAGAAGTTACTTCAACCGCTGGAGAAAAAGAACGCACTAAACGTCAAAATAAACCAGCTCGCATTGTTGAAAATAACTTAGCTAATGAACAAGTTGATACAACAATTGAGAAAAACGCGGAAGTTAAAGCTCGTCGCCAACGTCGAGATTTGCGTAAAAAAGTGCGTGTTAATGACAAAGTAGAAGAAACTTCAAGTCAAAACCTAGTAACTTCTACCGCCGTCGAAACGCAGGATCTAGCTCAGGCACAATTTGTTGAAACTGCTATTTCACCAGAGGTTGTAACGGAAAATGCCGTAAATGCAGTTGAACAAGAGAAACGCCGCGATAACGGTCGTCGTCGCTTACCTCGCCACTTGCGCATTAATAACCAACGCCGCCGTCGCGAAGATAAATCGCCAATGCCGTTATTTGCAGCAGTCGCTTCTCCAGAATTAGCAAGCGGTAAAGTATGTATTAATTACAGCTTCACCCATGCAAATAAAGAATATCAATTCTTATCTGTAGATGAACTGTTGGAACAACAAAATCAGGCGCGGGAAGATTCCCTTTCTGTGCTACCAGCGGTCGGTTTAGTTCAAGAGTTAGATAAAGGGTCAAAACCATTCAATCCGTTTGTTACTCAACCTGCGAATGAATCAGTAGAGAAAAAAGTACAGAATTCATTGCAACGCTTAAATGAAGAACAACAACGTTTAGAAACTGAGTATCAACAAAATGCGGTTATCGAGGAAGTTCAACCATTAACGGAAGAACAAGCGGAAATTGAAAAATCTGCACATACAGATATCGCCGCAATGGAAACTGCAATAGAAAATATCGTTGCATCTAGCGAAATTAATCCTCAGAAAGAAAGCGTAGAAAGTGATAAATTTGAAGTAAAAGTGATGTCTGATGAACAGCGTTCTTACCACTTTAACGGAAAATTAGGCACATTTTCATCGGTGACTCATACAAAAGTTCCAATGACCCAAGCTAAAGCACAAGAAACTGCTGCGATTAACTTAGAAATCCAACAATGGGCTGAATCTCGTTATTATTTCTATGGCAAAGGAGCTGCTGGGCATCATAGTGCGGTGAGTCACGTTTATTCTGAACCGACAAGAGCCGCAACTTCAGATGTGAATGAATAAGAAGAAAGCTTTTTTAAAATTTTGTTCTAAAATCAAGCAATTAAATTTAAATTAAAAATTAATTGCTTGACTTAAAAAAGCAAACTCCGTATTATTCACCACGCTTAAATCACGGAGGAATGGTCGAGTGGTTGAAGGCACCGGTCTTGAAAACCGGCGAGGGTTTACGCCCTCCGTGAGTTCGAATCTCACTTCCTCCGCCATCAAATTCTGAAGAAGCCGTAAGTTAAAAACTTGCGGCTTTTTTCATTTGCATCATCAAAAAATAGATATATTTTTAAGAAAAAAGTGCTAATTAATTGAGAGAAGAAATGCACTTAATAAGAACTTTGCTAGGATTGATAAAAAATAAAGCGCTATCAGAAGAATAGCGCTTTATTTCATTATAAAGGCAATAAAACAAAATTATTTTACGGAATCTTTTAATGCTTTACCTGCAACAAATGCTGGTACTTTAGCTTCTGCAATTTTAATTTCTTCACCAGTACGCGGGTTACGGCCAGTACGCGCTTTACGAACATTTAATTTGAATGTGCCAAAACCGATAAGTTGTACTGGTTCACCAGCTTTTAAACTACCAGAAATAGCTTCTAAAGTTGCTTCTAACGCAGCTTTAGCTTGTTTCTTATTCAACTGTGCAGCACTTGCAATTGCATCGATTAAATCTGTTTTATTCATAAATAAATACCTTCTATTTTTATTCAATATTATGGAAAGACGATGTGTATTTCCGATAGCTATCGCCACTGTAAACAGTGCGGTATAAAGCTTAATCTAAGTTATCCATAAATCAAAGAGGGAATTGATAAATTTACTATAAATGTTAGATTATTGATTAATTTTTATACCGATATTTGAGATTTGCTCTGAGCGCAACTCATTTTTTAAACCTAATATGAGATCTATATTTCGTTCTTCACAGTCTTTTAGCAAGCGGTAGATCTGCCACTGAATATCCAATTCACCTTGAATACTTTCATTTTCCTTGAGCTCATTTTCTTTCAATTCTTTGTCGAGCTGATTTTCTAAAAATACTGCAACGGTTTGTAAAGACAATTGGCTTAAATGTACTGATTTTTCTAAAGTTTCTCCTGCAATAATTGCGTGTAAAAGCTCCGATAATCCCTCACAAGCATCGATAGCAGGCAAAACACCATAAAAGTCATAGTCGTTTCCGTCAGGAATGAAGTTTTCAAATTTCTCTAGCTGGTTTTCAAAATTAATTTTTGCACCTTTAACCGTTAAAAATTCCCATACTAAATTTAAGATATTTTGATAGGTTTTGGTGTTTTCTTCTTGTTGAGTAACCTGACAGAACAAGTGGTAATTTGGCAACATACGTTCACATAAACAAGCCATAAAAGTTAAGTGCTGCCAACTTTCTAAGTTTTCTAAACGTTTTTGAATAGGATTGCGCATATTATAGCTACCTTCTATAGGTGATAAGGTTGAGAGAATTTGTGAATAGCATCGACAAATACTGAAGGGCTCTGTTCAGGCACATCTTGATGAATACCATGACCAAGATTGAATACATGTCCTGTACCTTGGCCAAAATCTGCGAGAATTTGTTGAACTTCTTGCTCAATACGAGCAGGAGATGCATATAACACCGAAGGATCCATATTACCTTGCAAAGCAACAAGATGGCCTACTTGCGCTCTAGCGTCGGTTAAATTAACTGTCCAATCTACACCTAAAGCATCACAACCTGTTTTTGCCATATCTTGCAGCCACAAACCACCACCTTTAGTGAATAGGGTTACAGGAACTTTCCGCCCATCATTCTCTCGAATTAGGTTATCAACGATTTTGTGCATATATTGCAATGAAAAATCTAAATATTCACGATGTGCTAACAGCCCTCCCCAAGTATCAAAAATCATTACTGCTTGAGCTCCAGCTTTAATTTGGGCATTCAAATATAAAATCACTGCCTCTGCCAATTTATCTAACAACTGATGTAATAGTTGTGGGTTGCAATACATCATTTTTTTCACTTTTGTGAATGTTTTACTGCTCCCACCTTCCACCATATAGGTCGCTAGCGTCCATGGACTACCAGAAAATCCAATCAAAGGCACTTGCCCTTTAAGTTCTCTGCAAATCGTGCGTACCGCATTCATTACATACTGAAGTTCTACTTCTGGATCGGGAATAGGTAAGTTATCAACTGCCTGTCGATCGCTAATAGTACGAGCGAATTTAGGCCCTTCCCCTGCGCCAAAACTTAATCCCAAGCCCATTGCATCAGGAATAGTTAAAATATCTGAAAATAAAATTGCAGCATCTAAGTTATAGCGTTGCAATGGCTGTAAAGTAACTTCACAAGCTAATTCTGCATTACGGCATAAGGACATAAAATCCCCTGCAATTGCTCTTGTAGCTCGATATTCTGGTAAATAACGTCCTGCTTGCCGCATCATCCATACAGGCGTCATATCCACAGGTTCTCGCAATAATGCTTTTAAATAACGATCATTTTTTAATTCTGTCATCGACTAATTTTCCTCAGCACAAAGCTGTAATGTCTTTTCAATTAATTTTAAGGCAATAGTTCCTTTCGGAGGCAATTCTGGTAGAAGTTCATCATAATTAAACCATTTTGCATCGTGAATTTCGCTTTCTTGAAGCACTATATCGCCACTTTCATAATCTGCTAAAAAGCCAACCATTTGTGAATGAGGAAATGCCCAAGGTTGGCTGCCGAAATAGCGTAAATTTTTAACTTTTATACCCACTTCTTCAAAAACTTCTCGATGTACCGTTTGCTCAAAGGTCTCACCAGCTTCTACAAATCCAGCAAGCGTAGTGTACATTCCCTCTTTATGACGTAGATGATTGACCAACAAAATTTGCTTACCTCGACGAACTGCAACAATAATAGAAGGGCAAATCACAGGATAGCTACGCAGTTGGCAATCCTGATTCTCACAAGTTACCGCCCATTCATCTTCTGCTTTACGAGTTTTATTGCCACATCTACCGCAAAATTGATGCCTTTGAAAAAAATAATTTAACATCACGCCTCGATTGAGTAGATAAAATTCATTTTCTAGTCGATAAAGCTGAGAGCGTAAATTAACAGCGTTAAATGCCGATTTAGGAGGGTCAAACACTAAAAATAAGGGAGAATCGCGCCACGTACCGATATTTAAGATATTAGCGCCACTTAAGCCAAATTGTTCTGCTGTTCCAAAAGGAAGTTCATCATTAACGAGGTAAATTTGAGAGTCTTGGGTGAATAACCAAAATGCGTCATCCAGTGCTTGAGTCTGTTGCATAATTTTTTGAATGGGAATGAAAAAAGACCGCGAGATAGTATCAAAATGCATAAAATCCGCCAAGTAGCAAAGCAGATTTTAATCAATTTTATAGCCTCGACAATTTATCCTGATTAGGGCTATAATCTTGCGGTTTTATTCAAACTAATAAGAAGGAAGAAAAAATGGGTTTAGAAACCGTTCCAGCAGGTAAATCCTTACCAGATGATATTTATGTTGTAATCGAAATTCCAGCTAATTCAGATCCAATTAAATATGAAGTGGATAAAGAAACTGGTACATTATTTGTAGATCGCTTTATGGCAACAGCAATGTTCTATCCAGCGAACTACGGTTATGTGAATAACACGCTTTCATCTGATGGCGATCCAGTAGATGTATTAGTGCCAACACCATATCCATTACAACCAGGCTCTGTAATTCGTTGCCGTCCAGTGGGCGTATTAAAAATGACAGATGAAGCTGGTGGCGACGCTAAAGTAGTAGCAGTACCGCATACTAAATTAAGCAAAGAATATGATCACATTAAAGATGTTGATGATTTACCAGCGCTATTAAAAGCTCAAATTCAACACTTCTTTGAAAGCTATAAAGCATTAGAAGCAGGTAAATGGGTTAAAGTTGAAGGGTGGGAAGGCGTTGAAGCAGCTCGCCAAGAAATCTTAGAATCATTCGAACGTGCTCAAAAATAAGTTGATGATTAGATCCAAAAATACCGCTTAATGCGGTATTTTTTTGATCTTTTAAAACTATCTAGTGCCGAAAACTACAATGGTTTTTCCATGAGCAGAAATCAAATGCTGATCTTCTAACATTTTTAAAATTCGCCCTACAGTTTCTCTTGAGCACCCTACCATTTGACCAATTTCCTGACGCGTAATTTTAATTTGCATACCGTCTGGATGTGTCATTGCTTCTGGCATCTTAGCAAGATGCAATAAGGTTTGCGCAATACGACCTGTTACATCTAAGAATGCAAGATTGCTCACTTGTCTTGATGTATTTTGTAAACGACGTGCTAATTGACCAGAAAGATGCATTAAAATTTCTGGATTCACCTGAACGAGCTGACGGTATTTTTTATAAGAAATTTCTGCAATTTCACAAGAACTTTTCGCTTTAATCCAAGCGGAACGTAGCTGATTTTCTTCAAATAATCCAGCTTCGCCAAAAAAATCTCCCTGACTTAAATAAGTAAGGATCATTTCTTTACCATCGTCATCTTTTACCAAAACCGCCACAGATCCTTTAATAATATAGTAAAGGGTTTCCGCTTTTTCCCCAGCATGAATAAGAGTGCTTTTTGAAGGATAACGATGAATATGACAATGAGATAAAAACCACTCTAATGTAGGATCAAGGGCTTGAGTTTGCTCTTGTGGCATAAAAAATCTCCAAAACTAAAAGGATTCGAGTAAGGTAGTTTATTTGAGGTTCAACTTATTTTTAATATCAATCGACTGATGAAGCTCGGACCAAAAAATCACAGCATTTCCTTGTTGAACTTGTTTGAGTAAGCGCTCTTTCTTTTGTTGCAACGACAGCTCTTGCGAACCATAGTCAGTTCCTTCGCGTAAAATGACGCTTTCTAAAATATTATCTAGCGTTGCGCTTTCTAACTCTTGCCAAGGAATAATCATATTCTTACCTAAATTTTATGATTATGCAAATAAAGGCTCAATCAATCGCCAATGCTGTTCAAAACTTTGATTAGTTGAATAACGAAAGTTAGAGCGAACATAGCGCATAAACTGCCCTTCACATAAATTCACTAAATGGCTCGCTAAAATACGTTCTTCACATATAAAGCCTTTACCTTCACGTAATTTCCGCATCTGCAAAATATTCACAAATTGCAGTTCCAAGCGATCAAAAAATTGCGCGACACGAGCTTGTAATTTTGCATCTTCAAACATTAATGCATGTCCGGTAAGAACTCGAGTTAAGCCTGGATTCTTACGCGCAAAATCAAGAATCATTTGAATAATATTATGTACACGGATAACCGTATTCGTTTCGTTTTTTACAGAATGATTAATACGAGTAAAAAGTTGCGTTTCAATATCATCAATCAACGCCGTAAACATTTCTGTTTTGCTTTTATAATAACGATATAGTGCCGCTTCAGACACGCCAACTTCTTCCGCTATGCGAGCGGTGGTCATACGTTCCATTCCACGTTCAGAATGCAACATATGAGTAAGCACCACCAACACTTGCTGGCGGCGTTCTTTGATACTGCGTTTTTCGATTTTTGGGGACGGCGACGTCGTCGCTGGCTCAATATCGGCAAATTCTAATTGTTCACTCATCATTTCTTACCTGAATGACCAAAACCGCCTTCTCCGCGATCAGTTTGTGCAAAATCCTCTACTAAATTAAATTCTGCTTGTACCACTGGTAGAAAAACTAACTGTGCAATTCGATCACCAACTTCTACTGTAAATGCTTCATTTCCACGATTCCACAGCGATACCATAAGCGGTCCTTGATAATCTGAATCAATCAATCCCACTAAATTACCTAGCACAATGCCATTTTTATGCCCAAGCCCAGAGCGTGGCAAAATCACAGCGGCTAAATTAGGATCGGCGATGTAAATGGACAAACCTGTGGGAATCAGTACGGTTTGCCCCGGTGCTACAACTAACGGTTGCTCAATTAATGCTCTTAAATCTAATCCAGCAGAGCCAGTTGTTGCATAGGTTGGCAATGGAAATTCATTACCAAGGCGATCATCAAGAATTTTAACATCAATTTTTTTCATTTTATTTTTCCACATAATATTGTTGGTAATTCGACATAATTTGGTTTACTAATTGTTTGGCAAGCGTTCTTTTATCCGTTAATGGTAGGGTAGTGCCGCCTGCAGACCAAAACAGGCGTAGGCTATTCTCTTCGGCATTAAATACTTGTCCTGAGGACACGTCATTGGCACAAATCATATCTAGCTTTTTGCGCTGTAGTTTGTCTTTTGCATATTGTTCAAGATTTTCTGTTTCCGCTGCAAAACCAACGGTAAAAGGGCGATTAACAGACAAATGACCTACTTCGGCAATAATGTCAGGATTTTTCACCAGCGTCAGCTGAATTTCATCGCCAGCTTTTTTGATTTTTTGTTCTGCGATGTTTGCAACACGATAATCAGCAACAGCCGCACAGCCGACAAAAATATGGCTTTGAACCGCTTGCATTAGTGCTTGCTCTTGCATTTGTTCAGCAGAAATAACATCTATCCGATGTACATTTAAAGGAGAAGGTAAATTTACAGGACCAGAAATTAGCGTAACCGTTGCACCTCGTTCTGCAAAGGCTTCAGCAATAGCAAATCCCATTTTGCCAGAGCTGTGATTGCTAATATAACGCACAGGATCTATGGCTTCTCTTGTTGGTCCTGCGGTAATCGCAACCTTTACACCAAGCAGGTCTTGAGCTTCCGATAACAATTCGGAAATTTTTTGATGAATTTCAGCTGGCTCAGACATACGCCCAGCACCGACGTCGCCACAAGCTTGTTCTCCTACATTCGGTCCGACAAATTGAACTTGTCGCTGCTGCAACGCACGAATATTTTGCTGAGTAATTGTTTGAGAGAACATTTGCTGATTCATCGCTGGAGCTAACAAAATTGGAGCAGAGGAAGCAAGGCAAACGGTGGATAACAAATCATCTGCCATTCCAACGGTTAAACGAGCAATAAAATCCGCACTGGCTGGAGCTACCACAATCATATCCGCCCACTTAGCCAGTTCGATATGTCCCATAGCTAGTTCTGCTTGAGGATCCAATAGCGATTGAGCCACAGGATTTCCTGAAATAGCTTGTAAGGTTAAAGGCGTAACAAACTCTGTGGCAGCGGGCGTTAACACCACCCTCACTTCGGCTTTGTTTTTGCGTAATAAGCGAATTAATTCAATCGTCTTGTAAGCGGCGATACCACCTGTAATTCCGACGAGAATACGTTTACCTACTAATTGGCTGTCCATTATGTTAGTCCTAACTATCAAAAGAGCACTTATTCTACTGTAAAAGTACTCAATAAAATATGTAATTTTTGCGATCTCTTTTCCAAAAAATAAGGTTAAGGTTTGTTCTCTTGCTTTTCTCAAGTTTTAATCGCTGTTCTTATTTTCAACAGGAAAGAACAATGTTTAATCAATTCACTTCTTTAATGCCAAGAGAAAAGCTACTCAAATTAGGTGCTCAGGCGTTAACCGATCAAGAACTTTTAGCAATTTTTCTACGCACAGGGATTAAAGGCTGCCCCGTTATGGATTTATCGCAAAATGTATTAAAACATTTCGGTTCTCTACGAGGATTGATTTCTGCCAATCGACAGGATTTTTGTGCATTTAAGGGCATTGGCATTACACAATTCATTCAACTACAAGCCTGTACCGAAATGACGAAACGCTACGTGTGGGAAGAATTAAGTGCAAGTCCAGTTTTTACCAGTTCAGAGAGTGTGCGTTTTTATTTACAAACGACGTTGCAACACCGTGAAAGAGAAATTTTTATGGTGTTGTTTTTGGATAATCAACATCGATTAATCAAACAAGAAGAAATGTTTTTAGGCACAATCAACGCCGCTTCCGTTTATCCTCGTGAAATCATCAAAACGGCACTTTATTGCAACGCCGCCGCATTAATTCTGGCTCACAATCACCCTTCAGGCGTTACAGAACCAAGCTTCGCGGATAAACAAATTACCCAAAAAATAAAAAATGCGGCGGAGTTAATGGAAATTCGCTTGTTAGATCACATTATCGTCGGTAAAGCAGAGTGTTGCTCCTTTGCTGAACGAGATTTACTCTAAATACTAAGCAATGAAACACCTTAAGCTATTTTTAACGCTTAAATTTTCATTTTCCGACGCAATAACCAACCAGCCCCTCGTATAAGAGTAAATAAAATACACAGAGCATACAGTGGCAAGTTCCCTAATGCGGAGTAAGGTGTTCGTCCTTCGGTAGGTGCGATAACCTGAGTTAAAGTCGTTTGAGTAAATTGTGGGGCTTGAGCTTGAATCTGACCAAATTCATCAATGAAGGTTGTAATCCCTGTATTTGTTCCCCGAATAACAGGTTTTCCCAACTCTAACGCTCGCATTCTCGCCATTTGTAAGTGCTGCCAAGGACCAATAGAATTGCCGAACCAAGCATCATTAGATATCGTCAGTAGAAAATCAGTATTCTTATTCACATTTTTTCGGACTAATTCGCCAAAAATAATTTCATAACAAATCGCCGCCGCTAAATGTCTTCCTTTCACTTGAAAAGTCGCTTGTTTATCGTTCCCAGCCTGAAGCGCCGACATAGGCAAATTGAATACAGAACCTAAAGGGCGTAAAACTTTTTCTAAAGGAACATACTCTCCAAAAGGCACCAAATGAACTTTATTATAACGAGGTGCTTTTTCTGCAAAATATTTCTGATTTTGCTGCCCCAACTGAACAATACTATTAAAAATGGCATTCTGATTTATATCTTGATACACCGTCCCGATAAGAAGTTCGGTTTTATTTTCTCCAGCAACATCATCTAAACTTTGCAAAAAAGTTTGCAGATGATTTTCAAGAGTTGGCAAAGAGGATTCTGGCAGAACAATAAGATCAGACTTGCCTAAATGTTGTTGAATTTGTTTTTGATAAATATCTAATGTATTTAAAAAATACTCAGGATCCCATTTCAATTGCTGCTCAATATTGCCCTGAGCCAATGTAACTTTTAGGCTTTTATCTTCAACTTTGTGTACATATTTTAGATTTCCACTATTTATAGCCAATCCTGCAACCACAATTAACAAGCCCAAATGAAACAACACCAACGGTATATTTTTAGGCGTGCGGAATAGGTGAGATACTAAACTCAATATTGAGGCACTTCCCCATAGAACAAAGAAAGTTAATCCTGAAACACCGAATAACGGTGCAATATGTGCAAAAGGACTATCAATTTGAGAATAACCAAACTGTAACCAAGGAAAGCCAGTGAAAAGCGTGCCGCGCAGCCATTCTGTGGCAGTCCAAATCACCGCAAAAATCACGGCACTTTTCACTTGAAAACGCTGAACTAAATAGGCAAAAAGTAAAGGATAAAGAGATAAGTAAGCGGCGAGCAACAACACCATTACATAACTTAGCCACAACGGCGTACCGCCAAATTGATGAATGCTGACGTGTAACCAGTTCACCCCAAAAGTAAAAAATGCCATTCCCCACAAAAAAGTGGCTCGCAATGCGATGCGTCGTTGCGACAACTGAGTTAAAAATAACAAACCAGCGACGGAAAAATAGGCAGCAATCCAGTAATCAAAAGGTGAGAAGGACAGTACACCCACAGCCCCCGTCAGCAACGCTAGAAGATAAACAAACCAAGGGTTCTGCATATTTCCTTATTCCTCTTTTTTGTTTTCTGCGAGCGTTTCGATTTCAGCCAGTTGTTCATCAGTTAAAGTAACCCGCAGCTGAATAAGGCGACGACTATCGGCAGAAGTAACTTTAAAATTCAAATCGCCTAGCTCAATTTCTTCCCCGCGTTTAGGTAAATAACCAAAGCCTTGCATAATCACACCGCCGATAGTATCCACTTCTTCATCTTCAAAGTGCGTATTAAATTGTTGGTTGAAATCATCAATATCCATTAACGCACGCACGGCGTAGGTGTGGCGAGAAAGTTGACGCACATCCGCCACTTCTTCTTCATCAAATTCATCTTCAATATCGCCGACAATTTGCTCAAGAATATCCTCAATAGTAACCAATCCTGACACTGCCCCAAATTCGTCCACCACAATTGCCATATGAAAACGTTCGGAACGGAAATCTTTGAGCATTCGATCGACTCGTTTGCTCTCAGGCACAATTACAGCAGGACGCAATAAAGGAATTAAATCAAATTGTTCCGCATTAGAACCCAAAAATTTCAACAAATCTTTGGCGTGTAAAATACCAGCAATGTTGTCTCGCTCATCGGCAATGACAGGAAAACGAGAATGTGCGGAAGTGATAATGGTTTCCAAACAAGCATCAAGATCTTGCTCCGTTTGAATAAATACAATTTGCGAGCGTGGAATCATAATATCACGCACTCGCAGTTCAGCGATTTCCATCACCCCCTCGATCATTTCTCTTGTCTCTTGATCGATAAGTTCGTTTTGTTGCGAATCACGGATAACTTCCACTAATTCTTCTTTGTTTTTCACTTCACTTGGGAAAAGGCGAGAAAATAAACTTTGAAATAAATTCTTTTTTGTGGAATTGTCTTGCTGAGCAGGGTTCGAGTGTTCTTCGTTAGTCATAATATTTTGTATCAGTTTCCGTCAAAATTGACTGTCAAAAATTATCATATTTTACTTTTTCTAGCAAAGAAAAAAGCCCTTATGCTGAAGCAAAAGGGCAATATGGAAAAATAATCAAATCAATTAAATAAACTTAAATACAGTCCAATGTTGGTATCTCTCATTTACTTTACTGATGCCGCCATATTGCCACCACTCTGGGTGATTTGGCGTATCTGGTAGCGCCTGCGTTTCCAAAGCAATACCTGCATAATCCGCGTATTCTGAACCGTCTCGTTTTGGCGTACCGCCTAAAAAATTCCCTGTATAAACTTGTAGCGCGGGTTGGGAAGTAAATATTTGTAAGCGCAAGGAATTATCTGGCGCACTCAAAGTAGCACATTCTTGCTGAGGAATATGATGCAACAGAAAAGAATGATCATAGCCTTTCACAATTTGCTGTTCTTCTTGCAAGAAATCCTGAGCAATACTTTTCCCTTGTGTAAAATCAAAGCTAGTATTTGCTAATGACTTCAACGGCGCATTTGGAATACCTTGACAATCTACAGGCAAATAGTGGCTCGCATTTATTTGTAAGCGATGCTGCCGAACATCGCTACCGCCAGTAGCATTTTCCAAATTAAAGTAGGCATGATTGGTTAAATTTAGCGGCGTATCCTGATCGCTAATAGCATCAAAATGAATTTCTACTGCGTTATCTTCCGTCAGGAAATAGGTTACAAGCACCTCTACATTTCCCATAAATCCTTCTTCGCCATCGACGCTAATAAGACTAAAGCGAACAAAATCATCACCTTCTTTCAAGATATTCCAACGTCGTTTATCAAAGCCTTTAACGCCGCCATGCAACTGGTGAAGACCTTGATTAGTGCTCAAATGAACTTGCTTACCATTCAATTCAAACTTGCTATTGGCGATACGATTTGCAAAACGCCCAACTGTTGCACCTAAATAGGCTTGCTGCACAGGATAATCTTCTAATTGACAACCAATTAGCACTTCGCGCAATTCATTCTTAACTGGCACTTTACAAGAAAGCCAAGTTGCCCCCCAGTCAGTTACCTGAATTTGCATTCCGCGCTGATTAGTTAAAGTCAAAACGCGATAGGGCAATCCATCAGGCGCACGACCCTCATTACGATTGGCTAACATACATGAACCCCTTGCGAAGCAGTGCACACATAGAAATCTTCTTTCAACCCTGTGTGTTTTTCGTAGTTCTCGGCGATGATTTTACGCACAGCTTCGACTTTACTTGTCGGCGCTACCGCCACAATACAACCACCAAAGCCACCGCCCGTCATTCTAGCGCCACCGCTGGCGCCAATGGCATGTTGCGCCAGTTCCACTAAATAATCAATTTGTGGTACGGTAATTTCAAAATCATCTCGCATAGAATCATGGGATTGCGCCATTAACTCGCCTAGCAAACTGAGGTTACCTTGTTGTAAAGCCGCCACAGCATCAAGAACGCGCTGGTTTTCGGTTACAACATGTCTTGCACGTTTTGCTACTTCAGGATCAAACACCACTAATTCCGCTTCTCGTTGTTTGAACTGTTCAATGGACACATCACGCAAGGCCTTCACGCCAAAAAACTGCGCCGCCGTTTCGCATTGCTGGCGGCGCGTGTTGTATTCCCCAGCCACTAAATCATGTTTCACATGAGAATTAACAATCATTACTGCCACATCATGAGGCACTGGCGTCGGCGTGGTTGCCAGCGTACGGCAGTCGATCATCAAAAGATGATCCTGTTGCCCTAAGGCAGAAATCAGTTGATCCATATTGCCACATTGACAGCCCACAAATTGATTTTCCGCTTGCTGTCCGATAAGTGCAATATCCGTGTTGGAAAGCGGTAAATTGCCTAACTGTTGGCAAAATTTACCTACCGCCACTTCAAGAGATGCTGATGAACTTAAACCAGCGGACAAAGGCACGTTACCCGAAATCACCAAATCCGCCCCTGTTTTAAATTCAGGGCAACGAGCTTGAATGAATTTCACCACGCCACGCACATAGCCTGTCCATTTTTTCTCAGGCACTGGCTGGATTTCCTCCTTTAAATCAAATTTATCCCATTGTTCAAGATCCCCAGCATACACATTGAAGATGCTATCATCGCGTTTTTTGCCACTAATGGCGGTACCGTAATTAATGGCACAAGGCATTACAAACCCGTCGTTATAGTCCGTGTGTTCACCGATAATATTAACACGCCCCGGCGCATAAACTTGTAATGTTGCTTCGCTATTGAATAGTTGTTGAAATAATGCTTTAGCCGATTGTTGTGGAGTCATAATTATTCCTTATCTTTAATTTCTAACGCACTTTGTAATGAATTTCTGATAGTGCTTGCAAACGTGTCGCCGCTTGTTCTGCGGTTAAATCTCGTTGGCTTTCGCCTAACATTTCATAGCCCACCATAAATTTTCGCACCGTTGCGGAACGCAAGAGCGGCGGATAAAAATGTGCATGCAATTGCCAATGATCATGATTGTCATCATTAAAGGGCGCGCCGTGAAAACCCATAGAATAAGGGAAAGAGGTTTCAAAGAGGTTGTCGTATTTAGTCGTTAATTGTTTCAAGGCGAGAGCTAAATCTTGCCCTTGCTGTTCCGTTAAATCCGTCAAGCGTTTTACCTGTGTTTTTGGCATTAATAAGGTTTCAAAAGGCCACAGTGCCCAATAAGGCACTACCGCCAACCAATGTTCAGTTTCTACTACGATGCGTTCTTTCAGTGCCAATTCTCGTTTGGCATAATCCACCAACATCACTGAGCCATGTTTTTCAAAATAGGCACGTTGCGTTTGATCTGCTCTAGCGACTTCATTGGGTAAAAAACTATTCGCCCAAATTTGACCATGTGGATGAGGATTAGAGCAGCCCATTGCCGCCCCTTTGTTCTCAAAAATTTGCACCCATTGATATTTTTGTCCCAGTTCCAACAATTGTTCTTGCCAAGTTTTCACCACTTGATAAATCTCCGCTTCACTTAGCAATGGCAAGGTTTTACTGTGATCAGGCGAAAAGCAAATCACACGACTTTCCCCTTGTGCTTTAGAAATCTGAAATAAGGGATCATTCGACACTTCAGGAGCTGGCGTCTCTTCTAACAACGCCGAAAAATCATTTTTAAACACATAAGGCTTTTGATAATCGGGATTTTGCTCTCCTGTAATACGCTTGTTACGAGGACAAAGATAACAATTCGGATCGTGGCTCGGCTTAATTTCCTCCGCAATTTTTTCCTGTTGTCCTTGCCAAGGTCGTTTAGCACGATGCGGCGACACCAAAACCCATTGATCGGTTAAAGGATTATAACGACGATGCGGATGCTCTGTGGGTTCAAATACCTGATTTAACATTGCCTTTACTCCGTATTTTGAAGATGTTGATATTTTTACACATAACGATAGCACATAGTTAAAAATAAACTGTGACAAGGATCACGAAATAAGAAATTGATCGGCGTAAACTTTATTTTTTCGTGTAGTATTTCTAAACCTCTCTCTTAAAAGAGATCGAGTTAATTCCATCTAATGAGGAGATTTTTATGAAAAAAACAGTATTAAGTGCAGTTGCTTTAGCGGTAGGTTTAGGTTCATTAGCTATGTCAGTGCAAGCGGCTGATCGCATCGGTGTAACCATTTACAAATACGATGACAACTTTATGTCATTAATGCGTAAAGAAATCGAAAAAGAAGCACAAAACTTCAAAAACATTGAGTTATTAATGAATGACTCTCAAAACCAACAAGCAATGCAGAATGACCAAGTAGATGGTTTAATCTCAAAAGGCGTTAAAGTGTTAGCGATTAACTTGGTTGACCCTTCAGCAGCACCAACCATTATTAAGAAAGCACAACCAGATGATATTCCAGTTGTATTTTTCAATAAAGATCCTGGTCCAAAAGCTATTGGTAGCTATGAACAGGCTTACTATGTGGGAACAGATCCGAAAGAATCAGGTTTAATTCAAGGTGCGTTAATTGCCAAACAATGGAAAGCCAATCCTGCCCTTGACTTAAACAAAGACGGTAAAATTCAATATGTGTTATTAAAAGGCGAGCCAGGACATCCAGATGCAGAAGCTCGTACTAAATTTGTTGTAGAAGAACTAAATTCTCAAGGTATCCAAACAGAGGAGTTGTTCATCGACACGGGTATGTGGGATGCGGCACTTGCAAAAGATAAAGTCGATGCTTGGTTATCTAGCTCTAAAGCTAACCAAATCGAAGTGATCATCTCTAACAACGATGGTATGGCGTTAGGTGCATTAGAAGCAACCAAAGCCCATGGTAAAAAATTACCAATCTTTGGTGTGGATGCCTTACCTGAAGCATTACAATTAATCAAAAAAGGTGAATTAGCAGGTACTGTATTGAACGATGGTGTTAACCAAGGTAAAGCGGTTGTTCAACTTTCACAAAATCTTGCTAAAGGCAAACCAGCCACTGAGGGCACAAACTGGAAATTACAAGATCGCGTTGTTCGTATCCCTTACGTTGGCGTAGATAAAGACAACCTAGGCGATTTCTTAAAATAATCCTCAAAATTATTTAGTTGTAATCATCAAGGGGAAGTATTCTTTCCCCTTTCTTATGCGAGGTTGAAGATGACTACTCAAACTCCAAATCTAGTAAATGACACCCCAAAGGGTGAAATTTTGCTCAAAATGACTAATGTCTGTAAATCGTTTCCTGGTGTGAAAGCCCTAGATGATGCGAATTTAACCGTGCGCTCTCATTCCGTGCATGCCTTAATGGGCGAAAATGGTGCAGGCAAGTCAACCTTATTAAAATGCCTCTTTGGTATTTATGCCAAAGATGAAGGAGATATTCTTTTTCTCGGCAAACCCGTTAACTTTAAAACCTCCAAAGAAGCCCTTGAAAACGGAATCTCAATGGTGCACCAAGAATTAAACTTGGTTAAACAAACCACAGTGATGGATAACCTATGGCTAGGGCGTTATCCATTAAAAGCAGGATTCGTTGATCACGGTAAAATGTATCGTGATACCAAAGCGATTTTTGAAGAATTAGATATTGATATCGATCCAAAGGAAAAAGTCGCAAAATTGTCTGTCTCACAAATGCAAATGATCGAAATTGCGAAAGCCTTCTCTTATAACGCAAAAATCGTGATTATGGATGAGCCAACCTCTTCTCTTTCAGAAAAAGAAGTTGAGCATTTATTTAAAATTATCAGCAAATTAAAACAACGCGGTTGTGGCATTATCTATATCTCGCACAAAATGGACGAAATTTTCAAAATTTGTGATGAAATCACCATTTTACGTGATGGAAAATGGATTAACACCGTTGAAGTGAAAAAAACCACAATGGATCAAATTGTTGCAATGATGGTTGGACGTGAACTTACCCAACGTTTTCCACCCAAAACCAACACACCAAAAGAAACCATTCTCACCGTTGAACATCTTACCGCACAGAATCAACCCTCTATTCAAGATGTGAGTTTTGAATTACGCAAAGGTGAAGTATTGGGGATTGCAGGTTTAGTGGGTGCTAAACGTACCGATATTGTGGAAACCATTTTTGGTGTGCGTGAACGCAAGTTAGGTAAAATCACTTTAAATGGTAAAGAAGTGAAAAACCATAATGCCTTTGAAGCAATCAATAATGGCTTTGCCCTTGTAACAGAAGAACGCCGTTCCACAGGAATTTACGCCAATTTAAGTATTGAGTTCAACTCTCTGATCTCCAATATGAAATCTTATATCAGCAAGTTTGGCTTATTGAGCAGTCGCAAAATGAAAAGCGATACCCAGTGGGTAATTGATTCTATGAATGTGAAAACGCCGTCCCATAAAACAAACATTGGTTCTCTTTCAGGCGGTAACCAACAAAAAGTGATTATCGGTCGCTGGTTGTTGACTCAACCTGAAATTTTAATGCTTGATGAGCCAACTCGAGGTATTGATATTGGTGCTAAATATGAGATTTATCAGCTCATTATGGAATTAGCAAAAAAAGATAAAGGTATCATTATGATTTCATCTGAAATGCCAGAATTACTTGGTGTAACAGATCGTATTTTGGTGATGAGTAACGGTAAAGTGGCAGGCATCGTTAACACCGCGGAAACCTCACAAGAAGAAATTTTACAGCTCGCTGCAAAATATTTATAAAACTCAGTATTAAGGAATAAATTATGGCTGCGTTACAACCCAACAAATCTCTCGATTTTTTCAAACAAAATGCAATTTATTTTGTCTTGTTGATCTTATTAGGGGTCATCATCATTCAAGATCCGACCTTCCTGAATCTAAGAAATTTCAGTAACATTCTTACCCAATCCTCCGTTCGCTTAATCATTGCGCTTGGGGTAGCTGGCTTGTTAGTTACACAAGGAACAGACTTATCTGCAGGTCGTCAAGTAGGGTTAGCTGCGGTAGTCTCTGCAACCTTATTGCAAGCAATGGACAATATGAACCGCGTATTCCCAAATCTTGGAGAGATTCCAATTCCTGTGGTCATTCTCGTGGTTTGTACGATTGGTGCGTTAATTGGTTTAGTGAATGGTTTGGTCATTGCTTATTTAAATGTAACGCCATTCATTGCCACAATGGGAACGATGATCATCATCTATGGGGTAAATTCACTTTACTATGATGCCGTAGGTGGATCGCCAATTGCAGGTTTCAATGAAACTTTCTCCGAATTTGCACAAGGATTTTTCAAATTTGGGTCATTTCGTTTGTCTTACATTACGATTTATGCCGCCATTGCGACTTTCTTAGTATGGGTGCTATGGAACAAAACGCGCTTTGGTAAAAATATTTTTGCTATCGGCGGTAACCCTGAAGCAGCTCGCGTTTCTGGCGTCAACGTCGCACGCAATCTTGTAGTCATCTATATGATCGCAGGAATGTTCTATGGTTTCGGCGGTATGCTAGAAGCTGGACGTATCGGTTCTGCAACTAACAACTTAGGCTTTATGTATGAGTTAGATGCTATTGCGGCTTGCGTCGTCGGCGGCGTATCCTTTGCGGGTGGTGTGGGTACCGTCATTGGTGTGGTAACAGGCGTGATTATCTTCACAGTGATAAACTACGGTTTAACCTATATCGGGGTCAATCCGTACTGGCAATACATCATCAAAGGTAGCATCATCATCCTCGCGGTGGCTATTGACTCACTCAAATACGCGAAGAAAAAATAAGATTTTTTGGTTAAAGACGATATATTTTTCTGTCCAAACGTTAGACAGACTTGATTTAAGGACTAAGATCTGTATTTCACAGGCTTCAGTCCTTTTTATTTCATTTGAATCTATATTGGTGGGGCGATTTTGACTATTTCGAAGATAAAATGTTATATCTTATTGCTTGAGGGGAGAAATTTATCATAAAAAAATCTGCCCTTAATCTGTTGGAGATGAAGTCCAACTTTTGGGGGCAGATTAATATCGCCTTTTTATAGATGTCATGATAAATACAACAGGTTTACCATTACGTCAGGTTGTAGGAAAGGTTAAGTGTTGATTATTTTATTTCACCTACGGTAACGCTCATCTCGCTATGTTGATTGCCAAGTGATAAATTTTGGCATTCTTCACCTTCGTTACATACTGCCATCGTAACTTCTTTTTCCACTTCAATATTTTCTAAAGCAGAACCCGCTTCAAAGGTGAGCTTGTTATCCGCTACAGCAGAAACTTGACCTGTTTGTAAGTTTGTTTCTGCAATGCCAAGAGATTTATCCATACGGCGTAATGCTTCACGTTGCGTAAGTTTGGTGGCATTACCACGCAATGAATTTGCTTCTAGGCGGTTGGTTCTTGGTTGTTCAAAAAAGGTTACATTGGAATTTTTGATTTCAATCGGCACGGCATTAGAACTGTAGTAAGCTGGTGCACCATTCGGAGCGAAAATATCCAGTGTTACATTTTCTAATGTGGTTTTAGTATTGGCGGCATCGCCGGGTGAAAAGGCGGTATTTCCTTCATCGGCGTGTCCTTCTGTAATGCCTACATTAAGATGTTGTGCAACGCCTGTGTTAATCAATGTGATTTTCAAATCTTCTTGCCCAGTTTCACCTTTTAAACTTGCATTGCCATCAGTGCGTAAGGTGTAGCCTTGATGAGTTTTTGCCAAAATACTGCTTTGATTTTTGCCTACTAAATTTCCTACTAAGAAGAATGCCGCAGCAGCTTGGCTGGAGTCGGGGGATGCGTGGCGAATATCCGCTCCCATTAATTTTATATGGCTGTTGTTTAGTACCACTTCGCCATTCATCGCAACTTTGTGAATACGCTGCCATAGACTATCCCAAATCAAACTGCGGTCGAAACTGACATCAAATTTGGAATTTTCAATATTGATGTTTTTCGCCAAGAGCTGAATAAAGCCATCGTGGGTTTTTATATTACTGTTGCGGATATTGATTGAGGTTTCTAGATGAGTGCGAGGTGGTTGAACATTCCACATATCATAACCATCAACAAATTCACGAGAGAGTAAAATATCTCTGAGATTTTGTGAATATTGCCAGCGACGAGGGCGTTCTCCGCCGTGATTTTTTCTTGAGCGAAGTACACGCTCTTCAATGTCTTGAATAGCGTATTCATAGCCCGGTTTTGTTTTGTAAGTAAATTTATTCCCACCGTGGAAATAAAAATTGCTTCGTCCTGTGTGGGAGAGATGATCAATATTCAAATTGCGAAAACCGCCTGAAATCACAAAGTCATCAACACGATTTAAAGTAAGATTATTCAGCGTAACATCAAAATAATTGAGTTGATCTTCGTCAATAGTATTTGAGGGGTTGTTTAAATAGTAACGACCGCCAACTGCATTTCGTCCAACACCAAAAGAACCATTACCAAGATCTAAAGTGGTGTTTTGTAAGATCACATTGGCGTTATTTGTAGGAATATTCGCTGGAATTTCGTGAATAATATTTAAACGCCCTGCACTTTGAATATTGGCATCTTGAATATCCAATTTTGCACCGATAAATTTAAGTGTGCTATCGCTATTGCGAAAGGCTTGCACATTGATATTATCTCGAATTCGCAATTCACCTTGTTCTCGAATGCGTTCGCCATCAACTACTTTTTTATAGGATCTTAAACCTAACTGTAGTTTAGTTTTTCCATGACTTGCCAATATAGAGGAAAGTGCGGTTGTACTGATAAAATGTGGTGCCTCGCTTTCGCCTTTTTGATCGGCAACATAAACTAAACCGCCAATTTGCAATTCAAACTCATTAGTTGCGTTGCCAAATTCCTCATTGAAAAAGCGTTTTTCTTCACCACGACTAAATTCGCCTTCTATATGGATTTTATCTCCCTCTACTTTAGTTTTACGGGCTAAGATCTCTGAGCCTTTTTCTGAAGAAATTTTGACCGTTCTTTGATCTTTTTTATTTATACTATCTCGATATTTTGGCGAAGTAAGCTGTAATTCTTTTTCTGCTTTGATTTGGCTGTTTTTGCCTAAATTGACATTGTAGGCTGAAAGGGTAATAGTGCCATTGTTATCTGTGGCAGCATTGGCTTGCAAAATACCATTGTTATTGATTAAACCATCAAAAACCTCATTTTTTCCGCCTGTCGTGAGGGTGATATATCCTTCGTTAGACATAATCACACCATTGTTTTCAATCAGTTGATTTAGCTGATTTTCGGTAATTCTAATATCAATGGAATTATTGCTGTCATCTAAATCAAGCCTAAATTCTTTGCCTGCCCCTAAAATAACTTGAGCTGGTGTCGTTGTGGTTGTGGTGATAGTTTCGTTATATTCTCGCCAATGTGCCCTACTTGGATCATTGGTTGTATTTGCATCACAGAATGCAGTGTATTCTGGACCAGCAGAACAAACTCGCTTTTTTTCTGTCCGACTTTCACTATGTGAATAATTATTAGCGGTGATTTTTCCCTCATTTTTAACTTTTTTCCCGAACAGCAGCACAAAGCCATTCTGTGTGCCTGTGGCAGTGATCGTGCCTTGATTGAGAATTTCGCCTTCATCTTCTTTGATTTGTTTAAATTGCAGTGCGTTGCTGTCAATATTGGCATCTTCTTTCAACGCTTTTGTGGTGGCGAGTAAAGCACCAACGTTAACAGAAGCGGTTTTACTAAAAATCACCCCGTTAGGATTGGCGAGAAAAACTCGTCCGTTGGCTTCCAGCTTGCCTTGAATTTGGCTAGCATTACCGCCAGTTACACGGTTGTAAGCCACTGACGTTGTTTGGGGTTGTACAAAGGTAACCTTATTTGAGGCACCAATATCAAAGCTTTCCCAGTCAATTTTCACCCTATCGCTGGTTTGTGTGATAGTCATATCCGAGCCAGCGGTCGCAATACTTGCCTTGCCACTTTGAACACTATGTCCTTGTGGTAAAATATTGGCAAAACTAACCGCACTTGTTGCCATTGCATAAATAGCTAGGCTAATTTGATTTAATTTCATATTGCTTTCCTTGTATTAAAATGTTTTTAATAACGTAAACCAAAATTGATGTTTGCTTTCTTTATCTAAGCGTTTCCCGACAGGTTTTGCTATTGCTGCTGTGAGGGAATAGTTATTTGCTGCGGCTAAAGACAAACTTACGCCTACACTTTGTAAGACCACATTGTTGTTCACTTCAACGGCGAGTGCTTGGCTGTTTTTGTAGTATTTGCCTCGTCCATAATCATAGAATAGAGAAGTGGTTAAAATACTTTCTTGAAAGAGCGGTAGGAAATGTTTGAGTTCTGCTTGGAGTAGCTGTCCTTCATCAACAGAAGCCGCTCCAGAACGATAACCACGCACCGCATATTGTCCGCCGAGTAGCATTTTTTGTGAGCTATCTAAGTTTTTATCGCTGATTTGTCCCGATAAACTTAAATTCAAGGCAAAAGATTTTGGTAATAATTGTTCGTGAGAAAGATTGTAATTAAAGGTAGTAAAGGATTTTTTCGCTTTGAAAGTACCATCTTGATAGTGAGCAGCTTCATTGGTGCGTTGATGTTCATTACCAAAGGTTGTCGCAAAGCTAAAATAGGTTGTGCCTTTGGAGATACTCCGCCAAGAGCCATTGAAAGCAAGATTGAGAGTATTGAGCTTACGTTTTTGCTCCACAGCCACCGCAGTTTGCTTATCTTGTAGGGTTTGATGATTAAAAGTGAGCTTGGTATTCAAGCGTAAATGGGGTAAACGAATGCTAGGGTGTTGCACATAAACGCCTACACTATTACTGTTTCCTTTCGCACCAAGATCCTTGAATTCACCACCTAATTGATAATCTAAATAGCTGACTACTGCTCCAAGTTTTGTACCGTAACCATCAATTAATCCTGCATAATCAGCTCGAATGCTTTTTAATTTGCCTTTGTCTGAACTGGTTACATCAAGTTTCAAATCATCGCCAAAACCGATTAAATTATTTAAGCGAACCCCTGCAGATAAGCGATATTTACCTGTTTCTTTGTTACCTAAGTTATCCATTAAAGTATAAGCACTGAAACGTTGGCTGTCTGCAAGAGAAATGTGTAAATCTGTTGTGCCACGTTGTTTACCTGCTTTGAGTGATAATTGTGGTTTAATGCCTTGTAAATCATTGAGTAATAACGCAAGTTTTTCTAAGTCTGTTTTTTGCAAATAGTCTTCTTCGCCTAATGTCGTTGTTGCCAGTCGCTGCACAAAACGGCTATGCAATTTACTGTTGTTTTGTAGCGTAACTTCGCCAATTTCTCCCTTAATCACCGCAATATAGAGCGTTTGATTGACAATATCTTGTGGTGGCAAAATAGCTCTAGCAACTAAGTAATTGTTATTTCGATAAAATTGTGTGATTTGCTGAGTGAGCTGGTGTAAATCAGAAAGGCTCACGGCTTTGTTCAGATAAGGATTGATAAGGCTAGAAAGATCTTCCTGAACGGCTTCGCCCTCAAATTCAATCACTTTAATTTGAGAGAGGTGAAAAGTGAGCGTTGAACTGGTCGGCTGAGTGGTTTTTTGTTTTTGTGGGGTAAAAATTTCACCGCTAGGCTGAATTTTATGTTGTTGATGAGGTTGTTCTATTTGTTTATTTAATATTCCAGAATTAATCTTTGGCTGGCTGGCTGGCTGGCGTGTACTGACAATGCGAGGGTGCTAGAAAGTGCGGTAAATAAAACCGTTTTTTTAAACATAAAAATTGCTTCCTTTTAAGAGAAATTTAAAATGCAAATGAGAATAAAAGGTTGATAATGATAATATAAATGTAAACAATTCTCAATATTGAATAATTAGTTTATCTTGATTATCATAAATAAGATTTTTTTGTAAAACTAAGGAATAAATAATGAAACGTTCAAAACTTTCTCTTGCCATTTTATTGGCTTTTCCTGCATTAGCGATGGCAAAAACGCCTGTAAGTCTTGATGAAATTGAAGTGGTTGCGTTGCGTGATAGTAGCCAATTTGCCCAACTTAGTCATAATACTGTGAATGTCGGTAAAAATAGATTGCAACAATTGCAAGCCACCAGCACCGCAGATGCGTTGAAAAATATTGCTGGTGTGGATATTGAGGGAGGTTCTCGTGCTGTTGCTCAAAAACCGACAATTCGTGGTTTAAGTGGTCAGCGTGTAGTACAAGTTATTGATGGCGTAAGACAAAACTTTTATCTCGGACATCGTGGTTCTTATTTCTTACCACTTTCTTTAACCCAAGAAGTTGAAGTGGTTAAAGGGCCGTCAAGTTCTCTTTGGGGAAGCGGTGCTTTAGGTGGCGTGGTAGCAATGCGTACACCTAATGCCTTAGATTTATTGAAAAATAACGATAAGTTTGGGGTGAAAGTTCGTCAAGGTTATCAATCGGCTAATAATTTATCTGAAAGCGAAGTTTCTGTTTTTGGTGCGAATGATAAATTCGATGCGTTAGTTGCAGGATTTTATAATAAATCCAATAACTTGCGTTTAGGTGATGGGCAAAAACTACCGCATAGTGGCTCAACGCAAAAAGGCGGTTTAATTAAATTCGGTTGGCAAATCAATGATGAACATCGTGTAGAGCTTTCTCACCGTGTTGGGTTAATTGAGTTTGTGGCACCAGGCAATAATGAAGCAATTAATGAATTAACTACACAAGATATTCTTGCAGAAATCGGTAAATTCCACTCTCAAGGGCGTTCACGTGGAAATGGACCTAGCGCACCAAACGGCACTGTATCTTCTCCTACATCTCATACTGCAGCAGGCGCTAGCGCCTCTTCATCAGCTCAACCACACTCAGTGCCAACAAATGCGGCAACTCGACCTGTAGCCGGAGGGCAGCCAAATCCGTTCTCCTCTTTCTATGAAGGCATTATGAAAAAATTTGGTACATCTAGCTACTTATCAGAACAAAAAATTAACGATCAAAGTACCGTGCTTAATTACTACTTAAATCCTGAAAATAATCCTTACTTAAACACGCAGTTTACTTTATTCAGAAACCACACTGTAGAAAAAGAAAAACGCGTAAAAAGCGGTTTACAGGATAAAACTCAGTTAAGTAGTTTAGGCTTCTCTTTACGTAATAGCTCTGACTTTGGAAAAGTTTACCTAACCTACGGTGTAGATTATGTGAAAGATAGCGCTAAGAACGTGCGCGGAACAAACGATAACGCAAATGAAGGGAAATATCGCCCTGCCTCTTACAGTGCCACAGCAGAAACAGCAGGGGGTTATCTATTAGCACATTTTGCTTTTCTAAATGAAAGACTCGTATTTTCACCAAGTGTACGTTACGATCAATATCAAACTAAAAGCCAAGGTACAGCCTATAAGAGCAATCATCTCTCTCCATCAGCTAGCTTAACTTGGAAAGCAACAGATTACTTAGAATTCAATGCTCGCTACAATGAAGCTTTCCGAGCACCATCAATGCAAGAACGTTTCACAAGTGGATCACATTTTGGTTTTCAAGGACCAAGTATGGGGCGAAATGGTGTGGCAGGAACAGGTGCTTCGCCAACAGATACTGTTAATACCTTCAAAATTAACCCAAACTTAAAACCTGAAACAGCGAAAAACAAAGAAATTAGTGCGACTTTTAAGGTGAATAATTTGATGACAGCACAAGATCAATTACGCTTAAATGCCACCTATTTCCAAAATGACATTAAACAATTTATCCAATTGCAAATTTTCAAGGCTCAAGCATCAGATTCCATTCCGAATGTTTCGCAATATCAAAATGTAGTAAATGCTCGCCTAAATGGTTTAGAGTTATCCGCTCATTATCAAACAGAACGCTTACAGCTTAACGCCATTTATGCTCAAACTCGAGGGCAAGATAAAAGTAGCAAAGAAGCCTTGCAAGGCATTGCAGCAGATAAACTGGGTTTTGGTATAAATTATGAATTGGTGAAAGATAAGTTTAACCTCGGGGCAAACATAACGCACTACGGTACACAAAAACGCATTCCAAAAGGTTTTGAACACTACAAGGGTTACACATTAACCAATTTACACGCAACCTATGCACCACTAAAAGGCGAATGGGAAAACTTACGTATTGATTTTGCTATTGAGAATCTGTTTGATAAAAAATATCAACCTGCATTCAGCTTAATGCAAGGTTCAGGCAGAAATGTGAAATTAAGTGTAGGTTATACTTTCTAATTTCTTATTTTTTGCAAAAGGTGTAATGGACAAAATGTGATTTTTGTTCATTACACTCCTCATGGCACTCGTAGAAATTAATAAACTTCTTTAATTCTGAGTTCTTTAGGCACTTCAAATACCGTGTTTTCTTCACAACCTTGCAGTTCTTCAACGCTAGTTATACCTAATTCTTGTAAGCGTTTTACTACCGACTGAACCAAAACTTCAGGAGCAGAGGCACCAGCAGTGATGCCAATAGTTTCTATATTGTCTAACCAACGAGGATCAATATCCTCTGCATCATCAATTAATTTAGAGGGTACGCCCATTCGAGAGGCGAGTTCCGCTAAACGATTTGAGTTAGAAGAGTTTTTTGAACCGACCACGATAACCAAATCCGATTGTTTAGCCAATTCACGTACCGCTTGTTGACGGTTGGTTGTGGCATAACAAATATCATTTTTGCGAGGTCCTTGAATAGCAGGGTATTTTTCTTTTAACGCTTCGATCATCTCTGCCGTATCATCAATAGAAAGGGTAGTTTGCGTCATAAAAGTTAAGTCATCATTTTGTTTTAAACCTAACTTAGCAATATCCTCCACGCTTTCGATTAAAAAAATACCCCCTTCAGGGTTATCATATTGCCCCATTGTCCCTTCTACTTCTGGATGACCTTGGTGTCCGATTAAAATTGCCTTTGTTCCTTTCCGACTCGCTCGTGCCACTTGCATGTGTACTTTAGTTACTAAAGGGCAAGTTGCATCAAATACTTTTAAGTTGCGTTTTTGCGCCTCTTGTCGTACCGCTTGCGACACTCCGTGAGCAGAAAAAATCACGATTGAGCCATTTGGCACTTCATCTAATTCCTCTACAAAAATAGCGCCACGTTCACGCAAACCATTGACTCCAAAGCGATTATGTAGCACCTCGTGGCGGACATAAATGGGCGATCCGTGAATTTCTAGTGCCGATTCCACAATGCTTTACTTGTGACACAAGGCACGGACTTATCTGCATGTCGTCAAGTGGGGTTAGCTGCGGTAGTCTCTGCAACCTTATTGCAAGCAATGGACAATATGAGCCGCGTATTCCCAAATCTTGGAGAGATTCCAATTCCTGTGGTCATTCTCGTGGTTTGTACGATTGGTGCGTTAATTGGTTTAGTGAATGGTTTGGTCATTGCTTATTTAAATGTAACGCCATTCATTGCCACAATGGGAACGATGATCATCATTTATGGCGTAAACTCCCTGTACTACGATGCAGTGGGCGGCTCACCAATTGCAGGTTTCAATGAAACTTTCTCCGAATTTGCACAAGGATTTTTCAAATTTGGGTCATTTCGTTTGTCTTACATTACGATTTATGCTGCCATTGCGACTTTCTTAGTATGGGTGCTATGGAATAAAACTCGTTTTGGTAAAAATATTTTTGCTATCGGTGGTAACCCAGAAGCTGCGCGCGTATCTGGCGTGAATGTTTCACGCAATCTTGTGATCATCTATATGATTGCGGGGATGTTCTATGGTTTCGGTGGCATGTTAAGAGCCAAGTGTTTACAACTTGGTTCTTTTCTTTTACAGCTAATATGTGGAATTATTGAAGCACATTCCCATTAGGCATAAAAAATCTGCACCTAATCTATTCTTCTAAATATTTAGGTGCAGATAATTACAAATAAAATGCTAATTTAATGCAGAGAATGAAATTAGCAATCCTGTTTACCGTAGATATCCTGACGCAAAATCGCGCGTACGCTTTCATCGAAGTGTGTTAACACCTTATCTGCATCTTGTGGATCTTTACCTTTCGCATCAAGGTAGAACTTGATTTTCGGCTCAGTACCAGATGGACGAACAATTAAGCGGCTACCATTTTCAAGCACGGATACCAAAATATCGCTTTGACGATCTGTTTTAGTGTGGTCAATAAATTGCGTGACTTTAACACCGCCGATCTCTGTTAATGGATGTTCGCGAAGTGCAGTCATTAATTTACCAATGGCGGATAAATCATCCACGCGAATAGAAATTTGTCCGCTCACATAAGCACCAAATTCTTGGGTAAATTCTTTTGCATAATCTGCCAAAGTTTTACCTTGTTTTTTCAAGTTACGCACTAGATCAAGGAAGGCAATCGCCGCAGAAATACCGTCTTTATCGCGCACTTTATCAGGGTCAACCAAATAACCTAGCGCTTCCTCAAAGCCGAATAATAAGCCTTGCACTTTACCGATATATTTGAAGCCTGTTAAGGTTTCTTCTGATTGGAAACCATATTTTTTCGCAATTTCTGCTAGCGCAGGTGAAGAAACCAAGGAGCACGCTAACACCCCAATTTGACCTTGTGCATGATATTGTTTCGCTAAATGCCAGCCCAAGAAGCAACCTACCACATTACCATGCAACGCTTTCCAATTGCCTTGTTCATCTGGTAGCGCCACCGCTAAACGGTCAGCATCAGGGTCGTTGGCGATAATAAATTCCGCATTTTTCTCTTTGGCTAATTTAATCGCAATATCCAAGGCACCTTTTTCTTCTGGGTTCGGGAAGTTCACTGTTGGGAAATTGCCGTCAGGCCAAACTTGAGATGCAACAACACAAGGTTGTGGTAAACCAGCTTTTTCTAAGGTTTTACTTAACACTTCATAGCCCACACCATGCATTGCAGTGTAAACATAGTTAATATCCACTTGTGGTTCTCTCACAATAGAGGCAGTTTTTTCCACATAGCCATTTACCACTTCATCGTCCAATACCACATAATCATCGCTACGCGGTAAATCCTTAATTGAACCAGCTGCCACTTTATCAATCAATTTAGCAATATCTTGATCCGCTGGTGACACAATTTGTCCACCGCCATTGGCTTTACCCAAATACACTTTATAACCATTATCTTCAGGCGGGTTATGACTTGCAGTAACCATCACGCCAGCAGTGGTATCAAAATATTTAATCGCATAAGCAAGCACTGGCGTTGGTAATTTTCTCGGTAACAAATAAGCTTTAATACCAGCGGCAGCCATAATTTCAGCAGTATCGCGCGCAAATACATCTGAATTTTTACGACCGTCGTAACCAATCACAATGGACGGGGTTTTGTCATATTCTTTTAAATATAACGCCAAACCGCCTGCTGCCTGAGCAACCAATACACGGTTCATTCCCATTGGACCTGCTTGCAAGCGACCACGCAAACCTGCCGTACCAAATTGCAAGCGCCCATCAAAACGGCTCGCTAACTCAGCTTGCGCTTTGGCATCGCCTGCTTCCGCAGTCTTAATTAATTGCTCTAATTCCGCATAAGTTTGTGGATCAGGATCCTGCGCTAACCAATTTTTTGCTTGTGTAAAAAGTGTCATAAATTCCTCCGACGATTATAGAAATTAGCTAAGTAAAATTAGCGCTAGCCTATACGAAAATCTATTTAATGAAAACAAGCAAACTTAATTTTTAAGACATAGATCACAACTAAACGATTGCTTATTTCTAAAGTAAAAAATTTGTGCTTTTATTGGTAAGGTCCGCGTTAGAAAACGCAGACCGGATTGAGGGTTAGCCGCGGGTAAAAAGGCCAGATTGCAGAGGTTATCTTGTGATTTATCTCTCAAGAAATATACACTCGAGGATTAGATACTACATAATTAGTCTATTTTTAAATGCTGACCATGGTGAGTTAACAGGGTTGAACGATGCCCCACACTAATTAATGTCATCGTCGGTAATGTTTCTCTTAACAAACAATACATAGCATCTTCTAACCCTTCATCCATGCTCGCAGTTGCTTCATCTAAAAAAGCCACTTTGGGTTTATGCAACAATAATCGTGCAAAAGCTAAACGTTGCTGTTCGCCGAGAGAAAGCACTCTTGTCCAGTCATTTTCACTCATTAGTTGATCACATAAATGTCCTAACTGCACTTGTTTTAATAAGTGTTGAATATGTTCTAAATTTATATTCATCGGCGTTACCGCAGGATAATAAATAGCGTCAAGTAGACTACCTTGAGGCAAATAAGGCTTTTGTGATAAAAACAGACTTTCTTGAGGGCAATAAATAGTACCAGTGGCATAGTTCCATAATCCCGCAATAGTTCGTAATAATGTGGTTTTACCTGAGCCAGATGCACCTTGAATTAATAAAGATGAACCTAAAGGCAAATGCAAGCTAAGGTTATCTATCAATGTGCTTCCATCAGGACGGTAAATAGATAAATTATCTAATTGCACATTTTGTTCACTATGTTGAATATGAATATTATGTTTTTGATGAACTTGTTCTGTAGCGAGATAAAAACCAGTTAAACGATCTAAAACAGCACGATATGCAGTAAAGTTATCGTAGGAATTACGGAAAAAAGATAATGATGACTGAACTCGGCCAAAAGCATTAGTAGTTTGCATCAAATCCCCTAAGGTAATTTGTGAGCTAAAGTAACGAGTTACTTGGATTAATAATGGAAATACCACGGAAATTTGCGAAATAATCAGGTTAAAGCCTGAAAGTTTTAAGGTGCGGTGAATAATTTTCCAAATGTTATCAATTACGCTGTTAAATTGTTTGGAGAGGTGAAATTTTTCCATTTTCTCACCGCGATAAAAAGCAATGCTTTCTGCATACTCTTTTAAACGAATTAATGAGTAGCGGTAATTTGCGTTTAAACGCTCGTTGTCAAAATTTAATTTAATTAATGGTCGTCCAATTTTGAAGGCAAAAATACTACTAATTAATACATAAATGAATACAAGGAAAACCATTGCATGAGGAATGGTAATGTTGCCTATTTGCATTGGTCCAGATAAATCCCAAAGAATAAGTGTAAACGCAAAAATAGAAACCACAGAAGAAATTAATCCTGTAGCGAAATCAAGAGAACTTGAGGCATAAGACTGAATATCTTGCTGAATTCGTTGATCGGGGTTATCTAACTGTGCTGTTAAAAATTGAGTTTTGTAATAAGCTTGGTTTTGGGTCCATTTACTGAGCATATCTTCATTTAACCAAGTGCGCCAATGCACAAGTAATTTTTGGCTTAAGTAATAAGTCAGTAGAGCATTCAAAATGGATACGGTTGCAATAGCGCCGAATACCCACATTTGAAGCCAAAAGGCGCTAGCATTCATTTCTTGCAAAGCTTTATACATAGCGTTGTACCAATTGGAAACAAGAATATCCACACGCACAGAGAGCAAATTGAGAAAAACAACGAGATGAAATCCAATCAATGGGTAAAGATGTTGTTTAGGGTTAAAATAATTTTTCGCCAATAACCAAAATTGTTGTCCCCATTTTGTCCATTTCGCCACTATGTAAATCAAAAATGCAAACAACACTGAGGCTAGCGCAAAAGTTTTTAACAACCACAACAAAGAAGTGAGTAATTCTTGCTGCCAATTCATAAAATTATCCTGATAAATAAAAATCATGAGCATTCTTCAAAATTTTTAGAAACTACGCAACAAAAATATGATATTTGATCAAAGTTTTGAAATAAAAACTTGTTATAATTCACACGGTTATTTTTTTGTTTAAAATTTGAAGTAGAGGTAAACAATGAGTGATATTGCAATCACAATAAGTCTTCTTGCTCTTGTTGCTGTCGTGGGGTTATGGATAGGACATTGGAAGATTAGGGGGGTTGGATTAGGCATCGGAGGCGTGTTGTTCGGAGGAATTATCGTTGCCCATTTTACTAACCAATACGGCTTAAAATTAGATCCCCACACAATGCATTTTATCCAAGAATTTGGATTAATTTTGTTTGTTTACACCATTGGTATTCAAGTAGGTCCAGGATTTTTCTCCTCTTTGCGTGAATCTGGTTTGAAACTAAATGGTTTTGCCGCACTTATTGTGCTATTGGGCGCGCTTACAGTTATCCTCTTACATAAATTTGCAGATGTTCCATTGGATATTGTATTGGGAATTTATTCTGGTGCAGTAACCAATACACCTTCTTTAGGTGCAGGCCAGCAAATTTTATCTGAATTAGGGTTGAGCCAAACTACTTCTATTATGGGTATGGCCTATGCAATGGCGTATCCTTTCGGGATTTGTGGCATCTTATTAGTTATGTGGCTAGTTCGCTTATTTTTCCGAATTAAAGTGGATGCTGAGGCGAGTAATTTCCAAAAAACCAGCGGTCAAGATAAAGAAAGTTTATCTTCAATGAGCGTTAAAGTAACCAATCCTAATTTAAATGGGTTGCGTTTAGTTGATGTTCCCGGCTTTGATTCTAAAAAAGATGTGGTTTGTTCTCGTTTAAAACGAGATGATCAAGTGAGTGTTCCACAAGCGGAAACCATTATTTTACAAGGCGATATTTTACATTTAGTGGGTGAAATTTCTCAGCTGCGTAAAATGAAGTTGGTTATTGGTGAAGAAATTGATGTGCCACTTTCTAGCTTTACTGGTGATTTACGTTCTGAACGCATTGTTGTAACTAACGAAAAAGTACTCGGTAAAAAAATTAAAGCACTTGGTATCCACCAAAAATATGGTGTCGTGATTTCTCGTCTTAATCGCGCAGGTATTGAACTTGTACCGACTGCGAATACCACTTTGCAATTTGGTGACGTGTTACACATTGTAGGACGCAGTGATGTTTTAAATAATGCTGCGGCGGTACTGGGAAATGTGCAACAAAAACTACAACAAGTCCAAATGCTTCCTGTATTTATCGGTATCGGTTTAGGGGTGTTATTAGGCTCAATTCCATTCCATATTCCTGGATTCCCTGTTCCATTAAAACTAGGTTTAGCTGGTGGTCCATTAGTAGTTGCGTTAATCCTTGCTCGTATAGGTAGCGTCGGTAAGTTGTATTGGTTTATGCCACCAAGTGCGAACCTCGCATTGCGCGAAATTGGAATTGTACTGTTCTTAGCGGTTGTAGGCTTAAAATCTGGCGGTAGCTTTGTTGATACATTGGTAAATGGTAATGGCCTTGAATGGATTATGTATGGCGCAATCATTACCTTTATTCCGCTAATAATTGTCGGCGTATTAGCAAGATTATATGGCCAAATGAATTACCTTACATTATGCGGATTACTAGCTGGTTCAATGACCGATCCTCCAGCATTAGCGTTTGCTAACGCAATAAAAGAAGATAGCGGTGCTCCAGCCTTATCTTATGCGACAGTTTATCCATTAGTGATGTTCCTACGGATAATCTCACCGCAATTACTTGCTATATTACTATGGAGCTTCTTGTAATTCTTTTGTTTTTAAAAGTAAGCATCTAACTTAAATAAACTGATCTAAAAAATCAGCTCGCTATTTGAAGGACTGTGTTTAAGATTTATTGAACACAGTCCTTTAATTTTGCTCAAATCATGAATTTTCTTAAATAACGCAAACAGAAAAGAAACTTCCTCAATCTCTACATAATCCATTTCAGATCGTGAAAATCTTGCCACCAATACCATCACAGGAAAATTGAACAATACTCAAGAGAATTCTGTTTATTTTTGCTGGACACTTTGCTGAATTTCCGCTTCTTCCTGGAGTGTTCGAAATTGCATGCTATGTAGCATAATAGTAGTTTTTGCAAAAGTATTTTAATACTACAGGTCAGAAAAAAATGCTTCAAAATTTGGTAAAATGAAACTTTTGAGTAGTTTTTAGATATGCTACTCCTTATTCTTCTAACAAATATACTTCTGTGGTGTGGGTTGGTTTTCTATCATCTTCTGGGGGCAGTTGCATATAATCTCCGTAATATTCGGTTAAATGCTTGTGATATTCTTTCATTACGGGATATTTATTTCCCTCAAAGTCTAAATAAATCACATCATCAAAATAATTTTTTGGCATATAGGATTTTTGCCAACAACCATAATCTGATAATACCAAACCGATATATTCTGATTTTTCAAAAGGATACTGTTTTTGGAAAATTCTCAAATTACTTTGCATTTTATTAAATAAATAATGAGACAATGTAGAGAATAATTTTTGTTGCCAAGTTCCCTCTTTAGATTTGAACCAACGTTTTCTACAGGAGAAAAAGTGAGTTTTACATTTTTTATGTTTTTTCATAAATTCATAAATTAGATTAGCATTATTTGGAACTCCATCAAGGATGAATATATCAATAAAAACAGGCGATTTTCTATTTTGAACATCAATAAGTAATGATTTTACATCGAAAATTTTTGTCATAGAGCCAGACATAAATCCTGTTATATCTTCTGCCAAAGATATTTCATAGCGCTTATGATGCATTTTTTTCCATACTTCTACAAACTTTTGATATTCATCTCTACACATGTAAACATCAACATCATCATCCCAAGGGATAAATCCTTGATGTCTTGCTGCGCCAATCAAGGTTCCTCCGCCCAAAGAATATCTAATATTGTTTTCTGAACAAACTTTGTCGAAATATTTCAATATTTCTAAAGCAATGAGTTGATGTTCTCTAAGGTTTATTTTTTTCATAATTTTTCCTTATTAATTTTATTTATAATAAATTGGTAGTGTTCCCATTTATCCATCTCATATCCATCTTCTAATGAAATTAATGCTGTGGTAACATCCAAATCAGAAATCATATTCATGGGAATGTTATCCCAATATAATTTGCTATTTACTAAAAGAGCATTTGAAAGATAATTTTTTAGTTCAGATTTTATCTTTTCACAATCTTTTTTCTGCCAATAAGATACTCCCAATAAACTAGGTTTAACTTCATTACTGACTTTGATATTGATGATTTTTTTGTTGTTATCCAGTTCAGGAATCCATTCTTTTTCATCACTGTAAGGTCTTTCAATAACAAAATAGAAACTTTTTCTCGGTGATTTTAGAAAGATATTTTTAAAAAGAACTACGTCTGCATCAATAACATAACTATCGTTAAATATCTCTCTTGCAATATGAAAAGAATAAATACTATTGTATTCTGAGTATTTTTCATTGTATAAAATATGACATCCATACTTATCTTTTAGGTAAGAAAATTGTTCAGAGAGATGTCCTGTCACAATATATATATCATTTATGTTGGCTTCTCGTAGATATTTTATTGTTCTTTCGATATTAGGCTCGCCCAATATTGGTAATAATGCTTTATGTGTTTTTCGGGTAATATCTTTAAATCGACTTCCCAACCCAGCAGCTAGAATTATGGCATTCATTCTTCTTCCTTTTTATTAACTAACGTGATATAGGCTCCAATAAAAACAAGGCTCGCTAGAATTGCGTTATATAGCGAAACATTTTTACCTAAAAACAATAGGTTGATGATCAAAACCCAACAGCCATAAGTTATATTTAAGATCATTGCTTTTATTGGTTTTAAAATATGTATAGATTTGTAATAAAGAATATAGGAAAACATTGAAAAAATAGTTATAGAAAAAACAAATATATCGAATCTTATATCAGTTAATATATCTATCACTTTAGTTGTTTCAGTAGATAATAAGATCAATAATAGAGAATAGCCTAAAACAGAACCTAATTGGCGATATAAATAAGCTAGCGATGGTGGCGTTTTTCTCATAATGTAGCTTGATATAACAATTTCACTACCCCAAGAAAATGCACACATAACGGCAAGAGATATACCTATTATATAGTTTTTTGAATATTCAGAAGAAAATCCTAATAAAAAACTAGCGAGCATAACAAGCGCTAATCCAAAGATCATTTTTTTATTAATTTTTTCATTTAAAAAAACTACTGATAATATTGTACCGACAATAGGATACATGGTAGATATTGGTGCAGATAATCCTATTCCGATATATTGGATAGATTGCAAATAACATAACATTCCAATAGGGCCGCCAATTAATCCAGCGAATAAACTTAATGTAACTTTTTTATATGATTGAACAGAAAATAGAGGAGATTTATTTAAGGTTCGATAGGTCAGTCCAACAATTGCACAACTTCCAAATTCAGACAGGAATAAAATAAATAAAATGACAGTTAATGACGAGGTAAAAGGATAATTAATATGCAGATTTTCGTATAAAATACCTGCAATAGCCCAAAATAAACCAGATAGTAAGCCCCAAATAGTACCTAATCCCATAATCTAGTACTCTTTGACTGACTGACTGACTG
>MUYB01000015.1:62209-129735 GCA_002015125.1 [Haemophilus] felis
GACTGACTGACTGACTGACAATAGTATTCATCGTTTTTATTGCTCTATCTATTCTTTTTTTTGCATAATCACCAAAAAACTCATTATTTTCTTCTTTTACTAAGGTCCAAACAAACCAAAGTAAATCTTGTCCCATTTGAAATGCTAATAATTGTTGAAATAATGCCGTATGATCTAATGATTCATTTTTGAAATATTCTTTTATAAAAAAGCGTTGCTCTTCTTCTGATAATATCGCTTCAAGGCAGAAAGCAGCAAGATCAAAGATTAGATTGTTCATACCTGAGTATTCCCAATCAATAAAATAATATGAGTTGCCTTTTACAAGAATATTTTCAGGAACAAGATCATTGTGACAAGGCACTAATAAATTTGGTTGATTTAATATGTTTTTAAAAGAATAAAATAAGCTAATGAGTTCATTAATATTGGAGTGCGATTTATATAAAACATTCTTGTTTTTTAATAGGTTAAAATACCTTTCAAACTCAACAAAGATGTTAAATTCATTCTCAAATTTAATTGTAGATAAGTGAAGGGATCTCAGTTTTTTAGCTATATTACTTAAATGAATTTTCTTCTTTATTGATTGATGACACAAAGTTTCACTATCTTCCAAAAACTTCGTTAACTTAATTCCTGAGCGGTTGTCAAAATGTAAGGTTTCTACATTTATTCCAATATTGGCGACTAACACACTATTAATAGACTCATTATGACGATTAATTAGACTGTCAGTCATCGCACCTGGTATTCTCAATACATACTTATCTTGGCTGGTTTCGACTAAATAGTTTTTATTTGTCATACCACCTAAATAGCTTATCTTCGGATTTTCTTCAGCACTTAGTCTTAGTTTTTCACGAACAATATTTTTTAAACGTTCCATGGTTTACTTTTTCTTTTCAAAACAGAGAAACCATTCTATCACCAAAGCGATAGAATGGCTCAGTGCTTATTCCACCGAATTAATCAAAAATTGCGTGAGTAGGGCGACGGGGCGACCGGTGGCGCCTTTGTTGGCGCCTTGAAGCCAAGCGGTGCCGGCAATATCTAAATGCGCCCATGGGTATTTCTTGGTGAAGTTAGATAAAAATGCACCAGCGGTAATTGCACCGCCCCAGCGTCCGCCGATGTTGGCGAGGTCGGCGAAATTGGATTTGAGTTGCTCTTGATATTCTTCGCTGAGCGGTAAACGCCAGATTTTGTCCGCACTTTGTTGTGAGGCTTGTTGCAGCCCATTGGTTAATGCTTCGTTGGTGGAAATTAAACCGCTGTTATGTTGCCCAAGCGCTACCACGCAAGCGCCTGTTAACGTGGCGATGTCGATAACCGCCTCAGGGTTAAAGCGTTCCACATAAGTTAATGCATCACATAGCACTAAGCGCCCTTCTGCATCGGTGTTAAGCACTTCAATGGTCAAGCCGTTCATGGTATTTAAAATATCGCCCGGACGATAGGCGTTACCGTCAGGCAGATTTTCGCAGCCCGCCAACACGCCGATCACATTAAGCGGCAGCTGCAATTCCGCGAGGGCATTCATTACGCCATACACTGCGGCGGCGCCACACATATCGTATTTCATTTCGTCCATGCTATCCGCAGGTTTGAGCGAGATACCGCCTGCATCAAAAGTAAGTCCTTTGCCTACAAGCACAATGGGTTTGGCATCGGGATTAGGATGATTGCGATATTCTATAATGGACATTTTGGCTTCATTATGGGAACCGCGAGATACCGCTAAATAGGCGTGCATGCCCAGCTCAGTCATTTTTTGTTCATCAACAATGGTGGTTTTGATCAAGCTGCTGCGTTGTGCTAAGGCTTCCGCTTGTTGGGCGAGATAAGTTGGCGTGCAAACATTGGGTGGACAATTTGCCACATCTTTGGCTAATTTCACCCCTAAGGCGATGGCGCCAGCGTGGTCAATAGCCTGCTGCGCTAGCGCGGATTGTGCCTCATTCACAAGGAATTTCACTTCGCTTAAGCATATCTTCGCTGGGCTTTTTTTGCTTTTAAATTGTTCAAAGCGGTATTGCCCTGCTTCCATAGCTTCAATGGTGAAGCGAACGTTCCAATACAGATCGCGATCTTTTAGGGCAACTTCAGTCAGTGTATTCATTAAGCTTGTGGCTTGGTTTTCTTTGGCGACTTCCGCCAATTTTGCCAATAATTGTTTAAATGCGCTTTCGCTTAATTCGCCAGCTTTGCCGCAACCCACCACAAAAAGATGTTTAACATTCAAATTCGGCACGTTGCGCAAGGTGATGATTTTTCCTTCAGCGCCGGTTAACTCACCAGTGGCGATAAGCTGGGTTAAATAGCCGCCCGTGAGTTGATCAATGTTAAGCGCGCTAGGCGAAAGTGTGTCTTGTTCAAAAATGCCCACAGCAAGGCTGTCAGATAAGGCGGTTTGGCTGTTATGCTGGATACTGTATTTCATTTTTCCTCACAATATTTTTACTGTTTTAGCAAGGAAAATCGGGTATCATAGCCCAATTTTCCAGTCTGTAAATGTTGCGCTATTCTAGCGTAATTTCATTAAAAATATAGGCGATAACGTGATTCTTATTCGATATTTACTGCGTGAAATTTTTAAAAGCCAAATTGCGATTTTATTTATTTTACTGCTTATCTTTTTTTGTCAGCAGCTCGTGCGAGTTTTAGGCTCCGCAGCAAGCGGTAAAATACCAACAGACCTCGTATTTTCTTTGCTCGGGTTGGGCATTCCAATGATGGCGCAATTAATGTTACCGCTAAGTTTATTTATCGCTATCTTATTAACCCTAGGGCGCTTGTATTCAGAAAGTGAAATTACGGTGATGAGAGCTTGTGGTGTCGGTCAAAAGCTTTTAATTATTACGTCATTATTGCTCTCTTTAATTACAGCAACGGTAGCAACTTACAACGTATTTTGGTTAACACCTTGGGCAGTACAGAAACAAGCCTCTATCCTTGAAGATGCAAAAGCTAATCCAACCATGGGCGCATTAAGCTCGGGACAGTTTATCCGCACTAATAATGATGAATTTGTGTTATTCATTAACGAAATCAAAAATGAGCGTATTCAGGATATATATGTGTTTCAAACTAGAGAGAAAGGAAATGTGAAGCCTTCAGTGCTAGTTGCTGAATTCGGTGAGTTAAAAGCGCTAGAAAATGGCGATCAAATTTTAAGACTTGAAAATAGCCAACGTGTTGAAGGCTCCGCTGCATTACCTGATTTTAGAATTACGCATTTTGATGAATATCAAGCTTATTTAGGTTATCAGCCAAATAGTAACGCATCTGATGAGGCTTCTGCTTTAAATTTTTGGGAATTATTCCAGAAAGACGGTGCGGCGATAAAGGCAGAAATAAATTGGCGTATTAGCTTGATTTTAGCCATTCCTCTCATGGCGTTAATTGCTATTCCTCTGAGTAAAGTAAATCCTAGACAAGGGCGCTTTGCAAAAATTCTGCCGGCCTTGTTACTTTACTTAATTTATTTCCTATTGCAGAGTTCTTTGAAATCTGCATGGAGTGCAGAAAAATTAGATGGAACAGTCTTAATGCCATTAACTAATGTGATATTTCTCGTGATTGGCCTGTTATTGAATCGCTTTGCTAACACATCTTTGCCTCGTTTTCGTTCTTTATTCAATAACAATGTCGTAAAAGGATAAACTGAATATGATTAGTACGTTAGATCGTTATCTAGGAAAGGCTATCCTAGGCGCTATTTTTATTAGCCTTCTAATGCTGGTCGGTTTATCTAGTATTATTAAATTTGTTGAGCAATTTCGCAGTGTTGGACGAGGTAGCTATGATATTTGGCAAGCTATAGCTTATACAATACTTACCATTCCTAAAGATATTGAAATTTTCTTTCCGATGGCGGCTTTATTAGGTGCGTTAATTGCTTTGGGTGGATTAGCGAGCCGTAGTGAATTAGTGGTTATGCAATCTGCTGGATTCTCAAAATTTAGAATTGGTTTAGCGGTTATGAAAACTGCAATCCCGCTAGTGATTTTAACCATGTTAATTGGCGAATGGGGAATTCCTCAAACAGAGCAATTTGCCAGGGAGCTTCGCTCTAAAGCAATGTATGGTGGTTCTTTGCTCTCAGTAAAAAATGGTATTTGGGCAAAAGACAGTAACGATTTCATCTACATCAAACGCATTACAGATGATTTGGAATTAAACGATATTTATATTTATAGTTTTAGCGGTAATCGTCAGTTACAAAAAGTACAACACGCGAATAGTGCTTTTTTCTCTGAGGGCGTTTGGCGCTTACGTCAGTTGAATGAATCAACAATTAGCGAAGATAGTATTACCACCGAAAATTACATTAACCAGATCTGGCAAACTAATTTAACGCCAGATAAGTTGGGAATCGCTTCGCTAAAACCAACCTCTTTATCGATCTCAGGATTATCAAATTATATTCATTTCTTAAGGCAGACAGGGCAGGAGGCGAAGAAGTTTGAATTAACCTATTGGCGAAAACTATTCCAGCCTCTCTCAGTGGGTGTGATGATGATGCTTGCTTTATCTTTTATTTTTGGCCCATTAAGAAGTGTTACCGCCGGCGCTAGAATATTAACAGGTATTTGCTTTGGCTTTTTATTTTATGTGGTAAATGAAATTTTCGGTCCTTTAAGCTTGGTTTATGATGTAGCGCCGATGTTAGGTGCTTTAATGCCAAGTTTATTATTCTTATTAATATCTTGGCGACTACTCAGCAGAAAATAATTCTATCTTCATTTTTCACACTGCATCTCGAAACTTGGATTAACGGCCCAAATGTTTCGAGATGTAAGGTTTAATATCCTTATTCAAAGAATAAAACATCACATCCTATTTTTCTAAAATTACACCTAAAAATCGATTAATCAAATTGAATACTGAGCCGCAAAACACAACTACCGAAAGCGATATTCTTAGTTTGTAGGACTGTAAGATAGAGATTTGTTATTGAAATGGCGCACCCGAGAGGATTCGAACCTCTGACCGCTCGGTTCGTAGCCGAGTACTCTATCCAGCTGAGCTACGGGTGCGTATTGAATTGTTTGTTGTTAGCGAACCAAAACAAATATTAGAGTCTATTTGAAATGGCGCACCCGAGAGGATTCGAACCTCTGACCGCTCGGTTCGTAGCCGAGTACTCTATCCAGCTGAGCTACGGGTGCAACTATATGTGATAACACATTGAGTAAATGGCGGTGAGAGAGGGATTCGAACCCTCGATGGAGTTTTTGACCCCATACTCCCTTAGCAGGGGAGCGCCTTCAGCCTGCTCGGCCATCTCACCACAATCGGTTTGTGCGCGGTATGATACGTTTTTCCTGAAAGATGTCAAACTCTTTTTATAAAAAAGAACACGGTTGACTGATTTCTCTACAAATGGCATTTCAGCTATGACTTTCCTCGTAAAATTGCTCGTAATTGCTCCAATTGTAAGCTCGTTTTTTCCATTTGTTCAGCTTTGCTCATTTGCGGTTTATCCTTATCCCATTGCAAATCATCTTGCGGTAACTCTAATAGAAAACGACTTGGCTCAGGTTTTATCACATCACCAAACTGACGACGTTCTTTACATAAAGAAAAGTGCAATGTTTGCTGCGCGCGCGTAATCCCCACATAGGCTAAGCGCCGCTCTTCCTCTACATTATCTTCATCAATACTTGTTTGATGAGGAAGAATACCCTCTTCCATACCGATTAAAAATACATGAGGAAATTCTAGTCCTTTTGAAGCATGTAAGGTCATTAATTGCACTTGATCGTTTGCTTCATCATCTTCACTGCGTTCTAGCATATCTCTTAAAGTCAACCTTGTTACCACTTGATTCAAGGTCATCGGCGCTTCCACTTCATCGCCTTTTAGCATATCAGCTACCCAATCAAACAAAGTTGCCACATTTTTACTTTGCATTTCGGCAGCTTTAGGGTTGGCAGCATGTTCATATAAATATTCCTCATAATGAATTTGAGCCAACATACTGCGAATAGCACGCTCAGGTTCTGAACGAACAACCTCATCACTTAAATTTACAACCCATTGTGCAAATCCTTGCAAGGCGTTATAAGCTTTCGGCGTTAGTCGATGGATTAATTCAAAATCAAATATTGCTTCAAACAAACTGAAATGTTTTTCCTGAGCTAACTCACCTAGTTTTTGCAAGGTTACCGAACCGATTTCACGTTTAGGTGTATTCACAATACGCAAAAATGCCGCATCATCATCTTGATTTACCAACAAACGTAAATACGCCAGCATATCTTTCACTTCTGCACGAGAGAAAAAGGACGTTCCACCAGAAATTTTATAGGGAATACGATTTTGCATTAACACTTTTTCTAGCAAGCGAGATTGGTGATTTCCTCGATATAAAATAGCGTAATCTTTATATTTCGTTTTCTGCATAAAGCGATGTGCAATAAGTTCACCAACAACTTTTTCTGCTTCATCTTCTTCATTTTTTGCTTCAATAATTTGTAGTTTTTCACCTTGATCTAATTTAGAAAATAACTTTTTATCAAAGACATGTTCATTATTTTCTATAAGGATATTGGCACAATGTAAAATCCGTTGGCTAGAACGATAATTTTGTTCCAACTTAATAACTTCTAATTGTGGAAAATCATTCTTTAAGCGCATCATATTTTGTGGACGCGCGCCTCTCCATGAATAAATGGATTGATCATCATCGCCCACCACAGTAAAGCAAGCACGCTCACCCACTAATAATTTAATTAACTCGTACTGACTAGTGTTGGTATCTTGATATTCATCTACCAATAAATAACGAATCTTTTGTTGCCATTTAGCTCGTACATCTTCATTTTGCTTAAAGAGTAATGTTGGCAACATAATTAAATCGTCAAAATCTAAGACATTGTAAGCGCGGATCTGCTTATTGTAGCGTTCATAGCAAGTAGCAAAAGTACTCTGTTTTTGATCTCGTGCGCGAGCTTTGGCTTGCGATGGCGACACCAAATCATTTTTCCAGTTAGAAATGGTTGCAACAAGTTCACGCAATAAATCCTTATCTTCCGACAGCAAATCCGCCGTAAGTTCTTTTAATAAAGCGAATTGATCATGCTCATCAAATAAGGTCATATTCGATTTAAAACCGAGATGTTTATGTTCTCGCTTAATAATATCAAAGCCCAATGTATGGAATGTACATACCGTTAAACCGCGACTTGCAACTTTCCCTATAGAATGAGACACTCGCTCTTTCATCTCTCGAGCTGCTTTATTGGTAAAGGTAACGGCAGCAATGTTCTTAGGAAGATAGCCACAGTTTTCAATTAAGTAAGCAATTTTATTGATGATAACTCGCGTCTTGCCCGATCCTGCTCCTGCTAGCACTAAACAAGGACCAGTAACATAAGCCACAGATTTTTGTTGTTGGGGATTGAGTTTCATAGATCATTCAGATGAAATAATGCAAAGGAGGCTAATAATATAAGCAATATTGCAAAAATGCGATCTTAAAATAATAAAAAGAAAGGCTGAATTCCTCAGCCTTTTAAAATATTAATTCAACATTACGCCTTATCGCCGATTAAAACGGATTCTAAAGCAATTTCGATCATATCGTTAAATGTCAACTGACGCTCTTCTGCTGTAGTTTGCTCGTGAGTACGAATATGATCAGAGACAGTACAGATCGTTAACGCTTTCGCCCCAAACTCTGCAGCAACGCCATAAATACCTGCGGCTTCCATTTCTACGCCCAAAATGCCATATTTTTCCATGACATCAAACATTGAGGCATCTGGCGTATAAAACAAATCTGCCGAGAAAAGATTACCAACACGAACATTCACCCCTTTCTCTTTTGCTGCTTGTACGGCAGCCATTGTCATGTCAAAGTCAGCAATTGCTGCAAAATCGTGATCTTTAAAACGAATACGGTTCACTTTCGAATCAGTACAGGCACCCATTCCAATAACCACATCACGTAGTTTCACATCCATGCGTACGGCACCACAAGAACCGACACGAATAATTTTTTTCACGCCATATTCTGTAATTAATTCTTTTGCATAAATTGAGCAAGATGGAATCCCCATTCCATGTCCCATCACAGAAATTTTACGACCTTTGTAAGTACCAGTATAGCCAAGCATATTACGAACATTCGTAATTTCTTTTACATCTTGTAAAAAAGTTTCTGCAATATATTTTGCACGAAGTGGATCGCCTGGCATCAATACAACATCAGCGAAAGCACCAGCAGGAGCATTAATATGTGGAGTCATAATATTTTCCTTTTTTGAGTTAATAAAAAATCGTTCACCGTAAAACGCAATCGTTTTACTTTATTTTTAGACAACAACACCACGAAAATATCGTGGTGTTGCATAAAATTTTGATTTAAGCGATACCACTGGTTAACCCAAAGCAACGCCACCTAAACCGATAAACAAACCTGCGATGGTTGCACTCATTAAGTTTGCAAGCGAACCTGCGATCATTGCTTTAATACCTAAGCGAGCAATATCACCACGGCGATTTGGAGCCATTGTGCCTAGACCACCAATTAAGATTGCGATAGAACTGAAGTTAGCAAAACCACATAGTGCAAACGTAATAATTGCTTGAGTTTTATCACCTAATTGGACAATAGCACTGTCTGCTGCTGCATCTTTCAAATAATTTGTAAATTCTAAATAACCGACAAATTCATTTACTGCGAGTTTTGTACCAATCATACGACCAGCAACTTCAGCTTCTGCCCAAGGCACACCAATAATCCAAGCAAGTGGTTTGAAAATCCAACCAAGAATAAGACCTAAAGACAACTCTGGCATATTAAACCAGCCACCGATACCACCGAGGATACCATTTAATAATGCAATTAACGCTACAAATGCAATTAACATTGCTCCTACGTTGAGAGCTAAATGCATACCAGCAGAAGCACCACCAGCAGCATCCAAAATATTTGAAGGTTTTTCTAAGTCCACTTTCTCCAAACTATCAGAAAATTTTTCTGTTTGTGGATAAAGGATTTTTGCAAATAATAAGCCTGCTGGTGCTGCCATAAATGAAGCAGCAATTAAATATGGAAGAGGCACCCCCATACCTGCATAGCCCGCCATCACAGAACCAGCAATGGATGCTAAACCACCACACATAATGGCGAATAATTCTGATTCAGTCATTTTGCTGATGTAAGGCTTAACGATTAATGGTGCTTCAGTTTGACCAACGAAAATGTTTGCCGCTGCAGACATAGATTCTGCTCTTGAAGTGCCAAGTAGTTTTTGTAATGCACCACCAATGATTTTAATAATCCATTGCATCACACCAATGTAATAGAGCAATGAAATCAACGCAGAGAAGAAGACGATAGTTGGTAAAACACGTAAGGCGAAAACAAAACCACCTCCACCAAAGACTTCAAACATCTTGTCGCTGACAAGACCGCCAAACAAGAAACCAATACCTTCATTGCCGTAGGCAATCACTTTGCTAACGCCGTTAGACAGCCACAAAAGTGCTTCACGTCCCACAGGCACATAAAGAATTAATGCACCAATCGCAATTTGAATACCTAACGCACCTAACACAGTACGATAATTGATTGCTTTACGGTTATTCGATAACGCAAATGCAATGGCAAGCAAGGCAAGGATACCGACAACGCTAATTAACATACCCATATATTTGTCCTCTTTCTGATGTGAAATAAAATTTAAATTGGGAATGCAATTCTACTTGGTTTTTAAATAAAAATCTTGCCCAAGCTCGGTGAAAAGTCTAACTTTAGTCAAAGTTTTTTCAAAAATGTGATATAAATCTCAAAAATTTTTCAATACTTTTTCATCTATGATGCGATATGCTTTATTCCATCATATAAGAATTAAAAGCAGAATAAAAACTATGCCAACTCAAATTAAATCTACTCATCTTTTACCTCGTATGCCTTGGTCTTCTAATACATTGTGGACATTGGAGTGGCGTTCTTTTAGTGTTTTGCTACTATCCTTATCTTGCCTAGGGATAGGTGATGGATTAATCGTTTTGGCAAATTTAGGCTCGAATCCTTGGACGGTTTTATCTCAAGGCATTGCACAACAAATGAATATTAGCATTGGTTTTACTTCTTTATTTGTTAGTTTGTTTGTGATGCTTTTTTGGTTGCCGTTAAAACTAAAAGTTGGGTTGGGCACTGTGATGAATATTATCATTATCGCCTTATTTTTAGGGCTTACTGTCGCTCATTTTCCAGCCCCTTCAATACTATGGGGAAAACTAAGTTATGTATTAGGTGGTATTTTATTATTCGGTGTAGGCTCTGCGTTCTATTTAACCTGTCATCTCGGTGCTGGCCCTAGAGACGGCTTAATGGTGGGCTTATGCCAGCACTTCGGTTTAAAAGTAGGCCTCGTTCGCACCTTATTAGAAACCAGCGTATGCTTGCTCGGATTTTTGCTAGGCGGCACCGTCGGCGTTGGCACGTTGATGTTTGCCATTTCGATTGGATGGGTCATTCAATTGACATTGAAATATTTGTTTAGCGAAAAAATTTTGAAGAAAGCAGAGTAAACTTAATCTCGTTTCCTGCTTTATCTTCCGTATTTGAATAATTATAATTTCGCTCACTAACCTTGCAAATTGAGAAAATGATCATGTCCACACTCCCAATCTCCGTAACCTTACTCGTCAAAAATGCAGAAAAATATCTTGACGCTTGCCTTTCCGCTTTACAAGATTTCGCTGAAATCATCGTACTCGACAATGGTTCTACGGACAGCACGTTAGACATTGCCACTAAATTCCCTAACGTAAAAATTCATTATCACGATTTCATCGGTTTTGGCCCAATGAAAAATCTTGCTGAAAGTTTGGCGAGCAATGATTGGATTTTGAATATTGATAGCGATGAAATCTTGTCACAAGCCTTAGTTGAGGAATTAAAATCTCTCGATTTATCAAATAAAAACAAAGTTTATTCATTTTTGCGTATAAATCATTATCGTGGTAAGCCAATCAAAACCTGCGGTTGGTATCCTGATTATGTTTCTCGTTTATATCACCGCACTTTAGTGAAGTTTAATGATAAACAAGTACACGAGTCTTTAGTCATTCCGAAAAGGGTAGATGTTGTTCGGTTAAAGCATAGTTTTACCCATTATTCTTTTGATGGTGCAACAAGTCTAATCAATAAAATGCAGCAATACACCTCATTATTTGCTGAACAGCAACAGTTTCGTAAACGAACTACTGTATTAAGTGCGGTCACGCATGGCGTATTTTCATTTATCAAACATTATTTTATAAAAAAAGGTATTTTATCGGGCGCGGATGGCTTTGTGATTTCTTTCGCCAACGCTTGTGGTTCTTATTATAAATACGTCAAATTAGCGGAAGCTAACCAGAGATTAACTACATCCTTAATTATTACAACCTATAATCGTCCTGATGCATTAGAAGCGGTTTTACATTCCGTTCTATATCAAACAGAATTACCTGATGAAGTCATTGTTGCTGATGATGGCTCAACTGGGGAAACAAGTGCGGTTATTCAACGCTTGCAAAAAGATTTTCCTGTGCCATTGATTCATTCTTGGCAAGAAGATAAAGGATTTATGCTTGCAGAAGCAAGAAATCGAGCATTAGCAAAGGTGAAAAAAGACTATATTGTGATTGTTGATGGGGATATGGTTTTGCACCCTAAATTTATTTCTGATCATAAAAAAGCAGCAAAAAAAGGGCTATTTATTCAAGGAAGTCGAGTGGTGCTAACAGAGCAGAAAACGCAAGAATTATTAGCGAATGGAAAAACTCCCCGAGCATTAAAATGGTATGAAAAAGGGCTTGAAACACGCTTTGAAAAGCGTTTATCTGCTATTCATTTCCCTTTATTAACGAATTTTATCTTAAATAAAGAAAAACAATATAAATATCAAGGAATTAGAGGTTGTAATATGGCATTTTTCAAAGAAGATGCTATTGCAATTAATGGTTTTAATAATGATTTTGTGGGCTGGGGACGAGAAGATAGCGAATTTGTAGCACGTTTTTTCAGTCATGGAGGCAAAAGAGCAAATATTAAATTTGCCGCAATCGCTTATCATTTATGGCATAACGAAGCGGCGAGAGATGCGCTGCCTGAGAACGACAAGTTACTCAAAGACGCTATGGAACAGAAATTAACTTGGTGTGAAAATGGCGTGGATAAGTTCTTGGAATAAACGCCAATTGCTTGTCTATCTTGCTTTTCCTCCAAAAAAGAGTAAAATTCGCAGGCTTTTTGTCTATATATACAGAGAAAAAAGTAAGTTTAACTCTCAATACTGTATTAGAATTTGAGAGTTTTCTTTTTGTAATCAAACATTTAGAGGAAGGTTATGGTAACCATTCGTTTATCTCGTGGCGGAGCGAAAAAACGCCCATTCTATCAAATCGTTGTGGCTGACAGCCGTTCACCACGTGACGGTCGTTTTATTGAGCGTGTTGGCTTTTTTAACCCATTAGCAACAGGTAACGCTGAACGTTTACGTTTAGATTTAGACCGTGTTAATAGCTGGTTAGAAAAAGGTGCCTCTTTATCTGATCGTGTTTCTGCGTTAGTTAAAGAAGCACAAAAAGCAGCGTAATTTGTTCTAATTAAAATTAGTAACAAACGAGATAGGTGGTAAATATGGAACAGCAAAGAATAGAAGTGGTTGGCAAACTTGGTTCAACTTACGGCATTCGTGGTTGGTTGCGTATTTATTCATCAACAGAATATGCCGAAAGCATTTTTGACTACCAACCTTGGTTTTTGAAAATTAAAGGTCAGTGGCAGCCCACAGAATTAGAAAGCTGGCGTTACCACAATAATGATTTAATCGTGAAATTAAAAAACATTGATGATCGTGAAGCTGCGCAACTCCTTGCCAGCATTGAAATTGGTGTGGATTTGGCGGTGTTTCCAACGCTGGAAGAAGGCGATTATTATTGGCACGATTTAATCGGCTGTAATGTCGTTAACCTTGAAAACTATGCGATGGGTACTGTGACCGAAATGATGGAAACAGGATCTAATGACGTGTTGGTTGTGCGTGCAACAAGCAAAGATGCTTTTGGAAAACAAGAGCGGTTAATTCCGTTTTTGTATGAACAAGTAGTTAAAAGAGTGGATCTCAACACGAAAACAATTGTCGTGGATTGGGATGCTGGTTTCTAACCTCAGGAATGCCCTTGAGCTTTGGTTATAACATTTTAAACAATAAGGAACACTTGTGTTAATTGGGATTATTAGTTTATTCCCTGAAATGTTCAAAGCAATAACGGATTTTGGGGTAACAGGTAGAGCGGTAAAAAACAATCTCTTACAAGTGCGGTGCTGGAATCCAAGAGATTTCACTCACGATAAGCACAAAACCGTGGATGACCGTCCTTATGGCGGCGGTCCGGGGATGCTGATGATGGTACAACCTTTGCGGGATGCCATTTTAGCGGCAAAAGCGGAAGTAGGAGAGGGGGCGAAAGTTATTTATCTTTCGCCACAAGGACGAAAACTCGATCAAGCTGGCGTAAAAGAACTCGCACAACATCAGAAATTGATTTTGTTATGTGGGCGTTATGAAGGTATTGACGAGCGGCTGATTCAAACTGAAGTTGATGAAGAATGGTCAGTCGGTGATTATGTACTGACTGGTGGAGAATTGCCAGCAATGACATTAATTGATGCTGTTGCAAGATTTATCCCCAAGGTACTTGGAAAGCAAGCTTCGGCAGAAGAAGATTCTTTTGCAGAAGGTTTACTTGATTGTCCACATTACACTCGTCCAGAATGTTTAGATGGCTTAACTGTACCGCCCGTGCTGATGTCGGGTAACCACGAAGAAATTCGCAAATGGCGATTAAAACAATCCCTTGAGCGAACCTGGTTAAGACGCCCTGAGCTATTAGAAAGCCTAGCTCTGACTGACGAACAACGTAAACTGTTAAAGCAAATTAAAGCCGAACACAGTGAATATCAGTTCAATCTAGGATTAAAAGGTTAATTATTATGAGTAACATCATTAAACAACTTGAACAAGAACAGTTAAAACAAAACGTACCAAGCTTCCGCCCAGGTGATACTTTAGAAGTTAAAGTATGGGTAGTAGAAGGTAGCAAACGTCGTTTACAAGCCTTTGAAGGCGTGGTTATTGCAATTCGTAACCGTGGCTTGCACTCTGCATTCACCTTACGCAAAATCTCTAATGGTGTTGGCGTTGAGCGTGTATTCCAAACTCACTCACCAGTGGTTGACAGCATTACCGTTAAACGTAAAGGTGCAGTGCGTAAAGCTAAACTTTACTACTTACGTGAGCGTTCTGGTAAATCAGCTCGTATTAAAGAGCGTTTGGGTGACTAATTTATTATCAAACCCCAATGATAAGAAAGGCTTGGAATTTTCCAAGCCTTTTAATTTATCTGAGTAAAACACCCCAATTTAAGATTGGAGTGTTTAGAGCTAGTTAAAATTTATAGAATCTCTTTTGCTTGAGCTACCACATTTTCAACAGTAAAGCCAAATAGCTTAAAGAGTTGATCTGCTGGTGCAGATTCACCAAAGCTATTCATTCCTACTACACGACCGCCAAAACCGACATACTTATACCAGAAATCAGCAATACCAGCTTCGATAGCAACACGTTTGGTAACGTGGCTAGGCAATACAGATTCTTTATACGCCGCATCTTGTTTGTCGAACACATTGGTGCTTGGCATTGAAACCACACGCACTTTACGACCTTCGGCGGCGATCACTTCAGCAGCTTTCATTGCTAATTCCACCTCAGAACCTGTGGCGATCAAAATCAAATCGGGGTTGTTGCAGCCGCAATCACGCAAAATGTAACCACCACGAGCGACGTTGGCTAATTGTGCTGCGGTACGTTCCATTTGAGCAAGATTTTGGCGTGTGAAAATCAAGGCGCTTGGACCAGCTTTGCGTTCAACGGCGGCTTTCCATGCAACTGCAGATTCCACTTGGTCGCACGGACGCCAAGTTTCTAAATTAGGAATTAAACGCAACGCAGCAGTTTGCTCAACAGGTTGGTGCGTTGGGCCATCTTCCCCTAAACCAATAGAGTCATGGGTGTACACGAATAGGGAACGTTGTTTCATTAACGCTGCCATACGCACCGCATTATGCGCATATTCCATAAACATTAAGAAAGTTGCACCATAAGGAATGAATCCACCATGCAAGGCAATACCATTCATGATAGCGGACATACCGAATTCACGCACACCATAGTTAACATAGTTACCGTCGGCGTTTTCAACTGCACGAATTGGTTTTGAGCCAGACCATAACGTCAAGTTAGAACTTGCGAGGTCTGCAGAACCACCTAAAAATTCTGGAAGTAATTTAGCATAGGCTTCAATAGCATTTTGTGAGGCTTTACGGCTAGCAATGCTCGCAGGATTAGCTTGCAACTGCTCAATAAATGCTTGCGATTCTGCTACCCAATTTGCGGGTAAATCGCCATTCATACGGCGAGTAAATTCCGCCGCTAATTCAGGATAAGCTTTCGCATAAGCAGCAAATTTTTCTTCCCAGGCTTTCTCTACTAACTGGCCTTTTGCTTTCGCATCCCATTGTGCATAAATATTAGTTGGAATTTCGAAAGGCGCGTGTTCCCATTTTAAGAATTCTCTTGCCGCAGCAATTTCCGCATCGCCCAATGGCGCGCCGTGGCAATCGTGAGAGTTGCATTTATTCGGTGAACCATAACCAATAATGGTTTTACAGATAATCAACGTTGGTTTATTTTTCTCTGCCTGAGCTTGTTTTACCGCCTCCGCAATTTGCTCAGCATTGTGTCCATCAATGGCGGGAATAACGTGCCAACCATAGGATTCAAAGCGTTTTTGGGTATCGTCTGTGAACCAGCCATCCACGTGCCCATCGATAGAAATGTTGTTGTCGTCATAGAAAGCGATGAGTTTGCCTAAACCGAGAGTGCCAGCAAGGGAACAGGCTTCGTGAGAAATGCCTTCCATTAAACAGCCATCGCCTAAGAACACGTAAGTGAAGTGATCCACGACATTGTGTCCAGGGCGGTTAAATTGATGCGCAAGAGTTTTTTCTGCTAACGCAAAGCCTACCGCGTTAGTAATACCTTGTCCTAATGGGCCTGTAGTAGTTTCAACACCTGGTGCATAACCATATTCTGGATGTCCTGGTGTTTTAGAATGCAACTGACGGAATTGTTTTAAATCGTCGATGCTTAAATCATAGCCAGTTAAGTGCAATAAGCTATAAATTAGCATTGAGCCATGGCCGTTAGACAAAATAAAGCGATCACGATCTGCCCATTTTGGGTTGGTTGGATTATGTTTCAAAAAATCACGCCACAACACTTCCGCAATATCAGCCATTCCCATTGGTGCTCCTGGGTGTCCTGATTTTGCTTTTTGCACGGCGTCCATACTTAAAAAACGAATAGCATTCGCTAATTCTCTGCGAGTTGTCATATCGGTATCTCCTAGATAATTAAAACTTAAAAATTGAGCTGCATTTTACGCTAATTTGTGGGTAAAAGATAATGAATTTGCTCGCTTAACTTAAGCTAGCTGATTTTATTTTTATTAAAAAAATTCTATACTACCTCCCTCAAATATTTACCTTACGGAAAAAAATGAAATATAAAGTTATTGCCTTTGATCTAGATGGAACCTTATTGAATAGTCAAGGAAGAATTCTCGCTTCAAGTAAAAATGCTATCCAACATTGTATTGATAAGGGTATGAAAGTTATTTTGGTTACTGGGCGACATCATACTGCCGCCTATCCTTATTACCACGAACTTAATTTGGATAGCCCCATGATTTGTTGTAATGGAACTTATATTTATCAGCCTAAGGACAATCAAATATTAAGTGCAAATCCACTTTCTTTGGAACAGGCTAAAACCATATTAAAGATTTCACAACAATACAATATTCACCTATTGATGTATTCACGTGATGCAATGAATTATGTTGTTGAAAATGACCATATGCAAAAACTTTGCCAATGGGTAAACACATGTCCCAGTGATATTCGTCCAAATTTACATAAAATTTCTGATTTTAATGATTTGTTCAATCGCAATGAAATTATTTGGAAATGTGTTATTAGCCATGTTGACAAAAATGTTATTAATCAAGCCTTACAGCATCTTTCCTTAAACAAATTTAGCTGTGAATGGTCTTGGGTAGATCGGGTTGACATTGCAAATCAAGGTAATACAAAAGGCAATAGATTATTAGCGTTACTTAAATTATGGAATATTGATCCTCAACAGGTTATTGCTTTTGGCGATAATCATAATGACATTTCTATGCTAGACGCTGTTGGACTTGGCGTTGCAATGGGAAATGCAGAAGACGCTGTTAAGCAATGTGCTGATTTGGTTACGTTGACTAATGATGAAATGGGGATTTCATCAGTGCTATCTTCCATTATTAACGAAAACGAATAATTTGATGCGATAATGAGCTAAGGAAATCCCTTAGCTCTCAATATTTACACCTTTTCTATTGACCATAGTAGGCGTTTTTACCATGCTTACGTAAGTAGTGTCTATCCAGTAACTCAGGTTGCATAGAAGATAAATTCGGACGTAATTGACGGCTAAATAAATTCATATAACCAATTTCTTCTAATACGACTGCGTTATGCACGGCGTTGTCAGGATCTGTACCCCACGCAAATGGACCGTGAGAGTGTACTAACACTGCTGGCACATCTTTAGGATCAATATTTCTTGAGCGGAAAGTTTCCACAATCACTTTACCTGTTTCCAGTTCATATTCTCCTTGAATTTCCGCTGCCGTCATTTTGCGTGTGCAAGGAATTGAACCATAAAAATAATCGGCGTGTGTAGTGCCTGCTGCAATTAGATCTTCACCTGCTTGAGCCCAAATTGTTGCGTGGCGAGAATGGGTATGAACGATACCACCAAGGGTAGGAAATTGGCGATAAAGTTCAAGGTGTGTTGCGGTGTCGGAAGACGGTTTTTTGCTTCCCTCTACAACTTGTCCAGTGAAAAGATCCACTACCACCATATCGTCAGCTTGCATCACATCGTATTCCACCCCTGATGGCTTAATTATCACCAAATTTTTTTCACGATCAATACCGCTCACATTTCCCCAAGTGAAAGTGACTAAATTGTGTTTTGGTAAAGCTAAATTAGCTTCAAAAACCTGTTGTTTTAATTGTTCTAGCATACAAAATTTCCTTCTTTCATTTTTTGTTCAATCCAACGGCGTGCATTTATGATTTCTGCAATCGGTTCGGCAGATTTTTCTGTCCACATTTCAATCAAAAATGCCCCTCTATAATTCAACGCCGCTAATGTTTTAAAACATTGCACGAAATCCACGCATCCTTCACCAAAAGGCACATCTCGGAATTGACCTTTGCAACTTTCCGTAACCTTGAAGGTGTCTTTTAAATGAATGGCGGAAATTTTATCAATGCCTAATTCAAGTTCTTTGGCGACGTCGTCGTTCCACGCAGATAAATTGCCTAAGTCGGGATACACCGTAAACCAAGGGGAGCGAATAAGGTTGTCCCATTTTTTCCAGCGACTAATTGAGCTCATAAATTGCGTATCCATAATTTCAACTGCAAGCGTAACTTGATTACTTGCGGCAAGTTCCACTGCCCATTCCAACCCTTGTTGAAATCTCGCAATGGTGCCTTCATTTTGCTCTTCGTAATAAACGTCGTAGCCTGCAAGCTGAATAGTACGAATGCCTAAATCCACAGCCAACTGGATAGCTTTTTCCATTATTTCGTATGCTTTTTGACGAACGTTGGCGTCTTCGCTACCAAAAGGAAAGCGGCGATGCCCTGAAAGGCACATTGAAGGAATGGTAACACCTGTTAAAATAACTGCTTTAACCAGCTCAATTCTTTCCTCTTTTGTCCAGTCTAGACGACTAAGGCGCTCATCTGTTTCGTCAATGGATATTTCAACAAAGTCAAATCCACATGCTTTAGCAATAGATAAGCGGTCTTGCCAACTGATATTTTTAGGCAATGCTTTTTCGTAAATGCCAAGTTTATGTTTTCTCACGTGTTATCTCCTTGGGTTATTCCCAGTATTGTGCAATTTCTGTACGCAATTTATGGATCGTCGCAAGTCCGCTCTCGCCGACAAACGCACGTCCCGCAATAAAGGCTTTCGGGGTAATTTCTTTGAATAGGTGTATATCTTCAGGCACAATGCCACCTGTGATAGACAAGGATAAACCTATGTCAGATAAGGCTTTCATTTTATCTAAATCTTCTGCTGTCCAACCTTTGCCCGCTATTTCCGCATCACGAGAGCGATGATAAATGGCTTGTGTGATTCCTAAATTCACCCACGCTTTGGCATCTTCAAGTGTCCAGTTGCCATAAATTTCAATTTGAATTTCGCCGCCGAAACGATCTGCCACTTTTTTGCAACTTTCGATTGTGGCAATATGTGCTGCCGCCGACACTGTTAGCCAGTTAGCACCTGCTTGGAACGCCATTTCTGCCAAAATTGCACCAGCATCCGTTGTTTTTAAATCACAAACTAAAATGTGCTTAGGGTATAGGGTTCTTAAGGCACTCACCGCTTGCATTCCTTCTGCAAAAGCAAGAATTGTCCCTACTTCAATAATATCCACCGCTTGAGCGACGGCTTTTGTGTTGGCAATAGCCTCGGTTAAATTCCGAGAATCAAGAGCCAATTGAACTAAAGGTTTTGTCATAATGTTTCCTGTTTTTTTAAAGCATTGATTGAAGTGCTTTTGTTAGCATTTGATAACGTTGATATTTATTTTGATAGGCTTGGAAATATTCTGCTCGAGGCATTACTTTTAGCATCGGTAATTGATTTAATACCGTAGTTTCTACACCGACACCACGCATCGCCATTAATGCTGCCCCAAAGCAACCAGTTTCCTCTACTTGCGGAATCTCTAAGGTCATACCCGTAAAATCAGCCAGCATTTGCAACCAAATTGGGGATTTCGTTGGACCGCCTGTAACACGCAAAACATTGGCGTTGGGAAAACGTTGTTTCATTCGTGCTAAGTGGTGCATCAAACTAAACAACACACCTTCATAAATAGCTTGTAATAAATGTGCTTGGCTGTGATGGGCTTGTATGCCATAAAAACCAGCTTGCATACCTAACCCAGCATTTGAACCATAAAGAAATGGTAAGAAAAGTACTGAACTTGCCGCTGGTGCCAATTTCTCCACACATTGATTAATTTCTTGATAATTGAGTTTCCATTGCTGCACAAACCATTCCAAGTTGCCAGCCGAAGTAGGACTAGCTTCGTGTACAATAAATTTGTCTGCGTCGGCATATTTACCATACACAAAGGGGATCGTTTGCCAAGGATCTAATTCGGTAGTAACGCCACTGACAACAGTCCAAGTGCCAAGCACGGCGTTGAGTGTGTTTTCATTTTCTAAATTTGCACAAAGAGCTGTAGCAACCACGTCAAATAAACCGCCGACCACTGGTGTGCCAACACAAAGCCCTGTTTGTGCTGCTGCCTCTTCCGTAACAAATCCAGCAATTTGATTTGGTGCTACACAAGGGGGGAGTTTTGCTGTAATGCCATTTAGCCCTAGCAATTGAGCTAAATTTTCATCATAGCAATGGGTGTTCATATTGTATAAATTTGATTCGGATATATTTGTCTGTTCACAAAATAATTTACCCGTTAGACAAAATCTCAAATAATCATGGGACATCAAAATGGAGCCGATGTTGGCGTAGCGTGCTGGTTCATTTTCTTTTATCCAGCGTAAAATCGACACTGGATGTCCTGTCCATAATGTTTGGCGAGTAAGGGGGTACAGTCTTTCGGGAATGCCTTCTTGTTGCCATTGTTTTACCACTGAAAGTGCACGTTGATCGGAAGACAAAATCGCTCGCCCAAGTGGTTTGTTTTGCTGATCAAGCAAAAAAAGTCCTTTACCTTGTGCTGAAATACCGACACTTTTAATTGTCGTCGGATCCACCTTAGCTTTTTTTATCGCCTGAGAAACTACGTCGGCACAATCAAGCCAAAGGGTTGGCATATCACGTTCGGCATAACCTGCACTATCGCTTATCACAGGCATATTTTTACGCACACAACTGACCATATTCGCCTGTGCATCAAAAATTGCCGCTTTAATAAAGCTACCGCCGCAATCAATCCCTAAATAAAAGCCCATTTTTTCACCTCTTTAATTCTCAAGCGATAATCATTTTTTGCTTAAAGCGATATCATTTATTTCGCCAACGCATCTATTTGTTTCACTAAATCGTCGCCATTTTGTTCAATGAACGATTTACGAACATCCGCTTCTATCACCGCTTTAAACGGCGTGGTATCGACTTTTTCAAGAATCTGAATACCTGCTTTTTTCAACTTCGCCAAAAGCGTTTGTTCATTTTCTAAATTAAGTTGGCGTTGATATTTGCCAGCTTCCTGTGCAGCCTCCACAATGGCGGTTTGCAAATTGCTTGGTAAAGAGTCAAATTTCTTCTTGTTCATCACAACAATAAGTGGTGTATAACCATGGTTGGTTAAACTTAAATATTTTTGAACTTCATACAGTTTGGCTGACCAAAAAATGCCTACTGGGTGTTCTTGTGCGTCCACAGCTCTAGTTTCGAGGGCGGTGTAAAGTTCAGACAATGGCATTGGAACTGGATTTCCACCAAGTAAGCTAAATGCTTGAATATACATAGGATTTTGATTAGTTCGCACTTTCAAACCTTTGATGTCCTCAGGGCGGCTAACAGGGCGTTTTGAGTTAGTGAAAGAACGGAATCCTACTTCCCAAAATGCCAACCCTTTCAATCCTTTGCTTTCAAGGGATTTCAGCAACATTTGTCCGATTTCGCCATCTAGCACAGAGTAAACGTGAGCACGATCTTTAAAAATAAAAGGAATATCGATCACGTTGAGTTTAGGTTCTAACCCTGAAAAATTCGGTGAGCCTGACATTTCAATATCAATGGTGCCACCCCGTACTCCACTGATCATCGTTTGTGCATTTCCCAAAGTACTATCTGGAAATAAACTCAGTGCGAGTTCATTCTTGGTTTTTTGTTTTAGCAAGGTGTTGAACTTTTTAGCAGCCAAGTGTTGAGTATCGGTGCGTGGTGCTTCATAGCCAAAACGTAATTTCATTTCACCTTGAGCTTGAAGAGAAAGGAGAAGGCTACTTACAATTGCAAGGGTTTTAAAATTGAGTAATTTCATACAAATCTCCTAGTTTTAAGGTTGCAACCACGCCAGTGGCGTGAGAATTAAGGATGGAAAGAAAATAAACACAAATAACAGCACTACCATCATCAACATATAAGGCAAGATGCCTTTTGCACTTTGATCGAAAGGCAGTTTTGATACGCCTGTAATCACATTAAGCACATTGCCAACGGGCGGCGTAATTAATCCAATGGAAGTGTTGAGAATGAACAGCACACCGAAATACACAGGATCAATGCCAGCTTCTTCCACTAATGGCATTAACACTGGTGTGAGGATCAACACCGTTGGCGTGAGATCCATCACCATTCCTATGGTGAAAACAACCAGCATAATCACAATAAGTAACAATGTTGGACTGTCGATTAAAGGTTCGAGCAATTCAGTCATCATTTGGGGCAATTCCGCTACCGTGATTAGCCAGCCTGTAACGTTGGCACTTGCCACCAAAAACATCACGACAGCAGTTGTTTTTCCTGCGTTCAAAATCACTTTATACAAAGAACTAATTTTGAGTTCTCGATACACAAACAGTGAAATCATTAGGGCATAAAAGGCGGCGACCGCACCTGCTTCTGTGGGCGTAAAAATGCCGCTTCGAAAGCCACCGATAATGATCACTGGTAACAATAATGCCCAAATGCTATCTTTAAATGAAAGACAGAGTTCCTCTTTGCTTGCTTTGGAAAAGGTCATTAAATTGAGACGTTTTGCTTGCCACCACCAAAGTGCTCCTAAACAGCATCCCATCAATACACCTGGGAAAATTCCAGCTAAGAACAATTTACTAATGGAAACGCCGCTGGCAACGCCAAATACAATAAAGGGAATGGAAGGTGGAATAATGGGGGCAATAATGCCTGCAGTGCCAATCAATCCTGCGGAGCGATCAATGGGATAGCCCGTGGTTTTCATCATCGGCAATAACATTGCAGCAACGGCGGCGGTGTCGGCAACAGCAGATCCTGACAAACTTGCCATTATCATTGCAGCTATAATTGCCACAAATCCTAAACCGCCCCGTTTATGCCCAACCAACTTCATTGGCAAGTCAATAATGCGTTTGGAAAGACCTCCTTCATTCATAATCTCACCAGCCAAAATAAAGAAGGGAATTGCCATTAAAGAAAAGCTATCGGCACCACTTACCAACTGTTGTGCAAGAATTTGAGAATCAAATAAATCAAGATGAAACATCATTGCAACGGCACAGATAAGCAGTGAAAATGCCACAGGAATGCCGAGCATAATGGCACCAAGCAACGTAGCGAGAAAAATAAGCATCGTCGTCATCATTGTCCTCCTTTAATGAGTTGCACAATGTTGAAACAAAAACGTGAGAGGATCAGCAGTCCGATCAGCGAACCAGCGATCACACTTGCGAGAAATGAAATTCCCAATGGTAAGCCAGATATGGGGGCGAAGTTAACGAGGTTTAACTGGAATTGAATAAGACTACCGTCGATGATTAAGTAACAACAAAACAGCATCATTGCATCGGTAAGTAAATGAACATATTGACGTTGCTTAGAGGATAGTCTGTTCATCAAAAAAGTAACGCCGACGTGTCGATTTTCATTAAATGCCAGCACCGCTCCAAGGAAAACGAGCCAAAGAAATAGATAGCGAGATAATTCTTCTGTCACATTAATGCTACTGTTAAAGCCATAACGTAGCACTACGTTTAAAAAGACCAAGCAGGACATTGCTGCGAGAATGATTACCACCAAAAACTCTAAGGCTTTACTAGTATAAATTGCGATATTTTTCATTTGGTATCTCAAAGTTCGCTAATGGCAATTTTAACCACAATTTTGCGGACCTTATCTGTACCGTCATAAATTGCAGTGCGATGAGTATCTTCAGGAAAGAACACGGCGAAATTGCCAGCAACACAGTGAAATTCATTTTCGTGTTCCACGCTTTCGTAATACTGAATATCTCGTTCAGGATCATAAGGCGACGCCACAGGGTTTTGCCCAAAATCTACTGCCGTCGCCATTATTTCTTTGCCTCGATGCAAGTATTGCACATCTAAATACTTGCGATGAACTTCAGGCTGATAAGCCGATTTCGGCTTTGTTTCTAAATCCAATACTTGCACATAAATCAGATCCCCTTTTAGCGAATAACGACCTGCTTCAAGTTGATCAAAATCAGTGTGTTGCAAATAATCCAAGGCGATTTGAATTGCCTCGGGATACTGATTTTTGTTTACTTTGGAAATGTGACCGAAGAACATTTCGCCCTCCTTTTATAATCAGGAAAATATAACATCACCTTCATTTCACATAGTAAAATGATGTTTCATAAATTAAACCTAAAGGAAATGAAAGTCAATTAAATGAAAAAAATAGATTAGTTTATAAATCAACAAGTTATTTGTAAGTTTTTAGTTTTGTGAAGTAGATCTCATTTTTTTTGAAATGGCGTTTTACAATATGAAAAAATGTATTTGAAGGAAAAATTGAAATGGGTTTAACTATTTTGGAAGGGAGGAGAGATCCCTTCCTTAGCTGAGTAGCTTAGCTCATTATTAAGCGATAAAGACTGTTGCTTGCTGTAATAAACAACGTTTTTTGATCGTTGCCAAAAGTACAATTTGATGTGGTTTTATTTAGAATAAATCGACCAAGAAAAGTTCCATCTGAGAGCAATACTAATATACCTGTTTCACAACTACAGTAGATCGTACCTTGTTTATCAATGCAAAATCCATCGGGAATGCCAGGTGTAATTTCAGCCACGTGCTGTCTGTTTTTTAAGCACTTTCCATCAACATCAAAAACCACCAAGTGATGCAATCCATCTTGTTGAAATTCAACTATCGACATATCTGCCACAAATAATTTTGCTTCATCAGGAGAAAAAGCAAGCCCATTTGGTCGCATTGTGTTGAACGTTGCAATATTGATTTCTTGCGTGCGTGGATCGAAACAATAAACATAACATCCAATGATTTCACTTGCTGCGATTTTTCCTTCTGTATCACTTAAAATGCCGTAAGGCGGATCCGTAAACCAAATCGTGCCATCGGACTTTATAACCACGTCATTTGGTGAGTTAAAGCGTTTTCCATCTAATCTTTCGACCAAAATTTCCACATTTCCTTGTTGATCCGTCTTGCTTAAACATCTTCTGCCATGCTCACAAGTGATTAAATTGCCATTTGCATCAATGGCATTGCCATTCGAAAAATTTGATGGCATACGAATAATTTGAGTACCATTTAGTTCGTTCCATTGATACATCGTATTCGCTTTGACATCACTAAAAGTTAGAGTTTGATATTTTATTGACCAAGCGGGACCTTCTGTCCAAATAGCTTTCGAAAAAAGTTCTTCTAATTTAAAATTCGAGCCGACAAGTTGATAAAATCGGTCATCATAAATTTCAATGACTAAATTTTTCATATCCTTTCCTTTTGAAAAAAACAAACGGTCTATTTTAGACCGCTTGTTGTTTCTTATTTTACACCCCAAATTGCTTTATATGCGTCTTTGTAACCGTTTTGTGGATCATAAAGATTTTTATCTCCACCATCAAAAGTAACATTGTCTTTAGTTACTAAATGCACTGGTGTGACATAACCTGAAGGTTTTTCCTTGGCAAATGCACGATTAAGCTCATCAATTAATTGCCAGCCGTGAAGATTAAGAGGCTCGGGGATGGTCGCAAATTGCTTGTTATTGCGAATGCGTTGATATGCTGTGACTGAACCGTCACCTGCCGAAATGCTGTATGGTCGATCTTTGTTAGCAGAGCGTAAAGATGGTGCCATAAAATCAAAATAAAGATCATTGATAGCAAGGGCATATTGTAGGTCATCGCCATATTTCTGCAATAAGCTGAAGGTGAGGTTTGGCATACGACTTGAGGTGTCTGCTAATGGAGTGTCGATAAATTCTAAAACTTTACAGTCTTTGCATTTTTCAATAATTTCTTTCATTACATTCGCTTTTCGCAGTGCAATTTCATACAATGAATCCGTTAAAATAACCACTTTTGCATTTCCATCAGATTCTGCCACAGCTAGCATTGCGGAGAGTCTTGCAATTGCATCGGAATCAGAAGTAACGTTATAGAAAATGCCGTATTTATCTATTGAGCCAGGTTCAGGTGTTGCGTGCCAAGCAGCAAGGACAATGTCATTTTTTATAGCTTTTTTGAGAGGGATTTTGGCGACATTTGGATTCCAGCCACCGATAACAATAGCATCAGGTTTCCTTGCAATAGCTTGATTTAGGGCAGCAAGTTGGTTATTTACCGTGCCTGCACCATCAAGAATATCAAGTCTCCAACCTGTTGATTGTACCGCTTCCTTCATTCCATCAATTACACCTAAAACACCACCATTTTTCATATCGGAAGCAATAAAAATAACGGTTTTGTTTCGTTGTAATTTAGGTCCTGTAATTGGGCCATCCCATTTTTCTTGCTTTGCCGTTGCTGCTGCAATTTGTTGTTTCGCTTCATTAATAAAAGAATCTGCGGCAAAAGCATTGCTTGAAACAGATATGGCAACAAAAGCGGAGATGGCTGTTAAGGTACTGCGAAAATGATGTTTCATTGTGTATTCCTCCATGGTTAGGGGTTATTTTTTCTGTACAGATTTTTGATTTAACAAACGTTTACGTTGAGCATAACCAGCAATAGTTATTGAAAGTAATAGTGTTGTTCCATTAAAAAGCGGTTCAATCCAAAAGGCTCCGCCAAACTGTTGAATTCCCGAAATGCCGATGGCAAGAATTGCGATGCCGACGACAGTTCCCCATACATTGATTCTCCCTGGGCGAATGGTAGTACTACCTAAAAACGCACCAACAAGAGCAGGAAGAAGATAGTCCATACCGACGCTTGCTTGCCCTACACCTTGTTGTGCAGAAATTAATACACCAGTAAATGCAGTAATTACACTAGAAACAATAAAGGGAACTATAGTGTATTTTTTGATATTGATACCATTTAAGCGAGCTGCAGTGGGGTTGCCACCGACGGCATACATACAACGACCTGTTGGTGTGTGTTCTGTTACTAACCACATAATGATAGCAACGGCTAATACATAAAATGCCGAAATAGGAATGCCGAGAATTTCAGTGCTGTTAAGTGCGATAAATTCATCAGGTAAGTCGCCGACAATTTGTCGTCCACCTGAATGCCATAGTGCGACCGCATAAAGTACTGTTCCTGAACCTAGAGTAGCCACGAAGCTGTCAATATCTGCAAGTGCTACTAAAATACCATTGAGCAATCCATAAAGAGCCGCAATAATAAGAACTGCTAAAATCGCCATTTGCCAAGAAAAACCGTATTGTACTTGTAATGTAATTACCAAAATATGCCAAAGTACGATACCAAATCCCACATTGAGATCGATTTTCCCTACGATCATTGTAGTTGTCGCCGCCAATGCAAGTAACGCAATTTTTGATTTGCTTTCTAAAATTGCATTTAAGGTAAGCATTGAGGCAAAAGAGTCTGTTATTAGTGAAAAAATGATTACTAAAAGCACACACAGCCAAAGTAATCCATAGCGCGTGAGCATTTGAGAAAACCAAGCTATAAAGCCATCACGAGCAATAGAAACAGGTTGCTCTAGTGCAGTTGATTTAATATTTGTCTGTGCCATAAACAACTCCGAGAAATAAGTAGAATCAAATCACTTGTTTTGATTTGCTGTCCGTTGCTAAAGCTAGCAAATTTGCAAAGCTGACTTCTTCATTACGTAGTTCGCCAACAATATCTCCACGATTAAAAACTAAAGCTCTGTTACATAAATGAGCAATTTCTTCAAAATCCGTTGAAATTACAATAATTGCTACATCTTTGCTTAAGGCTTTGTTAAGAAGATCATAAATTTCTGCTCTAGCACCAACATCAACGCCAGCGGTGGGATCTTCGAGAATCAAAATCGGGGTATTTAAATGCATCCAACGTGCTACCACTATTTTTTGTTGATTCCCGCCAGATAACGCACTGACATCGATAAAAAGATTTTTGGGGCGAATATCAAAAAGCTGAAACTTAAACCAACTTTCGCGCCATTCTGTCTGTTTACTATACTGTTTTAGCGGTGAATATCCGCTTAAGATTGGGTTGATAAATAAATTTTCCGTAGTAGTCATCGACATAACAAGACTTTCATTAGTACGATCTCCAGCAACTAGAGCAACACCTTTATGAATCGCCTCTTGTGGCGAAGTAGCAAAATAGTCTTTGTTATCAAGGAAAATATTTCCTTTATCAAGCTTTCTTAGACCAAAGAGTAATCGCCCTATTTCTTCCTGCCCTGCACCACGTAAGCCAGCAAGTGCAATCATTTCACCTTTATGTAACGTAAATGAAACAGGACCAGTATCGCCGACAACAACATTTTCTAATCGTAAAGTTTCAGGCGAATTTTCGGGTAATGGAACACGCTGTCTGCCTCGTCCTTCTTCGCCAACAATCGCTTTAACTAAAGCCTGTACGTCATAGTTTTTTGTTGCACCTTCAGCCACAGGTAAGCCATCACGCATCACTAAAATACGATCAGAAATGGCGATAACCTCATCTAAACGATGGGTTACATAAATCATTCCGACTCCTTTCTCACGCAAACGATTTAACACAATGAAAAGATGCTCAACATCACTAGCGGGGAGAGAAGCGGTTGGTTCGTCTAATACAAGAATTTCAGCATCAATCGCAATGGCTCTTGCAATTGCTAGTAAGGCTTTTTCTGTGCGACTTAAATCAAACACGCGAGTGTCTGCCGACAGTTGAATACCAACAAAATCGAGAGCTTGTTGAGCGTGCTGGCGAATTTTTTGCCAGTCAATCAAACCAAAGCGACGTGGAAATCCCATAATGAACGCCATATTTTCAGCTATGGTCATCCATTCGATTAGCCCTAAATCTTGGTGAATAAATGCAATAGGTTTTTTGTTTCCCTTTTCAAGAGAAACGGCGGATTGAATTTTCTGTTGATAAAAAAGAATGTCACCACCATCACGCTCATAAATACCTGCTAAAATTTTAATTAGTGTTGACTTACCTGCACCATTTTCACCTAATAATGCGACAATTTCACCTGAATGGATATCAAGGTTGACATTATTAACGGCAGCATGGTTACCAAAACGTTTAATAATGTGTTGTAAACTTAAAATTGGTTGGTTTGCCATAAGCCCTCCTTGAATAATCCACGATTTTAATTGATTAAAGGGATTTCAATTTCGCCCAAACAGAGTCGTCAACAGGAATGCCGTTGGCTCTATTTTCCGCACGAATAGCCGTAAATTCGTGTCCTGGTAAGCGGATAGCAACATCAGGATCTGAACGTTCTGCGGTTTTAACATACTCAATGATTTTATTGAGTTTTTCGTCTTTTGTTTTACCGTCAATTAAGCGATCCACTTCAATGGCGATGAAGATTTGCGATACACAATATTCATCATCTTTTTCTTCCGTTACCTCCGCCACAGACAAGCCGTTAGAAAGTAGTGTGGCAATCATATCCAACACGATAGAAAGTCCCGACCCTTTCCAAAAGCCCATAGGAAGAAGACGACGATTTTTTTCAACGATGCCAGGGTTTCGAGTTAAATTTCCCTCATCATCAAATCCTGCATCGACAAAGGTTTCACGACCAGCTAGACGATGAACTTCTAGCATTCCGTAAGAATACATAGAACAAGACATGTCAACCATCGTGATAGGGGTTGTAGGGACTGCGATAATTAAAGGATTGGTACCGATGCGACATTCTTTTGCCCCCCATGGTGGCATCACTGCGATGGAATTTGTCCAACAAATACCAATATATCCCTTTTCTGCAGCTTGCCAGCCATAACCGCCACCACGCATCCAGTGATTGGCATTTTTCAATGCTACAACGCCAATACCGAACTGATCGGCAATTTCCATTGCACGATCCATCATTTTTTTCGCCGTTAAATTACCAATGGCTTGATGAGCATCCCACTGTTCAATTGCTCCAAGGGAAAGTACTTTTGTCGGCGTCGCCGTCGGAACAATGTCCCCTTTTTCAAGCTGTGAGATAAAACGTGGGAAGCGATTAACTCCATGGGAATATACGCCTGCTTCTGTGGTGTCTGCAAACATCGTCGCACATTCTTCGGCAACTTCTTCACCGACATTTCGTGCTAGCAACACACGTTTAAATTCTTGTTTTAGATCTTCATAAGTTACTCTCATAGGATGCCTCGTTTCATATATTGAAATACTGTTTCAAAATTATAAATAAAGCAATGAGATTTTTGCAAATAAAAAATAAAAAATAAAATACTTAAAAATCAATTAGTTAAATTATTTTTTCTTATTTTGTGATCAAGATCTCATTTTGATTTGAGTAAGAAATATTTAAAATAAATCGCAATGAATTCTAAATTTATGCGTGGATAGAAATGAAAGAAGAACAAGATAAAAAAGCAGGAAGCAATCAAAGTTTGATTAGAGGCTTAATGCTAATTGATATTTTGAGCAATTTTCCGAACGGTTGTCCGCTAGCAAAACTCGCCGAACTCTCAAAATTGAATAAAAGTACCACTCACCGAATGTTGCAAACCCTACAAGCGTGTGGATATGTTAAAGCAGCGAATAGCACTGGCTCTTACAGATTAACGCTAAAAAGTTTAAGCATTGGACAAAAAACGCTCAATTCAATTAACATTCTAAGCGTCGCCGCACCTTATTTAGAGAAATTGAATTTAGACATTGGGGAAACTGTGAATTTGTCTATGCGTGATCAACATCGTGCTGTGATGATTTATAAATTAGAACCGACGACGGGTATGCTAAGAACCCGTGCTTATATTGGTCAAAATTTAGAATTATATTGCTCGGCTATGGGAAAAATTTTTATGGCATATGACGATAATTTTACCTTGGCAGATTACTGGCAAAACAATCAGCACAACATACAACAACACACGGCGACGACGATCATTGAGCAAAGTGCAATGCGAATAGAGCTAAATAAAATCAAAGAAGAAGGCTACGCCATTGATAATGAAGAAAATGAACAAGGAGTTACTTGCTTTGCCTGCCCCATATTTAATATTTCTGGCAACGTGGCTTATTCCGTTTCGGTTTCTTTATCCACTGTTCGCTTGCAACATATAGGACAAGCTAATTTATTAGCACAATTGAAGCAGGCTGCTAATTCGATCTCACAAGAATTAGGCTCACAAAGAGAAATCTAATATCCATAAAGTAAGAAATACCTTAGGCAATTTATTGCACTTCGAGAGCTATTTCCCTTGCAAGAAATAGCTTTGAAATGAATTAATGTCCGTTGTGGCTAATGCCGTATAGGATTTTGTCGGTGTACGCCATTGCTAAGGCGGATACTAAGAAACCTAAGTGTAGGAATAATTGCCAAATCATTGTTTTTTCGTCCATATTGGCGGCGTTCACAAAGGTTTGCAGCATATGAATTGACAAAATGCAGTTGATATTGCCAAAGCTGTAAGGCTAGAAATTGCTCGCATTGAACAACAGCGGCAAATTCAACAACGCAGTCGTTTATATAATCGTGATTAAAGGGAAAAAGGCTTGTATATTCATCATCAATAACGTACCATGTACACATATCTTGCGGGTAATATTTATGGAATATTTAACATTTATTGAATTGCCATCATTCAGTAAACGCAAAGAGGGTTTATTAACAGAGGATGATTTACAAGAGTTACAATTGTATTTACTCGAAAATCATCAAAATGCCCCTTATATTCAAGGAACGGGGGGTTGCCAAAAAATACGTTGGGCAAGGGAAGGTCAAGGGAAAAGTTCTAGTGTTAGAGTGATTTAATACTGTGTCAGTAAAAAAGGGAGATTATACTTGATGTTGGTTTATCCCAAAAATGTACAAGATAATTTAACCGCGCAACAAAAAGCACAGCTTAAATCAGTTTTAAAATTATTAGATCAGGAGGCATAAAATGGATAATGAATTATTTGATGACTTGTTAACGAGTGCAAAACAAATCGTGGCTATCGAAAAAGGTGAGTTAGTATTGGAAAGCGATAAAATAAAAACTTTTGCAATTCCAAATGTGAAACATATTCGTCAGAATGTGAATCTCAAGCAAAATGAATTTGCGAAATTGTTAGGTGTGAGTACGGCACTTGTCCAATCTTGGGAATTGCAAAGACGTATTCCCAACGGTCCAGCATTGAAACTACTCACCATGTTGGAACATCAACCTAAACTGATTGATACATTAAAGCTATTGTAAAACCCCTCCTTCATATAACCGCACTTCAACGTGCGGTTTTTGGTGGTGTAATGGACAAACAGCCAATCTGATATCCCAAGAATTAGGCACTCAGATCAGTGTTTGATTTGTTACTTTTGTGACACTCCCCAAATCCGCTTATAAGCTTCTCTATAACCATTTTGTGGGTCGTAGAGATTATGTTCGCCGCCGTCTAATGTGATATTTTCTTTAAGCACTAAATGCGGTTGTGTGATATAGCCGGAAGGTGCTTCTTGAGCGAAAGCACGGTTTAATTCATCGACCAGTTGCCAACCATGCAAATTAAGCGGCTCGGGCACAGTCGCAAGTTGATACTTGTCTGTACGGATACATTGGTAGGCGCTAATAGAGCCATCACCCGCCGAAATATTATAGGGTTTATTTTTATTTGCGCTGCGTAGCGCGGGAGCCATAAAGTCAAAATACAGATCATTAATGCCTAAAGCATATTCTAAGTTATCGCCATATTTTTGCAGCAAGCTAAAGGTTAAACTTGGCATCCTTGTGGCGGTATCCGCTAGAGGGGTATCAATAAGTTCCAGTAATTTACAAGTCTGACATTGTTCAATAACCTCTTTCATTATATTGGCTTTGCGCAACGCAATTTCATACAAAGAATCGGTAAAAATAACCACTTGTGCCTTACCATCAGAATGAGCCACCGCAAGAAGCGCCGAAAGCCTTGCTACTTGGTCTGAGTCTGAAGTTACATTATAAAAGGGGGTGTAGTAGATTAGCCCTAAATTTCACACCATTTTCTTAACGTTTTAAGTTGCTCTTTGGGTGTCCCAAAATTAAACCGAAATTCACATTCCTTCAAGAATAAAGGGAAACTTTTTCGGTCAATTCCATTATATTTTCGGAGTATCCGCTTAGCTTGACTCCAAAAATTCTCAATGCCGTTGATGTGATTTTGTTTCACTGCAAACAGTTCCGAATGGTTAATTCGTTCGTGGTGAAATTCGCTCACATCTAGGGCGTCATAACTACGATAAGTATCCGTATAAACCCAGCTGTCAGGCTTGATTTTCCTTGCTATAACAGGCATTAGCGTTGTTGTTTTCGTATCATTGACGACCACAGTAAACACTTTCCCTTGCCTTTTCAACACCCCAAAAACAGCTACTTTTCCTGCAGCTCCCTGCCCTCGTTTTCCCTTGCGATGACCACCAAAATAGCTTTCATCCAGTTCAATTTTACCTTCGAAAACCTCATCAGCTTCAAGGGCTAAATGATGCTCAATCACAAGCCGAATTTTATGGTAAAAAAGAGCTGCGGTATTAGGTTGAATCTCCAACAAATCTGCCGCCGTTCTAGCGGTGACTTCTGCTACAAAAAATTCAAGGCGTTTTTTCTGAGTAGATTTCTTTAATTTACAATGAGTTATTTTCATTTTTGTAGTATAGCATTGATGCTAATCTACTACAGCCCCAAATTTTAATTAAACTAGACTTTCCTGCCCCATTTTCACCAAGCAACGCAAGAATCTCACCTCGAAAAATATCCAAACTAATGTTGTTCACCGCAAGATGATCACCAAACTTTTTAACAATATTTTGCAGGCGAAGAATTGGCTCTGTTGTCATGAGTTAAGAAGCATTAAACCTTGATAATAGCGTTGTTAGACAAATTTATTGATTTTAAAAAGCTATTTCTCAAAACAAGAAATAGCTTCTATTAGAATGATATTAATGATTATGGTGGCTTGTTCCATATAAGATCTTATCAGTATATGCCATAGCTAAAGCAGATACTAAGAAACCCAAATGTAGGAATAATTGCCACATCATCGTCTTCTCATCCATATTAGCTGCATTCACAAAGGTTTGTAGCATATGAATTGAAGAAATACTGATGATTGACATAGACAGTTTTACTTTTAACACCGATGCATTAACGTGGCTTAACCATTCAGGTTCATCTGGGTGATTTTCCGTATGCAATTTAGAAACGAAAATTTCATAGCCTCCGACGATAACCATAACTAATAAATTAGCAATCATGACCACATCGATCAGGTTAAGTACCGCTAACATAATGGTATTGGAATCCATTTGTTGCAAGTTAACCGTGAGATCCCATAAAGATTTCATAAATTTATAAGCATAAATACCTTGTACCACAATGAGTCCCAAATACATTGGTAACTGCAACCAACGGCTAGCAAAAATAATCTTTCCAATGAATGGCGGAGTTGGTCTAGGGGATGCGTTTTTTTGTTGTACAGGTTGAGAAACGTGCTGTTCCATAAAATTCCTAACTGAAAACGAGTTTATTTTGAGAAAGGGAACCGATTTCAGTTCCCTTGAATTATTTAACTACGCAGCGCAATGGCTTCAATTTCAATGCCAACATCTTTTGGCAAACGTGCCACTTCGACACAAGAACGAGCAGGGAAATTTGGGTGGTTATTTTCTTTGAAGAATTTTTCATACTCAGCATTGACTGCAGCAAAATCATTAAGATCTTTAACAAACACTGTTGTTTTCACGATATTCGCAACAGATAAACCTGCTTGCTCAACAATTGCTTTCAGGTTTTCTAAAGATTGGCGCGCTTGTGCCACGATATCTGCAGATACTTCGCCTGTTTTTGGATTTACTGGGATTTGACCAGAAGTAAAAACTAAATTACCTAAATCCACTGCTTGAACATAAGGCCCTATCGCCGCAGGGGCGTTATCAGTATGAATAATTTTTGACATATTAACTCCTTGTTATAAATAAGATAAAAAGTGCGGTATTGTATCTATTTTAAGAAATAAGTTATAGACCATTTAGTGCATTAATCACACGAATTTCCTCAAATTGATGGAGATCCTCTAGTCGAATTTCACACACTTGAATTTTATTTTGCGCAATTAAATTCGCTCGTTGTGTTCCTGCTAAAAGCGGCGTATCCGAAGTAAACCATTGTGCATTGCGCCGAAAAATTAGATTACCAATGGAACAGTCAGTAACTTTACCATGCTTAATAATGATGATTTCATCATTATCGCCTCTTTCCGCAAACAACGCATTAATGAGTTCGCGATTACTCAATTTCAAACCATATTCAATTTCATCGCAAATAATCGGCGTGAAAGAACGATAGGTTCTTCGTTGGTAAGGAAAATATTCAACTTTACATTCTTGATAGTTGTAACTAATGCGACAACGAATCAAGTTAGCGTGATTGGTGGCGTTTAATGCCTCAGAAACCTGAATAATACGGCTCAGATTTTGAATACATAAATCTTTGCAGGGAAATTGCCCATAAAACTGGCGTAAACTTTGTTCATAGCGCCGTTGATGTAAAGCTAAGCGCTGAGGTACGCCATTTTCAATAGCAATGGTTTCAAATAAAGGATACATCAAGAGACTCATTTAAAAGGTAAATAAACTTTTTGGATCAATTCCAAATATTCATCATCTAGTTCGCTCAACATAGTGATACCGCCGCCGCTACGAAACCAATATTTATTATCCGATTGTTCAATAAAACGAATGGCCACTGCACTTTGTAACTGCTCGCCATTAAATACGCCGAAAACGCCTGTGTAATAGCCTCGAGGTTGTCCTTCCGCTTGTTGAATAATTTCCACGGTTTTTTCTTTTGGTGCACCGCTAATAGAGCCCGCCGGTAATAATTTGCTTAAAATCGTTCCAATTTGACTACGCCAATTTTCCGCTAACTGTCCACAAATCTCAGAACTTGTTTGCAAAATAGCTCCCTTCTGAGTTTGAATTTGATCCACATAACGAAAACGTAACACCTCAATATTTTTCGCGACTAAGGCTAAATCGTTACGCATAAGGTCAACGATAGTATAATGTTCTTGCTTTTCTTTTTCGGAGTTCAGTAAAAGCGATTTAGCGTCAGGTAAACTGGCATCAATGGTTCCCTTCATCGGATAAGTATAAATACGATCATCAACAATCTTAATAAAGGTTTCAGGAGAAAAACAAACAAAGCGATTTCGATAACAAAGTTTGTAAGGCGCTTGGCTACGCCAAAATACTTCTTCTAATCCAATATTCAAACTAATTAGAGTAGGGTAAGTTAAATTGAGCAAATAACTATTACCTTTTTGGATTTCTTGTTTCACCAAGTTAAACCCTTTTGTGTACTCCGCTTTCTCCATTGGCTGCTTGCTAAACTGCAGAGGTGAATTCATTGAAGTGGTCGCTTCAACATTACTGATGCCTTGAATATCAAATAATAACTCAGCCTCTAACGCCTCATGGAATGGGAAAATTAGTGGCTGTTGCTGTTCAAAATCAATCAAAAAGAAAAAAGGCTTACCCTGAGCGCCATAACCATTAGCTTGCTCAACAAACGTGCGAAAATCTAACATATTCAATAGACAAAAAAGAAAATTGGAATGTTTTATTTTATACTGCTACATATTTTTTATTAAGCCTAATGTGCAGCCTCTAGCAAAAGTTATGAAAAAATTACTCATTATTAATAATCAAGATTCTTTCACATATAACCTTGTGGATTTAATTCGTCGTTTAGATGTGCCATTCGAGGTTATCGACGTTAAAGATCTCAATTTAGACCAAATAGAATTATTTAGCCATATTTTAATTTCACCCGGTCCTGACGTACCGCGCAGTTATCCGCAGCTTTTCGCTATGTTAAACCGCTATTATCAACATAAATCTATTTTAGGTGTTTGCCTCGGTTTACAAACCATTTGTGAGTTTTTCGGCGGCAAATTATATAACTTAACAGAAGTGCGACACGGAAAAAGCAAACAATTAAAAGTGCAAAGAGAATCCCTTTTATTCAAAGGCTTACCGCGGCAATTTCAAATTGGACTTTATCATTCATGGGCAATTGCCGCAGAAAACTTCCCCTCTCAACTGCAGATTACAGGACTATGTGATGATGAAGTCATTATGGCGATAGAACATCATTCTCTGCCAATTTACGCAGTGCAATTTCACCCAGAATCTTTTATTTCTGAATACGGTGAAGAAATATTAAGAAATTGGCTAGGATAAAAATAGGCATTTTAGCGTTCGGGTTAACCACCGCTAAAATGCCTTTTATAATGAAAGGTGTATGGAATGTTAGGCATCTTCGGCCATTTGTTTTTCCACGGCTTTCAGACGTTTATTGATTGAATCAATATTCATCGTTAGCGCCGCTGTTTTGCGCCATTCCTTGTTGCTTTGTAGAGGAATACCTGAAGAATACACACCTGGCTCTGTAATTGGACGCATAACCATACCCATACCTGTAATGGTAACTTGATCACAAATTTCCATATGACCGTTGACTACACTAGCGCCACCAATCAAGCAATAACGCCCAACTTTTAGACTTCCCGCCATAATTACACCACCTGCCACCGCAGTGCCAGTGCCGATATGTACGTTATGGGCAATTTGACATAAGTTATCAATAATCACGTTATCTTCAATGATGGTTGAATCAAGCGCACCTCGGTCGATACAAGTATTAGCGCCAATTTCCACACAGTTACCAATAATTACGCTTCCTGTCTGTGGAATTTTAATCCAACGCCCTCTATCATTGGCGTATCCAAATCCATCGCTACCAATTACCGCACCAGATTGAATTAAACAACGTTGTCCAATTTCCACATCATGATATACCGTAACATTCGCCCACAATTGAGTTGCTTCACCAATTTTGGCATTTTCACCCACAAAACAGTTAGGTCCAATAATCGCACCGTTGCCAATCACCGCACCACGTTCAATCACAGCGTTAGCGCCGATAGATACGTTTTCACCAATAGTTGCTAATTCAGAAACTACTGCTTGTTTATGAATACCATGAGCTGCTTTAGGTGTTGTATCCATATGCTGGGCCAAGATCGCATATGCAACATAAGGATCTTTTACGATAAGTAAATTACTGTGTTCGGAACAAAATTCCACATCAGATTCAGAAACAACCAGAATACCCGCTTGGCTATTAGCCAACAGAGGACGGAATTTTGCATTAGAAATAAAGGTAAGTTGATTTGGCAGGGCTTTATCAAGAGGAGCTATGCTCTCAACAAAAACATCGGCGTTACCACGAATGGTAGCGCCGATTTTTGTTGCTAATTCTTGTAAAGAATAGACTTGCATTATAGATGCCTATTTAGCTGGAATCGCTTTTAAAACATCTTCATTGATATTTTTTGCATCATCAGCAAATGCAACAGCACCTTGGTTCAATACCATGGTATATTGTTTTTGTTTTGCCACAGCTTTTACCGCCGCTTCAATGCTATCAGCGATTTTTTTAGTTTCTTCGTTTTCACGTTTTGCATAACTTTCTTGGTATTTTTGCACTTCTTCATCGTGAGCAGCAATCAATTTATTGATAGCAGCCTGCTCGGTTTCTTCCAATTTTTTGATTTCATCTTCACGTTTTTTGATATCAGCTGCACGAAGCTTTGGTGCGTCTTTTTGCAAAGCAACAACTTTAGCCTCAATTTTTTTCTGAGCAGCAGCAATCTTTTCATCAATTTGTTTTTTGCTTGCTACTAATTTATCTCTAGTTGCTTTGAACTCAGATTCTAATTTGTCAGCTGCTGCTTTACGATCTGGATGATTTTGGAATAAATAATCACCATTGATAACAGCAATATTTTCAGATGCTGCCGCAAAAGTTGAGGTTAAAGCTAAAGCTAATGAAAGTGCAGTTACTTTTAATGTTTTTTTCATTTGTTCAATGTTCCTATTAAATGATTATTAAATTTCTGCGTTATTCCTTCATAACGCAGACCTTGGTTAGACTAGAAACTCGTGAATAAGTTCCCTATAAATTAGAATGTTCCACCAACGTTAAATTGGAATTGTTCAGTTTTATCGTCTTGATATTTTTTAAGTGGTTTAGCATAAGAGAATACCAAAGGTCCAATTGGTGAATTCCACTGTAATGCAACACCAGAAGAAACACGAATACGGCTAGGGCTACTATAATCAGGTAAATTTTGAATATCTACTGCCTTTTTATCTTGTTCTTTCCAACGGGTATTCCAAACACTTGCTGCATCAACGAAGATAGAGGTTCTCACTGAGTTTTGTGTTTTATCCATCATAAATGGAATAGGGAAAATCAATTCTAAACTGGTTGTTGCCATCGCATTACCGCCGACGATATTAGGGCTTTTAACCCATTTCCCACCACTAGCAATTGAAATCGCATTAGGTCCGATAGCACCATAGGCAAAACCACGCAATGTGCCCATACCACCTGCGGTATAGTTTTGATAAAACGGTAAACGTTTTCCGCTGAATCCATCGGCGTAATCAAGACCTAAACGGCCAGATAATACCCATCTGTGATCACGGTCAATCGGATAGAATCCTTGAACATCAGAGTTCAAGGTATAATATTTATTTGAAGAACCCGGAAGAGTAATTTTACCACCAAAACTTGCTCTCACCCCTTTAGTTGGAAAATATCCTCGGTTTAAAGAATTATAGTTCCAGCGGAAAGATAAATCGAAATCACTTGATTTAAAATTCCAATCTTTATAATTCATAGAATCCCTATATAACATACGGCTGTATTCTGGTTCGATATTTTTAAGGTGATTGTAGGTATATCCTAAACCAATAGCGTATGCATTGTTCTCATTAACAGGGAATCCTAAGTTTACGTTAGCACCATAAGTAGTTCTACCAAAAGAATCTTTGCTTTTTGAGCTGTCATTTTTCTCAAAGAAGGTTCTCCCACCTAAGCTAACGCCGTCTTTGGTGAAATAAGGTTCATCATAACGAAGATCTAAACTTGTCCCGTTATCGCTTCTAGAGCCACCTAAAGCAATGGATGAGCCCATTCCCAAGAAGTTATCTTGGCGAATACTAGCTTGGTAGCTTAAACCACTTTCTGTACCGTAGCCAATACCGAAGTTAAGGCTACCTGTATTACGCTCTTTTACTTTATAAATCACGTCAACTAAATCTGTATTTGGAATAGTCTCAATTTTACTTTCAACAGCCTCAAAGAAACCTGTTCTGTCTAATCTTACTTTACCTAATTCAACCAATTGAGAAGATAACCAAGCACCTTCTTGTTGACGCATTTCTTGACGTAAGGTTTTATCGGCGCTAACAGTATTGCCTTCGAATCGGATTTGACGTACAGAATAAACACGACCAGCCTCAACAACAAAGTTCAACACTATAGTTTTATCTTGTTCATCAAACTCAGGTTGAATATTGACTTTCGCTGTTGCATAACCTTGCTCACCTAATTTAGCTTTGATTGCTTCTTCTAAAGAAAGCATATCCGCACGACTAAAATATTCACCAACGCGGATTACCTTCAACAAAGGTTTAATTTGCTCTGACATACCAGCCAAATCACCAAGCACTTTTACATCTTTAATTGTGTATAGGCTACCTTCATCAACTTTAATTTTAACTTTCGCCTCTGTTTGAGCTTCATTCAGTTGAACGTCGGTATCCACAATTTTAAATTTTGCATAACCACGATTTAAATAAAAATCATGTAAAGTTTCTAGATCTTTACCAAATTGCGCTTGTTCAAATTTATTGCCAAAGAATTTCCACCAAGAATCTTCTTGTAATTCCATTTGCCCTGCTAATCTTCTGCTACTAAAGGCTTTATTTCCTTCGAAAGTAACTTCTTTCAGTAAAGCAACATCGTCTTCTTTAATGTCAATCACTACTTCTGCACGGCCTGGAGATTGCATATTTACATTTGTTTCAACTTTCGCATTATAACGACCAACTGTTTTATAATGCTCTAATAAGCTTTTGCGAAATTCTTCCAATTTAGCACGATTTAACACTTCACCCGCTTTAAAACCATTTGCATCTAAATTCTGTTTTAACGCTTCTGTTGGAATTAATTTATTACCAGAAATCTCTACATTGGTTATGAGCGCTTTAGGAACCACATCAATCACCAAAGTATTGCCATCACGTTTAGCTCTAACATCATCATATTGACCTGTTAAAAATAGGGTGCGAACAGTTTTAGAAATATCTGCATCAGTTGCTTTTTGTCCAACGCGAACAGGAATGGTTTTAAGCACACTGCCCGCAGAAGATGACTCTAATCCATCAACACGAATGTCTTTGACTACAAAGGGTGCAGCAAATGCAGTGGTTGAGCCCAATAATAGGCTGGTAATTAACAGTTTTTTCATCTCGATATTTATCCTATATTAAGAATGTAAGGTTATAACCGTAAGAAATCGTTAAAAATGGCAAATACCATTAGGGTTAGTACTAAAGCTGCCCCAATACGATAACTTATACTTTGAATTCGTTCTGAAAGCGGTCTTCCTCGTACAGCTTCTGCAGCTAATAACAATAAATGACCGCCGTCTAATACGGGTAAAGGGAATAAATTCATAATTCCCAAATTGACACTAATTAGCGCCATAAAACTTAAATAATACAGCAAACCAATATCAGAGGATGCGCCCGCCCCTTTGGCGATAGAAATTGGCCCACCTAAATTATTCAGTGACAAATCACCAGTGAATAATTTTCCAATCATTTTAATGGTTAGCCAACTTAATTGCGCTGTTTTCTCCGCTGCTTTTTGTAAAGCATCGAGAATATCATATTTTAACTCGGTGCGATACTGTTCTGCGATAGGATAAATAGTAGGCGAAATCCCTACAATCCATCTTTTTTTCTCATTCAGTTCAGGAACAAGCGTAACTGTTGAGAAAGTGCCTTTCCGCTCTACATTCACATCAAAAGCTTTGCCTTTTTCAACTAACTCAACAAAGTGTTGCCAAGTGATTAAATGCTCTCCAAGATAAATTTTATCGCCCACTTCTAGCCCGGCTTTTTGCGCAGGTGAGTTCTCTTGAACTTTAGACAAAACCATTTCAATTTTATTGCGTATTGGCAATATACCAAGAGAAGTAATTGAACTTTGTTTTTCTGGATCAAAGCTCCAATTCATCAAATCAAGAGTCTTTTGATATTCGACATTTGAATCAATAGGAGAAATGGTCAAAGTTACTTGCTCATTTCCAATTTTCGCGGACAGTAACATATTGATCGTTTCCCAATCCGCCACTTTTGAGTCATCAACAGCGAGAATTTCAGTATTTGCAGTAATACCTGCTCGAGCGGCGATAGATTGAGGCTCCACATTCTCGATCACAGGTTTAACGGAGGGAATACCAATGGAGAAAATTGTAAAATACGCAAAAATCGCAAATAAAAAATTCGCCATTGGACCTGCGGCGATAACAAAGGCACGCTGTGCGACAGTTTTTTGATTAAAACTTTTTGATTTCAAATGCGCAGGCACAGTTTCATTGCGCTCATCAAGCATTTTCACATAGCCTCCCAAGGGAATAAGCGACAGCACAAACTCAGTGCCTAATTTATCCCTCTTACGCCACAACACTTTGCCAAAGCCAATGGAAAAGCGCTGAACTTGGATACCACAGCGTCGCGCCGCCCAAAAATGCCCAAATTCATGGACGAACACTAAAATAGCGATAACAATTAAAAAAGATCCTAACGACCACAAAAAGGACATAATTCTTCCTATAAAACAAAGAAATAGAAATAAGCGAAGAAAGGAACGGCGGCGGTTAAGCTATCAATACGATCCAAAACGCCACCGTGTCCAGGAATCAACTGGCTACTGTCTTTCAGTTTTGCTTCGCGTTTAAACATACTTTCCGTTAAATCGCCAAGAATAGACACCGCCACCGTTGCCACTGACAAAATCACAAACTCCACCATAGAGACGTGTTCCAATAAATGATCTTGGTTGAAATATTCAAAAACCCCTGCCAATAGCGCCGCCGTGATTAAACCACCAAATACGCCCTGCCACGTTTTGCCGGGTGATACTTTCGGCGCTAGCTTATGCTTGCCGAATTTTCTGCCCGCAAAATATGCGCCAGTGTCTGCGCCCCACACTAACAGAAACACATAAAGCAAAAGAATTAAACCATGCACTTCATCTTGCGCATAATGATCTAAACGTAGTTTTAATACAGCGCTAAAGAATGGAATTAAGGTAAAAAAGGCAAAAATAAAATGAAATAATTTGTTATTTGACCAAATTTTCGCGGATTTTGGATAACTCACCACAAGGAAAAATGCCGCAGCCCACCAAATCACCGAACAAAATAACAGCAAAGGTTCATATTGCTCAAATACGCGTCCGACGGTTAAGTAATTTTGTTCGCCATAAATCCACAAAAAAATAAAGGCGGCACTTAATCCCGTAATCGCCCAACGAGCCGCAGGAAATTTAAAGAACACAAATTGCGTCCATTCCCAAATACCTAAAATAGTTACGACACTTAACGCCAGCGCAAAAGCGAAAGGAGAGAACAAAAACAAAGCGGCAAAGACAATGGCAATAAGCACAGAAGCAGAAATAACACGTTGTTTAAGCACAAAAAACTCCTTTAATAAATGGTTACTCACTAGCGCCAAAACGACGGTGGCGCTGTTGATAGGCTAGCACCGCTTGATGAAAGGTTTGTTCATCAAAATCTGGCCACATTACCTCGGTGAAATAGAATTCCGCATAGGCAATTTGCCACAACAAAAAATTACTAATACGTTGTTCTCCGCTAGTGCGAATTAATAAATCCACAGGCGGTTGGTGAGCGGTAACTAAATACGATTGAAAATCCTCAATATTTATATCATCAAGATCAATTTGCTTTTCAGCTGCATGGTTAGCCAACTGTTTCGCAGCTTGTAAAATATCCCATTGTCCGCTGTAATTGGCGGCGATGTTCAACACTAAGGCATCATTATGCTGGGTTAATTGTTGTGCTGCTTGGATTTTTTGCTGCAAAGTAGGATTAAATGCGGAAAGGTCGCCAAGAATATTTAATTTAATATTATGCTTGTGTAATTTTTTGACTTCTAAATCTAATGCCTGCATGAACAAAGTCATTAAGGCGCTCACCTCTTGGGCTGGACGGTTCCAATTTTCACGGCTAAAAGCGTACAGCGTTAAATGAGAAATCCCCGTTTCACGGGCATAAGTAACCGCTTTGCGCACAGCAGACACGCCATTTTTATGACCAAAAATGCGCATCTTACCTTGTTGTTTTGCCCAACGACCATTGCCGTCCATAATAATGGCAACATGACGCGGAATATTCTGTGGATCCAGTTCTCTCATTTCATTATTTTTATCTGCAATTTGGTTGCGCACTATATCACAATGCCCTTTAATCTTAAAAACTTAAAATGATTTCACGGGCTAATTGTCGAGCATTTTCATCCACTGCTAACACATCATCCACGCAAGTGATTTTTTGCGCGGTGATTTTTTCCACCACTTGCTGATTTAATTTCGCAATCTCGGTAAATTTAATTTGTCCATTCAAGAAACTTTCCACCGCGATTTCATTGGCAGCATTCATCGCCGTTGTGGCGTATTGTCCTGCCGCGAAAGCATCTATGGCTAATTTTAAACAAGGGTAACGCTGATAATCGGGCTTCAGAAAAGTTAAGCCACTTAATTGATAAAAATCGAGAGGTTCAACACCAGCAAAGGTTCGATTCGGATACGCCATGGTTTCTGCAATGGGCGTGCGCATATCAGGGTTGCCCATTTGTGCGATGACGCTACCGTCCACATAACGCACCATAGAATGAATAATCGACTGAGGGTGAATAATCACTTCCATTTCTTCAGCGGAAGCATTAAACAACCAACGTGCTTCGATGTATTCCAACCCTTTGTTCATCATAGTTGCAGAATCCACGGAAATCTTTTTGCCCATGGACCAATTAGGATGCGCCACCGCTTGTTCGGGCGTGATGTGTTCGAAGGCGGTTAAGTCTGTGTAACGAAATGGACCGCCCGATCCCGTCAATACAATTTTACTAATGCCTAACGCCGATAAAGGACAGAAACCAATTTGTTGTTGCGCTTCAGGCGGTAAGGACTGAAAAATAGCGTTATGTTCGCTGTCCACAGGCAACAATTGCGCACCATATTGACGTACCGCATCAATAAATAATTGCCCACAAGTCACCAAGGCTTCTTTATTCGCCAGTAACACGCGCTTGCCTGCTTTCACCGCCGCTAAGGTAGGCAATAAACCTGCCGCCCCCACAATTGCCGCCATGGCCATATCGGCATCAGGGTGCGCGGCTAGTTCACAAATGGCTTGTTGCCCTGATAACACTTTGGTTTTGCTTTGATGAGCCTGTAATTTTTCCGCCAATAACGCTGACGCCACCGCATCATCTAAGGCAGCGAAATCAGGCTGAAATTGCAAACATTGCGCCAACATAGCTTCAATATTTTTGCCGCCTACCAGCGCAAAAGCGCGATATTGTGTGGGGTTATGTTCAATCACAGATAAAGTGCTGGCGCCAATGGATCCTGTGGAACCAAGAATAACCACGTTTTTTTGAGTTTGCATAATTCACCCTAATGCAGATGTTGACTGTTTAACATAAAAAAGACGCAGTTATCTACTGCGTCCTTTTTCCCATAATCACGGAATTAGAAATCCAATAATTCTTTTTCTTTGTCCGCTAACACTTCATCAACTTTCTTGATAAAAGTATCGGTAATTTTTTGAATTTCCTCATTGGCTTTGCGTTCTTCGTCTTCGCTAATTTCTTTATCTTTTAATAAAGCTTTAATTTGATCGTTCGCATCACGACGCACATTACGCACCGCAATTTTGCCTTGCTCCGCTTCATTTTTAACGATTTTGATTAAATCGCGACGACGTTCTTCGGTTAGTGGCGGTAATGGCACGCGAATGGTGGTGCCAGCAGAGGATGGATTCAAGCCTAAATCCGAAGTGAGAATCGCTTTTTCCACCGCGCCAATTAAACTGCGATCAAATACAGTTACCGCAAGGGTACGCGCATCTTCTGCTACTACGTTGGCAAGTTGGCGTAATGGCGTCGGCGAGCCATAATATTCCACTTGGATACCGTCAAGTAAACTTGGTTGCGCACGCCCTGTGCGAACTTTTGCAATATGCCCTTTAAAGGTTTCTAAACTTTTTTCCATACGCTGTTGCGTATCTTTTTTAATCTCATTAATCACAATTTTTCCTCATTATGGATGATGAATAGTTTTCTAAAAATGCTGTTTTTGTAACCGATGGCGCCATGCAAGACTAATCAATTAATGTGCCTTCCACTTCCCCTTCAATAACACGACGAAGCGCGCCTGCTTTCCCCATATTAAACACACGAATCGGCATAGCGTGATCTCTTGCCAACGTAAAGGCAGCTAAATCCATGACTTGCAATTCTTTTTCGATCACTTGAGCATAGGTGAGTTTTTGATAGAGTTTAGCCTCTGGATTTTTCGCAGGATCACAATCAAATACACCGTCCACTTTTGTGGCTTTTAACACCACATCCGCTTCAATTTCAATGCCACGCAAACAAGCCGCTGAATCGGTGGTAAAGAATGGGCTGCCCGTACCGCCAGAGAAAATCACCACCCGTTTTTCACGCAACATTTTGATTGCTTCAGACCAGTTATAAGTATCACAGATACCATTTAATTGAAAGGCAGACATTAATTTTGCATTAACATCTGCCCTGTGTAACGCATCGCGCATGGCTAAACCATTCATTACCGTCGCTAACATCCCCATATGGTCACCAACGACACGGTTCATTCCTGCTTTTGCCAATTTAGCGCCACGAAATAGATTACCGCCACCGAGTACCACACCGACTTCCACGCCAAGTGCCACTAACTCTTTAATTTCCAATGCCATACGGTCTAAAATCGAAGGATCGATCCCAAAACCATCTTCACCTTGTAATGCTTCACCACTCAATTTTAATAAAATGCGTTTATAGATGGGCTGTTTCATTCGGACTTCCTCTTATATTCAAGTTGAATTACAAAAAAACTGCGCTATTTTAAAGGATTATGCTTTGAGTGTGAATAATTGATGCTGGAATTTATTCATCTGATAGAGATAAAATAAACGCCATTTTTCAATACAAGGCACAGAAATGAAAACATATTCCACACCACGCGCTGGCGCCAGCGCTGTTTTAGCCCTTTGTTTTTCAATCATTCTCATTTTAGTTGCAAGTTACTTAATTTTGTTAGGCACTGGGCTGTGGACAGATTTTAGTCTTTTACCACTACTGAGCTTGAGCATTATTATCCTGCTGCTCAATTGCCATAAATTAAGCTTTTATTTAATTTTAATACCGCTGGCGCTAGCGCATATTTTTTACCTTCCCGTCGGATTAAATTTTGGTGCACCAAGCTATCAATACATCGCTTCGCTATTTTCAACGGATATGATAGAAAGCGCTGAATTTTTAATGCAAATCCCTTGGCATAGTTATGTGATCGCACTCAGCATTTTGCCGCTACTGTTCATCGCGCGCCGATTGCAAAACCAATTCGCCTTTCCTTTCTATCAAAATAAATTTTTTCTCATTGCTAGCGCCTTAATCCTTGGTTTTTCTTCCCCTGCGGCAAATTTCTTGCACAAAACTTACGGCGTCGCCATGGAAGTGAAAACAGAATTGGAACGCTTAAATAGCTTTGATCGACCGAGCGAGTGGGGAGAAAGTCAATTAGTGAATAGCCAATATGATGATTATGTGTTGATTATTGGCGAAAGCGCGCGACGTGATTATCTACACGCCTATGGTTATCCTATTGAAAATACGCCATTTATGAGCCAATCGAATGGTGTGTTACAAGAGGGATTAACTTCTGGCGGTACCAATACCACGTCTTCACTCCGTTTAATGCTCACTCAGCCAGATCGGCAAAAATGGGAACCACACTACGAATTAAATATAGTAGATTTGATGAAATCCGCAGGGTTAAAAACCTATTGGCTGTCCAATCAAGGTTTTCTTGGGCAATATGACACGCCCGTTACATCCATTGCACATCGTAGCGATGTGATACAGTTTTTGAAAAAAGGCGGTAGTTTAAATTCAACCAATCATAGCGATTTTGAGCTTTTACCCAAATTAGCACAGATGTTACAAGACGGTACTCAACAAAAACGCTTTATCGTTTTACATCTTTATGGGTCACATCCACTGGCTTGTGGTCGAGTGGAAGACTATCCGCTTATTTTCAAAGCAGAAGAATTAGACAAAAAATATCATTATTTGAACTGTTATATTTCGTCGATCAAAAAAACAGATGATGTGTTAAAAGCGGTTTTTGAACACTTGCAACAGAACGCTAAACAAACAGGACGCACATTCTCTATGATTTATTTTGCCGATCATGGCATGTGCCATAAAGAGCAGAACGGCGAAATGTTGTTTAATCTCAGCTGTGCAAGCAAATTACACAACAATATTCCATTGTTTAAAGTGTCTTCCGACGATCAACAAAGAACCCAATATAAAGCGTTTAAATCAGGGCTGCATTTCCTAGAGGGAATTGCAAACTGGGTAGGGGTAAAAAACGCGAAGATCAATCCAAACCAACAGTTGTTTTCAAGCATTGCTGACCCTAGCGATTATGGATTACAAAAACAAATTGACGCAAGAACACCACCGCTTGATCCTGCCATTGATATAAGCCCTCGACGCTAATATCTCGGGCGTTTTTAGAACTTATTAAAAAGCTCCTGATCGTAAGAAAAGGAGCTTTCTTTTAAGATTATTTAGCCATTTCAAATTCAATTAGCATCATTAAAATATGAATAACTTTAATGTGAATTTCCTGGATGCGGTCTGCATAACCAAAATGAGGAACGCGAATTTCAACATCAGCGAGGCCTGCCATTTCACCTCCATTTTTCCCCGTTAAGGCTATCACTTTCATACCTTTTGCCTTAGCAACTTCAATAGCTCTTAGTATATTTTTAGAGTTACCCGAAGTTGAAATGCCTAGTAAAACATCGCCTTTGTTACCAACGCCTTCTAGATAACGAGAAAATACATATTCATAACCAAAATCATTACTAACACAACTTAAATGACTAACATCTGAAATCGCAATAGCAGGATAAGCAGGACGATTTTCACGATAACGCCCCGTCAACTCCTCTGCAAAATGCATAGCATCACAATGAGACCCGCCGTTACCACAAGACAATACCTTACCGCCTTGCTTAAAGCTATTTGCAATCAATAATGCAGCTTCTTGAATTAAACTAATATTTTTTTCATCATTGATGAATTTATCTAATACACTTGCAGCCTCATTCAGTTCTGATTTAATTTGATTGAGATACATTTATTTTCTCCTTTTTAGATTATCTTATTCATCTAAAGTAACTTTGCCGATATAACCTAAGTTACGATGTTGTTGAGCATAATCAATTCCATATCCCACAACAAATTCATCAGGAATAGCAAAGCCAACCCACTGCACAGACACCTCAACCTCTCGACGAGAAGGTTTATCTAATAAAGTACAAATAGTCAAAGAAGCAGGCTCTCTTAGATTTAAAATGTCTTTTACTTTTTGTAGGGTGTAACCTGTATCAATTATATCTTCCACAATCAAAACATGTTCACCGCAAATATCGCCATCAAGATCTTTGCTGATTTTCACATCATGATTCGTTGTCATTCCACTTCCATAGCTAGAAGCGGTCATAAACTCAATTTCTACGGGCAATTTAATTTCACGCACTAAATCCGCCATAAACATAAAAGAGCCTCTAAGCAAGCCAACGACGATAAGTTTTTCAACTTTTTGTTGTTGATAATATTGTGTAATTTCATGACCAAGTTGTTGAATCCGAGCTCGAACTTCTACTTCTGAGATTAAAATATCTACATGATGTTTTTTCATTGAAAAACCTTTTAATAGGGAGGGAATTAGGCGCGTATTCTACAAAAAAAAGGCTGAAGTTTAAACCTCAGCCTATAAATACCCTAACGAATTTACTTTCTACTCTACCTGTTTAGAAAAGGAATAACTACATCTTCCTGAACAGATGTGGCTATATTAGCAAACTCAAAAAACACCGTCAATAATAATTATTATCATTTTCATAAATTAATTTCCCGAAATTTTCAGACTCTCTAATAAAATCGAACCTGTTTGAATATTAGAACGATGTTCAATATCATCAGAAACAGCCACAATATTACGCAACATATCTTGTAACTGTCCTGCAATAGTGATTTCTGCCACAGGATATTGAATTTCTCCATGTTCTACCCAAAATCCCGAAGCACCTCGGGAATAATCACCAGTAACTAAATTTACCGCTTGCCCCATTAAATCAGTAACTAATAAGCCAGTCCCCATTTGCTTAAGTATTGCCTTCAAGCCACCAGTTAAATTTGGTTTTACTAACCAGTTATGAATTCCCCCTGCGTGCCCAGTACTTCTCATTCCTAGTTTTTTCGCACTGTAACTAGTCAATAAATATGTTTGTAAAATCCCTTGTTGAATAATTTCGCGATCTTGAGTACGCACACCTTCGCTATCAAAGGGAGAAGAGGCAAGACCGCCAATCAAATGCGGTCGTTCGCTAATTTCAAACCAGTTAGGAAGCACTTGCTTTCCTAAATGGTCAAGTAAAAAGCTTGCTTTGCGATATAGGCTACCGCCGCTAATCGCCGCGGTTAAATGACTAATTAAACCTGTTGCTACATCATTTAAAAATACGACTGGCACTTGTTGTGTTGCTAACTTGCGAGGATTTAGACGGGCAACCGCTTTTTGAGCACAATGCTCACCTACCCAATTTGCGCTTTCTAATTTTTGTATATGACGAGAAATACTGTATTCGTAATCACTTTCTAACTGTTCCTGAGCGCTAGCAATAACAGAGCAAGAAAGAGAATAGCGACTGGATAAATAACTTTGTAACATTCCATAGCTATTACCATATACACGAACGCCGGTGCTAGCATTAAATGCTGCACCTTCGCTATTTACAATACGAGAATCATATTCTAGCGCCGACAGTTCTGCCTGTTTCGCCAGTTCTAAAGCCTCCTCAACCTCAATGTTTGCGGGATGATAAAGCCCGAGATCTGGGGCGTTAAATGCCATTAACTCTTTCTCTGCTAAACCAGCACAAGGATCCTCAGAAGTATATTTAGCTATTGCTAAAGCCGCATCTACAGCACTTTTAATGGCGTTATGAGTCAAATCTGACGTTGAAGCATTTCCTTTTCGTTGTCCTACATACACAGAAATACCTAATGCACCGTCGTTATTAAACTCTACATTTTCTACTTCTTGATGACGGGCTGAAACAGATAACCCATTCGTTTTTGTTACCGCAACTTCTGCACTAGCGCCCGCTTTCTGAGCCAACTCCAAAGCATAGCTTACGGCATTGCGTAATTCTTGTTCTTGTTGAGATAACAAAGTAACTTGATCTTGTTGTACATTCATTCAATTTATCCTTACAAACGATTTTTGATTATGTAATCAAAGCGAACGAGGCATTTTATCTCATTTTGTTTTTTCGTGCTAAAATGTCCCCTCGTTTTACAATAAAAAGGACAACTAATGGCGAAACGTGGCAAAAAAAATATTGATTGGGAAAATTTAGATTGGGATCAAGAACAAGAAGAAATTATTTGGGTAAGCAAAAGCGAAATTAAACGTGATGCAGAGGCGTTAAAGAAGCTAGGTGAACAGCTTGTTAACTTGACCAAACCTCAACTCGCCAAAATTCCACTAGATGAATCTTTACTTGAGGCCGTCGAATTAGCTCAACGATTACAAAAAGAAGCGCGTCGTCGCCAATTACAATATATAGGCAAATTGTTACGTAACATTGATGTCGAGCCAATCCAAGAATCCTTAGAAAAGCTAGAAAACAAACATAATCAGCAACAAGCAATATTGCATCGCCTAGAAAAATTACGCGATAGCCTATTACAGAACGCTGAAATGATTACTCAGGTTTGTAATGACTATCCTAAAGTTGATCCCCAGCACTTACGCAATCTAATTCGTTGCGCACACAAAGAACAAGAGCAAAACAAACCAGCTAAAGCATATCGAGAAATTTTTCAATATTTAAAGCAAATTCATTTTGCAGATTGATCAATTCTATTCTCCTTACCTCAGCTGGATCTGATTTCGAGGTAAAAATGAAAAATAAGAATTTTTATTTTGGGCTTTTTATTATTGCCTATTTAACATTTATTGTTGATAACATTGCGACTAGTGAATTTGCGAGGGCATACAAGCTCAGCGCCCTTACGATTGCAATTCTGCTAGGTATTCTTCTAGGCAATACCGTCTATCCCCTTATCACAAAACATACAGATAAAGGCATCCTATTCGCCAAAGGCCCAATCCTACGTCTAGGCATTATACTTTATGGGTTCAGACTTACTTTACAAGATATTAATAGTGTTGGTATCAATGCAATTACCACAGATTTAATTATGCTTGTTTCCACATTCCTTATTGCCGTATTTCTTGGTCAACGTTATCTCAAGATAGACAAGCAAACTGTATATCTTACCGCCGGCGGTTGCAGCATTTGTGGCGCAGCGGCGGTAATGGCAATGGAACCAGTTACTAAAGCAGAATCACACAAAGTCTCCGTTGCTGTTGCTGTGGTAGTTATTTTTGGAACATTATCAATGTTTCTCTATCCAGTAGCCTATCCATACTTGCAAGAGTTTATGAGCGAACATCAATTTGGAATCTATATTGGCTCAACGGTGCACGAAGTAGCACAAGTATATGCTGCGGGAGGAAATATAAGCCCAGTTGTAGCAGATGTTGCAGTTATTTCAAAAATGATCCGTGTGATGATGCTAGCACCTTTCTTACTCATCTTATCTTGGTTAATATCACGAGGTGAAGTAGATAAACAAGCAAGAAAAATTAACATTCCATGGTTTGCTTTTCTATTTATTCTTAGCGCATTATTCAATTCTTTATCCTTGCTTCCAGAAAGCTGGGTAGCTTGGATAATAAAACTGGATGAGCTACTGTTAATCGCAGCAATGACAGCACTAGGTTTAACTACACAGGCAACCTTCATTAAACAAGCGGGTATAAAACCTATTATTCTAGGCTTCTTAATTTATATTTGGCTGACGCTAGGTGGCTTCACAGTAAATATGATGATGCAAAGTTGGCTATAACTTCAATCTTAATAGGGGCCAAATTATTTTTGTAAATTAATGGCTCCTTGGTAATTTAGCTGTCGCCAAGCTTCATAAACAGTAACCGCCACAGAATTAGATAGATTCATACTTCTGCTATTTTCTAACATTGGAATTCTCACTTTTCTACTCGCAGATAAAGTATCTAATATCGACATAGGAATTCCCCTACTTTCTGGCCCAAACATTAAATAATCACCAAGTTCAAATTGCACTTGGCTATGAGCCAATGTCCCTTTAGTTGTTAAAGCAAACAATCTTTTAGGATTCTCAGTTTTCAAGAAATCTTCAAAAGTTTTATGTTTTTTTATTTCCGCAAACTCATGATAATCCAACCCAGAACGACGTAATTTTTTATCATCCCAAGTAAATCCCAAGGGTTCAATTAGATGCAATCTAAATCCCGTATTTGCACATAGGCGAATAATATTTCCAGTATTCTGAGGAATTTCTGGTTCATATAAAACAATATCTAACATAGCTGGCTCATTAATTAATGATCTATAAAAAACAAAACCCATTAGAAAACTAATGGGTTTTAATCGTTAAAATTTTTGATTTTTATTCAATATTATTCTGCAGCAACTTCTTCAGCAGCTACTTCTAGGCGATCCACTAACTCAATATAAGCCATTGGTGCATTATCGCCAGCACGGAAACCACATTTCAAAATACGGGTGTAACCACCTGCACGTTGAGCAAAACGTGGACCTAATTCATTGAATAATTTAGCAACAGTTTCAATGTTGCGTGTACGAGCAAAAGCTAAACGGCGATTCGCTACTGTATCAACTTTTGCTAATGTAATTAACGGTTCAACTACACGACGTAATTCTTTAGCTTTTGGCAATGTAGTCTTGATAATTTCGTGACTAACTAAAACACTTGCCATATTACGGAACATCGCTTGGCGATGACTGCTATTACGGTTTAGTTGACGACCACTCTTACGATGGCGCATGATCTTATCCTTCTCAGAAAAATCTTTAACCTATGCCAAATTAGTCTTCAGCAATACTTGCTGGAGGCCAATTTTCAAGGCGCATACCCAGTGATAAACCACGAGAAGCGAGAACGTCCTTAATTTCAGTAAGAGATTTCTTACCAAGATTAGGCGTTTTTAACAACTCAACTTCTGTACGTTGTACTAAATCACCGATATAGTGAATTGTTTCTGCTTTCAAACAGTTAGCAGAACGAACTGTCAACTCTAAGTCATCAACAGGACGTAACAGAATTGGATCAAATTCTGGTTTTTCTTCCTTAACTTCTGGTTGACGAACATCTCGTAAATCAACGAATGCATCGAGTTGCTCTGCTAAAATCGTTGCTGCACGACGAATTGCGTCTTCTGGATCAATGGTACCGTTTGTTTCTAGCTCAATTACTAACTTATCTAAGTCTGTACGTTGTTCAACACGCGCCGCTTCTACATTATAAGCGATACGATCAACAGGACTATAACAAGCATCTACCAATAAACGACCAATAGGTCTTTCCTCATCTTGAGAATGCATACGGCTTGAAGCCGGTACATAACCTCTACCGCGTTGTACACGAATACGCATACTGATAGAAGCATTATCATCTGTTAAATGACAAATTACATGCTCAGGATTTACAATTTCTACATCACCATCATGGGTAATATCTGCTGCAACAACAGGGCCAATCCCAGATTTATTTAGTGTCAGAAACACATCATCTTTGTTCTGAACTTTAACCGCTAAGCCTTTTAAGTTTAGAAGAACCTCAAGAATATCTTCTTGAATTCCTTCTTTACTGCTGTACTCGTGTAATACGCCATCAATTTCTACTTCTGTTACCGCACAACCGGGCATAGAAGATAGAAGAATACGACGTAATGCATTACCCAAAGTGTGGCCGAAACCACGCTCTAACGGTTCTAAGATCACTTTAGCATGAGTTGAGCTTATTTGCTCAATATCTACTAAGCGTGGCTTTAAAAATTCTGTAACAGAACCCTGCATTTTATCCTCTCTTTGCTACTAAGCTTTAACTATTATTTAGAGTAAAGCTCAACGATCAGATGTTCGTTAATGTCTGCTGATAAATCAGAACGTTCAGGAACACGTTTGAACACACCTTCCATTTTAGCAGCATCAACTTCTAACCATGTTGGTTTTTCTTTTTGTTCTGCTAATTCTAATGACGCTTTAATACGTGCTTGTTTTTTAGATTTCTCACGAACAGCAACAACATCATTAACTGATACTTGGAATGATGGAATATTAACAACACGACCATTTACAACAATTGCTTTATGGCTCACTAACTGGCGAGCTTCAGCACGAGTTGCAGCAAAGCCCATGCGATAAACAACGTTATCCAATCGACCTTCCAACAATACTAGTAAGTTTTCACCAGTATTACCTTTTAAGCGATTTGCTTCTTTATAATAATTACGGAATTGACGTTCTAAGATACCGTAAATACGACGAACTTTTTGTTTTTCACGTAATTGATTACCATAGTCAGATAAACGTGGTTTACGAGCACCATGTTGACCTGGAGCGGTATCAATTTTACATTTTGATTCAATCGCGCGTACACCTGACTTCAGGAATAAGTCAGTGCCTTCACGACGGCTTAGCTTGAGCTTAGGACCCAAATATCTTGCCATTTTCTTTCTCCAACTATCCTATAACGCCATTAAACACGACGTTTTTTCGGTGGACGACAACCGTTATGAGGAATCGGAGTCACATCAGTAATGTTCGTAATACGGAAACCCGCAGCGTTTAACGCACGAATAGTTGACTCACGACCAGGACCAGGTCCCTTCACCATAACTTCCAAGTTCTTTAAGCCGAACTCTTTTACAACTTCAGCACAACGTTCTGCAGCAACTTGCGCAGCAAACGGGGTAGATTTACGAGAACCACGGAAACCTGAACCACCTGCAGTTGCCCATGCAAGAGCATTACCTTGGCGATCAGTAATAGTAACGATTGTATTATTGAAAGATGCGTGGATATGAGCTACGCCATCTACAACTTGTTTTTTTACACGTTTACGTGCACGAACTGGTGTTTTAGCCATTTTACCTTACCCCGACTATTTTTTGATCGGCTTACGAGGACCCTTACGGGTGCGCGCATTAGTTTTAGTACGTTGACCACGTACCGGTAAACTACGACGATGGCGTAAACCACGATAACATCCTAAGTCTAATAGACGTTTGATGTTTAGTGTTACTTCACGACGTAAGTCACCCTCAACGGTAAATTTACCAACTTCGTCACGCAGTTTGTCAATCTGCTCTTCAGACAATTCGCTGATCTTAACATCTTCAGCAATACCCGTAGCTGCACAAATAGCTTGCGCACGAGTTTTACCGATACCATAAATTGCAGTTAAAGCGATTACAGTGTGTTTATGATCAGGAATGTTAATGCCTGCAATACGGGCCACTATGCACTCCTATTATTTTAACTAATTTGATCCTCTGATCTTGAAAAGCCCGTTTTCAGGATACTCAAACAGAGAATCAAGGACATAAATGAGCTGAGCAGTATAACTACTCAGCCGATTCTTTGCAAGAAAAATTATAACTAACCTTGACGTTGTTTATGTTTAGGATCGCTACAAAGTACACGAACGATACCTTCACGCTTAACAACTTTACAGTTACGACATAATTTCTTAACGGACGCACGAACTTTCATTGCTTATCCCTTTTTTATTTATTGGACATTACTGCCCTAAACCTTTAAGGTTTGCTTTTTTCAACGCAGATTCATATTTAGTTGACATTAAATGACTCTGAACCTGAGCGATGAAATCCATGATTACTACTACAACAATTAAGAGAGATGTACCACCAAAATAGAACTGTACATTCCATGCTGAAGTCATAACGTAAGGAACTAAACAAACAAATGTTATATACAACCCACCAATTAAGGTAAGACGAGTCATAATTTTATCTATATAACGTGATGTTTGTTCACCTGGTCTAATTCCTGGTATAAATGCACCAGATTTTTTCAAATTATCCGCTGTATCACGAGGATTATATTGCATTGCGGTATAGAAAAAACTAAAGAAAATAATTGCTACTGCATAAACAAGGAGATATAACGGTTGGCCTGGATGTAACAACATTGAAATATCCGTTAACCACTCCAAACTAGAACCTTCACCTAACATCTGAGTTAAGGTTGCAGGAAATAATATTATACTTGAAGCAAAGATTGCGGGAATAACACCAGCCATATTAACTTTTAATGGCAAATGTGTTGAATGACCACCTAAAATCTGACGCCCTTGTTGACGTTTAGCATATTCAACTTTAATTCTTCTTTGTCCTCTTTCAACAAAGACAACAAAATATGTTACAGCAAAAACAATAGCTGCGATCAATAAGAGAACTAATAGATGCATTTGCCCTTGACGAGCCTGCTCAATAGTTTGACCAATTGCGGCAGGTAATCCTGCAACAATACCAGCAAAAATAATTAAAGAAATACCGTTTCCTACACCGCGCTCTGTAATTTGCTCACCTAACCACATCAAGAACATAGTTCCAGTAACCAAACTAATAACTGCGGTGAAATAAAAACCAAAGCCTAAGTTAGGTACTAGTCCAGGTAACATGTTTGGTAAACCAGTAGCAATACCTGTAGCCTGTAATGTTGCAAGAACTAAAGTAGAGTAACGAGTATATTTACTAATTTTACGTCTACCAGATTCACCTTCTTTCTTTAATTCTGCTAACGCAGGATGTACCGTGGTCAATAATTGAATGATAATTGATGCCGAAATATAGGGCATGATACCTAATGCAAAAATCGACGCACGACTCAGAGCACCACCAGAAAACATGTTAAACATATCAATGATGGTGCCTTTTTGCTGCTCAAGTAACTGAGCTAAAACAGCTACATCAATACCAGGAACAGGAATAAAAGAACCAATACGGAAAACTATAAGTGCAATCAAAACAAATAATAATCTGCTTCTTAATTCACTCGTACCGCTTTGAGTACTTCTTGCTTGATAACCTGGTTGCTTAGCCATTTATTATTCCTCAACTGAACCGCCAGTAGCTTCAATAGCTGCTTTAGCACCCTTAGTTACACGTAAACCACGAACTACTACTGCAGTTTTCACTTCGCCAGCTAAAATAACTTTAGCAAATTGAATATCTTTAGTTAGTATGTTAGCTACTTTTAACGATTCTAAAGTTACAACATTACCTTCAACTTTACTTAACTCATTTAAACGAACCTCTGCTGTTACAGCAGCTTTCATTGAAGTAAAGCCAAATTTTGGTAAACGACGGTATAAAGGCATTTGACCACCCTCAAAACCACGACGAACGCCGCCGCCAGTACGAGATTTTTGACCTTTATGACCACGACCACCAGTTTTACCTAAACCAGAACCGATACCGCGACCTAAGCGTTTAGCACTATGTTTAGCGCCTTCAGCTGGAGATAGAGTATTTAAACGCATCTTATTACTCCTCTACTTTAACCATATATGAAACTTGGTTAATCATACCACGCACTGCAGGAGTATCAATTAACTCTACAGTATGATGCATACGACGAAGCCCAAGACCACGTAATGTAGACTTATGTTTTGGTAAACGAGCAATAGAACTACGAACCTGAGTTACTTTAATAGTTTTAGCCATTATCAATTACCCCAAGATTTCATCAACGGTTTTACCACGTTTAGCGGCGACCATTTCTGGTGATTTCATATTTGCTAATGCATCAATAGTTGCACGAACAACGTTAATTGGGTTAGTTGAACCATAAGCTTTAGATAAAACGTTACGAACACCTGCAACTTCTAATACCGCACGCATTGCACCGCCTGCGATGATACCAGTACCCTCACTAGCTGGTTGCATAAACACGCGAGAACCAGTATGAGTACCTTTAATTGGATGTTGTAATGTACCTTCATTTAAAGCTACATTGATCATATTGCGACGTGCTTTTTCCATCGCTTTTTGGATCGCTGCTGGAACTTCGCGCGCTTTACCATATCCAAAACCTACACGGCCGTTACCATCACCAACTACAGTCAATGCAGTAAAGCTCATAATACGACCACCTTTTACAGTTTTTGACACACGGTTTACCGCGATTAGCTTCTCTTGCAGTTCACCAGCTTGTTTTTCGATGTTTGCCATCTAAAATTACCTCTATTAGAACTGTAGACCAGCTTCACGGGCAGCGTCCGCTAAAGTTTGGACACGACCATGATATTTAAAACCAGAACGATCAAAAGCGACGTCTTTAACACCTTTCGCTAATGCTCTTTCTGCAACAACCTTACCAACCACTGCTGCTGCATCTTTATTTCCGGTATATTTCACTTGCTCACTAATTGCTTTTTCAACAGTTGAAGCAGCGGCAAGAACTTCTGAACCGTTTGGTGCAATCACTTGCGCATAAATATGACGAGGAGTACGGTGAATAACTAAACGAGTTACTCCTTGTTCTCTCATCATATGACGTGCGCGAGCTGCACGACGGATACGAGCTGATTTCTTATCCATAGTGTTACCTTAATTATTTTTTCTTAGCCTCTTTGATACGCACAACTTCATCAGCGTAGCGTACCCCTTTACCTTTGTAAGGTTCAGGACGGCGATAAGCACGAATATCTGCAGCAACTTGACCAATCAACTGTTTATCAATCCCTTTCAATACAATCTCTGTTTGAGATGGACATTCAGCTGTAATACCTGCTGGTAAAGTATGCTCTACAGGGTGAGAGAAGCCTAAGCTTAAAGCAATAGCATTGCCTTTAACTTGCGCTCTATAACCAACACCCACCAATTGTAACTTCTTAGTGAAGCCTTCAGTAACACCGATAACCATTGAGTTAACTAACGCACGAGCAGTTCCTGCTTGAGCGTCCGCCCCTACGATGTTCTCACGTGGAGAGAAAGTCAATTCGTTATTATCTTGTTTAACTTCAACTGCGTTATGAATGGTACGAGATAACTCGCCATTTTTTCCTTTAATTGTTAGTAGCTGACCGTTAAGTTTTACCTCAACTCCGGCAGGAATACTAACAGGTGCTTTTGCAACACGAGACATTTTCCTACCTCTCTATTAAGCTACGTAACAGATAATCTCACCGCCTAAGCCCTCTTGACGAGCTTTACGGTCAGTCATCACACCTTTAGATGTAGAAACTACAGCAACACCTAAACCACCCATTACTTTTGGTAATTCATCTTTACGTTTATAAATACGTAAACCTGGGCGGCTAACACGTTGAATGCTTTCTACAACTGGTTTGCCTTGGAAATACTTTAATGTGATTTCCAACTCTGGTTTAACACCATCTAAAACTTTTACGCTTTCGATATAACCTTCTTCCGCTAACACATTGGCGATTGCCACTTTTAGCTTGGATGAAGGCATACTGACTGCAACTTTATTCGCAGCTTGACCATTGCGAATACGAGTCAGCATATCTGCGATTGGATCTTGCATACTCATTGTATTTTTTCTCCGATTCCAAAACAAAGTGGTAAATTACCAACTAGCTTTCTTAAGGCCAGGGATTTCACCGCGCATTGCAGCTTCACGGACCTTAATACGGCTTAAACCAAACTTACGAAGAACACCATGAGGACGTCCAGTTTGGCGGCAACGATTACGCTGACGAGAAGGACTAGAATCACGTGGTAAAGTTTGTAACTTCAACACAGCATTCCAACGATCTTCATCAGAGGCATTTACATCAGAAATAATCTGTTTTAATTCCATGCGTTTTGCATAGAACTTTTCAGCGAGTTTAACACGTTTAACATCACGTGCTTTCATTGATTGTTTAGCCATTGTAACCTGCCTTATTTACGGAATGGGAAATTAAAGGCAGCAAGAAGTGCTTGACCTTCTTCATCACTTTTCGCAGTAGTGGTAATAGTAATATCTAAACCACGTACACGATCCACTTTATCATAGTCGATTTCAGGGAAGATGATTTGCTCACGCACACCCATGCTGTAGTTACCACGACCGTCGAATGACTTAGCATTCAAACCGCGGAAATCGCGAATACGTGGAACAGCAATTGTAATTAAACGTTCAAAGAACTCCCACATACGCTCGCCGCGCAGTGTTACTTTACAACCGATTGGATATCCCTGACGGATTTTAAAGCCAGCAACAGATTTGCGAGCTTTTGTAATCAAAGGTTTCTGACCGCTAATCGCTGCTAGATCCGCAACTGCGTTATCTAGCAATTTCTTATCGGTCAATGCTTCACCCACACCCATATTAAGGGTTATCTTTTCGATTCGTGGGACTTGCATGACAGATTTGTAGTTGAATTTTGATTTCAATTCATTAACTACTTGATCTCTGTAGTAATCATGCAGTTTCGCCATCGCATTACTCCAGTTTGTTAAATAATTTCATTGTTAGATTTAAAGAAACGTACTTTTTTACCATCTTCAAATCTAAAACCTACACGGTCAGCTTTATTTGTTTTAGGGTTAAAAATAGCAACATTTGATACATCAATTGCAGCTTCTTTTTTCACTAAACCACCTTCTTTTCCTAATGCAGGAACTGGTTTTTCATGTTTAGTGATAACATTTACGCCTTCAACGAAAACTTTTCCGTTTGGTAACACTTTAGTTACCTTACCACGCTTGCCTTTATCTTTACCTGCAAGCACAATCACTTCATCATTTTGACGAATTTTTGTAGCCATGATCACTTCTCCTTACAGTACTTCTGGTGCTAAAGAGATGATTTTCATAAACTTCTCAGAACGAAGTTCACGAGTCACCGGTCCAAAAATACGAGTACCGATTGGCTGCTCTGTGTTATTATTTAAAATTACACAAGCATTGCCATCGAAGCGAATGACTGATCCATCTGGGCGACGAACACCCTTCTTGGTGCGCACAACAACCGCTTTTAGCACATCACCTTTTTTTACTTTACCACGAGGAATCGCTTCCTTAACAGTAATTTTGATGATATCACCAATAGCAGCGTAACGACGGTGCGATCCACCTAGAACCTTGATACACATTACGCTACGAGCGCCTGAGTTATCAGCAACGTCCAGCATAGTCTGTTCTTGGATCATCTTAGTACTCCGCTAAAATTAATAAAAACCCTTTCGGGACGAGCCTATTTGCATATGCAAAAATAGGGCAGGGATTATATCGCAAAGTACGTTTATAACGCAAGTTTATTTTTATGAAATGTTGGGCTGGAATGTTGTTATGTGAAATTATTCTCAAACAGGTTATTTACGTTTTTAATTTGTATTTAATTGATGTTTAAGGTCTCTACATGAAGAAAAACGCTATTTTTTCTGTTTTTGAAGATTGTTTTTCAGAAATGTTAACTTGATCACAGTTTTCTTTTTCATTTTGTGGTTTGATAAAAGAGTGAAAAGCAGTCTGAACCATTATCGGGGCTGTTTCATCATCAATCAAAACCTTGACGATTTTTTATTCAGGAGCACAATTATGAAAAAAATGCAAGAAAATGCAAGAAAATGCAAAAGATTATCGCATTTCCGCTTTCTTTTCTAGCACTGTCTTTATCCCTTCCTTTATCTGCTAGTCAATTTTTCAATCCCAACCTAAACGAAAATCTCACTCATATCACTAAACGCACTGGCGTTGACAATTTTAAACAGTATGTGGCTGGCAAGCCTTGGCCAGGTGTAGGGCCAAATGGTGAAGCCGCTGGCACGGCTCCCTTGTCTTATGCTCGCATTCCTGCGATGACTATTACTGACGATAACAAATTGGTGGTGATGTTTGATTTACGTTGGAACAGTGCAACCGATCAAAATCGCATCGATCCAGGCATCGCCATTTCAGAAGACGGAGGTTACAGTTGGACGAGAAAAACCGCTTGGACATTCGATAAGGGGGAGGATCCGCTACGCCGTGCCATGGATCCCACGATTTTGCATAACGCCGTTGATGGGAGTTTATATGCCTTGCACGGCACTTGGGCATCAGGCAATCAAAACTGGTATCAAAATCGGGTGAGTTACTACAACAATAATATTTGGGCGGCGACTATTCATAAATCCACGGATGGTGGGAAAACTTGGGAGAAAAATGCACAATTTGCCAAAGGGCAAAACGAAGAAATCTTTAAAAAAGTGCAAAAAGGTGCTGGTAATTACACTGTAGGGTTTTTAGGTGGCGTGGGTTCTGGCATTGTGATGCGTGATGGTACGCTGGTTTTCCCTATTCAAACTGCACATGATAAATTACAACCGTCAGTTGCTCGTAATGGAAAAAAAGACAATACTAACGGTGGTATTGCTGCGAGCATTATGTTTTCTAAAGACAATGGCAAAACGTGGCAAATGTCTGAAACAACCACTCCTGTAGCCCCAAATCAAATTTCACTGGAAAATATGGTGTTTGAAATCGGTGATAAATTAGTGATGACAGGGCGAGAAGATAGATGTACTAATACATGTAATACTGTTCCCCAAATAGCTTGTAAACCAAAAACAAATTGTGCGAAAAATCGCTGGGCTTATTACACCACTGATCTCGGCAAAACTTGGGAAAAATACGAATACGCTGAATTTGGATCAAGCACCGCACAGCCAACTCAAGGATCGTCCATTTACGTTACCCTTCCTAACGGTAGGCGTGTTCTGCTTGTGTCAAAGCCAAATGGCAATCATGATAACTGGGGACGAGGCAATCTAGCTCTTCATATGTTGGACGCAAAAAATAAAAATCATCACCACGAAGTGGCGATTATTCGCCCAGGTTCTGGCAACCCTGCAGGGGCAGGTTATTCTTCCCTTGCTTATAAAGAAGGTAACTTGTTTATTGCTTATGAAGATGATGGTGATATTCGGATAAGAAACATCACCGAATATTTGTCAGCCATTCAAGCAAAAGCGTTAGAATGGAATTTGCCTGATGAGATTGAAACGGAAGTGGCAAAAATTAACGCTTTTGAACATTTAAACAAAGGACAGAAAGCGGTGCTGACAGCGAAAATGCGCCGAGCAAACGATGATTCTATTCCGCAATCTCACACGATAAACAACGCCATGCACGAGTTAAAAACCAACACTGCGACATTACATGAAAACGCCAAAACCTTGATGCAAGGTATTAAGGTTCTTCCTTCTCGTCAACGTCATTATGCTCTCTCGCTTGACAATATTCATCGTATTACCTCACCAAACGATACCACCTTTGTGAACTATCTCGGTGTGTATGCGTTGTATGATAATTTATATGCACGCTATTTAGCCCTGAATACCAAACTTAATTTTGAGCCTTATGTGAAGCATTTGAGCGAATATAATGAATACAATTTAGATGTGTTATATCAGCCTTTCTCACCTGTGTTTGCACAGTATGAAACAGGTTCAAAATACAATCGCTTATCGGCTGGTATCAATAAAGAAATTAACCCTAATTTGAATGTAGGTGCATTTGTTGAGCATCGTCATCGTAAACAAAACAGTTATGAAGTTGGAGTGCGTGCGAAATATGTGTCTGGTAATCATCAACTTGCAGGTTTTGTGCGGTTGCGAGCGTTGAAAAAAGAGGGCTTTGGAGCACGAAATCGCAACGTTGACAGTTATATTAACTATGCGTATTCCGTTAGGGCGAATAAGGAATTGAGTCTAAGTCCAGCGATGGGGGTTTATGCGTCTCATTCTGCAAGAACTTTGATGGATGAAGATTTGGCGATCAATCAACGCTTAGTCTATGGGGCAGATGTCGGTGTCAATATTGCTTATCAGCTTGGTGAATTAAAGGTTAACCTTCGTCCAAATATTGCGTTTGTTAATGATGGTGCAACCTTAAGCCAATCTAATGATGCTACAAATACACATAAAGTGAAGTCGCACAGTCTCGTGTATAGTTTAAATGTAGGTGTTGAAAAACAATTTGCGAAAGGACTAACGCTTGGTTCAGAATTGAAGTTGCAAAAATACGGTTCACAACGCTCTGAAACCAATATGGGTGTTAATCTGAGCTATAAATTTTAAATAATGAAATTCAACCTTGTTTTGTAGGATAAACTAAAGCGTGGTGTCGAGAAATATCCCACGCTTTTCTTATGAAAATGTAACAGTTTGGTAATGCTACTATTAATAATGAGGTGGAGGTGTTTCTTCTGCTTGGCTTGCAATATTTGAAGGCTGGAGATCTTTTAATTTTCCAACCACATAACGCAATTGTAACTGAATTTTATCCAAAGCAAATTGTTGCTCGATGATAGTTTGATTAAGCTCATCGAGTAGTTTTTCTTGAAAAGCGCTTTTCATTTCTAATTCGGCAATGTGCTGTAATAAATTTTCTTCATTTGACATGGTTTATTCCTAAATAAATGTTGTGAATTTGTGTGATTGGTTTTACCCTAGACAACCTTTTCCCAAATTATAAAGGATTTTACTTTTATGTTTAAATTTCAAAAAACTTCATTGGCATTATTTCTCTGTGGCGCAGTGTTTTCTACTCCTGCATTAGCAAAGGATGATAAACAATTTAGCACCGATGCCTCTTATGCCCTTGGTGCATTATTTGGTACAAATTTAAGTGAAGTGATTCGTTCACAAAAAGATGTGATCACTTATGACAACAGCAAAGTTGTGGCTGGTTTACAAGATGTGTTAAGCGGTAAAGTTGACTTAACCAAAGATGAAAAACTACAAGCAACTTTACAAGCAATCCAAGAAAAACTACAACAAGCGGAACAGAAAAAATTAGCTGAAATTAGCGATAAAGCAAAAAGCGAGGGTGATAAATTCCGTGCGGATTTTGCATCCCAAAAAGAGGTTAAGAAAACCGATTCTGGTTTGTTATATCGTATTGAAGAAGTTGGTAAAGGTGAGGCGATTAAAGCAACGGATACCGTCAAAGTGCATTACACAGGTAAGCTAGTGGATGGAACCGTGTTTGACAGCTCGGCAAAACGCGGTGTGCCTGCTGAATTTAAATTAAACCAAGTGATCAAAGGTTGGACTGAAGGGTTGCAACTTATCAAAAAGGGCGGAAAAATCACCTTGGTTATTCCACCTGAATTAGCCTACGGTGAGCAAGGTGCTGGGCCATTAATCACACCGAATGCAACATTGCATTTTGAAGTGGAAGTGTTGGACGTTAAACCATAATAAAAAGCAAATATAAAAAAGTGCGATAAGAAATTGTCGCACTTTTTCAATTCTGAGGAGTGGAGGCACTGTGAGATTAAATTTAGGGGCCATCCTAGATAACTAACTCAAACTCCCTTTAACTAATTGTTTTAAAATGGAAATTTGAGATTTTAAGTTACTGTAATTAAAACGCCATTCGCATTCCTTCAAATACAGCTCAAAATGGGCTTTGGGAATACCATTAAATTTGCGTAAATGCCGTTTTGCTTGATTCCAAAAATTCTCAATTCCGTTAATGTGATTTTGTTTTTCTGCAAAGTGTGTGCTGTGGTTGATACGAAAATGGTTAAATTCACTCACATCATAGCTTCGGTAGAAATCCGTGTAAACAATGCTATCTGGTTTAACTTGCTCTCGAATTATCGGTAACAAAGTCGTGGATTGCGTGTTTGGTACAGCAACGGTGTAAACCTTACCATTGCGTTTCAACAGCCCGAATACCGCAGTTTTACCCGCTGCACCACGTCCACGCTTACCTTTTCGTGTACCACCAAAATAGCTTTCGTCGGCTTCTACTTCCCCATCAAACATCTCTAAATGTGGGCTGTTTTGATAGATGAGTAATCGCAAGCGATGAAAATAGTAAGCGACAGTCGTTTTGTTTACATTCACTAGCTCAGCCGCTGTTCTCGCAGTAACTCCTGCAACAAACAGCTCAATAAGTTTATTTTGTTTATGCTGACTTAAACGACTTTTTCTCATTCAACTATCTTAACCTAAATCGAGCTTTTTGTCGTTATCTAGGACAGCCCCAAAATTAATTCTTCTACTATAGAATTAGTATTGATGAACTTTATTTAATAATGAAAAAAGGCGCATCTTTCGA
>MUYB01000016.1:0-6444 GCA_002015125.1 [Haemophilus] felis
AAGTTAATAAATCATAATGGATTAAGCAAGAAGCGTAAGGTTGTGTTTATAAAGGATTTTTTGAATAAGAAAAGTTGCTAACAACCTTGAAAAATATTATTTGTAGAAGATCAGACTTGATCTGACAATTCACTATAAAAAGTGAGAGTTTCCCGTTTAGAATATGAGTGCAAAATTCAATCTAAACAAAAAAGGAAACTCTCATGTTTTATTCTAACAATCCACTTATTAAACACAAGACAGGCTTATTAAATTTAGCCGAAGAATTAGGTAATATTTCTCAAGCATGTAAAGTGATGGGATTGAGCCGAGATACGTTCTATCGCTATCAACAAGCCGTTGAACAAGGTGGTGTTGATGCGTTGCTTAATCAAAATCGACGTGTTCCGAATCTCAAAAATCGGGTGGATGAAGCCGTTGAACAAGCTGTCGTGAAGTTTGCCCTTGATAATCCCGCGTTTGGACAAGTCAGAGTAAGCAATGAACTTCGTAAACAAGGTATCTTTGTGTCAGCAGGCGGTGTACGTTCTATTTGGTTACGCCATCATCTAGCCAATTTCAAGCAGAGATTAATTGCCCTTGAGAAATTGGTTGCGGAACAAGGTATTATTCTCAGCGAGTCACAGGTTCAAGCCTTAGAACGTAAGAAAGAAGATGACCTCGCTTGCGGAGAAATTGAAACCGCACATCCCGGTTATTTGGGGTCACAAGATACGTTCTATGTTGGCAATCTCAAAGGTGTGGGGCGCATTTATCAGCAAACTTTTATCGATACTTACAGTAAAGTGGCGTTTGCCAAATTATATACAATGAAAACCGCTATCACCGCAGCGGATATTCTCAATGATAAAGTGTTACCTTATTTTGAAAGCCAAGGGTTGCCGCTATTACGCATACTGACTGACCGTGGTAGTGAATATTGTGGCAAAGTGGAAAATCATGATTATGAGCTTTATTTAGCGATAAACGACATAGAGCATAGCAAAACTAAGGTGAAGCATCCACAGACTAATGGTATCTGTGAACGGTTCCATAAGACTATCTTGCAAGAATTTTATCAAGTGACATTTCGGAAGAAAATTTATCGGGATTTAGCCACATTGCAAGCAGACTTAGATGAGTGGTTGATGTATTATAACCATCATCGAACACATCAAGGGAAAATGTGCTGTGGNNCAAATTAATCTGACAGGCACAGTAATTTTAAACGGGGACTGTCAGATTTGGTTTGATCTTCTACAAATAATCTAGATAACCAAAATTTATTTATTCTCATGATTATCTTCCTCTATTTTTAAAAAAAATTTCTTTTATTCTGTCTGAATCGCCAAAATATTCTCCCATATAGTTGGATAAAATAGGCTTAAAGAAATAGTCCGCATATTTATTTCCAAATTTATAATTTGATTCAGACGATCCAGCTATAGTTCCTGAAACAGCCCCCAACGCATTCCACCCATAATCACTAGAGTTTTCCGTATTCAAAGTAGATAACATCACATTAATACTCAGTTGTTTATCTAAAGATTTATTCCGAGTTAATGCTGTTGAGAACCCTGCTTGAAGTAAATCGTATGGATTATAAGGTCTATCTTGTGATAATTGATAACCTGTATTTACAATACCTGTAACCGAAAGTTCGGTTGTTAGTGGGTATCGTTGTGCAACATTGACAAGAGCTTTTCCTGCATTATTTAAACCTGAATTTACAACAAGTGCAGAATGAGTAATTTTCGCTACTTTATCTGAATTTAAAATTGCAGTACCTAGTTTTCCAGTTGTATTTATAATTGCATTATTTACTCCTAAACCTGCTACTGTTTCCAAGCCAACCTTCAGTGATTCGGCTTGTCGGCTTTCAAATGTATTACCATAACTTACAATTTTTTTCGATTTCGTAATTAAATCTGAATAATCAGGTCTTATCTGTGGTGCATTTACAGGAGTGTGTAATAGCACCGTTTGGTCGGCTCTAGAACCATACTCAGCAACCCATTTTAACAACGTCGCTGTTTCAATATCACTAAGAGCCTTCCCACCATTAAATTGAGCTTGATATTGGCTTAATAGCTTATCTGAATTTACATCTTTTTTAGTTAGATAAACTACTCTTAATGCTTCATTGTAAGTTAAGACTTTTTTCTTAGATAATCTCTCTAACTCCTCCCACTCTTTTTGGCTTAAGAAATTATTCTCCACCGCCCGTTTTGCTGTTGCCATGCCTTCAACCGCTGTTGCCGTTGAGTTGCTTGCAACACCGCCGGCTATTGCGCCTGCAAGTTGTGAAGCTGCTTTCAGTAAACCTTTTTCCTCTGCGGTAAGCTCACTCGGTTGTTTATTAAACACTTTTTCTGCTAGCAACATAGCCCTGCCTTCACCGACTACGCCAGCTAATGCACCTGAGGCTGGGTCTAACCCTGCCACATAAAATTCAGCCGCAGAGAGGGCTGCGTGTGCAAATAAGTTGGCTGTTTTGCTGTCTTTGGTGATTTCGTGGATTTGAGCGTTCAGTTCAGGGGATACCGCTACCACCGCTGCTTGTGCGGTGGTTTTTCCTGCTAAAATCGCACCAACCACAGCAACAGTAGCATCCACTTTGCGGCGATTGCTGCCACCCTCGCCCCACGCTTCTGCTTTGATACTGGCTTCGTTGTAAGCGCTCTGTTTTTCATCAATTTTTGCAACATCACCACTAGCTTTAGCTTTTGCAAGTTCTTCACCTGCTTTGCGCTTTTCAGCTTCTGCTTCCTTCGCCTGTTGGTTGCTAAAATTACTCGCCGCCGTCGCAATATACCCCACGTTCGCACTAATCTCTTTTTGCTCTTTGAGTAGCCGATTAACATCCTTCGGCTGTTCCACTTGCTTATTCGCTTGGCTAAGGTCTGTGTTAATCCCTAATGCCACCGCGGTGGTTTCTGTCGGTTGACTGTCTTTGTTTAAGGTGATTTTGCCTTCTGTTAATGTGGCTTTGGTTGCGGTGCTATCCTCTCCCTGTTCGTGCATAGGTAAAGCAGGATTAAATTTTGGTCCTGCTTTAGGCACGATTTTAGTTGTGCTGTTTGGATTATTTTTGGCATAAGTTCCTGAAACCTTTTCACCGGTTTCATTATCCACATGATAGTCTGCCTCTTTTCCATAACTTCCCGATATAGAACCACTCGTTGCACTATGACTGGAACTGTTTCGAATATCTTCAAAGGTAAGTTTATTCGTTGTTAGCTCACTGTTTTTGGCGTTTGTGCTAGCAATCACTCCGCCTTTAAGATGCACATTATCTGCACTGATGTGATAACCGCCTTCCTCGGCAAATAAGCCAGCCTGTTCATTGACTTGCTTGCTATTGGATTTACCCCCTTCTGCACTGGCATTGCCACTAAACTCCCAACTACTTCCAAAGCCAAATTCCACTTTAGTCCCCAGCCCAAACTGCTTACTGTTTTGCTTGTGTTCATCTTGTTGGCTTTCAATGTGGAGATGACCTTTGATATCCGCATAAATGGTTTTTGCCTTAGCCGTAGCACCAATAAGTGCGGTGTCTTTTCCGCTACTTATATTTAAGGTATCAGTATCTATATGGCTGTTATGGTAGGTTTTACCTTCACTTTCTTGTTTGCCTTTACTAAAGCCTTCTTTGGCATAGAATGACCAACCTGTTTTTGCCCCCACACTAAAGGCAGTGCCCACTTCCGTACCATAACTTTGGTTTTTACCTTGTTGTCTGTAATGACTTTTTCCTGCGTAAATCATCATATAAGATGCGGAGTCTTTTACATAAAGTTATCTATAAAAGATAATTTTATTCATAATAATACTTTTATTTTATTCTTCAGATATAGAAGATATAACACTATGAAAACATCCTATTTCTAAATCAATTTTAAATATTTCATTCAAAAATGAGACAACTAAAATATCATTTTCTTTCCCTCTGAAAAAAAACATCTCTAATCCAGAGTAAGTAATTTCGTATAAGGATATTTCTACCCCAACTTTTTTAGGATATTTTGTTTTTAATTCTTCTTGCGATAATATTTTGTCAGGATCATCGTAATAGTATCCTAAACGTGAAATAGTAGCTTGCTTGAAAAGATATTCAGCATTCTCATTCTCACAATCTAACATACAATAATCATTAAGATCCTCACTTAAAAAACTTTTTAACCAGTCGATTATTATATTTAACGTCCAATTAGTTCCTTTACCTGGATAAAATTTTTCATCAATAATAAAGTTAAATGCACCATAGACCCATTTTTCTTCAGGAATTGCAGAAATTTTATCAATATGAATTTGGAATGGCTGATTATAAGATCCATATATCATCTTAATTATCCTTTAAAATAATCATTAACAGCCTCCTTAAAGCTATTTAGTACTGATAGGAAATCTATAATGCTCACTTTAGTAAAATATTCTTTTATATCTATATCATATGAGAAAAATGGATTATCTTCTAAACAAAATAGAAAATATAGATCAGAATTATTTCTTATTACTCTTTTGGTGAAGTCATCAAATGACTCCTCCAAAGTAACTCTATAAATATTAGTAATTTCATTTTCTATGAAAAAGAAATCTTTATAATTTATATCAGTTATATTCTCATTATAATAATCATTGTTTAGAATACATTCCAATGAATAAATAAAACTAGGTAAATATGTTTCAGTTTCCAATGTTCCTATAAACTTACCATCAAAAATTAATCTTAATAAAGCATAGTTCTTTTCATATAATTAAAACTCTATAGCAAAATTATTTTTAAATATAATCTTCATCTTATTTTCATCTAAGCTCATTAGGAATATCTTTTAATCTTATATTTCTTCTATTACCCAAAAGGCTTTTCCTACAGTAATAGGCTTTACTATGGTGATCATAACATATCTAAGCATTTTTTATTGTTAAAGAGAAATTTTACTTCAATTCAAATTTTAATTTATCATAAAATCTAATAATATTTTCAAAATCAGTAGTCCATTCCGATATTTTTTCCCCATATTCAGAGTAAATTTCTCTATCAGGAATATATTTGAATATATTTTCCAATGAAAACTCATTAAAATCATCTCTAAATAAAATACAATTTTGAATAAAAGCTGAATTCCCCTTTTTATATACAATCCAAGAGTGAAGAAAATTAACCTTTTCTAAATCATACATAGATGTAAATAAAATGGCTCTATCTTTATTTTTATTTAAAATCTGTGATATGGATTTAACCCAAGATCTTTTATAATCATTAACCTTCCAATAAGATACCGGTAAATCAAAATACTCCGAGAAATCATTTATTATTATTTTAGATTTTACGATTAGATCACCCCAATCATTAAAAAACTCGTTCTTCTCAATTTTTATATTAAACATAAATTTTAGTCCTTTATTCTATTTAAATTCTTGTCATATGTTCCCAATCGTTTTCCTTTTTTGTCAAACATTTTCCAGCCATCGCTTACATTATGCCCATCAATATCAGGAGTAATATAATTTTTACCATTTGAATATACAGGTTGTCCGTGTGAATTAAATGGTGCTTTTTGAGGTGGTATTCTATCTTTGTACCCGAGCCGTCTAGCTGGCTCTATAGTATCTTTATTCCTTGCATCTAATACACTATCCCTCCAATCCCCAACATTAATTTCCCCGCCAACTAAAGTGGAGTCTTCCTTGTCGGAATTATAAATTGGAGTTGTCAATGTATTATCTGAAGGATTTTGCCTATTTTCAGGATAAACTAGAATTATAGGCTCAGAAGGTTGAGGTGCAGGATATCCCTCTAATCTCGGTATATCATCTGGATTTAACACATCATATTTTAGGGTTAATGATTGGATATATTTCTGTGTAATTACATTATTACCCATCATTAACAAGGTCATAAGGTGTTCTGCTTCCTCCGCAGATAAATTTTTGAGTAAATTATCTGCAATAATCCCTCCCGTAACTAGCCCACCACTGGCTATTAAAGCTTCTTTTATAACTTGATTGCGGCATAATGAAACGGATAAACAGCCTCTTAATAACATTACACCCAGATGATTATTCTCCACCGCATTCTCAGCTATTTTCATTCCTTGGCTTATTGTCACAAGGTTTTCTGCGCTATTCCCTGTTGCTGTTAAACTACTAGCAATACCAGCGACAAGCTTACTTAAGTTTAAAACTTGCTGTTTTTCTGCGTCAGTTAGCTCATTTGTTTTTTTATTACCATAGAGGGCTTGGCTTAGTATTGGTGCGGATAACTCGCCAACACCTGCTGCAATAGCGCCTGTTGCAGCTTTTCCGCCTGTGAGCTCTGCTTCAATTGCACCCCATAATATATGCGCTGGAATGTTAAGTTCAGGAATCTCTTCTGTGATGTTTTTTATTGCTTGGTTGATATAAGGCGAAGCCGCTCCCGTAGCTATCGCTTGTGGGCTTTGTCCTGCTAATGCAAGACTA
>MUYB01000016.1:6805-11283 GCA_002015125.1 [Haemophilus] felis
CTGATGTGATAACCGCCTTCTTTTGCAAAAAGCCCTGATTGCTCTTTAACTTGTTTTGAGTTGGATTTACCTCCTTCTGCACTGGCATTGCCACTAAACTCCCAACTACTTCCAAAGCCAAATTCCACTTTAGTCCCCAGCCCAAACTGCTTACTGTTTTGCTTGTGTTCATCTTGTTGGCTTTCAATGTGGAGATTGCCTTTGATATTTGTCGTTGACGAGAATGAGCAAGCCCTACCCCCATCTCCGCACTGATATTAATGCGATTTTTGGCTAAAACTTGAGTGTTTATATTTAAAAGAATAAATACAAGCGCTAAGTTTTTCAGTATTTTTTGCAAGCTCATTGACTACAATAACTATCCTTCAATTTCCCTGTTATTTAAAACTAAATTCAAATCATAAAGAAATTCTTGTTTTTCTTCTTCTAATACAGAAACTAGATCATCTATATTATATTCAGAAAGTATCTTATCTATATCACTCACAACTAGGTTATGGCTATATAAATGCCTAGCTCCATTAGTAATGATAAAAATGACATAAAGCATCAAATTTTCTATTGGCAAATGAAAATTTCCATCAAAGCTATCTAGAGCCCCTCCCCACTCATTAAAATTTATATTCCATTTATTTATTTTTCCATTCCTAAATTTTTGCTGACACCAAGTATAAGCATCATCTAAAAAACATTCTTTTAGTTCTGAGTATTTAACTCTATCTTCCATTATTTATCTCCTTTATTTGGATTGATGAGATTTCCATTGTTATCAAAAATATTCACTTTAATATTTGGATAACGTTTATTAAATTGCTCTGCCACGCCTAAGCAACTTTGACAAGCAGGACGTTCTGTAAAAATAGTTACTTGTCCTTTCGCTTGGTTATTCGAACCTAATTGATCCGCTAAGTTTGAGAATATTTTATATTCTGAGTCTGTTTTTTCTTTAGTATTTTCTATAATTTCATTTATTACACTAATTATTCTTCCATTCCCCTATTATTTGAAACTAAATTTAGAACATCATTCAACAAGTTTATGATTCTCATATTCCCAGTCAAAATATCTTCTTAATTGAACTAAAACATCCTCCCAACTCTTCCCATATATACTATTTACAAATACTCTAATCTCATTTTCTATATCATCTATATTATCTATATCATCTGTAGCAATAAAACTCTTTGAACCCATAGTAAGCCTACTACTTTTTACATACGCTACATTAATAACATCAACATAAAAATAATCGGCTCCTATTTTTCCTGTTTCACCAATAGATAAACATAATGTTAATCGGTATTCTGGAGATAACATTAATAATTGTGCATCATTTTTATCAATGACACTGCCGTAAAATTCAAAATTTTTTAATTCTGCTGTAATCATATTAATTATCCTTTATGTTTAGATGCAAATTACTTTCAGATCTAAAACTCTTCGTTCCATTTGGATTTTCTATAGAAATCCCTCTTTCAAAATTAGCTTGTATCCCAGTTTCAGCATATGTTGAATGTTTCTTTGATGTTGGCGGTCTATATCTTCTTGTGCCATCCGCACTAGTAAATCCACCATCACTATTTCTTATTGCCCCATTGCCAACCCACTCTCTTGCTAATTTCTCGATCTCAACTTTAGAATACGCTCCCTTCAGTGTTAGATTACCAACTCCAAAAGCGGCATGTTCCAAAATAGGATTTTTATTAACTATATTGTTCAAGTTCTCTTGGAAAAGCTGTTCTTTCAACCTCGGATACAGTGCAGCATTCTCTGCCCCACTTGAAAGATTAAAAGTAGCTGTTTGCTCCCTGATGGCGCTCGTGTCCACACGAGTGCCTTGCTATATCTAATTAGTGAAAGAAGCTCGTCATAAATAAGAGCTATTTTTGTAGCGTGTTTCTAAACACATCTAAAAATAACATTTTGTAAAAATTGAATAAAATAAACTATTCATAAGAAAATCCTAAAGCACCCGTGTGGACACGGGCGCTATCGGGGTTTTGTGATTAAGCATATCAAGTGCGGTGGGTCTCATATTAATTTTTCTATAAAACATCATTTCATCATAAAAGCCCAACAATAATATTGGGCTTTTATAGTTTACAAAACACTAATCTTTTTCTCTCTTTTTTTCTCTATAACGCTCATTAATGATTTTATAGGTGAGTTTTTCTTTTAGTCTTTTTTCTTTATCATATTTTGAACCTTTTCCGTATTTATAATGAAGCCAACTAAAAATAAAGCAAGGTATAGTAATAGATAAGAGTGCATAAAATGCTTTTTTAAAAGAAAAATCAATATAAAAAAAATCATAATATATATATATATATATATATAGCTATAAAAATATCTTTGGATAATAATAATAGATATAACGATATTGAAAATGTAAGCCAAGAAAAATAAAAACTATTTCTCATCTTTTTTATTCTCCATGGTAGGTAAATTCAAATAATTATCTAAATTATTAAAGTTTTGTTTTAGCCTTTGAGGATCTCCTAAATACTCTCCTGTGCCTCCAGATATAATTGGGCGTAAGATGTAATTTCCATATTTATTCCCAAAATTTATATTTGATATTTTATGAGAACCAAATGTTCCTATTGTCTCTCCCAATGCATTCCATCCATAATCGTTTGGATTTTCAGTAGCCAGTGTTGATAACATTACATTAGCACTAACTTGCTTACCTAAACTTTGGTTTCTTGTTAATAATGTGGATAAATTCGCTTTCAATAAGGCATAAGGATCGTAATCTCTATCTCCTAATACTTGATAACCTGTATTAACAAATGTCGTCGTTAATAGCTCCGACATTAGCGGGTATTTTTCCATTAATGCTAATGCTTTCGGTGAAAATTGCACAACAGAGCGAACTTTCATTTTTCAATTATCTATCCTTAGAATTAATAATTTGTTTAACTAAATATGGTGCTGCTATAAGAATGCCTAAAAAAAATGAAACTTTGAATGTTTTCACTACTATCTCATAATTAAATGAACCATACTTTATATAATCTAGAAAAACAAAGAATGAAATTAATGATGTCAATGTAATGGCAAACATTAATCCTGAATATAAAAAAGAGTAAATAACCTTAATTATCATTATTACCGCCTTGAATAAAATAAGCTCCAATAGTTTCTGATATTCCAGAATCAGTGTTACCTCCAATAGTTGTTAAGGAGGTGCTTTTTATGAAATTAAAATATCCTATCTGTCATATCTTTATTTAACTAATTATAGTTTACTCTTTAAAAACATAATCACACATGAAAAAACACATAAAAACGGAATATATTTTATAATAGAAATAAAAACATCATAATCAAACACAAACCCTTGCTCTATAAAAAAATGAACATTAATAAGAAAAGTAACTAATATTGACGATCTAATTATGCGAAATAGAATACTAGTTTTTATCATTTTTATTTGTTTTTTCATCATAAGCTCTCTCATAAATATTAATAAGCGTTTCCTTGAAAACAGGTGTCATAATAGAATTTTGGGGTAAAGTATTTTCATATATTTTTCCTATTATATTACTAGAATATGTCCTTCCTATATTAAACGAATTATCTTTCAATTTATCTGCGGTAATACCCATCAGAACAGAAGAAGTTATAGGCATTCCTGAAGTAGAAAGAGCTAATCCTCCCGATAAAGCAACTTCTTTCCCTGAATTCAATAAATTCTCTTTTGTCAGTTTCTTATTCGGATCTCTGTAGTAATCATACCCCTCAAATCCAGCCTTAACTGTAGCCGCAGCAATACCATTTGTTACAGCTACTTTAATTGGCGTTTCCGCCATCATTTTGGTGGTTTTATTTAAATAATTAGTCATCGTATTAATTCCACCTTGGGCTAATAAAGCAGGATTATTTGCATAATAAATTCCCTCACTAGAAATATATCTTAAGTCATTTGCCATATTTGCTAATGCTCCCTCTAATTTTGGTGCTATTCCTAATGCTTTTCCACTCAAATTCACCGCTGTATTTTCAATAAATGAAACTCCTTTTAATAAAGTGCTTGGGCTACTGCCTATTAATAGTCCAGCCTCTAAAGTTGATTTACCTAATTTTTGGTCTAGGTTATCTGTCACAATCGTATTGCGTTTTATTTCAGAGGTTAATTTTGAATAATCCGCTCCTATTTGTGGTTGGGTAAAATCCCAGTTATACAACTCATTCAATGCCTCATTAAAACTCAATCGATGATTATTTTGTTTAACTAAATCCAACGCTATTTCGGAGAGTTTTTCTCTTAAATAGCTTTTCTGATTTTCATTGAGTAAATCAGGATTTTTTTGATGTTGTTTAATCAGGAGATCAATGTAATTATGTTCATCTAGTAATTTTTTTGACTCATCAAGTTGATTAAAGGTTAATTTTCCTTTTTCGTCTAATAAATCCATATATTTGATAAGTTTTTCAGATTTTGCCTGAGAAAGCAGATTATTCTCCACCGCATT
>MUYB01000017.1 GCA_002015125.1 [Haemophilus] felis
AATGGACAAAAATCCCACATTTTTGTCCATTACACCACTATTGCAACAACGAAATATCCGCCACTTGCAAGAATAAGTTTTGCAGGGCGTTTAAAATGGCTAAGCGGTTTTGGCGAAGTTTTTGGTCTTCGGCATTTACCATTACGTTGTCGAAGAAGTTATTCACAGGCTGACGCAGGCTGGCTAGTTTATCCAACACCGCCGTATAATCGCCGTTGGCAATCAATGGCAGAATGTCTTTTTCCAACGCCAGCACGCTTTCCGCCAAGGATTTCTCCGCAGGTTCCACGCAAGCGGTCAGATCAACGGCAGCGATTGCAATGTCCGCTTTGGCAAGAATGTTGCTCACACGTTTGTTTGCTGCCGCCAAAGCTTCCGCTGCATCTAAGTTGCGGAAGTGCGACACCGCACGTACACGAGCATCGAAATCAGATGGTTTGGTTGGACGGCGAGCGAGTACCGCTTGAATTACGTCCACGGCAATACCTTCGTCTTGATACCACGCACGGAAACGCCCGAGCATAAAGTCTACTACTTCGTCCACTACGTTTTTATTAGTGAGTTTATCGCCAAACAACACGGCAGATTTTTGTACTAAATCACTCAGATCAAGCGGTAAGTTTTTCTCCACGATAATGCGTAACGCACCGAGTGCGGCACGGCGTAAAGCGAATGGGTCGGCACTGCCTTTTGGCTGCTGACCGATACCGAAAATACCTGTGAGTGTGTCGAATTTGTCCGCTAACGCCACCGAACTTGCCACCAACGATTTCGGCAACTCATCGCCCGCAAAACGTGGCATATATTGCTCGTTCAACGCTACCGCCACTTCTTCATCTTCGCCATCGTGACGGGCGTAGTGCATACCCATTACGCCTTGGGTGTCGGTAAATTCAAACACCATATTGGTCATCAAATCGCATTTTGACAACAAGCCAGCCCGTTTGGCTTTGGCTTCGTCCGCCCCGATTTGTTTGGCAATTTCGCCTGCGAGTTGCTCAATGCGAGCGGTTTTATCACGCAAGGTGCCGAGCTGTTGTTGGAATAGCACGGTTTCTAAACGTGGTAACTGATCTTCCAAACGCTGTTTTAAGTCGGTTTTGAAGAAGAACTCCGCATCGGTTAAACGTGGGCGAACCACTTTTTCGTTCCCTTCAATGATCTTGCTTGGATCATCAGGGTTGATGTTCGACACAAAAATAAAGTGCGGTAATAATTTGCCGTCTTTATCGTAAATTGGGAAATATTTTTGGTCGCCTTTCATCGTATAAACCAAGGCTTCCGCTGGCACGGCAAGGAAACGCTCTTCAAATTTTGCCGCCAACACGTTTGGATATTCAACGAGAGAAGTCACTTCATCGAGCAAATCGTCTTCAATGTCCGCCACACCACCTAAAGCGGTCGCTTTTTCTTGTGATTTTGCCAAGATCATTTCACGACGTTGGTTGAAATCCGCAATGACCGAGCCTTTTTCCGCCAATAATTGCGGATATTGATCAGCGTGGGTAATTTCAAATTGACGTTCGCCTAAGAAACGGTGACCACGAATGGTGCGACCGCTCTCTACGCCCAAAATTTCGCCTGCGATTAACTCATCGCCAAGCAGCATCGTAACCGTATGAACAGGGCGGATAAATTGCACGGTTTTGTCTGCCCAACGCATTGGTTTTGGAATTGGCAATTTCGCCAAGGCATTTGCCACAATGTCTTTCAGTAAGTTTTTGGTCGGCTGCCCTTCGATCACCGCACGATGCACCAACCATTCGCCTTTGTCGGTGGCAAGGCGTTCCGCCTGCTCAACAGCAATGCCACAGCCTTTCGCCCAGCCTTCTGCGGCTTTGGTTGGCTTGCCTTCCGCATCAAACGCTGCCGACACCGCCGGCCCACGCTTTTCAATCTCTTTGCTTGGCTGGCTGGTGGCTAAGCCCAACACCTTCACCGCCAAACGGCGTGGTGCGGCAAACCATTGCACGCTGTCAAACGCCAAACCCGCTTGGTTCAGCTCCAATTCCATATTCTCTGCAAACGCAGTCGCTAATTTTTTGAGTGCCTTCGGTGGCAACTCTTCAGTGCCGATCTCGGCGAGGAAGTTTTGTGTTGTCATTGTTTTCTCTATTTCTAAAATCTAAGTTGTAAATTTAATTTGAAGTAAAGTTCCCCATTTTCTGCAATCAATGAACCATACCTGTGGCGAGTTGTAGAAGGGGTATCAAAACGGATATTTTCATAAAGATAGCTTTCTAAACTCTCTAAATCCGTTATATGGTAGGCAATTTGCGAGCCATCGCTTTTTACTACAATCGTTCCGTTAGCAAGATATTGCCCATTCCATTTTGATCCTGCAAAAAATCCTAGAAGGATCGCAACCAATAATTTCTTAACTTTAATTTTTAAACCATCTAAATCCGTGATAAATAGCATAGGATTTTGTTCAAAAATAGCATTTAAGTTTTCATCTAGCGTATTCGTTCTATTCTTATGAAATTCAAGTAGCATTTCTGCTACAAGTCTAGGCATAATACTATCAACGAGATCAAGATTATAACCCATTGTTATTTGCTCAACTCGTTCAAATTTTAAACTTCCACCATTATGATAGATCGCAGATATACGATCTTTTAATTTTGTTTTGGTGTTAATTGCATTGATTTCATCTAGCAAATCAGCTGATAAATTTTTTACCTTATAAATAAAGTTCGTATTTCCAGAAGCATTTAATAAGGTTGGATCACTTCCTAAATAAGATTTAATACCAAATCCTTGCCCTGTATATTGCTCATTTTCATTCTCAATATCTAGAACAATATCTGCTTTTTGATTAGAGTTTCCGCCTTTAATCAACGTAACACCTAGCTGATTACTAATGATATGGAAATCAGGTATATCAAAAGTGCTACGTCCATTTTTTATACTTTCTGCTAGCGAACCTAACACTGCCTGATTTAAAAATGATGATGTTTTAACTTGATGTGTTTCGCCTGTTTTTTTATTCTCAATTTGAACAGTATCATTCTCCGATAAATAGCAATCTTGCTGGATATTTAGCGTGGTTACTTTCTTCACTTTGAAGAAGTCTTGAATTGGATTAAGATCTTTATCTGCAAGATGAATTTTTTGATCTGTTAATAATTTTAAGAAAGTATAAAGCTCTGTCCACTCACCTTTATTTTTAGTTCTTTTCACTTCATCTTCTCCATTTATGTGATCTAAAAAGTTCATATACTCAATCATTCTTTCCCCACAAGCTCTTACTGCATCAACTGCTACACTATTGCCTAGTTGTTTCATTGCTTGAGATTTAGGTACAGGAAATTCAAAATCATCAGGAAATCCTTGTATCTTTCTTGCTTGTTCTGGCATTATCTGACGAACCTCTCCATTAACTAAATAATGATCCCAGTTTCTACGATCTCCAATTTTAGATCCGCGTCCGCCAACTCGTAATGTATAACCTATATCTCTATCACACTTCCCCCCCCATACATCAGACATTGTGAATTTTAATGGAACAGGTTTCGGAAAAGAAAAGTTACTTAATAATTGATCATCTCTAAAACCAATCATAAATGCTCTTGGTCTTAATTGGGGTAAACCAAAATCAGAAGCCTTAATGATCTGAAAATAAAAGCTATAACCTAGCTCATTCTCCAAAATATCACGAATGATCTTAAATGTTTTTCCACCATCGTGATTAACGATTCCCCTAACATTTTCTAAAAAAAATGCTTTAGGTCTTTTTGCTTCTAAAATCTCAACAATGTTGAAAAATAAATTTCCACGCTCTGATTTATGCATGTCATTAAACCCTCGTTTATATCCAGCTTGACTGAATGGCTGGCAAGGGAACCCTGCACAAAGCACATCGAAATCAGGTAAATCAAAAGGGCTAATTTTTCTAATATCATCATTAAAAAGGTTATTAGAAAAGAGTGAAGGATTACTTTTCTTGAAATTATATTCATAGGTCCTTCTTGCATATTCATCTATTTCAGATGCAAAAACACACTCTCCACCTAAACTTTCCATTGCTAGATGAAATCCACCAATGCCTGCAAATAAATCAATAAAAGTAAATTTTTTCATTATTATATTTCTTAATTTTTAATACAAATTTGTACTTTCCATTAACAATGTAATCTTCGTTTTAACATCTATACAGACTTATCCCCTTGTGGTACTTGCTCACGAAATTTCGCTGGCAAACTGCGTGGCGTGAGAATATCCACTTTTATGCCGAGTAAGGTTTCCAATTCATCTTTCAAGCCACATAAGTCGAACATTGTGGTTTTAGGCATAGGCTCAACTAGCAAATCTAGATCGCTACTCTCTGTATCAGAGCCATTGAGAACCGATCCAAAAATACGTGGATTAGCAAAATTAAATTGTGCCGACAGGGACAAAATTTGTTGGCGATGTTTAGAGAGTAATTCAGATGGTCGCATTTTGTTCTCCTTATTTTTGCACTTTTTCTACAAGATCTCACCCCTTGTAGTTATTCACTCACAGCCCAAAAACGTTCCTTCGCCCTTTCCACCGCCAAATGTAATCACTGTTCCAACACTTTTTTACTTGGCAACACCGCCATATATTCGGCGATATGAATATCACTCTGTTTTAAATCGAGCAACTCCACCTGTTCCGCTTTTTTCAATGTACAAAGAATAATGCCAAGCGGTGGTTTTTTGTCTGCTCCTTGCTCGTATTTTGCAAGCCTCAGTCACGATAAATTTTTAAATATTTCCACGCTGAACTAATTCATCAATTTTCTGACGAATCGCTTTCATTCTTTGTTGGAAAAGTTTATCTGAAACTGTACCAAACAAAATATCGTGAGTTGCCATAAATCGAATTTCTGCAATATTGTCCTCACGCTCTGAACGAAATGTTAAAACAATCAATGGGTCATTTTCGTTATTTTTATCTACTCTTGCATGATAAATCCCCAAATAATAAGGAACAGCCCCTTTAGCCAAACTACTATCTTTTATTCTACCAAACACACGATCTATATTTTCTTTATAAACCTCAATAAATTTCTGCTCAGTCCACATTTCAATTAAATCAGCAATATTCGCTGAATGATGAAGAATATCATCATCGCTAAATCCCAACTCTTTGCTAATTTCCACAAAAAGTGCGTGAATTTTAGCCTCTGTGATGACTATTTTCTCTATCGTCATTTTTATGTCTCGCCAATTTTCTTTGAATTTGTAGTATTAAATCCTGCTTCCGTTCTTCTGCTGTTTGCCCTTTAATTTCCATATAACCTAATCCGTTGGTTTTTTGGATAATTTCTTGAATATAAGGTGCATTGATAGGCTTTGACATATTTTCCTCCTCAAGCAAAATTTCTGTTATATGGGTACTAACTAATTAAAAAATATAATCAAATTCAACGACTTTTTATTTATCTCTTTCCACCACCAAATGTAATCGCTATTTCAACACTTCTTTGTTTGGCAATACAGTCGGCGATGTAAATAATGTAGGCTAATCCAACGCTCTTGAGCAGTCATTGTGGCGTAAAATTCACGTTTGATTGGCTCATCAATGGCTAACAGCTTGGTAAAATGCGTCCAACTCAATTGTGCAATCAGTGATTGCAAAATGTTTAAGTCAGGTAAACTACTTGCAAACTGCATCATATAGCCCAAATTTCTTGGGCTCCAACCTTTGCCAAATTCTTTCGTTAAATGTTTTGATAAATTAGGAATAATATCCTTGCCATATTCGGCACGCTCACCTTGCAATACATATTGATTAATGCGTTGTCCAATATGCCAATAAAGCAAGGTAAGCTCTGCATTTACCGCCGTCGCCATTCGCTGTTTAGACGATTGGATCAAAGCAGAAATTTCTTGGATAAAATCTTTTGAATTTTCGTTAGTTATTATCACAGTCGCCGCATTTCCACCTTTTGCAAATTTTTCCAAAAATCTGACCGCCTGCCACTACTTCGGCTGTGTTTCCCTCAATTCTGGATATTTTGCGTTCATTTTTTTCGCCCAATCCACCAAGTGTGGGGCGGTTTCGCTTAAATTGACGCTCAATTTAGCGGCACGCATCACAAACCAGTCAATCACACAAACAGCGGAAATGGTACCTAAATTTAGCTCGTCGCTGAAAGAGACAAGTTGACGTTCAAGTTCGTTGAAACTGCGAAGATTGCGGTCGATAACCTGCTGATGGCGGCTTGTCCACCACTCATTTTCAGGGCGGAAGAAACGCTCAGCGATCATCGGTAGGGTGTTTTCCATAATGCCGTCGGCAAGGGCGTGCAGTTGTAATTGTGTCCAACGTGCATCACCTTGTGACAGAAGACGAGGTTTGTGCGAACTTTTGGCACCAAGATCATCGAGATATTCCGCAATTACTTGGCTGTTGTAAAGCCACTCGCCGTTGTCTAATTGCAACGCAGGCACACGACCAAGGGGATTATCTTGGTTGTGAGGGGAATTAGGATCAAAGGCAGCTTGAATGGTTTGCAATTCAATGTGATCGTCCAGTTGATGATATTTAATCACCGCCATTACTTTGCGAACATATGGGCTTGTGGTTGAGTGCCAGAGTTTCATATTGTTTTCCTATACGTTAAAAAAGTTATCAAGTTCGTTGATGTCTAAAATAATCTGTTGATTTTCCAGCAATAAGGCTGGAATACCAATATTGCCCTTGGTTTTGACTTGCTCGAAGGCTGGCAGGGTATCTCTTAATTTTAAAAAGGCTTTGAGTGCTGCCCCGCTTTTGGTGATGTCAAAAGGAATATAGTCTACGTTTAACTGTTGTAGCGTTGAAACAAAAGGGGCAGTGTCGGGGCACCAATCAGCAAAATATAAAACAGGTTTCATTGTTGTTTCCTTACGAATTGTCATTAAATGTTGGTAAATTCTCAAACACGCATAGGCATCAAGTGCGGCATATTTGAGCTGTGCTTTGGATAAATGCGGACTTTCCCAATTTGATGTTTGTTGTGCCTTTGAGATTTTTTCATTGAATAAAATAGCATAAATTTTACGCAATGCTTTATCTTTAATGCCAAACTCTGGGGCGAGATCCTGTAAATCGATAAATCCAGCAAAAGGAAAATCGCCTGTGAGTAATTGAATGCTTTGATAATCATCTTGTAGGCTAATTCCAATTTTTTTAATCTTCGGTGAGCTTAAAAGCCAAGCCAAACCTGATGGCATACCTATTTTATTTGTGCAAAACAAATAGGCATCCGTTTCAGTTGAAATTTGAATTAATGCGACTTCCGAATATTTTCTGCCCTTTCCAAAATAAGGTTTCCACTCACTATCAAAGCCAACGACTTTTTCACTCATTAAGAATTTTAACGCATTATTGGCTTTTTCTAGGGTATCAATTGGGTGAATACGCCCTGAAAAAACCGCTCGATTTTCTAATTGAGAGAGTTCTTCCTTGGAAATTTTTTCTTTGAAACCATACATTTAAACAAATTACTTCTTACACCCCGGGAACCCCAACGCTTCACGGCTGGCGTAGTAGGCTTCGGCAACGCCTTTGGTTAAGGCACGGATGCGTAAAATGTAACGTTGGCGTTCGGTCACGGAAATTGCTTTGCGTGCGTCAAGCAAGTTGAAGCTGTGGGCGGCTTTTAAAATGCGTTCGTAGGCTGGCAACGGTAGCGGTTTTTCGAGAGCCAAGAGTTCGCTGGCTTCTTTTTCGTATTGGTCGAAGCAGTAGAATAAGAAATCGGTGTTGGCGTATTCGAAATTGTAGGTGGATTGCTCCACTTCGTTTTGGTGGAATACATCGCCGTAGGTGGTTTTGCCGAGTGGGCCGTCTGACCACACGAGATCGTACACGCTGTCCACGCCTTGAATGTACATCGCTAAACGCTCTAAGCCGTAAGTGATTTCACCTGTGACAGGTTTACATTCCAAACCGCCCACTTGTTGGAAGTAAGTAAATTGGGTCACTTCCATGCCGTTTAGCCACACTTCCCAGCCCAAGCCCCACGCCCCTAGGGTTGGGTTTTCCCAGTTGTCTTCCACGAAACGAATATCGTTTTGGGTTGGGTCGAAGCCGAGCATTTTTAAGCTATCTAGGTATAGCTCTTGGATATTATCTGGCGACGGTTTGATCACCACTTGGAACTGGTAATAATGTTGCAAACGGTTTGGGTTTTCGCCGTAGCGACCGTCTGTTGGGCGGCGTGATGGTTGTACATAAGCCGCTGCCATTGGTTCAGGGCCGAGAGCTTTTAAACAGGTCATCGGGTGAGATGTGCCTGCACCCACTTCCATATCAAAGGGCTGCACAATCACGCAGCCTTGGTTTGCCCAGTAATCTTGTAAGGCAAGGATCATTCCTTGGAAGGTTTTTACGTTGAATTTTGTCATAATGGCTTCTTAATTAAAGTTAGAAATAAATAGGGAAACGCTGTTGATTATATTGGAAAGTGCGGTGGGGATAAAGAATAATCTAGCACGAGAATAATATTGTCCTACTAAAAAAATAGCGTATTAAACTAAAATCTAATACGCTATTCAACTCACTTAACAATCAATTATTCAGCTTTAGTTACTTTACCAAGCACATAACCCACGACACAACCAACCAAAGCAAATGGTAGCCATTCCATAGATAAATTTTTCAATGGTAAGCTCGCCATAAACTCAACACCAGCAACAGATAAAATTGACACGATGGTTACTAAACCAAGTGAAATACGCTGTGCTAAGAGCGATAAAGGCAATACTAAGTTTACTAACATCAAGAAAATAATGGTCATAGAAATTGGATAAAGCACTAATAACACAGGGACAGATTTACTAATTACAGCACTTAAACCTTGGTTAGCTAATCCGAAGCTAATCAAAATAAATAAAATAACGTAAGATCTGTATGAAATTTTAGGAAAAATTTCATTGAAATATTCACTTACAGAAACAGCTAAACCGACAGTTGTGGTTAAACAAGCTACCGAAACAATCAAGCCTAAAATAATACGACCTAAATCACCAAAAGTTGCAGTGGCGGCGGTATTTAAAATATAAGTACCAATATTTTGTCCTTTTGAATTTAGATCCGCGAGTGTTTCTGCACTGACAGGTAAATTGTTACCAATCCAACCTAAAGCCACATAAATTAAACCTAGTGCTACCGCCGCAATAATAGCTGCGAAAGTCGTTTGTTTAATTAATTCAGACTGATTATTCACTTTAGATTTAATCGCGTTCAACACAATGACGGAAAATGCTAAAGAAGCTAAAGCGTCCATAGTGAAATAACCTTCTAGAACACCACCTATAAAGGCGTTTTCTTTAGGAATTACAGACGCAGGTACGGCATCTGCAGAGAATAAAATGTAAGCCTTAACGACTAATGCAATAATAGAAATTAATAAGATTGGTGTTAATACAGAGCCTATACGATCTACCATTTTTGATGGATTTAAGCTTAACCATAAGGCCAATCCAAAATAAAAGACTGTGAAAATCAGTAGAGATAACCAATTAGGATCACTTAAAAAAGGCAGAATCGCCATTTCATAAGCGGTAGCGCCAGTACGCGGACCAGCGAAGAACGGACCAATTGCAAGATAAATCGCTGTTAAGAAGGCTACGGAAAACCAAGGGTGAACACGGTTTAACACCGCTTTATAACCACCTTGATAAAATCCGCTGACGATAATCCCAATAAGAGGTAACCCCACGCCAGTTACCACAAAGCCTGCAATAGATGCCCAAAAATCACCGCCACTGTCTAAACCAAGTTTTGGTGGAAAAATTAAATTGCCTGCGCCAAAGAAAATAGCGAATAGCATAAATCCAACAACAAAAACACTTTTGTTCATTATGTATAACCTTAAAAAAGAAAAAAGAAACGCGAATTTTACCTTAAAAAAAGTAATTCGAACAATTAATTATTTGAATTGCTCGAATTTATCCTGATGCAAAATAGCGATTAATTTATACAAAAATTTCCAGTCTAAATCATCACACAGTGACTAGAAGCTTCTGTTTTGTTAACGAGTTTTCCAATTCTTCAACGCATCGGCAAAGGCGTTGTTGCCAAAATTGGGGCGTTTGTTAGGACTGTTTTTAGGATTTACTTTCCCATTGCGGTCCGATTTTTCGCTGTTTTTCACCGCACTTTCCTCTAAGCGCATAGTCAGGGCAATACGTTTGCGAGGTACATCCACTTCCAGCACTTTCACTTTCACAATGTCGCCCGTTTTCACCACTTGGTGAGGATCTTCCACGAATTTATCCGACAACGAAGAAATATGCACTAAACCGTCTTGATGCACGCCAATGTCCACAAAAGCACCAAAGTTGGTTACGTTGGTCACGGTGCCTTCTAAGATCATGCCTGCTTTCAGGTCGTTGATGTCTTCCACGCCGTCCATAAAAGTGGCGGTTTTAAATTCACCTCGTGGGTCACGCCCCGGTTTTTCCAATTCTTTGAAAATATCCTGCACCGTTGGTAAACCAAATTGCGCATCAATAAATTTTTTCGCATCGAGCTGACGAACGGCACTGGCGTTCCCCATGAGATCTTGGATTGATTGCTCGGTGGCTTGCAGAATTTTTTCCACGACGGGATAGGCTTCTGGGTGCACGCCTGAGGCATCCAGTGGGTTTTTCCCTGCGGCAATTCGCATAAAGCCTGCACATTGTTCAAAGGCTTTTGGACCTAAACGGGGCACTTTTTTCAGTTGTTCACGACTGTCGAAACGTCCGTTTTCATCACGATAGGCAACAATATTTTGTGCAAGGGTTTTGGTCATGCCTGCCACACGTGCCAATAATGGGGCAGAGGCGGTGTTTAAATCCACACCAACGGCGTTAACACAGTCTTCCACCACCGCATCTAATTTACGGGCTAATTGGCTTTGATTGACATCATGCTGATATTGCCCCACACCAATGGCTTTTGGTTCGATTTTCACCAGCTCGGCAAGGGGATCTTGCAAGCGACGAGCAATGGATACCGCTCCACGCAAGGACACGTCTAGCTCAGGAAATTCCGTTGCGGCTAATTCGGAAGCAGAATATACGGAGGCGCCAGCCTCGCTCACTACCACGGTTTGCGGTTTGTTGCCCTCAATGGCTTTGATCACCTCTTTGGCAAAACGCTCGGTTTCACGAGAGGCGGTGCCGTTACCAATGGCGATTAATTCCACTTGATGGGTTTTGATGAGACGATAAAGGGTTGCCATGGCGGCGTCCATTTGCCCCGTGTGTGGATAAATGGTGTCAGTGGCGAGTAATTTACCTGTGTTATCCACAACAGCGACTTTCACCCCTGTACGTAACCCTGGGTCTAAGCCCATGGTATTTTTCGCCCCAGCAGGTGCCGCCATTAACAGTGCGGTCAGATTGCGAGCAAATACATCAATGGCTTCTTCTTCCGCTTTTTCACGCAAACTTGCCATTAATTCGGTTTCGAGGTGTAAAGCAACTTTAATTTTCCACGTCCATGCAATCACTTGCTCACGCCATTTATCCGCAGGCTGCCCCGTGAAACGCACGCCTAAATGGTTGCGGATAATTTCTTCACAGTAACTTTGACGTACACCTTCTTCTTGTTCGGGATCCGCATTTAAGCCTAATTGCAGAATGCCTTCGTTACGCCCACGAAACATGGCAAGTGCACGGTGCGATGGCACATTTTTCAATAATTCTTGGTGATCAAAATAATCTTGGAATTTTGCCCCTTCTGCTTCTTTGCCTTCCAAGGCTTTGGCAAAAATGACCGCACTTTGTTGCAAATAAGTCCGCACTTTTGCGAGCAAGGCAGCCTCTTCGGCAAAGCGTTCCATTAAAATGTATTTTGCTCCGTCTAAGGCGGCTTTGGCGTCAGCGATACCTTTTTCACTGTCTACGAAAGAAAGTGCGGTGGTTTCTGGATCATTTTCAGGGCTATTCCAAAGTAAATCCGCCAAGGGCTCAAGCCCTGCTTCAATGGCGATTTGCCCTTTGGTGCGGCGCTTTGGTTTGTAAGGTAAATAGAGATCTTCAAGTTCGGTTTTGCTTTGGACTTGTTGGATTTGGGTGCGTAACTCGTCAGTGAGTTTGCCTTGTTCTTCAATAGATTTCAAAATGGTTTGACGGCGGTCTTCCAATTCACGTAAATAGATCAAACGGGTTTCAAAATGGCGTAGTTGAGTGTCATCTAGCCCACCAGTAACCTCTTTACGATAACGAGCAATAAAAGGAATAGTATTGCCCTCATCAACCAGTTGAATAGCGGCAAGAATTTGTTGAGACTGAACGCTAAGTTCAGTAGCAATAATTTGACTGATTTGTTGATTAAACATAGTTTTTCTTTCTAAATTAAGCATAAAAAATTCGCCATAGAATACTGGTTTTTAGGGGAAAATGGTAGGCTTTCCTTTCTGCAAAAGCTTCGTTACACTAACCGCACTTTTACATAACCAAGAAGAAAAATGGCAAAATCAAATTACATCACTCGCACTGGTTGGAACGCTTTAGATCAAGAACTCAAATTTTTGTGGAAAGAAGAACGTCCTAAAGTAACCCAAGCGGTTTCAGATGCTGCCGCCTTGGGTGATCGTAGCGAAAATGCAGAATATATCTATGGTAAACGGCGGTTGAGAGAGATTGACCGCCGAGTACGCTTTTTAACTAAACGCTTAGAAGTGCTACAAATTGTAGATTATCACCCCAAACAAGAAGGAAAAGTATTTTTTGGCGCTTGGGTAGAGCTGGAAAATGAACAAGGCGAAATCAAGCAATATCGTCTTGTGGGTTGCGATGAATTCGATCCAAGCAAAAATTGGATTTCTATTGACTCCCCTGTGGCTAGAGCATTGATTGGTAAAAGTGTTGACGATGAGATTTTGGTGGATACACCATCAGGTAAAGTGCGGTTATATATCAATAGAATTTGGTATGAAAAATAAGGGATAAAAAAGGTTGAACATAAGTTCAACCTTTTGACACTAGAAATCTAATAATCAATTAGAATAATACACGTAAACCTACACCAAAGCGATTATCTGTTACTTTTGTTCCTTTAAGCACCTCTCGTGTAACATTCTGCGGAGTAGTAGGGGAACCGTAGTTATGTTCGATAGTTCTCTTGTCTTTCTCAACTTCACGTGCAAATTCAGCATAAACAATAACATTTGAGTTAAATTTATAATCACTACCTAAAACAAAAGTATCACTTTGAATTTTACTATTTGGTAGAGTATGATAAGAATGTACTATAGTACCATTTTCAACATAATTAATTTCGTCACCATGTTGTCTAGTTTCACCTCTTTGCCATTGTGCATAAACTTTCATGGGTTCCGCAATTTGATAAGATGCTCCCACTAAAAAATCTGTAATCGTTCTTGCTTTGAATTCAGCAGGGAGTTTCTCTTTGAAAATAGTTTGACCATATTCTGCACCAAAAGCTACTGGACCAAAAGTAATTTGGCTTGCTACTCGCCAGCCAGAGGACTGAAAAGCAGTTTTAGTTGTAGTGTTTAAATTAGATTTATCAACAAAATATCCCGTAGCTAAATCTAAGGAGATGTTTTGTGACAAGTCCCCTTTATAAAAAAGGGACGCTTGATAAACGTATTTATCTTTATATTCCGTATCATCATCAATTTCTAATGAAGTATTGTTTCGTGCGGAGTCACCAAACGCATAATCTAAACCAAAGCCAAAACCATGCATATCTGCAGAGCGGAATTTAACTGATTTATCTGCATCAGCGAATAAGTTGTTTTCTGCTTTGAAATAATGCGCATGATTGTTTAACAACACATCATCACCATTGGTAGATTGTTTACCAAATGTGAATTTACCCACGTTGTTTACATCAAAACCAGCGAAAAGTTTATTTAATTTTGGGTTACCAAAATTGCGTGGATCATTTTCATCTTCAAAACCAATTTCAACACCACCAAGAGCGCTTAAATTGTCATTAATTTTATGAGATACATTGAATTGTAATTTTGATTCATGGTTCACTAAGTCAACACGTTCATTTTTAAATTTAGTTAATGCAACGCCGATTTCACCGTTTACATCAACTTTTGTGCCGTCTTTTTCAAATACTGTTGCAGCATTTGCTGAGCTAGCAAACACTGCCACCGTTGCTAATGCAATGATTGTCTTTTTCATATTTAATCCTTTTTTAATTCGTTCGTTATAGAGTTTTTGCTAAAAAAGCGATCGAATTATAGCAAAATACAAAAAAAAAAACAAGGACTTAGCGTTAAGTGGATTATTCAACCTCAATAGAGCATATAAAAAAGCAACGTTTATTTAAATTCCACCCCATCTTCATCCTCCTCTGACCAATCATCATCCCAATCTTCTTCATCATCGAATTGATGTTCTGCTAATTGTTCTCGATGATAATCCTCCCACTTAAATTTAATTTCATTGGTTTTTTCAAACGCCTTAGCTTCTTCACGAGGGTGAGAGTCAATAAAATCCATTATATCCAAACAAAGTTGTGCAACATTTTTGCCAGCAATGGCCGAAATAAGATAATACTTTTCTTTATAACCCAAACGATCAACAATACGCTCTGCTAATATTTGTGCATCCTCATCGCTCATTGTGTCCATTTTATTAAACACTAACCAGCGTGGTTTTGTCGCTAACGCTTCGCTATATTGGTATAACTCCGATTCAATAATCGCAATATTATCCGCAGGATCACTTTCATCTATCGGAGCAATATCCACCAAATGCACCAACACACGGCAACGTTCTAAATGTTTTAAAAAACGGATACCTAAGCCCGCCCCATCTGATGCCCCTTCGATCAAACCAGGAATATCCGCAACCACAAAACTGCGGTTAGCATCAATACGAGCTACCCCTAAGCTTGGCACTAATGTGGTAAATGGATAATCTGCCACTTTAGGTTTAGCGGCGGAAATCGCTCGGATAAACGTCGATTTTCCTGCGTTCGGTAAACCAAGCATTCCCACATCGGCAAGTAACATTAATTCCAACTGCAAATCACGTTTTTCACCTAATGTACCGTTGGTTTTTTGGCGAGGAGCACGATTGACCGAGGATTTAAAGCGTGTATTGCCTAAGCCGTGATAGCCACCTTTGGCGACCAGCATTTTGGCACCGTGCTTAGTTAAGTCGCCTAGCACTTCTTTGGTATCATTATCAATAGCTCGAGTACCGACGGGGACACGCAAAGTGATGTCTTCACCACGATGACCTGTACAGTTGGCGCTGCGTCCATTTTCCCCTCGTTTGGCGGCAAAACGTTTTTCAAATCGGTAATCCACAAGAGTGTTGAGGTTCTCATCAGCTTCTAAATAGACGTCGCCGCCATCGCCGCCGTCGCCACCATCAGGACCACCTTTCGGGATATATTTTTCACGACGGAAGCTAATACAGCCGTTACCGCCGTCTCCAGCTTCAACTCGGATTAAAGCTTCATCAATAAATTTCATTGTTTTTTCACCTTTATAAATTTGTGTCCAATTGCTGATAATAATGCACCACTTACCACGGTTAACGCCCCTAAATAACTTAAGCTGTTTAAATTTTCATACATAAATGTATCGGGAGCAAAGAAATGTAAAATTTCAGAAAAAATTAATGTCAAAATAGGAATTTGCGTGACCACCACACTCACTTTTGTAATATTCCAGCGATTCAGTGCCTCCGCATAACAACCATAGCCAATCAAGGTATTTAAACAACAAAATAACAAACAAGCTAATTGAAAAGGCGTTAATGCTAAAACGAGGGAAAAATCCGCCACAGGCAAAAATACCAAACAACAGCCTATATAAATAGGTAACAAAATTTGTTGTGCACTCAAATGACGCAATAATAGTTTTTGAGCAATGCCATACACAACCCAAATCAGGCAAGCACAGAGACAAATTAAAATGCCTTTTACGTAACTGTTAAATTGCACAAAATCGTTTAGTTTCTGATTGAAAAAAAGCAATAATCCGAAAATCAGCAGTAACAAGCCAATTTTTTGATGTTTGGCGAAATTTTCTTTAAATAACCAAACGCCTGCAATCAACATGCCAAAAGAAGAAATGGGACTAAAAATTTGGCTCGTTGTGGGAGGAATATATAACAAAGCAATATTATAGAGAAAAAAATTACAAGATAATCCCACCACACCCAATAATAGCAATAACCAATGTTGCGAACGAAAGTTACCCACTCTCGGCAGACTATTCGTGATTTTTAAAAGGAAAAACAATCCTACAGAAGCAACCAAAAAGCGAAACCAAACAATCGTTTCTGCATTCATTGTTTGTAGCACTTGTTGCAACGCAATGGGTAATGATCCCCACATACAAGCGGCGGTAAAGGCTAAGAAAAAGCCTAAAATAGGTTGGTGTTTCATTTAATTATCCAGCCGAACATATCAGCTTATGTTGAGTAACAAAAAAGCCCCGCATTTGTGCGAGGCATTTTAAATTTGAATAGTTAAAATTATTCAGTAACAATACTTACATATTGACGGCTTTTATCGCCTTTTACTTCAAATTTTACTTTACCATCTGCAGTTGCAAATAAGGTGTGATCGCGGCCCATGCCTACGTTTGAACCCGCGTGGAATTTAGTACCACGTTGACGAACGATAATGCTACCTGCTAAAACAGACTCTCCACCGAAACGTTTAACACCAAGGCGTTTAGCTTCAGAATCACGACCGTTACGAGTTGAACCACCAGCTTTTTTAGTTGCCATCTACTTGATCTCCTCTGAAATTATGCTTGAATCCCAGTGATTTTCACTTCTGTGAACCACTGACGATGACCTTGCTGTTTACGGCTGTGTTTGCGACGACGGAATTTAACGATTTTTACTTTATCGCCACGACCGTGTGCAACTACTTCAGCCACTACTTTACCGCCAGCAACAACTGGGGCACCAATTTTAACATCTTCACCGTTAACGACCATTAACACTGAGTCAAATTCAACTGTTTCACCAGTTGCCACTTCAAGTTTTTCTAAACGAACTACTTGACCTTCGCTTACTCTGTGCTGTTTACCGCCACTTTGAAAAACTGCGTACATATATACTCCGCTATAATGGTGCTTTAAATAGAAATTATCTAAGCACCGCAAAATTCACATAAAATAGGTCGCGAATTCTACGCAAAAAACAACCTAAGAGCAAGTTATTATTTAGAATAAAATAAAAAAAGTATCAATTTCTCTGAATTGATTTCAGAATTAATAGAAAATTCGATACAATCCCGCTCGCTTTGTTCTATAACTCTCTAGATTATTTAAAGGTGAAAATGAACTATACCGACAATCTACTTAGTCTTACCCAAATTCAACAACTTATTGAACAAGATATGCAACAAGCTAATGCTCAAATCTTGGCTCAATTAAATTCTGATGTAACCTTAATAAATCAACTCGGTTACTACATTATTCAAAGTGGTGGAAAGCGCATTCGCCCAATGATTGCTATTTTAGCGGCTAAAGCCCTTGGTTTTAGCGGGAATGAAGCTATTACTTGTGCAATTTTTATTGAGTTCATTCATACTGCCACTCTACTTCACGACGACGTAGTTGATGAATCCGAATTACGACGTGGTAATCCAACCGCAAATGCTGAATTTGGTAATGCGGCTAGTGTATTAGTTGGTGATTTCATTTATACACGAGCATTTCAGTTAATGACGGCACTTAATTCTCTCCCTATTCTGAAAATTATGTCTGATGCGACTAACGTCATTGCAGAAGGTGAAGTGCAGCAACTAATGAACATAAATGATCCAGATACAACCGAAGAAAATTATATGAAGGTTATTTATGGAAAAACCGCACGCCTATTTGAAGCAGCAACCCATTGTGCTGCGATTATTGCACAGGCAACACCTGACCAAGAGGTGGCGCTACAACGATATGGTCGCTATTTAGGCACAGCATTCCAATTGGTTGATGACATATTGGATTATAGCGCCAGCGCTGAAAAATTAGGCAAAAATATCGGCGACGATTTAGCCGAAGGCAAACCAACGCTCCCACTTCTGCACGCAATGCGAAATGGCAATCCGCAACAAGCGGCGTTAATTCGTGAAGCCATTGAGCAGGGCGGCAAGCGTGATGCCTTAGATGAGATTTTAGCCATTATGTCCGAGCAAAAATCGCTGGATTACACGATGCAACGAGCCAAACAAGAAGCTCAAAAAGCCGTCGATGCCATCGCCATTTTGCCTGAGAGTGAGTTTAAACAGGCGTTAAGTTCACTGGCATATTTGTCGGTGGATCGAAAATATTAAAGAGAGTCCCCCTCTTTAGCAAAGAGGGGAGTTTTATCGAGCAAATTTCAAACTTAGTGATAAAAATGACAGAAAATCTAGAACAACAACCAACCAAGAAAACCCGCAAGGGTAAAGATCCGAACGCCCCTTTTGTGCGTGAAAAATTAACCCTTCCCAACGGACACAACAAATTGCTGTTGCACTCTTGCTGTGCGCCCTGTTCGGGGGAGGTGATGGAAGCCATTCACGCCTCAGGCATTGAATTTACCATCTATTTCTACAACCCCAATATCCACCCGCTCAAAGAGTATTTGATCCGCAAGGAAGAGAACATTCGCTTTGCGGAAAAATGGGGGATTCCATTTATTGATGCGGATTACGATCGCCAAGAGTGGTTTGACCGCGCTAAAGGTATGGAAGATGAACCAGAGCGTGGCATTCGTTGCACCATGTGCTTTGATATGCGATTTGAAAAAGCGGCACAATACGCCCACGAAAACGGCTTTCCTGTGTTTACCAGCTGTTTGGGGATTTCTCGCTGGAAAGATATGAACCAAATCAACGGCTGTGGACACCGTGCCGCCGAAAAATATGATGACGTGGTCTATTGGGATTACAACTGGCGTAAAGGCGGTGGCTCGCAACGGATGATTGAAATTAGCAAGCGTGAGCGTTTTTATCAGCAAGAGTATTGCGGCTGCGTGTATTCCTTGCGTGATACAAACAAATGGCGTGAGGCGAATGGTCGCCAAAAAATTGAGATTGGTAAACTTTACTATTCTGCCGATTAAAAAACTAACAGCTCCTTAAGGAGCTGTTGTTATCTTAATATTTTTTATTATTAAACTTTCTTGATTTAGTTTTGATTGCGTTAAAGCCATGCCGCCGACGAGCAACTTTTGGCAACGTTAATAATGCTTCGGGATCATATTGACTCACAGGAACTTGATGCGAAATATAATGTTCAATCGCAGGTAAATTCATTGCATATTCTTCACAGGCAAAACTAATAGAAACGCCGCTTTCTCCTGCACGCCCAGTACGCCCAATGCGGTGCACATAGTCTTCACAATCGTCGGGCAAATCGTAGTTGAATACGTGGGTCACATCAGAAATATGCAACCCTCTAGCGGCGACATCCGTCGCCACCAAAATATCCAAATCGCCATCGGTAAATTGCTTGAGCAGGGCAAGGCGTTTTTTCTGCGCTACATCGCCAGTTAATAACCCAACTCTATGACCGTCCGCAGCCAAATAACCCCAAATTTCCTCGCAACGGTGCTTAGTGTTAGCAAACACAATGGCTCGCTCCGGCCATTCTTCTTCTAACAAGGTAAGCAACAACGCCATTTTGTCTTGGTTCGACGGGTAAAATAATTCTTCCTTAATGCGATGTCCTGTTTTTTGGAAAGGCTCAATTTCGATATATTCAGGCTCATTCATATCTTCAAAAGCTAACTCTCGAACCCTATAAGATAAGGTTGCGGAAAATAGCATCGTTAAACGTTCTTGTGGCGCTGGGCATTTACGCAATAAATAACGAATATCTCGAATAAAGCCTAAATCAAACATTCTGTCTGCTTCATCTAGCACAACAACTTGAATCTGATCCAAACGGATAATACCTTGCTTCACATAATCAATCACACGGCCAGTAGTTCCAATTAAAATATCTACACCCTGTTCAATGGCTTTTAATTGCTTGTCATAACCATCGCCACCATAGGCCAAGGCGGTTTTTAATCCTGTTGCCTGAGCTAAAAAAGCCGCATCATTACCAATCTGCACTGCTAATTCTCGAGTCGGAGCAAGAATTAACGCCTTTGGCTGTTTGCTCTCTTCCAATGTTTTTTGAGAAAGTAAATGATGAAATGTGGCAGTTAAAAATGCCATGGTTTTTCCCGTGCCAGTTTGTGCCTGCCCTGCCACATCTCTCCCAGCTAATGTAATGGGAAGACTGAGCGCTTGAATTGGTGTGCAATATTCAAAGCCTTTTTCTTGCAATGCTCTTAAAATCAGAGAATGAAGGGGGAAATCACGAAAAGATTGTTCAGTTAAATAACTTTTGGACATAATGAGTTTCCTAAAAAAATTTGCCACTAAGAATAACACGGTTAAATAAATCCCCAAAATGAAGATTTACCCTGATTTTTTACAGAATAATTTGTGTCAAAACTAGACAGTGATTACGTTTAATGATACCTTACGCGTCGTTTTAAAATTCAAGCGTTTCGCTCAACTTTCTTTTTATCAAATCAACTCAACAGTTCTCAAAAATTATGCATCTTACTGAACTCAAAAACACACCAGTTTCCGAACTTGTGGAACTTGGTGAAGGACAAATGGGCCTAGAAAACCTTGCCCGTTTACGCAAACAAGACATTGTTTTCGCCATATTAAAACAACACGCTAAAGGCGGTGAAGATATTTTCGGCGGTGGCGTTCTTGAAATTTTACCCGATGGCTTTGGTTTCTTACGTTCTGGCGATAGTTCCTATCTTGCAGGCCCTGATGATATCTACGTTTCTCCTAGTCAAATCAGACGTTTTAATCTACAAACTGGCGATAAAATAGAAGGTAAAATTCGTCCACCAAAAGAAGGTGAACGTTATTTTGCACTACTTAAAGTTGATCAAGTTAACGACGATAGACCCGAAGTCTCTCGTAGCAAGATTTTATTTGAAAACTTAACGCCACTTCATGCAAATTCCCGTCTAAGAATGGAAAGAGGTAATGGTTCTACCGAAGATTTAACAGCTCGTATTTTAGATTTAGCTTCTCCAATTGGGAAAGGACAACGTGGTCTAATCGTAGCACCGCCGAAAGCGGGTAAAACAATGTTGTTACAAAACATTGCGCAAAGCATTACTCATAATTACCCAGAATGTGAATTAATTGTTCTATTGATTGATGAACGTCCAGAAGAGGTAACAGAGATGCAACGCTCGGTAAAAGGCGAAGTAATTGCTTCGACTTTTGATGAACCCGCCACTCGCCACGTTCAAGTTGCAGAAATGGTAATTGAGAAAGCTAAACGGTCTGTAGAACATAAAAAAGATGTGGTTATTTTACTTGATTCCATCACTCGTTTAGCACGCGCCTATAATACTGTTACACCTGCATCGGGGAAAATTCTCTCTGGTGGTGTTGATGCTAATGCACTACATCGTCCAAAACGCTTCTTTGGTGCTGCTCGTAATGTGGAAGAAGGCGGTAGCTTAACCATTATTGCGACGGCGCTTGTAGATACAGGCTCAAAAATGGATGAAGTAATTTTTGAGGAATTTAAAGGCACAGGGAATATGGAACTGCATCTTTCACGCAAAATCGCAGAGCGCCGTGTCTTCCCTGCCATTGATTTCAACCGCTCAGGAACACGTAAAGAAGATCTGCTCACCACACCAGAAGAGCTACAAAAAATGTGGATTCTACGCAAAATCCTCAATCCAATGGGAGAAGTGGAAGCGATGGAATTCCTCATTGATAAACTGATGATGGCAAAAACCAATGATGAATTTTTCGAGATTATGAAACGTTCATAACTGGACTAACGCATAAAAATGTCTGCTATGTTTACATAACAGACATTTTTTATACCTTCTCCATGCTATATGGAAAAAAGCACCAACTAATCACAAGTAAATTACTTAAATTTAAATCAATAAATATTCTTCAATCGCAGCGCGGTTATTCCAAGACTTGGTTAGCGCCACCGCCTGTTGCGGCGGTAGCCATTGGTAATCAAGATGTTCGGTTAAATGAATTTCATATTGTTCTGGTAAAGGAAGCAAAAACCAATGCTCGGTGCAATGGCTGATGTGTGGTGCGTATTTATGACGAAATTGCGGGAAAATTTCAAATTTAACGCTGTGATTGCAGTCTATGAGTTTTAATTTTTCTTGTTGCACATCTAGCCCAATCTCTTCTCGAACTTCTCTAATCGCTGTTTGCAATGGCGTTTCTTCATTTTCGATAGTACCTGTAATAGATTGCCAAAATGAAGGATCATCTTGGCGTTGAAGCATTAAAACCTTGTTGTGTTTTGTTTCATAAACAAGCACTAATACAGAATAAGGATTTTTATATTTCAGCATAGAAAACCTGTGCGAATTTAGTGTTGTTTTTCACTGTTCGCCGTTGAGGGCTGATCAAAATATATGGTAACAGGCTGACGAAATAGAAAGTAGAAAATCACAAGGCGAATGATGATAGAGGGGAGCGTTTCTGTATATTGCTCAACGCTCAGAATTAAGTCTAGCAGCGATAAAAGGCTAGCGATAACATAAATAGTTCGACCAAGTCGCCGACCTTTTAACATCAAGACGCAAGCGGCTAATATGGCAGCGAGAAGACCGATCGATAGCAGCATTTCCCATATAAAACCATTTTCCGAGCTGAATTTTTGAGCTAATTCATTGTGAATATCTGATGAAAAGAAGGTGCCGAGCAAAATTAAGGTGTAAAGTCCGATATGCAACCAGCAAATAATTTTTAAGGAACGAGGGCAGGACATTTTTATTCTCCAAAAGAAAGGCGGTTGTTACACCGCGCTTTCATTGATTCTTGTTTAATTATTCCGCTTTTACCACTTGCACTGCTAACTCTGCCAAAGCTTGAGGATTGGCTGGGCTTGGTGCTTCCGTCATTAAACAGGCTGCCGCCGTAGTTTTCGGGAAGGCGATAACATCACGGATATTTTCGGTTCCCGTTAGCAACATGGTTAAACGGTCTAAACCAAAAGCAAGCCCTGCGTGCGGCGGTGTACCAAATTTTAAAGCATCAAGTAAGAAACCGAATTTTTCACGTTGTTGCTGTTCATCAATACCTAAAATACGGAACACGGTTTGTTGCATTTTCGGATCGAAAATACGCACAGAACCGCCACCCACTTCGTAGCCATTAATCACCATGTCATAGGCATTGGCAACGGCGCTAATTGGATTTGCTTCCAACTGCTCAGGGGTGAAATCACGAGGCGAAGTGAATGGGTGGTGCATTGCGGCTAAACCACCTTCATCATCTAATTCAAACATTGGGAAGTCGATTACCCAAAGTGGTTGCCATTCATCCAGTTTAGTTAATCCTAAATCACGCCCTAATTTCAAACGTAGTGCACCCATCGCGTCCGTTGCCACTTTGTAGCTGTCTGCACCGAAGAATAAAATATCGCCATTTTGTGCTTGAACTCGTTCTAACAAGGCTTTTAACACAGGCTCAGATAAGAACTTCGCAATTGGACTTTGAACACCTTCCATACCCGCCGCCAAATCGTTCACTTTTAACCAAGCTAAACCTTTTGCACCATAAATGCTCACAAACTGCGTATATTCATCAATTTGTTTACGGCTAATTTCAGTACCATTAGGCACGCGAATAACGGCGATACGGCCATTAGGATCATTAGCTGGGCCACTAAAGACTTTGAAATCCACCTCTTTCAACAAATCTGCCACGTCCACCATTTCTAACGGGTTACGTAAATCAGGTTTGTCTGAACCAAAACGGCGCATCGCTTCTGCGAAAGTCATTACTGGGAATTCACCAAGATCAACGCCAATACGTTCTAACCATAAACCACGGATCATTTTTTCCATAATGGCACGCACTTCTGGAGCGGTTAAGAAAGAAGTTTCCACATCGATTTGAGTAAATTCTGGTTGGCGATCTGCGCGTAAATCTTCATCACGGAAACATTTCACAATTTGATAGTAACGATCAAAGCCAGACATCATCAAAAGCTGTTTAAACAATTGTGGTGATTGTGGCAAGGCATAGAATTTTCCTTTGTGTACACGGCTTGGCACCAAATAATCGCGCGCTCCTTCTGGCGTGGCTTTGGTTAGCATCGGTGTTTCAATGTCTAAGAAACCATTTTCGTCCATAAAGCGGCGCACATAGCTGGTAATTTTTGCACGGTTTTTTAAACGTTGTGCCATTTCTGGACGACGTAAATCTAAATAACGGTATTTTAAGCGTTGCTCTTCTGTATTATTTTGATTGAAATCGATTGGTAATGGCTCTGATGGGTTATAGATTGAAAGTGATTTGGCTAACACTTCCACTTCACCTGTTGCCATATTTTTATTGATTTGATTATCAGGGCGTGCGATCACTTCCCCTTTAATTTGAATACAAAATTCGTTACGCAAACTGGCGGCGGCGCTAAGGGTATCTTGATATTTTGGATCAAAACACACTTGCACAATGCCTTCGCGATCTCGCATATCAATAAAAATTAAACCACCTAAATCGCGGCGGCGGTGAACCCAACCACTTAATGTAACTTCTTGACCAAGGTTGTTGCGGTTTAATGCACCGCAATAATGTGTCCGCATCATTTTATCTTCCTTATTAGTATAAATTTCTGAAAAAAATTGCGCCTAATTATAACGAAAAAAGGGCACGATGTATCGTGCCCAAATATATTATTTTCGACGTTCTCTTGATGGTTTTTCACTAAAAGAACGTTGCTTTCTTTCTCTAAATTGACGTTCATTTGAGAATTTATTTTTATCACGTCTGCGCTTGCCTTTATGCTCATAAGAATCATTCCCTTGAGAAGTTCCGACTTCTTTCACAAAAGACATTTGAATTTGTTTGTTCAAAATGCGTGTTTTTTGGAATTTACGTAGCAATTCTTTCGGCATACCTTGTGGTAGCTCGATGGTGGAATAATCATCAAATAATTTAATGTGTCCAATATAGCGGCTGTTAATATCGCCCTCGTTGGCGATGGCGCCAACGATATGCCGAACATCCACACCGTCGGCACGTCCCACCTCAATGCGATATAAATCCATTGGTTGTGGATTGCCATAACCACGACGTTCTGCGGAACGTGGATTTTCACGGCTGTGTCGGTCACGGCGTTCGCCACGTTCACCACGTTGCGCCCGACGTTCAATCACAGGATCAGGCGGTAAAATGAGTTTTTGTTTGCCTTGCAACAACATCAACATGGCCGCGGCAATATCTTCTTGATCTTGATCCGCGGTAAATAAATCTTCTAGTAAGCTGCGATATACCGCTAAATCATGATGCTCTAATTGTTGAGTAATTTTTGCACGGAATTTTTCGCGACGACATTGTTGTAAAACCTCGTGATTTGGTACTTCTACTTCAGTAATTGGTTTTTTAGTTAAATGTTCAATATTGCGTAATAAACGACGCTCTTTTGGCTCAACAAAGAGAAGTGCTCTACCAGAACGACCAGCACGGCCAGTACGCCCAATACGGTGGACATAGGATTCAGCATCTAAAGGAATATCATAGTTCACCACAAGACTAATACGTTCCACATCTAAACCACGCGCAGCTACATCTGTTGCCACAAGAATATCTAAACTACCATTTCTCAAGCGATCTAAGGTTTGTTCACGCAACTGCTGAGTCATATCACCGTTTAACGCCGCTACACGGAATCCGTGTTTTTCCAGTAATTCTGTTACATCTAAAGTGCCAGTTTTAGTACGAGTAAAAATAATTGCCGCATCGAAATTTTCCACTTCTAAGAAACGCAATAAGGCTTCATTTTTACGGAATCCATGTACATACCAACAACTTTGTGTGATATCTGGGTTAGTGGTTTGCGTGGATTTAATTTTAATCTCTTTTGGATCTAGCATAAAACGCTTGGTAATGCGACGAATCGGTTCAGGCATCGTAGCAGAGAAAAGGGCGGTTTGATGCTGCTCTGGCAATTCCGCCATAACGGTTTCTACATCGTCAATAAAGCCCATACGCAACATTTCATCCGCTTCATCTAGTACCATAAAACTTAGATTCGATAAATCTAAAGTACCACGACGAATATGATCGAGAATGCGTCCTGGTGTTCCCACAACAACCTGAGCGCCTTGTTTTAGTGCGCGTAATTGAATGTCATAGCGTTGCCCACCGTAAAGGGTAACGATGTTGATACCTTTCGCATACTTACAAAATTGTTCGCAAGCATCAGCCACTTGAATCGCTAATTCACGTGTAGGCGCCATAACTAACATTTGTGGATATTTTTTACCTAGATCTAGCTGTGCCAATAAAGGAAGTGAAAAAGCCGCAGTCTTACCGCTTCCTGTCTGTGCCATACCTAACACATCATTTCCCTCTAAAAGATAAGGAATACAACTTTGTTGGATAGGTGAAGGTGTTTCAAAACCTAAGTCAGAAATAGCTTTAAGTAAGAACTCAGGCAAACCTAAGTCTGTAAATTTAATATTTGTTTCAGTCATTAAATACTCGAATATAAAAGAAAACTCACCAATAGAGTTTAGTTATAAAAATGTTGTTTACTGTAGATTCTACAATGTGGAGACAATGTTAAGTTTTTACGTTTCACAACAGCCTGTGGCACATCTTCCATTAAGGAAGTACTTATTTGTGTAATACAAATAGTGCCATTATTTGTTTGATTGATTTAATTTCATCAATTCAAACAGTGCAAAACGATACTCAACAAAGTTATAAATGTGATTTGCTATCGCCCATTTGAACAGCAGCTTTGCTTGTTCCATTTGGCTTAAATTGAGTTGTTGTTTTGCAAGATAAAAATAAGTTTCAGTTAATACTTCCGCATATTTTGAAGGTTCCCCTTTAGCGAATTGAGCAACCAGCTCTTGTAATTGATTAACTGAATATTTGCCTAAAAAATATTGTGCAAGGGTCGTTCCCCATAAAGAATCATCTAGCATTTCTACACGCTGTTGTAGCAAATCCTTTGCAGTTTTGGGGTTGCGTTTTAAATCGTTCCAATAAAGCCAAAGCACCGCATAAGGATCAGATTTGTTGCGTTGATAAAATTGCAAGAAATCTTGCTCTGCCAAATGGTAACGTTGAGCATAATAAAATGCTAGCCCTCGATTTAAAAAGGCATAAGAATATTGGGGATCAATGTCTAATAAAAGATTAAAAATCTCAACTGTGCGCTCATAATCCTGAGCTAATAAGGCATACAATCCCAAATAATTATAAGCACCAACTAAACGGTTATCCGTTCGAATGGCTTTCTCAAAATCTCTACGAGCAAGCTCCCATAATCCCAAGCTATCGTAAATTACGCCTCGTTCAAAATATAAACCTGCTCGTTCTTTTCTATTGAAGTAATTTGTTAACAGAGCTCGACTGATGCGTTCTAACATCACTTCCTGTTCTAAATGAGAATTTGGTTCAGAGTTAACGAATTGAATTCTATCCACAGAAAAATGTGGTGCACAGCCAGACAGTAAAAGGAACCCAATAAACAACAGGGTGAAATTACACAACCAATAACGTTGTTTCATTCCTAAAACCTTCAATAAAAATTATTGCGAGAAAAAGCACAGCATTTTTCAATGCTGTGCTAGAGATAATTACCTTTATTCTTCCGTAGTGGCTTCAGAAGCTTCGACAACAGCTTCTGCTTGTTCAGTTTTAGCAGCTAACTCTTTCATAGTTAAGCGGATACGACCTTGGCGATCGATTTCTACCACTTTAACCATAACCTCTTGACCAACAGCTAAATAATCACTGACTTTTTCTACACGTTCTTCGGCAATTTGAGAAATATGGACTAAACCTTCTTTATTACCTACCACTGAAACGAAAGCGCCAAAATCTGCCAAACGCGTTACTTTACCTTTGTAGATTGCACCTGCTTCAACTTCTGCCGTGATTTCTTCGATGCGAATCATCACATTTTTCGCTGCGTTAGCATCAACGGCGGCAATTTTCACCGTGCCGTCATCATCAATATCAATAGAAGTATTGGTTTCTTCCGTTAACGCACGAATGGTAGCACCGCCTTTACCAATCACATCTTTGATTTTCTTCGGATCAATTTTCATGGTGTAAATGCGTGGTGCGAAATCAGAAATATCTGCACGCGGTGCTGGGATCGCTTGTTCCATTACACCTAAAATGTGCATTCTTGCGCTTTTCGCTTGATTCAATGCGATTTGCATAATTTCGGCGGTAATGCCCTCAATTTTGATGTCCATTTGAAGTGCCGTAACACCTTCACGAGTACCTGCGACTTTGAAATCCATATCACCCAAGTGGTCTTCATCACCTAAGATATCTGACAATACAACGAATTTGTCTTCTTCTTTCACCAAACCCATTGCAATACCAGCAACGGCGGCTTTAATTGGTACACCCGCATCCATTAAGGCTAAAGACGCACCGCACACAGATGCCATTGAGGAGGAACCGTTAGATTCTGTAATTTCAGAAACAACACGTACCACATAAGGGAACTCTGCTAAAGTTGGCATAACGGCGGCGACACCACGTTTTGCAAGACGTCCGTGCCCAATTTCACGACGTTTTGGTGAACCGATCATACCTGTTTCACCCACAGAATACGGCGGGAAGTTGTAGTGGAATAAGAAGTGATCAGAACGCTCACCTGTTAACTCATCAATAATTTGTGCATCACGCTCTGTACCTAAAGTCGCTACGGCTAAAGCTTGAGTTTCACCACGAGTGAAGATCGCTGAGCCATGAGTGCGTGGTAATACGCCAGTGCAAATATCTAATGCACGTACTGTATCAACGGTACGACCGTCGATACGAGGCTCACCATTTAAAATACGACCACGTACGATTTGGCTTTCAAGTGCGGTGAAAATATCAATAATTTTGCCTTCACTCACTTCTTCGCCTTCCGCCCCTTCTGCAGTGAGTTGTGCGATTAAATCTGCTTTGATGGCATCGATTTGCTCATAGCGAGATTGTTTTTCAGTAATGCGATATGCTTCGCCTAAACGCGCTTCAGCAATTGCTTTAACTTTTTCAATTAATGCAGTATTTGGCTCTGGTGCAACCCAATCCCAACGAGGTTTGCCCGCTTCAGCAGCAAACTCTTTGATAGCTTCAATCACAACTTGTTGTTGTTGATGACCAAATACTACCGCCGCTAACATTTGTTCTTCGGTTAAAATATCGGCTTCAGATTCCACCATTAATACTGCTTTGTCAGTACCAGCCACCACTAAGTCTAAACGGCTTTGTTTTTGCTCGTTCATAGTTGGGTTAAGTACGAATTGGTTATCAATGAAACCCACACGAGCAGCGCCGATAGGGCCATTAAATGGTACGCCTGATAATGAAAGTGCAGCAGATGCACCGATCATAGCCACTAAGTCTGGGCTAATTTGTGGGTTTACAGAAACCACTGTAGCCACAATTTGAATTTCGTTATAAAAACCTTCAGGGAAAAGCGGACGAATTGGACGGTCGATTAAACGTGCAATTAAAGTTTCGCCTTCAGATGGACGACCTTCACGCTTGAAAAAGCCCCCCGGGATACGACCCGCTGCGTAAGTACGCTCTTGATAATTTACCGTTAATGGGAAGAAATCTTGGCCTTCTTTCACATCTTTTTTAGCCACAACAGTAACGAATACTGTGGTGTCGTCCATACTTGCCATTACAGCTGCAGTAGCTTGACGAGCAATTGCGCCCGTCTCTAAAGTTACGGTGTGTTGACCGTATTTAAATTGTTTTACAATTGGATTCACTTGAATTTTCCTTTATTAATGAAACTCATCAACACGATGTCAATGAGTATGTGAATAAAAACTGCTTCATTTTGCCCAATTGCGACTAGCAAAAATAATCTTAATTTACACCACACTTAAATATGATTGAATCGAAGAAGGGAGGTTGAAAATTATTTTTGATAGCCGCACGCCAACAGGGCAAACAAAACTGCAACATTATACAGGCTTTACGGCTGATTGGTAATTTATTTTCCTATGATATAAGAAATAAAAAAGCTGACATCCTTGCCAGCTTTATTTGGTTAAAAACTACTGCACTAACTTACGCCAGTTGTAATAGCCATACACAGAGTTCAATAAATATGCACCATACATCAAATACATCGCTGGAGTTTCTGCCCAAAGCCGGATAGAAAGAATATTAATCACAATCCACAATATCCATTGTTCGCTATAACGTAAGATCATCAGTAATTGAGCAGCAATCACAAGGACTGTAGTTACACCATCTAAACCAATTGAGTTACCGTCGGTGGTTTTCAAAACACTAATAAAGAGTAAAGAACCAATTACTACACTGCTAACCAATGTTAACCAGCCTTTGGTAGTAAGGTTTTTTGCGCTCACAATTTCGATTTTATCCTCCGCACTTTTTTGCATATTGGCTTTCCAGAGGAAGTAACCAATAAATTGAGCTGGAATATATACATATAATGTCGTGGTCATTTCGCCATAGAATTTATTATCCAATGACACATAGAAATAACTGTAAGCGAAAATCAAACCAAACAAAAAGTTACTAATTTTTCCTTTACTTACAAAAATCACACATAAAATACCTGAGATGCCTGAAATCATTCCCAAGATAGAGTCAGGTTCTTGTACATAGGCAAAAATTTGAGCCCCTAAAAAGATGATGAGCCAAATGACTTCAAAGGGTTTCCAGCCGCCAAACAGCTCTTCTTTGATAGTTTGCAAATTGATGTTCATAGGATGTCCTCGTGTTGTATAAAAATTGGGTGCATTTTACGATCTAATTTTAAAACATCAAGTATAGGCTACAAATTTTGCTAAAAATTTTATCTATTTTCTTCAAATGTAAAGTATGGATTTTGAAAATAAAAAAGACCAGCGGAAATGCTGGTCTTATGAGTGAATGAAATGAATATTAACGCAAAAATGCTGGGATTTGGTTTTCGTAGGCGGCAATTTTGTCTTCGTGCTGTAAAGTTAAGCCGATGTTGTCCAAGCCGTTTAAGAGGCAATGGCGACGGAATTCGTCCAGTTCAAAATGATAGACGGCGTCGCCAGCGGTAACGGTCATTGCTTCTAAATCCACGTGGATGGGTTTTCCCTCATTTGCCCACACCCATTGGAAAATTTCTTCTACTTCTTCCTCGCTTAAACGAATCGGCAGCATATGGTTATTAAGGCTGTTGTTGTAGAAAATGTCCGCAAAACTTGGGGCGATCATCACTTTGAAACCGTAGTCCGCTAACGCCCAAGGGGCGTGTTCACGAGAAGAACCACAACCCAAATTCTTTCGTGCTAATAAAATACTTGCGCCCTGATATTGAGGAAAATTCAGCACAAAATCAGGATTAGGCTGCTTACCTTCTAAATCTAAGTAACGCCATTCGTGGAATAAGTGCTTGCCAAATCCCACTCTTGTGATGGCTTGCAAAAATTGTTTGGGAATAATGGCGTCTGTGTCCACATTTGCCACATCGAGCGGCACCACTAAGCCTGAATGTTGTTTAAAACCTGCCATTTTTCCTCCTAATTTAATTCCACTTGGCGAATATCCACAAATTTGCCGAACATTGCCGCCGCTGCCGCCATTGCGGGGCTCACTAAATGGGTGCGTCCGTTGCGACCTTGACGTCCTTCAAAATTACGATTTGAAGTGGAAGCACAGCGTTCCCATTCGCCTAATTTGTCGTCGTTCATTCCTAAGCACATTGAGCAACCTGGATTGCGCCATTCTGCCCCTGCGGCGATGAAAATTTTGTCTAATCCCTCTTTTTCTGCTTGTTCTTTCACCAAGCCTGATCCTGGAACAACCAAAATACGTTTCACGTTTGCGGCTTTTGTGCGTCCTTTCATAACAGCGGCGGCGGCACGTAAATCTTCGATGCGAGAATTGGTGCAAGAGCCGATAAACACTTGATCCACAGGGATTTCTTTTAGGTCAGTATTGGGTTCAAGCCCGATATAGGCGAGGGCTTTTTCAGCGGAAGCACGCACCACAGGATCTTGCATTTCCGTTGGATTTGGCACGAGTTGATCAATGCCGATGACCTGTCCTGGATTGGTTCCCCAAGTAACTTGTGGAGCAATGTCTTTGGCATCCAACACAACAACCGTATCAAAATGTGCACCCTCGTCTGTTTGTAAGGTTTTCCAGTAGGCGACGGCGTCATCCCAATCTTTGCCTTTGGGGGCATTTGGTTTATCTTTTAAGTAAGCAAAGGTGGTCTCATCGGGTGCAATTAAGCCTGCTTTTGCCCCTAATTCAATCGCCATATTGCATACGGTCATTCGCCCTTCCATAGATAAATCACGGATAGCTTCGCCGCAAAATTCCACCACGTGTCCTGTACCGCCAGCCATTGTGGTTTTGCCGATAATGGCAAGCACAATATCTTTGGCAGTGATACCCGCGTTCACTTTGCCACGCACTTCAATTTTCATATTTTTAGCACGAGCTTGTTTGAGGGTTTGGGTGGCTAACACGTGTTCCACTTCTGAGGTGCCGATACCGAATGCCAATGCGCCGAATGCACCGTGGGTCGCCGTGTGGGAATCACCGCAAACAATGGTCATGCCAGGCAAGGTAAGCCCTTGCTCAGGTCCCATTACGTGGACGATACCTTGCTGTTTGGTGGTCATATCGAACAAGGAAATGCCTGTGGCTTTACAGTTTTTATCCAATTCCAGCACTTGAATTTTCGCTTGTCCTTCCAATTGATTTACATCACGCACCTGCGTGGAAATGCTGTGATCCATTGTGCCGAATGTTTTGCTCACTTGACGAACTTGACGCCCAGCCACACGCAAACCGTCGAAGGCTTGCGGCGATGTAACCTCGTGGATTAAGTGGCGATTGATGTACAAAATCGGCGTTTCGCCCTCCGCTTCGTGGACGATATGGGCATCAAAAAGTTTTTCGTATAGGGTTCTTTTCATTATTGCTACCTTTGTAGGGACGCAACGCTAGCGTCCGTTATAATATTTTTTATTGGATTGCTTGTGTAATTAAATCTCCCATTGCCTGCGTGGAGATTGGTTGAATGCCGTCAGCCAAATCCGCCGTGCGGTGTCCGTCGGCGAGCACTTTTTTCACAGCGTTTTCAATGCCGTCGGCGGCATCCCTTAAGTGGAAACTGTAACGCAGCATCATCGCCGCAGACAAAATTTGTGCGATAGGGTTCGCAATGCCTTTACCTGCAATATCTGGAGCAGATCCGCCCGCTGGTTCGTATAAACCGAAGCCTTTTTCGTTCAGACTTGCTGACGGCAACATTCCCATTGAGCCTGTGATCATCGCACATTCGTCGGAAATAATGTCGCCGAAAATGTTAGAGCAGAGCAGCACATCGAAGAAATTCGGTTGTTTGATCAGCTGCATCGTGGCGTTGTCGATATAAATATGATCGAGGGTTACTTCAGGGTAGTCTTTCGCCACTTCGCACACCACTTCACGCCACAAAATTGAGCTAATCAACACATTGGCTTTGTCCACTGAGGTAACGTGCTTGTTCCGTTTCATCGCTGTTTCAAACGCCACTCTCGCAATTCGCTCAATTTCATAGCGGTGGTAAACTTCGGTGTCGAAGGCTTTTTCATTGACGCCACTGCCTTCACGCCCTTTTGGTTGCCCAAAATAAATACCGCCTGTCAACTCACGCACGGTAACCATATCAAAGCCTTTGGCAGCAATATCCGCACGCAACGGACAGAATTTTTCTAAGCCTGTGTAGAGTGTGGCTGGGCGAAGGTTGCAAAACAAGGCAAAGTGTTTACGCAAGGGCAGTAACGCCCCACGTTCAGGCTGTTCGTTGGCAGCCAAATGCTCCCATTTCGGGCCGCCAACAGAGCCAAATAAAATTGCATCTGCCGCTTCGCAGCCTTTGAGCGTCGCCGCTGGCAAAGGTGTGCCGTGGTTGTCGATGGCAATGCCGCCCACGTCAAAAGGGTGATAGTTTAATTTGAATTGATATTTTTGTTGTACCGCATCTAACACCTTGATAGCTTCCGCCATTACTTCAGGCCCGATGCCGTCGCCGCTTAATACGGCAATGTTGTAAGTTTGCATTTTATTTTCCTTGTTAATTCAATGAGTTAAATTCTATTGTTACACACCTGCATTTTTGTTGAGTTTCAAATCCGCCACTTTTTGTGAGCGGTAAATCGCATTGATAGCGTGGATGAAAGCACGAGCTGAGGACTCGACGATGTCTGTCGCCAAACCCACACCGTGGAAGCGGCGTCCTTCGTGTTCCACCACAATATCTACTTGCCCTAAGGCTTCCGCACCTTCGCCTTTTGCGGTTAAGTTATAGTTGAGAATTTTTATCTCTAACCCTGTGATTTTTAGCAAGGTGTTAAAGGTGGCATCTACAGGGCCGTTACCGCCTTGGGAAACGTCCCCGATTTTCTTGCCGTCTAATTCCACTTGCACAAATGCCGATGCTGGCAAGCCGCTGATAATTTGGGTGCTGATCACATCTAATTTCAAGCGATCTTCGTCCCCTTGTTGCATATCAATGAACGCAAGGGCTTCCAAATCGTAGTCGAATACTTGTCCTTTTTTGTCGGCAAGTTTCAAGAACGCATCGTAGAGTTTATCCAAGTCGTAATCGCTTTCTTGGTAACCCATTTCTTGCATATGGTTTTTCACCGCCGCACGCCCTGAACGAGCGGTGAGATTGAGTTTTTCTTTCTTCAAGCCGATGGTTTCTGGCGACATAATTTCGTAGGTGTTTTTGTTTTTCACCATACCATCTTGGTGAATGCCCGATGAGTGAGCAAAGGCATTCGAACCCACAATGGCTTTGTTCGGCTGAATTGGCATATTGCAAAGCTGGCTGACCATTTGGCTCACTCGGTAAATTTCTTGGGTGTTGATGCGTGTATCTGAACCGTTGAACATATCTTGGCGAGTTTTGATCGCCATCACCACTTCCTCTAACGCCGTGTTGCCCGCACGTTCACCGATACCGTTAATGGTACATTCAATTTGTCTTGCCCCGTTTTGCACCGCCGTGAGCGAGTTTGCCGTTGCCATTCCTAAATCGTTGTGGCAATGGACTGAAACCACCGCTTTGTCGATATTCGGCACACGGTTCATCACGTTTGAAATGATGTCGCCAAATTGATAGGGCAAACAATAACCCACCGTATCGGGAATATTGACCGTGGTGGCACCAGCGTTAATCGCCGCTTCTACCACACGGCAAATGTTATCCACCCCCGTACGCCCCGCGTCTTCGCAGGAAAATTCCACGTCGTCGGTGTAACGTCTTGCACGTTTAACGGCGTGAATTGCCATTTCCACCACTTCATCAAAGGTGCGGCGAAGTTTGGCTTTCACGTGCAATGCAGAGGTGGCAATAAAGGTGTGAATACGGAAGGCTTCAGCCACTTTCAAGGCTTCTGCCGCCACATCAATGTCTTTTTCCACCGCACGAGATAAGGCACACACACGACTGTTTTTGATGTGGCGAGCAATGGTTTGTACCGACTCAAAATCCCCTTGTGATGACACAGGGAATCCCACTTCCATTACATCTACCCCCAAACGCTCTAATGCCAAGGCGATTTGCAGTTTTTCTTTGACAGTCAAACTGGCTTTCAATGCCTGTTCGCCATCACGCAATGTGGTATCAAAAATAATGATATTGTTTGCCATATTCGATCCTTCTTTATCTTTCTCAATAGGATAAAATTAACTATAAAAAAACCCGCCATTGTGTGCGGGTTTTAGGTTGACTGAAAATGTTTATTTTCTATTATCCACGAACCTGCCACACAAAAACTGTGTAATGAGAAGGTTCAGAGATAAAAGAATATTAAACATAAAAAAGTCCTTTTGGTTTACTTATGTTTGGAAATTAGAATGGACTTGATATTACGGATTAATATAAGGCTGTCAATGGAAAATTTAGTTTTTAACTCTACAGAAAGCTATTTTCACGCACTTAAAAAAGATATAAAAACCAACAAAATCAAGAAAAAACAAAATTTATGCCTTAAAAACCACGCCATGCTAAACCTTACTACTGTTTTTCTGCAGATTAGCAAACAATACAACTTTTTTATTATTTTTATGATCGACAGAAAATAGGATTAAGCAATCACCAATTGAATGCCTTTAGCTAAAATTGCTTCTCGCATTTCTTGTGGCAATTGATCATCAGTAATAACAGTATGAATTTTTTCTAATCCACAAACAATATTGGGCGTTTTACGTCCAAATTTACTGGAATCTGCTAAAACTACAATTTTTTTAGCCGCATCACACATCAACGAGCTGACTTTATAGACTTCATTAAAGGTGGTTAAACCAACATTCAGATCTAAACCGTCTGTACCGATGAATAAAGTATCGAAAGTGGAGCCAATAAATGCAGATTCTGCAAAATAACCGTGAAAAGAAGCAGATTTTTCTCGAAATGAACCGCCAGACATTAACAAATGAGGCTGTAGTAGATTAGCATCAATGCTATACTACAAAAATGAAAATAACTCATTGTAAATTAAAGAAATCTACTCAGAAAAAACTCCTTGAATTTTTTGTAGCAGAAGTCACCGCTAGAACGGCGGCAGATTTGTTGGAGATTCAACCCAATACCGCAGCTCTTTTTTACCATAAAATTCGGCTTGTGATTGAGCATCATTTAGCCCTTGAAGCTGATGAGGTTTTCGAAGGTAAAATTGAACTGGATGAAAGCTATTTTGGTGGTCATCGCAAGGGAAAACGAGGGCGGGGAGCTGCCGGAAAGGTGGCTGTTTTCGGGTTACTAAAACGACAAGGAAAGGTATTTACCCTTGTGGTAGAAAATACTAAGAGTGAAACGTTACAGCCTGTTATTAAAAGGAAAATTAAGCCTGACAACTGGGTTTATACAGACACTTATCGTAGTTATGATGCCCTTGATGTGAGCGAATTTCACCACGAACGAATTAACCATTCGGAACTGTTTGCAGTGAAACAAAATCACATCAACGGCATTGAAAATTTTTGGAATCAAGCGAAGCGAATTCTGCGAAAATACAACGGAATTAACCGAAAAAACTTTCCTTTATTCTTAAAAGAATGTGAGTTTCGGTTTAACTTTGGGACACCAAAAGAACAATTTAAAACGTTGAGAAAATGGTATGAAATTTAGGGCTAATCTACGTCAGCCCCTAAATGAATTTTAGTTCAAAAAACGCGATCTAAATCACATTTTGAAAATTTAACTATCAAAATGAAACAAAAAATATTTCATTTGTATTTTTTTAAAAATCAAAATTCTTATTCATCAAAACAAATTTTTACGCTTAAGTATGCATCCCCCCTTACCTATGTGATTAATCACTCGACGAATTTGTATTAAGTCGCTATAATCCGCCAGTTATTTTTTAACTTACTTTTTTACTAACATATTCGGTGTTCGCGTTTGCCGAATATCAATTTATTCTGAGGTAACATAATGTCATTTACTATTGAAACAACTCAAGGTCTTGAGCGTAAGGTTCAAATCACCGTTCCAACAGAAACTGTTGAAAAAGCAGTGCGTGAAGAGTTTAAACGTGTTGCAAAAACCGCGCGTGTTGACGGCTTCCGTAAAGGTAAAGTTCCACCACACATCATTGAAAAACGCTTTGGTGCATCTGTTCGTCATGAAGTATTAGGTGAATTATTACAAAATCATTTCTTCAATGTTGCATTTGAACAAAAGGTAAACCTTGCAGGTCGTCCAACGTTTACTGTGGAACAATTTGAAGCAAACAAAGATTTAGTGTTCACTGCAACTTTTGAAATATATCCTGAAGTTAAACTACAAGGCCTGGAGCAAATCAAAGTAGAAAAACCAGTAGTTGAAATTAGCGAAGCGGATATCGACAAAATGGTTGAGGTTTTACGCAAACAACAAGCAACTTGGTCTGAAAGCAGTGAAGCTGCAAAAGCAGAAGATCGCGTAGTGATCGACTTTGTTGGTTCTGTTGATGGTGAAGAGTTTGAAGGCGGTAAAGCACAAGACTTCACTTTATTTATGGGGCAAGGTCGTATGATCCCTGGCTTTGAAGAAGGTATCGTAGGTCATAAAGCAGGCGAACAATTTGACATTGATGTAACTTTCCCAGCGGAATACCATGCTGAAAACTTAAAAGGTAAACCAGCGAAATTTGCGATCACATTGAAAAAAGTAGAAGTGATGGTATTACCTGAATTAACTGACGAATTCGTTGCAAAATTTGGTCCAAGCAGCAAAACTGTTGCCGATTTACGCACAGAAATCCGTAAAAATATGCAACGCGAACTGAAAAACGCTTTAACTGCAAAAGTAAAAGCGCAAGTTATCGACGGATTACTTGAACAAAATGCAATTGAAGTGCCTGCTACAGCGGTTGAACAAGAAATCGAAGTATTACGCGGTCAAGCTGCACAGCGTTTTGGTGGAAATAAAGAGCAAGCAGCTCAATTACCAAAAGAATTGTTCGAAGAACAAGCTAAACGCCGTGTTCAAGTAGGCTTATTATTAGCGGAAGTTATCGCCTCTAATGAATTAAAAGCAGATGAAGAACGTGCGAAAGCAATGATCGAAGAAATTGCATCAGCTTACGAACAGCCAGCGGAAGTTATTGAATATTACAGCAAAAACAAAGAGTTAATGAATAACATCCGCAACGTAGTATTAGAAGAACAAGCTGTTGATACAGTACTTGCGAAAGCACAAGTAACTGAAAAAGCAGCAAGCTTCGAAGAAGTAATGAATACACCTGCGTAATAGTTCATTCAAGTTTATTTATAAAAAAGTGCAGTAGAAAGTAAAAAATCTACTGCTCTTTTTGTATCTAACACTTTTTTATCCACTACTTTCACCTCCACTTCCATACCTACCGTCGCTAATACCTCTAAAAACTCCCGAAAAATTGGAATAGCCCAGATTCCATCAGATCATATGTTTTTATCACATAATAATGCTTATACAATATTGAAATAATGCATAACCTTTTCATCTTTAGAATTAAACTAAAAAATAGGTACACTTTTTTCAAAGTTATTTCTTTAATGCTTAACAATGAATTGGTCTTATACTCTTGATGCACTTCCTCGATTTATACAAGCTGCGTGGATAACCTTGCAGCTCTCATTTTGGGGCATTCTGTTTTCACTGTTATTTGGCGTGCTGATTGCTGTGGTGACAGCGTATAAAATTCGCCCATTTTGTGCTATTGCCAACGCCTATATTGAACTCTCTCGCAACACACCGCTGCTCATTCAACTCTTTTTTCTTTACTACGGCTTGCCGAAAATCGGCATCAAGTGGGACGGTTTTACTTGTGGCGTGATTGCCCTTGTGTTTCTCGGGGCAAGCTATATGGCAGAAGCTATCCGAGCAGGACTGCTTGCCATTTCCAACGGGCAAGTGGAAGCGGCAAAATCCATCGGGCTGAATAATTTCCAAGCGTTTCGCTATGTGATTTTTCCGCAAGCCTGGGCGATTTCCATTCCTGCGGTCACGGCAAATGTGCTGTTTTTGATTAAAGAATCCTCGGTAATCAGTGCCGTGGCGGTGGCGGAATTGATGTTTGTCACCAAAGATATTATCGGAATGGATTACAAAACCAACGAAGCGTTATTTCTGTTATTTATCAGTTACTTAGTGATTTTATTACCGATTTCCTTGCTGGCACGTTATGCCGAAAATCGAGTACGGAGAGCAAAATATGGGGTTTGATTGGTTGTGGGAAGGGCAAAACGCCCTGCGTTTGGGGCAAGGGCTGTGGCTCACGGCACAAATTTCCTTTATTTCCGTGGGCTTGTCGCTGATTGCTGGCACGCTGTTCGGGCTGTTAATGCGAGCAAAAAGCCCGATGGTGCGGCTATCTTGCCAGTTTTATTTAGAAACGATCCGCATCGTGCCGATTTTGGTCTGGCTGTTTATGCTCTATTTTGGACTTTCTACTTGGTTTGGCTGGCACATCAGCGGTTTTTGGGTGTGCATTTGGGTGTTTGTGCTGTGGGGAACAGCGGAAATGGGCGATTTGGTGCGTGGGGCGTTGGCATCCATTGAAAAGCATCAGATTGAGTCCGCCAAAGCCCTTGGCTTAAAACCGTGGCAAATTTTTTGGTACATCGAACTACCACAAGGCACAAGACGAGTGCTGCCGGGTGTAATCAATTTATTTACCCGAATGATCAAAACCAGCTCGCTGGCGGCATTGATTGGCGTGATTGAAGTTGTCAAAGTTGGGCAGCAGATCATCGAAAATTCCCTACTAACCAACCCCACGACATCGTTTTTCGTCTATGGCTTAATTTTTGTGCTGTATTTTTTGATGTGCTACCCCCTTTCCCTATGGGCAAGCCGTTTAGAAAAACGCTGGCAGAACTGATTTATATAACTAAATTGCATAAAAAATAAAATCTCAATCTTTGTTTTTTGTATTTATCTTCGGCACAATCAGTTCAACTCTTTTTTAGGACGATATGATGGAACTACTTTCAATTCAACAACTGCACAAAACCTACGGCGACACAGTGGCGATTCCACATTTGGATTTAACCTTGCACAAAGGCGAAGTGGTGGTGATTTTAGGGCCCTCGGGCTGTGGTAAAAGTACGTTGCTTCGTTGTGTGAACGGCTTGGAGCCAAAGCAAGGCGGCAAAATCACTATGGCTGGCGTGGGCGAATTTGGAGTGGATTTGAATTGGGAACAATCTCGCCAAAAGGTGGGAATGGTGTTCCAAAGTTATGAATTATTTGCCCATTTGAATGTGATCGACAACATTTTGCTTGGGCCGCTGAAAGCCCAAAAACGCCAGCGTGCCGAAGCGGAAGCCCAAGCGGATAAATTGCTGGAACGGGTGGGCTTGCTTAATCGCAAAACCGCCTTTCCCCGTGAATTATCGGGCGGTCAAAAACAACGCATCGCCATTGTGCGTGCTTTGTGTATGAACCCTGAGGTGCTGTTGCTTGATGAAATTACGGCGGCGTTAGATCCAGAAATGGTTCGAGAAGTGCTTGATGTGGTGCTGGAACTCGCAGAAGACGGAATGTCGATGCTGATTGTGACCCACGAAATGGGCTTTGCGGAAAAAGTGGCGGACCGCATTGTGTTTATGGATAAGGGCGAAATTATCGAGCAAGCCACGCCACAACAATTTTTTCACGCCCCACAAACGGAGCGTGCCAAACAATTTCTTTACGGAATGAACTACTAAAATTAACAGGAGCAACCTATGACACTCAACACAACATTAAAAACCCTTTTCGCCTCGGCGGTCGCCGTCTTTGCCTTAACTGCCTGCGATAACGCCAGCAACACCAACGCCGCGGCTGCAAAAGATAGCGTGGCTTTACTGAAAGAAAAAGGAGTGATCCGCATTGGCGCATTCGGCGACAAACCGCCATTTGGCTATGTGGATGCAAACGGCAAAAACCAAGGTTTTGACGTGGAAATCGCCAAAGAGATTGCCAACGATTTATTCGGCAGCCCAGATAAAATCGAATTTGTGCTTACAGAAGCCGCAAACCGCGTGGAATATCTCAAATCCAACAAAGTGGATTTGATTTTAGCTAACTTCACCCAAACGCCATCTCGTGCGGAAGTGGTGGATTTCGCCAGTCCGTATATGGTGGTAGCGTTAGGCGTGGTCTCGCCAAAAAATGCCCCGATTACCGACATTGCACAATTAAAAGGGCAAACTTTGTTGGTGAATAAAGGAACAACGGCTGATGCCTATTTCAGCAAAAATCACCCTGAAATCACTTTGTTGAAATTTGACCAAAACACTGAAACCTTCGATGCCTTGAAAGACGGACGTGGTGTGGCGTTGGCACACGACAATGCGTTGTTATGGGCGTGGGCAAAAGAGAACCCGAATTTTGACGTCGCTATCGGCAATTTAGGTCCGCAAGAAAACATCGCCCCAGCGGTACAAAAAGGCGATAAAGCCTTGTTAGATTTCATCAACAAAGAAATCGCCGACCTCAAAGCCAACGGCAAACTCAAAGCCGCTTACCAAAAAACCTTAGTGCCAGTGTATGGCGAGAAGGAAGATTTGTTGGCGAAGTAATCAACTATTAACTGATAAAAATTGAGAAATAAAAAGTGCGGTGAAATATTTTAAAATCTCACCGCACTTTTTTATGCGAACAAGTTAAGCATCTTTATAAATCAACGCTGGCGCTTGTTTTTCTGTAATGACTTTCTCATCAATCACCACTTTACTGAGGTTTTCAATGGACGGAAGGTCATACATTGTGTCAAGCAACAAACCCTCGACAATAGAACGTAAACCGCGCGCACCAGTCTTTCTTTCTAATGCTTTTTTAGCGATTGCCACTAGTGATTCAGGTGTAAATTCTAACGCAACATTCTCTAAATTAAATAACGCTTGATATTGTTTTACCAAGGCATTTTTAGGCTCAGTTAAAATTTGAATTAAAGCAGCCTCATCTAACTCAGCCAAAGGTGCAATAACAGGTAAACGTCCAATAAATTCAGGAATTAAGCCGAATTTCATTAAATCATCAGGCTCTACTTGTTCAAATAATTGACTGACGCTAGCTTTATTTTCCGTTTCTTTCACTTTCGCGTTAAACCCAATACCAGAACCGACTTGAACACGTTTTTCAATTACTTTATCCAAGCCCGCGAAAGCGCCACCACAAATAAACAAAATTTTTGAAGTATCAATACGCAACATTTCTTGTTGCGGGTGTTTGCGCCCACCTTGAGGCGGAATAGAAGCAATCGTGCCTTCAATTAATTTCAGTAACGCCTGCTGCACTCCTTCGCCAGACACATCTCGAGTAATAGATGGATTTTCCGATTTACGCGTAATCTTATCTATTTCATCGATATAAATAATCCCCTGTTCAGCTTTGGCAATATCGTAATCACAATTTTGCACTAATTTTTGCAGCACATTTTCAACATCTTCCCCCACATAACCGGCTTCAGTTAAGGTGGTAGCATCCGCCATAGCAAAAGGTACATTTAACATTCTTGCCATAGTTTGAGCTAACAAGGTTTTACCACTTCCCGTAGGGCCAATTAATAAAATATTACTTTTGCCTAGCTCTACATCAGTTTCTTGTACATTCGCACGCAGACGTTTGTAATGGTTATACACCGCAACAGCCAATACTTTCTTAGCGTGATCTTGTCCGATAACATAAGAATCCAAATGTGCACGAATTTCATGTGGCGTAGGCAACTTTTGCTCAACTTCCGTTTCTTCAACTTGCGTTAAATTTTCGGTGCTAGCATCGTCATCAGACAGCAAAAGATGATGACACATCTCAATACATTCATTACAAATATAACCAGATGTTCCCGCAATTAATTTACTTACTTTTTTTTGTTCTTTACCACAGAAAGAACAATGTAATTCTGTCTCTTTTTCCATTTTTATTCCTAGTGATTAACGTTTCACTAAAACTTCATCGACCAAGCCATAGGCCTTCGCTTCTTCTGCAGACATAAAATTATCACGATCAGTATCTCGTTCAATCCGCTCAATCGGCTGCCCAGTATGTGCCGCAAGACGTTTATTTAATGTTTGTTTAATTTTCAAAATTTCTTGCGCATGAATTTGAATATCTGATGCCTGCCCGCGGTATCCCCCTAAAGGTTGATGAATCATCACGCGAGAATGTGGTAGCGCCGCTCGTTTACCCGGCGTACCGCCAGAAAGTAAGAAGGCACCCATAGAACAAGCCTGTCCCACACAAAGGGTGCGAATATCTGGTTTAATAAATTGCATCGTATCGTAAATTGCCATACCCGCCGTTACCGAACCACCTGGGGAATTAATATAAATATTAATATCTTTCTCAGGATCTTCAGATTCTAAAAATAATAATTGCGCAACAATTAAATTCGCCATGCGATCTTCCACTTCACCACTTAAAAAGATCACACGTTCTTTCAGCAAACGAGAATAAATATCGTAAGAACGCTCACCTCTTGAGGTCTGCTCCACCACCATTGGAATCACACTCATAATCACCTCTTTTATATTAAATTAGGACTGAAAAATTCGGCTATTCTACCTGAAAATTTGTATTTCACTAAATTGAATATCAGTAAATTGTAAAAATCTCAATGCAACCACGTGCTTTTTCACTCAACCCCAAAAAGCAATTCCTCTCGATAGCTATCAGACCAGCCTGCGGATTTCAATTTTCCGCGCATACTGGTCTTGCTAGGGTGCAAGCGTGAGAGGTTCAACGCAAAACGATGCAATATCGCCAAATTCTCTGCCCCATCCCCTTTGGCAACACCACACTCGTCCTCCTTATAGACCATATCCAACACCAATGCACCTTGTTTTCCATCTCCCAATGCCCTCGAATGCTTTCCGCTATAGTTCGAACATCGCTATCTAAACTACTGATATAATAGACTTTTTCTTGCGAAATCTTATCCTTATCCGACCGCTTTCGAACCACTTCAATCACCGATTTTATCCCTTTCCACTGGCTTGCCTCCCTCATCCAATCACTCACCTTAAGCTTACGATAAAGGCGTTCATCAATCCGACTTCGCTCTGCATTCACTTCTGAATACTGCTCGATTTCTACGCTGTTTTCTCACGTCATTTTGTGAAAGTTCGCTTCTATTTCTTGGCGAAAAGTGCGATGGTTTTTCTTTAACGCCATGACATAATCCCCTTTCTTATGGATAATTTTTTCCGCAATTTTCTTCTGCGTGTTCATCGCATCCACTGATATCACCGCGTTTTTGAGAATGAGGCTATCCAAAATTTCCAACACCCCTGCCTGCTCATTTTTCTTACCCTCAGATTTGTGTTGCGACAACACCAACCCTCGACTTTTGCTCCATACCGTGATGCTGTGTAGTGCATTTTGTGTGCTATCCTCAAAGGCGTGACGCAAGGTTTTTCCATCAATGGCTATCAATTCCTTGCCTTCTACTTTTCGTATCCCATTGATAAAATTAATAAAAACATCGTTAAGTTGAATCGAGTCAATGCGACGAATAATACGAGCAAGGGTGTCATCTACAGGAATCCCTTGAGCAAAAGGGCGGTATTTTCTCAGCCAATTTAAGTGCGTTTTGCCGAATAAATGAATATCTGCCCAACCCTCTGCCCCCGAAATGACAGCGCACATTGTTAGGAAAATGACATCAAGGAAATTATGCTTGCGGTTAATGTCTCGGCGTGGTGCTTCTACTTGTTCTAGTTAGGTTGCTTTGGTTGTGCTACTGTCTTTACCTTGATTGTGCATCGGTAGACTTGGGTTAACACTCGGTGCGCTTTGTTCATAGCCTCCTGCTATCGCACCGCTTGTAGCACTATAGCGGCTGCTGTTTTGCAGGTCTTTGAAAGTGAATTTGTTGGTTGTTAGCTCGCTGTTGTTTGGATTGGTGCTGGCTATAGCGCCACCTTCAAGATGTACATTATCAGCGTTAATGTGATAACCGCCCTCCTCAGCAAATAATCCTGCCTGTTCATTCACCTGTTTTCCAATTGCTTTACCGCTGCTTGCATTGGCATTGCCACTAAATTCCCACGCACTGCCAAAACCAAACTCAACCTTAGTTCCCAAGCCTATTTGTTTGCTGTTTTGGTTGCCTTTGATATCCGCATTAATGGTTTTGGCTTCCGCTGTTATGTAAATAAGATTTTTGAATACTATTTAATAAAGAAGAATCTTTTTGATGCTGTTGAATCAACGAATTAACATACTGATCTTCTGCAAGTAATTTTGCGGAGTCATCTAGTTGTGAAAACGTTAATTTCCCTTTTTCATCTAAGAGCTCCGTATATTTGATCAATTTCTCTTTTTTCTTACATTAGAAAGCAGTTTAACTACCACTATTCATAATCTGTAGAAGATCAGACTTGA
>MUYB01000018.1 GCA_002015125.1 [Haemophilus] felis
GTCAACCTGTGGGGTTGACAGCTTAAACCCCTTATAAGGTTGACAATGTAAACCAAATTGACAACATCTGTCAATTTTTAGTTTACTTGCACGTTCATCGATTTTATTTAGATTTTGAGGTATTAGAATTTTAGTGTACTCATTACACTAGATTTAGATTTGGCTCGTTCGGGATCACTGTAAAATAATTACAGCGCCCACTTACACGTTTCTCACTTCGTGCAGAAACTTCGTGGGGCTTTTCGTTCATTTCACTGAACGAAAATCGGGGGATTGCCCTTGGTTGGACTTTACCCCTTGCGTGTTTTAGTCAAGGGTGCAAAGCATCGCCTACGGCGACGGGCAGAGCCCGCCCTTGACAAAAACCCTTGAGCAAGGGGTATCGTTTAACCAAGGGAAATCCCCCTGACGTGTGTATTCACACCACGTTAAAAACTTTTAGTCAAACCCTTAGCTAGGCTTGCTTCTAAGGCTAATTGATAAATTTCTTCCAATTCCTTGTGTTCTGCTAGTTTACCTTTGACGATTATTTGAGAATTAACATACAACGATCCATCTTCAGCGGTAATGAATAACCCATTCTGTTTAAACTTCTTGAAAATCTTGTTTACCGCCTGACGGCTTACTTCTAGTTCTTCAGCTAATTTTGCTTGATTTATAGCCACTAAATTTCCGTATTCCATTTTTTCAAGCACTAAAGTTAATAAAACGAGCTCTGACGCATTTAAACCATATTGCTTGATGATTTCCCTTAGATTATTCAAAAAAACGATTACAAATGGATTTAGGGGCTTTAAATTGCGTTTTTCTGTAGAGACATTGACTTTAACAGTTACATCTTTGTCATTTGATTTGTTTGCAACGTGTTGGATTGCGTTGTTTATTTTGGTTGTGTGTTGAGTTGATGAAATTTGCATAGTGATATACCTAAGATCTTATTAAAATATTTATATAGATAAAGAGTATAGAGGAAGAACTCATCATTTCTTTATTTATCAAAGACTTACGAAAAAATGTGTCAACCTGTGGGGTTGACACGTGTCAATTACATCTGTCAACCTGT
>MUYB01000019.1 GCA_002015125.1 [Haemophilus] felis
CCCACTTACACGTTTCTCACTTCGTGCAGAAACGTCGTGGGCAAGCGTACCGCTTGACCGTTTTTTGCAAGCTAAAAACACTATGGCAATCTATCACTTGAACATAAGGCATTGTAGCCGTAACAAAGGGCAATCAGCCCAAGCCAAATTTGACTACATCAACCGAAATGATAAGTACAGCAAAAAACTAGATGATTTGCAGTATTCCAAAAGCGGTAATATGCCGTCTTTTGCTCAAAATAACCCTGAATTATTTTGGCAATCAGTCGACAAATTCGAGCGAGCAAATGCCCGAGTTTGCACCGAAATTGAATTTGCTTTGCCTAGAGAATTGACTCTAGAGCAACAGCAAGAATTAGTAAGTTCGTTCATTGAAAAAACGATAAATAACGAACAGCGAAAATTGCCATTTTCGTTCGCCATTCACAACGACAAAGCGAATAATAATCCGCATTGCCATTTAGTTTTTTCTGTTCGCCAGTTGGACGGGATAGACCGTACAGCCGAGCAATTTTTTAAACGAGCTAACTCAAAAAATGCCGAGCTAGGCGGAGCTAAAAAAGATCGTGAAGTTATCCAAAAAGATTTTTTGCAGAGCGTACGGAAATCGTGGAGCGAGCAAGCTAATCTAGCTTTAGAAAAATACGGGCATACCGCACGCATTGACGAGCGGAGCTATCAAGAACAAGGTTTAGAACAGCAAGCTAGACCACGTCTTGACCGTGTAACGTGGCAAGAATTAAGCCGACTGGAACAAGAAAACCACAGCTTAGGGCGAGAAATTGAAAAATTACAAGGTAATATCCAAGCAGAGAAACGCAATGAAAAAATGATCGCAAAAGGCGTAGAGTATATGGAACGTAAGATTTTCGGTAGTTTATCCGAAAATACGCCTAAATCGAGCATAGAGCGACAAAATAAAAAATCCGAGCAATCACAAGGGGAAAGTAAAAAAACGCCTGAAAACGCTCAAAAAGCGGTTTCTCAAATGGAATTTGATCTATTCATCTACAAAGATTTGAAAAATGCAGAAAGACCTAAATTTGAACACGAAAGAAAAATCCAAGAGTGGGAAAAGAACCTTGAGAATAAAAAATCGAGCTATGCGAGCTATAAGGGCGATTTAGAGCGTGTAGAAAGCGAGAAATGGGGAATGCTAGGGTTATATCAGTCTAAAGAGCAAAAAGCCGAAATAGAGCGAATTAAGGGCATTTTAAGCGATCTTTCGGAAGGCTTTAACCAAGTGAAAGGCTATATAGCGGAAGAGCGAGAGAAAATCGAGCAAATCAGCAAGCAAAACCAACCGCTTTACGACCGTAAGGCGGAAATGTTGAGAAGTAACCCCGAATTAGTCGAAAAACCAATGACCCAGTTACATTCAGAATTTATGCAGCGAGCTACAGAGCGTTGGGAAAAAGAGCAAAAAATCAAGCAACAAAACCGTTCATTAAGTCGTGATCGTGATGATTATTTGAGTTTGTAGCTACCGCCCTCGCTACGCTCGGTTGCTGGACAAAAAAAGCCATTGAAATCAAGTTTCAACGGCTTTTTTTGTCTTTAATTTGTGCTAAACTTTTTTACGGTTGGTCAGGCAAGTAATTGCCTGATAGCCGTCAGGTAATTGCGAGCCTCGATCAATTTGTGTAAACCACTAACGATAGGAGGCGATATGCCAAACTGGTTAAAATGGCTTATAGTCATTGCGATCTGTCTGATGTTATCTGGCGACACCGTGCAAAGTTTTGTCAGATAGCACCCAACCCTTAAAGGGCGAGCCGAAAGGTTCGCCTTTTTCGTATTGTATGCCCTACCCTATCATTTTTCAAGTTCCCACTAATCTACAAAATCAATCTGATTTTTAGGTATTTCCAGGAGCTGATAATTCTCTAATTTGTACCCACGTTTTTTTAGCTCAACTCTAATGCTTTGTTCTTTTCCGAACTTTGATTTATGGCTTTGATTGACTGCTAGAAACTTCGCATAGTTAGCTAAATCATCTAGAGTTACATCGCTAATATCATTATAGAAATCATCTAAAATTTTTAGGCAATCATACGCATATTTAGCGTATTCATTTGAGCTAAATTTAGGGTTATTTACATCAAACTTAACATAAGAACCGTATTTATTCTTATGGGGAAAGTTAGGGCGTTTTTTTACTGGTTTTTCGTGCGTAATACTAAATTCGACACCAACAATTTTCCTACCACGCTTGATAGGTTCATATTTCACAAAGAGATCTGATTTTTCGTTGATTTCAACTAATGCAGGCTTTATGACCCAGCGTTGTAACTCAGCCCATAAATTATATTTATCTTCAAGCTGAAGCCATTTTTTTAAATCTTCAACAGTAATGTATCTTTCCCCCAATCGTTTATATTGCGTAAACAACTCATACAAACGGATTGCGTGAACACTTGAAAAGCCTGAAATATGATTTAATTGATATTGTGTAAACTGCCCTTTTAACTGGGTCAAATACGGCATAATTTCGTTAGTTAAAGCAATTCTGAAACGACCTTCTTTTTTGAAATACGTTTGCGAAGATACCCACCTAAATTTAGTAACGTGCCTTTCATCTTCCGTTTTGACCCAGCGTTCCGCAATTCGCTCAATCGCTGATTTTATTTGAGTGTAAGCCCTTTCAGCATTGACATCAGGGAACTGCCCTACAAATTCTGATACAGAAAACTCAAATACTTGTTGATCGCTTTTTGGGTTCATTGTTCCAATCGTCAAAGCAAGCAACCTCATTTCATCCAAAGTTAAGCGATAGCTCGCCTCAATCAAACTATTCGCTTTTACCACTGTTAAATCATTAGCCATAAAAAAACCTTACTATGTAAAAAAAATAGTACAACTACATACTAAAACAAACATAGATGTATGTAAACAAAAAATGAAATTACATACAAACAACAAATTTCTACATACTAAACAACAAATTTCTACATACTAAACAACAAATTTCTACATACTAAACAACAAATTTCTACATAGTTAAACGTGGCAAGCCTTGAAAATAAAGGCTCTAACATAGCCGAAAACAAGTAAAAATATAAAAATATAAAAATAGAGCCTGACGGCTTTTTCGGGGCTTTCAGCCCTATTTTTTTGTTTTTCAGAAAGGAAAATGAAAACCCTTGCGAACGTTGCAATTTATTGCAATGTAAGCAAGGGTTGAGCAACCGTAGTCGTCAGGCTATAAAAGCCATTTGATTTTATCTTTAAACTTCCGCTTAAATGCTTTGAAAGGGTGCTTTTTATCGTATTCAGCCATTCTTTTTTGCATTATCTCGTTTGCTTTATGATTTGCGTATTTTAAATAAGATTTTTCCATATCATTTAACATACTATCAATCCGTTTCTTATGTTGCCACTTCAAGTAAACATAAACACTTATAGCGATAAAAGATAATATCAAAACATTGTAAAAAATGATTTCTGCTATTTCACTCACAGTTATTTTTTACCTTTTTTAATTTCTTCATTGATAAATGTACTCAATTCATCAAATTTCTTATCATCATTGATGAATTTTCGTAGCTGTTCAGCAGATACCACAGAGAATTCACCACGTTCAATAAAAGAATGTAGGGCGTAAGCACCTAGCAAAACTTTGTAATGCGTAGCTTTCTTACGCTTTTCTGCTTGTTCTTTCGACTTAATCGCACGAATTTTCGCTTTGATTTCATCTTGTTTACGTTGTAATTCAGCCTGTTGCATTTCAAGTTTATTTAGTTTTTCACTTGCCATATTACCCCCTTATTGAGTGTTTCATATTGTTGCTATTTTATGCAGTCAGTGCTAGTCTTGCAAGCGTTCTGTTCAATACTTCAATTATTGAGTATTG
>MUYB01000020.1:0-7462 GCA_002015125.1 [Haemophilus] felis
CGGTTTCAATTTCTCCGCAACCAATTTCTCAAGGGCAATTAATCTCTGCTTGAAATTGGCTAGATGATGGCGTAACCAAATAGAACGTACACCGCCTGCTGATACAAAGATACCTTGTTTACGAAGTTCATTGCTTACTCTGACTTGTCCAAACGCGGGATTATCAAGGGCAAACTTCACGACAGCTTGTTCAACGGCTTCATCCACCCGATTTTTGAGATTCGGAACACGTCGATTTTGATTAAGCAACGCATCAATACCACCTTGTTCAACGGCTTGTTGATAGCGATAGAACGTATCTCGGCTCAATCCCATCACTTTACATGCTTGAGAAATATTACCTAATTCTTCGGCTAAATTTAATAAGCCTGTCTTGTGTTTAATAAGTGGATTGTTAGAATAAAACATGAGGGTTTCCTTTTTTGTTTAGATTGAATTTTGCACTCATATTCTAAACGGGAAACTCTCACTTTTTATAGTGAATTGTCAGATCAAGTCTGATCTTCTACAAATAATTCTAATGCCGCTAACCAGTTAAACAATATTTTCGCAGCGAATTACCTGAATGCGAGAGGGTTATCGTGTTTGGGTTAGTGTGTAAATGATGTTATCAGGTTGTACCATATTCCCGCCCATATTTTATGGGGAGCGATAGAGGCGGAGCTGACAGTCGGAAAAGCGAATTTTAGGCACAAAAAAAAAAGCCGCTTGCGCGACTATTTTCTTTGCTTATTGTTTTTTAATGCTACTTTAAATGGTGCCCGAGGGCGGACTTGAACCGCCACGACTCGAAAGTCGAGGGATTTTAAATCCCTTGTGTCTACCGATTTCACCACTCGGGCGCACCGTTAATGCTGTTGCAAACTAACTGCGGCTTGGTTATGGAGGCGTGTCCCGGAGTCGAACCGAGCTACATGGATTTGCAATCCAGTGCATAACCGCTTTGCTAACACGCCGTTAGTTTGGAGCGGGAAACGAGGCTCGAACTCGCGACCCCAACCTTGGCAAGGTTGTGCTCTACCAACTGAGCTATTCCCGCATTCGCTGTTAGTGGTGCGCATTCTACTGTTTTCTTATCGTCTGTCAACGAGAGATTAAAAAAAAAAGTGTAATCGATGAAAAAAACTGCAAATAGTTTAAAAAATAAAAAGAATATTTTTGTTATATGAATTAATTTGTACCTTTTTATGAAAAATTTGATTTTTATGATTGGTTTGTTTAGTGTAGTTCTTCTCAAATTTACAACGGCGATACCTTATTTAAATAATATTTCGGCTCTACTTTAAGGAAAAAATATGACAACACAATATGCGTTAGACACTTTACTTGCACAGGCTGGCAATCGCACAGACGCACGCACGGGCGCGGTTTCCACCCCGATTTTTTTATCCACCGCTTATGCACATTATGGCATTGGGGAAAGCACAGGCTATGATTATACGCGTACGAAAAATCCAACGCGTACCGTATTAGAAGAAACTATTGCAAAATTAGAGGGCGGTGATCGCGGTTTTGCTTGCGCTTCTGGCATGGCAGCAATTCAATTATTGATGTCGCTGTTTAGCGCGCCAGATGAATGGATTATTTCACGAGATGTGTACGGTGGCACTTATCGTTTATTGGATTTCGCGGCGAAAAATCTTCATGGTGTGAAACCTGTTTATGTGAATACCGCGTCTATCGCCGATATTGAAGCGGCGATTACGCCAAACACCAAAGCGATTTTTGTGGAAACACCCTCTAATCCGCTTATGGAAGAATGCGATGTAGCGGCAATATCTGAAGTGGCGAAAAAACACAATTTATTGTTAATTGTGGATAACACTTTTTTAACTCCAGCGCTATTTCGTCCTATGGAACATGGTGCAGACATTGTGTTGCATAGCGGCACTAAATATTTGGCAGGACACAATGATGTGTTGGTCGGGTTGATTGTGGCGAAAGGTGAAGAATTATGTAATCGTTTGTTTTATATCCAAAATGGTGCAGGTGCGGTACTCTCACCTTTTGATTCTTGGTTAACCTTAAGAGGCATGAAAACCTTAGCCTTGCGTATGGAGCGTCATCAAAGCAACGCACAGGCGCTAGTGGCATTTTTGCGTGAGCAACCGCAAGTGAAAGATGTGCTTTATGCCAACAAAGGCGGCATGATTTCTTTCCGTTTACAACAAGAAAGTTGGGTGAATCCGTTTTTGAAAGCCATGAAATTAATCACTTTTGCGGAGAGTTTAGGCGGCACAGAAAGTTTTATCACCTATCCAGCCACACAAACCCACATGGATATTCCTGAAGCAGAACGCATTGTGCGCGGTGTATGTAATCGCTTGCTACGTTTTTCGGTGGGAATTGAAAACGTGGAAGATATTAAAGCGGATCTCAAACAAGCCTTTGCACAATTAAAATAAGCGAAAATATGGAATAAGATTGCTTTGCATTTATCTTATGATATTATCTCGCGCAATTTTTAGCTTATCTTTTGATAAGGGTATTTTTTAATAAAAGAAAAAGGAATCAACAATGACAGTATTACATTCAACAGATGCAACATTTGCTAACGACGTAATTAATTCTGATGTCCCAGTATTATTAGATTTTTGGGCGCCTTGGTGTGGACCTTGCCGTATGATTGCGCCAATTTTAGATGAAATCGCAGAAGAATTTGCAGGCAAAGTGAAAGTGGTTAAAGTGAATATTGATGAAAATCAGGCATCACCTGCACAATTAGGTGTACGCAGTATCCCAACTTTAGTGTTATTCAAAGACGGTAAACCTGTGGCAACGCAAGTAGGTGCATTACCAAAAAATCAATTAGCCAATTTCATTAACCAACATATCTAATCAAATGTGATGATAAATCATGAGGGGGGCGCCAGCGCTTCCCTCATTTTTTATGCCAATCCATCATTGCTTAATGTTAATTTAATATTTCCCCCTTAATATTGCGCTCATCGATTCAATGGAAATCGATAATTGCACATCCGTGCTAAGTTGTTATAATCCGCCAGCTTTATTTCAGCGCGGTATTTTCTCTATATTCAACAAGGAAACTTATTATGAATCATCAAAAGTCCAATTTTTCCTATTGGAAACGTATCAAAATTGCTTTCCAATATTTGATGCCACAACTTTATTTAACTCGTTTAGCAGGTTGGTTTGCCAAACAACAATGGGGTGCGGTAACACATTTTGTGATCAAATTATTTGCCAAAAAATATAATGTAGATATGACGGAAGCAGCCAAACCGAACTTCAAGGATTATGCGAGTTTCAATGAATTTTTTATTCGTCCACTAAAAGAAAATGCACGCCCGATTAATCAGGATAGCAACGCGCTTTGTTTGCCTGCGGATGGTCGCATTAGCGAGTGTGGACATATTGATAACGACTTGTTATTACAAGCGAAAGGGCATTATTTCAGTTTGAATGATTTATTAGCGCAAGATGCGGAATTGGTGGAACAATTTAAGCAAGGGGAATTTGCCACTATTTATTTATCGCCGCGTGATTATCACCGCGTGCATATGCCTTGTGACGGAACCTTGCGCAAAATGATTTATGTGCCGGGTGATTTATTTTCAGTGAATCCATTTTTGGCGGAACATGTACCAAACCTATTTGCGCGTAATGAACGCGTGATCTGCGTATTTGATACGGCGTTCGGTAAAATGGTTCAAATCCTCGTAGGCGCCACCGTCACCGCCAGCATGAGTACCGTTTGGGCTGGCGTGATTAATCCACCACGCCCAGAACAAGTGACTACTTGGACTTACGACGGCGATAACGCCATTCAGTTGCAAAAAGGACAAGAAATGGGCGCATTCCAACTAGGATCCACTGTTATTAATTTATTTGAAAAAGATCTGGTTCAACTTGCGGATCATTTGCAGGTGAACGTTCCTGTGCGTATGGGTGAAATTCTCGCACAAGGAAAATAAATTTTAACCACAACATAGGAAAAACAATGAGTAAACAATTTTTTGAACAAGTTTCATTAGACAGCCGTTCTGCCAAAGGAAGCTACGGCATCGGTTTGCAAATCGGTCAACAATTATTAGAAAGCCAACTGGATGTTACCGCAGAAGCGGTGGCAAAAGGGATTTTTGATGTGTTAAATCAACACAAACCTGCCCTTGAATTAAATGAAGTGGCGCAAGCGTTACAAACACTTCAACAACAAGCGGTTGAAGCGCAACAAGCACAATTTAAACAATTTGAGGAAGCTGGCGCGCAATTTTTAGCAGAAAATGCGAAAAAAGACGGCGTAAAAACCACTGAATCTGGTTTGCAATATGAAGTATTAGTGCAAGGCGAAGGAAAAATTCCAGCCAAAACCGACAAAGTCCGCGTGCATTACACCGGCACATTAATTGACGGCACGGTATTCGATAGTTCGGTGCAACGCGGTCAACCAGCGGAATTTCCTGTGAATGGCGTGATTGCAGGTTGGATTGAAGCCTTATCAATGATGCCTGTGGGCTCAAAATGGCGCTTAGCTATTCCACATAACCTCGCTTACGGCGAGCGCGGCGCTGGCGCCTCCATCCCACCGTTTAGCGCACTTGTGTTTGAAGTGGAATTGCTTGAGATTCTATAAGCAAGTGCATTTAACGAGATAAATACATATGTGAAGACTGTCTTGGCGAACCAAAACAGTCTTTTTTGTTTGTACGAGATTAAAGGTGTTAATTTAACCATTTGGCGAATAACCAGCGCAGCTTTATTCCCCAATAACTGGTTAAACCGTGGGTTGAGCTATAAAGTTTGCCATTGACTAAAATGAGAATACTTGGCGTGACCGTTACATTCCAGTTTTCACTTAACATTCCAAAAACATCATTGACAGTGCGAAAATGGAATTGCTTTTCATCTAAATAGTTTTGTATCTCGCTGGCGCTACCAGAGCGCAAGGCAATAGACAAAACCGGAATATTTTCTTGATGTAATTGTTCAATGGCAGGGCTGGTGTAATCACAATAATGACACCAAGTTCCCCAAAAATATAAGATGATAGGTTGTTCTTGGCTGAGTTGTCCTAAAAAGAACGGCTGTTGTTGCAGATCATAAAGTAGCGTGGAGTTAAATTCTTCAGGTAGTTCAGGACGACGTAAAAAATCAAGAAATTGGCTGATAATGAATAATGCCAGCAGAAAGCTGAGTAAATTTTTGGCGATTTTTTTCGGATGTAATTTGAGCATGAGGTAAATCCTTAGAGGTTTAAGATAGTTTTAACAAAAGGGATTGTGGAACTTACATTTCCTTTTTTACGCCTTTTTGCTTGGAGGAGCTAATAGCTCATCAACTTTTTTAGGATAGCCACCTCCGCTTCCAATTCCAAAATGCGATAACGCAAGCGTTTTTCTTCAGTTTTGGGTTTCATCGTAGAACAACCTTTAGGTTTGGGAAGAAGAACGTTTATACCTTGTTTGTCAAAAGCTTGCAACCATTGACTAATCACACACTGAATGTTCGCTCTCAAATGTCAAGTAAGTGGATTCTGACGAATATTACTCATGTTTAGATAGTATTATGGTTATATTGGGATAGTCAACGACGAAATATCCTATCTTTTAGCTGAAAATGCTGACATGTGAGTGAGCGATTTTTACCATTCTAAAGATAAAATGCGATGACCTGCTGTTTGAAAGATTGGTTATATTTAGTCATAAAAAATCTGCACCTTAATAAGCTGGTTGGTTAGTCCAACTTTTTGGGGGCAGATCACCAATGCCTGCTCCCATTTCTTTATACGCTGTATGACCAACATAAACAGTTACAGGGAACGGATTGCCCATCACTGCACCTAACATACTTGAGCAACCGTTTGCGATCATTACTCGACGTGTTGGATACGGATCTCCAGCAGCATGTGCACTTTCGATATTTTCTAAATCAAACACATAGTTTGCTAAAGCGAGTGGTACTGCAGAAGCTAGATAAGGCGCGGCTACCTGTAATCCCTCTAAGAAATTATTAATGTGTAATTTTGGTGGATTAAAACCAGCGCTCGCAAGAGCTGTTTGGAATGAAGCGGCATTTTGCAAACCAAATGCCCACGCTAAGACTGTTCCCACGATGAGTAACAGTAACCCTGTTGGGATTTTACGGAACATTGGTGAGCGACCAAACCAGTTAATAAAAATTAAGGGGCTGACGTAGATTAACATACTAGCTAATCTACGTCAGCCCCAAAAAGAAAAATGGCAGAAACCTGCCATTTTTTGGATTAGTAACTTGAATTGATTAAAACCTCTTCACCATAACCGCCCGCTTGTGGGAATGGCTCGTAAGTTGAATTGGTTGCACGCAATAAACGAATACCACGAATGCCAGCTTCTTGTGCTGCTAAAATATCGTCGTCGCTGTCGCCGTAGTGCAATTTCACCTTGTGTTTGATAATGCCTGCTGATTTTTTGTATTTGGTTTTCATCGCATCAATGCCGTGACCACCCATAAAGTTCACAGGGTGCATATTTTTAATGCCGAAGGTTTTGGCTAATAATGGTGTGAGTTGATCATCTTTACCAGCGGTACGTCCTGTAATAAAGAAGATTTGATCGCCACGCTCTTGATGCATATTAATTAGTGCTTGAGCCGCTTTTTTAGGAATAGAATATTTATCGCAACCTGCGTTGATTTCATCCCAAAATGCTTGATTTTTCAAATAGCTATAATCATTTGGGGAGTATTTTTGTTTGCCGTAGTAAAAGCAACCACTACTTGCTAACACAGTATCATCAATGTCAAAACTGACATTCATCGGCGGTATCCCTTTCAAACTTTCTTTGATTTGTTCAACAGAAACCCAATGAATAGGGGCTTGCTGCGTTTCTAATGTACGTAAATCAAAGCCCGCCTGAGTATATGGCACTTTCGGAGCAGCTTGTGCTGATAGCATAGTTGCAGCAGCTAAACAAGTGAGTGCTAATTTTGAATAATTCATACATACCTCGTTAAGTTGAATGTGAATAAAAAATCGATTCAAGCGTCATTGACGGGCGTTTTCTTGCTCAAATTTCCGCATAAAAGCAATGAGTGCTTCAACGCCCTCAATGGGCATTGCATTGTAGATCGAAGCACGCATTCCGCCTAACACTTTATGCCCTTTCAAGGCTTGCAAACCGCAAGCGGTGGCTTCTGCCACAAATTTTGCATTCAGTTCGTCGTTGTGCGTGGTAAAAGTCACGTTCATTCTTGAACGGTTCGCCACCGCCACTTGGTTGTGGTAAAACTCGCTTTGATCAAGGTAATCATAAAGCAAATTCGCCTTGGCTTGGTTGCGTGCTTCCGTAGCACTCACGCCGCCTGTGGCAAGCAAATGTTTGAACACCAACGAGCAGAGATACCACGCAAATGTCGGGGGCGTGTTGATCATCGAATCGCTTTTCGCTTGCACCTTGTAATTCCAAATGGACGGCGTGTCTTTGCGTGCATTGCCGATTAAATCTTCACGCACAATCACAAT
>MUYB01000020.1:7573-79103 GCA_002015125.1 [Haemophilus] felis
CAATAATGCACATAATCATACTGCTCGGCAACGTCGCTGAAATCGAGCTTATTCACCGTGAGCGGAAAGCCCTCTTGCACCGCCTTGCAAAAACAGAATTTTGTAGTTATCAGGAATATGGTAAAGCTGGCGGAAATCCTGCTCGGCAGCGGTAATCAGCTCCATAAACGGCTTACCACGGTGGCTCACTTCCATTACCGACGTGCCAACCCTTGCCAGTTGAGCAACTCATTTTGTGCCTGTGCCAACACCGCCGACGGCATCATCGCCGGCCCTGCACTAAAATTGAAAACCTGTGTCATTGTGTTTGTCCTTATTTTTATGAAAATAGCGTGCTGCTATCATACCGCAAAACCTCACGAACTTAATTCATCGGCTAAAATTTCCGCTTGTTTTATCTGTCCTCTGTTGTCTGTCATCTGATGTGAGATGCCACGCAGTCGTCCATTTTTTCCCCCCTCAATCGCTTAAATAACACGCAAAACAACAAAAATTTTTACACTGTTTACAGTACAGTATAAATTTTCAGCAAACAGATAACAGAAAGCAGAAAAGACTTGACATTTTGCGGGGGGGGGGGGGGGTAAAGTTGTGAACGGATGTATTTCCCCTAAATACATATTAGATTTCAATTGGAGCTTATTATGAAAAAACTTTCTCTTATTTCTCTTGCTGTGTTGACAGCAGTGAGCGTGCAGGCGAACACGGAGGACACAGAGTTTGGTGCGGAATCATTATTGAACACCACGCCAGTCGAAGTGGGACAACCAGTCATCTCAAAAGCAACCACCAAAGCAGACATCATTAACCTTGAGAAACAATTACAAACCTTTGAAGAGCTCGACCATCTTGCAGAATTTTATGCTGATGCCTTAGAATTGATTGAAGCAGCACCACAAGGCAACAGTCAAAAATTGGTTATGCCGCCATTGGTGTTCGAAATTAGAAATTTCTATAACGACATTGCTGCCTCTGCCATTGCAGATGCCGTTTCAGAAGCGAAAGATGCTGAGGCAAACAAAGAAAGTAAAGACATTCCTAAAAATTTAAGCCATCCCAAAAATATCAAAAATGTCACCGACAAAATGATTTTGGCTGCCAAAAAAGCTGCCAAAGAATTAAAAGATGAGGACACAGGCAAACCAACTCGTTTAATTTTTGAAGAGTTAAACAAAGAACTTGCCACATTAAGAACAGCCTTTGACGATGAAGTGAAAAAATTGCCAGCTACTGAACAAGAAAAAGTAGCGAAGGCTGCTACGACGCTCAGTAATTTTGTGCGAGATAGCAATGAAGAGATTGCATTGTTCACGGATGCAGCTGCATACGAACACAACCTCAACCAAGCATTTGGTGGTGAGCGGAGCAACAAACCAGTCGATGCATATTTGCGAGATGGGGCAAGCCGTTGGATTGACAACGTCGCAAATACAAAAGCAGAGGAAGATGAAGCTGTTGCAGGTATTCTTGGCAACGTTGGTGCGAATGGAAAACGAACTGGGGGAAGCCGACAAAAGGAAGTGGATAAAGCTGTTGATCTATTAGAGAAATACCATGATGAAGAACTCAAGCAAGATCCAGCAATTGGAAATGATGAAACTAAGAGAAAACAAGCAGCTAAAGGGAAAGCGGAGGAAGATATCGGCAAAATGCTTCTTACGGTGGATATTGTTAAAGAAGAAATTGAATTAAACAGACGCATTCAACGAATTTATGATGATAAACAAAACTTGCGTATTTTGGAAAATCGTCTTTCTATTAACCAGCATGAAATTCGTTTAAACCAACATGACTTGCGCTTAAATCAACATGACTTGCGCTTAAATCAACATGATTTGCGTATTGGCAATTTAGAGCAAAAATTCGAAAAATTGGATAAAAAAGTTGACCGTGTTGCCGCACAAGCTGCTGCAATGGCAGCCATTGATTTCAGCAATATTGGCGTAAGAAAAGTAAAATTAGGTGCGGGATTGGGCTGGCATAACGGCACATCTGCCGTTGCTGTCGGTATTGCTACCGCTCCAACCGCAAATTGGTTCCTTAATGCCAAAGCCTCTGCAACGCCAAAATCAAATAACACAAACTTCACTTTCGGCGTTGGTGCGACTTATGAGTTTGGTTATTAATCCTAATTCAATAGATTAAACATCACAGAGGTCGATAAAAATCGACCTCTTTTTTTTTTGCTTTTTAAGTTTGGGCATACCGTGCTGGTGTGGTGTATAAATTTAGGGGCTGTCCTAGATAACGACAAAAAACTCGATTTAGGTTAAGATAGTTGAATGAGAAAAAGTCGTTTAAGTCAGCATAAACAAAATAAACTTATTGAGCTGTTTGTTGCAGGAGTTACTGCGAGAACAGCGGCTGAGCTAGTGAATGTAAACAAAACCACTGCCGCTTACTATTTTCATCGCTTGCGATTACTCATCTATCAAAACAGCCCACATTTAGAGATGTTTGATGGGGAAGTAGAAGCCGACGAAAGCTATTTTGGTGGTACACGAAAAGGTAAGCGTGGTGTAGCGGGTAAAACTGCGGTATTCGGGCTGTTGAAACGTAATGGTAAGGTTTACACCGTTGCTGTACCAAACACGCAATCCACGACTTTGTTACCGATAATTCGAGAGCAAGTTAAACCAGATAGCATTGTTTACACGGATTTCTACCGAAGCTATGATGTGAGTGAATTTAACCATTTTCGTATCAACCACAGCACACACTTTGCAGAAAAACAAAATCACATTAACGGAATTGAGAATTTTTGGAATCAAGCAAAACGCCATTTACGCAAATTTAATGGTATTCCCAAAGCCCATTTTGAGCTGTATTTGAAGGAATGCGAATGGCGTTTTAATCACAGTAACTTAAAATCTCAAATTTCCATTTTAAAACAATTAGTTAAAGGGAGTTTGAGTTAGTTATCTAGGACAGCCCCTTAGTTAAACATTGATATTGATAGTTAAAGGAAATATCTCCTGAATCATCAATTAATGCGTTACCACCAAAAGCAATTACTAATAATTTATCCATTACGTTCTCCTTGGTTTTCCTACACTCTAAAACAGTTTTAAGGGTAAAAAAAGCAAATAGTTTTGACTGTATTGAACAAATATTTTGAGTTCTTACGAAGGGAGACAGGAAGGGAAAAGTTTTGTTTAATAAATTCAGGAAAGAACCAATTGTGTAAAAATATATTTTTAAATTTTTGAAAATAATAATTTATGATTAAAATTCATTTTTCTTAAAATGAAATTTGATAAAGCTATTTCAGTGAAATGAATTTTTAAAATTTAATATGTTATATAAATAATAAATCTTATGGTATCAAGATGTTAACTGCAGCCTTATCCTATTTTTCATAACGTCATCAACAGATAAGAAATTACGATAGATATGTTGTTACAAAAAAGTTTAAAAATAGAATCTTTCCCCAAAATTTTAAAAAAGATAGAGGTAAAGATTAAAGGAAAATCATCTAGTTATCGCTTTTTACCTCTGTAAAATTACCAAATTAAATCATTTATCTAACCGTTTTTAATTAATCTAATTTCTAAGATTTAAAATCCCTCGACTTTCGAGTCGTGGCGGTTCAAGCCCGCCCTCGGACACCATTTAAAATACTATTAAAAAACAACAAGGTAGTCGCTTAAGGGGCTTTTTTTTTGTGTCTGGAATTTGCTAAATTTACCCCATTCCTTCCGCACAAGCATAAGCAGAACTCCATGCCCACTGGAAATTATAGCCACCTAGCCAGCCTGTTACATCTAAAACTTCGCCAATAAAGTACAGTCCGTCAATGCCCTTTGCTTGCATGGTTTTAGATGAAATTTGGTTGGTATCAACACCGCCTTGGGTTACTTCTGCGGTGCGATATCCCTCAGTGCCATTGGGTTGGAATTGCCAATGATGAATCAGCGTATCGAGTTGTTGCATGTGTGAATTGCTCAGTTGTGCCAACACTTCATCTTGCAATAAACTTTGACTGAGCCAAAGCTCAATTAACTTTTTCGGTAATAATTTTGCAAGGGCATTTTTTAGTTGTAATTTGGGGGAATGGCGACGTAGCTGCTGCAAATGCTCCACTATATTTAACGTGGGTAATAAATCCACGCTGACGCCTTCAGTGGGTTGCCAATAATTTGAGATTTGTAACACCGCAGGACCAGAAATACCGCGGTGAGTGAACAATAAATGGTTGCAGAAAGATTTTCCACATTGTGCTCGAATACAAACAGGCAATGAAATTCCTGCTAACGCCGCATAGTGCTTGTCTTGTTCTAAATAAGTGAAGGGCACTAAACTGGCGCGTGGTGGAATGACATTAAGCCCAAACTGTTGCGCAACTTGATAACCCAAAGGCGTCGCACCCAAAGCTGGCATAGATAAACCGCCAGTCGCAAGCACGAGATGATCGCAGCTCCAATGCTGTTGGTTAGCCTGTAAAATAAATTTTGCTTCTGTTGAACCTTGTTCTATTTGGGAAATTTGCTGGCGTAATTGAATATCAACCTGATATTTTTCACATTCCGCGGTTAACATGGCTACAATTTTTTCTGCCCCCTCGTCGGTAAATAATTGCCCCAATTCTTTTTCGTGATAGGCGATACCGTATTCCGTCACTAAGGCAATAAAATCCCATTGAGTAAAACGCGCTAGGGCGGATTTTACAAAATGGGGATTTTGCGAAAGATAATGTTGAGGCGTAACATCAAGATTGGTGAAGTTACAAAAACCGCCGCCAGACATCAAAATTTTACGTCCCGCTTTTTTGCCGTTGTCTAATACGGTTACTTGCTTACCACGCTTCGCACACTGGCTTGCACAAAATAATCCCGCAGCGCCAGCGCCTAGAATAATGACCTCAGAATGTTTTGTCATAATAGTGAGAATGTATAATCAAAAAGAGGCAAAACTGTATCTTGCATAAACGCGATATGCAAATAAAAATTATCAAAACCTGCTTTTTATCCTAATCAATAACAGTTCTCGCTCTCTTAAATAAAAATTATTCTCATTGACTTGAATAAAAAATTTGATTACATTAGCGCCAGTTTTCACAACCTATCCAATGAGGAATTTTCTATGAAAAAATATACCGCACTCGCACTTGCTGTATCTGCATTCGTTTCATCTGCGGCATTCGCCTCAACCAATGAAGTGAATGTGTATTCTTATCGTCAAGCTTATTTAATTGAACCAATTTTAAAAGAGTTTGAGAAAGAAACAGGTATTCAAGTTAACGTTATTTTTGCGGATAAAGGCTTAGTTGAACGCGTGAAAAAAGAGGGCAAAATTAGCCCAGCAGACGTGCTTCTTACCGTAGATATCAGCCGTGTAATGGAAATTGTGAACGCAGGTCTTGCACAATCTGTTCATAGCCATAAATTAGAGAAAAATATTCCTGCGCAATTCCGTGATTCTAAAGATCAATGGTTTGCGCTCACCACACGCGCTCGCGCTATTTACACGTCTAAAGATCGCGTAGGTAAATTACCTGCAGATTTCACTTATTATGATTTAGCAAAACCGGAATACAAAGGCAAAGTCTGTGTGCGTTCTGGTAAACATGCTTACAACGTTTCTTTAGTGGCATCTATGATCGCGCATGATGGCGAAGCGAAAGCAAAAGCGTTCTTAGAAGGATTAAAAGCTAATCTTGCGCGTAAACCACAAGGTGGAGACCGCGATCAAGTGAAAGCGATCAAAGAAGGTGTTTGTGATTATTCATTAGGTAACAGCTACTACTTCGGTAAAATGCTTAACGATGAAAAACAACGTAGCTGGGCAGAAGCGGTTTACATCAACTTCCCTAACCAAGAAGCTAAAGGTACGCACGTGAACATTAGCGGTGTGGCTATTGCGAAATATGCGCCAAATAAAAAGAATGCAGTGAAATTGGTTGAATATTTAAGTGGCGAAAAAGCACAACATTTATATGCTGAATTGAACCACGAATATCCAGTAAAACCAGGTGTTGCTCGTTCTCAATTAGTACAATCTTGGGGGGATTTCAAAGCAGATAAACTCGCTTTAGAAAAAATCGCAGAAAACTACGACAAAGCATTGAAATTAATTGACGAAGTGAAATTCGATCTTTAATTTATAGCACTCATCTTAAATAGGGCGACAATGGTCGCCCTTTTAACATTTCCTCACGAGAGAATAAATCTTGAAAAAACTAGGCTGGATATTGACGGCATCTTTGTTAGTCGCCTTTTTTGTTTTGCCCTTGCTTGCCATTGCGTATCTCTCTGTTGATGCGGATTGGAGTAATTTACAACATCTGTGGCAAACTGTTCTTGTGGATTACATATCCAACTCCACTTTGCTCGTGTTAGAAACAGTGGGGCTAAGTTTATGTTTTGCCTTACCCTCTGCTTGGATTGTCTCAAATTATCAATTTTTCGGACATAAAATCTTGCAATGGGTACTCTGTTTGCCGCTTGCGATTCCTGCTTATTTAGTCGGCTATTTATATACAGATTTGCTGGATTATCCTGGTGTGGTGCAATCATTTTTACGCCAACTTTTTGGCTGGATCTCCGCACAAGATTATTGGTTTCCTGCTATTCGCACCCTCGGTGGAGCCAGCGTGGTACTCGCGCTTGTGCTTTATCCCTACATTTTTTTACTCGCACGCATCGCGTTATTAGAACAATCGGAAAACTTGCTACACAGCGCAAAAACCTTAGGGGCAAGTCGCTTTTATCTGTTTAGAAAAATTACGTTTCCATTAATTCGCCCAGCCATTGTGGTGGGTGCGGCGTTAGTCGCAATGGAAACCCTAGGGGATTTTGGTACGGTCTATTATTTCGCGGTGCCGACGCTCACCACTGCCATTTATGACACTTGGCTTGGTTATGGAGATATTGGTTCTGCAAGTCAAATCTCTTTGTTAATGTTGCTGATGATTTTAAGTTTGCTATGGGTGGAACAATATAGTCGCCGTAAACAGAAAATCTATCAGCGCGGTTATGAAAAGAAACCACAATTAAAAACATTGCACGGTTGGAAACTTTGGTTGGCGCTATTTTATTGTTGGGGATTAGTGAGCGCTGCTTTCTTCATTCCTTTAGGGCGTTTAATTTATTGGAGTATTTCTTACTTTGAACTGGCACAAGTGGATAACTTCCTGAAATATGCAGGGCATAGTTTTTCAAGTTCCAGTTTGGCGGCACTAACCTGTGTGTTGTTTGCCCTATTTTTACATTTCTTTAAGCGCTTTTATGCCCTTGGTTATCGCCATTCTCAATTGGGACAATACAGCCTGATGATTTCCTCTTTAGGATATGCTATTCCTGGCACGATTTTAGCCATTGGCATTATGATCCCTTACATTAGCGCCGATCATCTGCTTAACGATATGCTCGACTATTTCGGCATTAGCCCTGTGGGATTAGTGTTTTCGGGATCTATTTTCGCTTTAGTATCCGCCTACACCATTCGTTTTTCCGCAATGGCAATTGGTAGCATTGAAACTTCCTTCCAAAAAATTTCGCCCTCATTGGATATGGCAGCACGCACGCTAGGGCAAACTGAATGGAGGATTATTCGCAAAGTGCATATTCCATTGTTGTCTAAAGGTATTTTAACGGCGTTAATGCTGGTGTTTATTGAAACCATGAAAGAGCTTAATGCGTCGTTGCTGTTGCGTCCTTTTAACTTTGATACGCTAGCCACCCATGTGTTTAATTTTACCTCCGATGAACAATTAGAGCAGGCGGCGCTACCTGCTATCGCCCTTGTACTGGTTGGATTGCTTCCAGTGCTTTGGCTCACTCGTTCCTTAATTCTCAATTCAGAAAAAGATCGTTAATTATGAAAATATTACAGATTTCTCAATTATGTTGTGGTTATGATGCCGCCAATGTCTTGCAACATCTTGATTTGCAAATGGAACAAAGTGAAATCCTGTGTCTGCTTGGCGCCAGCGGTTGTGGTAAAACCACCTTATTAAAAGCCATCGCTGGATTACAAGATATTCAACAGGGGAAAATTTTATTCAAAGGACAAGATCTCGCGAGCTTACCCGTAGAAAAAAGACGCATCGGGGTGATTTTTCAGGACTATGCCTTATTTCCGCATTTAACCGTGGCGGAAAATATTCGATTTGGTTTATTTGCTAAAAATAATCAAGAAAAACAACAGATTATTGAAAAAATGGCTGCCCTTGTGCGTTTAACAGGCTTACTTGAACGCTATCCGCATGAACTGTCAGGCGGTCAGCAACAACGGGTTGCCATTGCAAGAGCCCTTGCTTGCGAACCGCATTTGTTATTGTTAGATGAACCATTCTCTAACGTGGATACCCAAGTGCGCTACCAAATGATTGAGGAAATCAAAGATATTTTAAAAAGCCAACAAATTCCTGCCATTTTTGTTACCCACAGCAAAGAAGAAGCTTTTGCATTTGCGGATAAATTAGCCATTATGGATAAAGGCAAAATCGTGCAAACGGGAGGTACAGAAGAGTTATATCAACGTCCAGTGAATCGTTTTGTGGCAGAATTTCTCGGTTCGGTGAACTATTTAAGCTGCAAAATGACTTCACCTAATGGTTTTTCCTCATCTATTGGCGATTATCAATTTACCCAGCCATTGCACCTTGCGAACGGACAAGCATTACAAATTGGACAACAAGTCCACTGGTTAATTCGTCCGCAAAGCTTCCAAATTCATCTCGATGCAGCTGGCAGAGGACAAATTCTGAAAAAACGCTTTTTAGGACCTTATAATCAATACGACGTGCAAATTGACGAGCAAATTATCACGGTACAAACCCCTAAAAATTTCCCGTTACAAAGTCAAGTTAGGTTGGATTATAAGAGCGAATACCCTGTGTTATTTGAATAAAACTCTTTATTTAACTGTTTTTGTTGTTTGATAAGTAACTATTCACCAAAGTCCTCTGGTAGATATTGCTGCATTTGATGCCAAATCACACCACTATCTTTACCATATTGACGAATACAGTCTTTTACCGCCTCTAAATTTTGGGTTTCGCATAATGATTTTAGGTTAAGGTAAAATTTCTTCGCACATTCACGCGCTATCGGATTGGTAAAGTAAAATATACCAACTCGAGAGTATAAACTTTTCAAACTATTTAAGATCAATCCATATACAGCATTGCCAGAAGCAAAGGCTAATTTGCGGAATAATTCATAGTCAAACTGTGTGTAAGATTCGGCATCATCAGTTAAATGCTCTAGCTCGTCAAAAATTTGTAGAGATTGCTGAGGTTCTAATTTAAATGCCTTCTTGATGTAAATAGAGGAAATGTCTGTACGCGCGGAAAGCACGCTTGATATGAGGCTAGGTAATTTTGTTCCGTCTAAACGAATTAATACCTCAATAATATTGAGGCCTGATGTTTCCCAAATATTGTTTACTCTTGTAGGTTTGCCATGTTGAATATTGAGCCAACCATCTCTTGCTAAACGTTGTAACACTTCTCGTAGCGTTGTTCGTGTAACACCTATCTTATCTGCTAACTCACGCTCAGCAGGTAAATCAGATCCTGGTGGAAAATGATTATTCCAAATACTTTTTACCAAATATTCTTCCGCTAAGGCAGAAGGGCTTTGAGCTTTTAGCAAGGTTTGATCGTGGTTCATAAGTTTATTCCAAAGAATTAGGGTGGAATTTAGAAATTATTCAACAAATAGTTAGATTAAGTATTATCGTTTAAAGCAGTATATATTACAATTAGTGCAGGTCATACTTAAAAATTTCTAGAAATTATAATTTAACAAGGTGGTATTCAAAAATGACATATACGCAAGCATTTTTCAAAAATTTTCTGGGGGCGAGTCCTGATTGGTATAAATTAGCAATCGTTTCTTTTTTGGTGATTAATCCTATTGTTTTTTTTGCAGTTGATCCTTTTTGGGCAGGCTGGCTTTTAGTGGCGGAGTTTATTTTTACTCTTGCCATGGCATTAAAATGCTATCCATTACAACCAGGTGGTTTGCTAGCATTAGAAGCTGTTGCCATTGGAATGACGCACCCTTCCCACGTTAAAGCAGAAATTATGGCAAACTTTGAAGTGGTATTGCTGTTAATTTTTATGGTGGCGGGCATTTATTTTATGAAGCAGCTTTTGCTTTTTATCTTTACAAAATTACTGCTGAGTATCCGTTCTAAAATTTCTCTTTCTATTGCATTTTGTTTAAGCGCCGCTTTCTTATCTGCATTTTTAGATGCCTTAACGGTTGTTGCGGTGATTATTAGCGTCGGTATTGGTTTCTATGGCGTTTATCATAAAGTTGCTTCAGGCAATCAATTTTATGATTCCACAGATATTACCAAAGATGACAAAATTGGTGAGCATAAACAAACCTTGGAAGACTTCCGTGCATTTTTACGCAGTTTAATGATGCACTCTTGTGTTGGAACTGCTTTAGGTGGCGTGATGACCATGGTCGGAGAGCCTCAGAATTTGATTATTGCGGAACAAGCGGAATGGGCGTTTAAAGAGTTCTTCTTGCGTATGTTGCCAGTAACCTTACCTGTACTTGTATTCGGTTTGTGTACTTGTGTGTTCGTGGAAAAATTTCGTTTGTTTGGATACGGCACAAAATTACCGAGAAAAGTGTGGGCGATTTTGGCTAAATTTGATCGTCATAATCAGCAAAAAATGACACAACAAGATCGTGTGAAGTTGATTTTCCAAGGTATTATTGGCCTTTGGTTGATTATCGGATTAGCCTTTCATTTAGCGGCTGTAGGTATTATTGGTCTCACTATTATTATTTTAACTACCTCATTTTGTGGCGTTACCAATGAACATGCTATTGGTAAAGCATTCCAAGAGTCTTTACCATTTACAGCACTTTTAGTGGTTTTCTTTTCAGTGGTTGCGGTCATTATTGATCAGCATTTATTTGCACCAATTATTCATTTTGTGTTATCGGCAAGTGAAAGTGCACAGTTAATGTTGTTCTATATTTTTAATGGTTTATTATCAGCGATTTCCGATAACGTATTTGTTGCGACGGTGTATATCAATGAAAGTAAGGCGGCGTTACAAGCTGGGTTGATTTCTTTACATCAGTATGAATTATTAGCAGTGGCAATCAATACAGGGACTAACTTACCGTCTGTGGCAACGCCTAATGGTCAGGCTGCATTCCTGTTTTTATTAACATCTTCTCTTGCGCCATTAATTGGTTTGTCTTACGGTAGAATGGTTTATATGGCCTTACCTTATACGATAGTTTTATCCGTTATTGGGTTATTGGCGGTAGAATTTGTTTTACCTGGAGCCACCCAACTATTTGGTCAGTTAGGTTTAATTAAGCCAATTTAATCCCAAGAGAGAGTTTTGTATGCTGAATTTCTTTAAAATCTATTCTATGCAAAGAAATGGTTGGTTTCTTCTGTTTGTTGCTACAGTTATTTTGATATCTATCTCACTTTATTTTCAACATGGAATGAATTTAGAGCCTTGTGTGATGTGTATTTATGAACGCACCGCTCTGTTCGGCATAATGTTTGCTTCTCTCATTGGCCTGCTTTACCCTAAATCCACTTTTTTACGTTTGTTAGGATTAATCATCGCGCTAGGCTGTGCAATAAAGGGATTTGAAGTTGCGTTAACGCATTTGGATTTACAGCTTAATCCTGCACCTTGGAAACAATGTCCTCTAGTGCCTGAATTTCCTACTACCTTACCTCTGGATAAGTGGATTCCTTTTATATTTAAGCCTTCGGCTCCTTGTGGTTTAGAACAATGGCAATTTTTAGGATTATCCATGGTGCAATGGATCCTGATTATTTTTGTGGTCTATATATTATTATTGGCATTGCTACTAATGAGTCAGTTTAAACGCAGTAAACCACAGCGTCGTTTATTTAGATAATCAAGCGCTGAAGTGAAATTAAGGGGAACGTTAAAGTTCCCCTTAATTGTTTAGATGTCTTGTACGACAAAGTGTAAGGAATGGCGTGCAAGTAACAATGCTTTCCGTTGTTTAATTCGTTTTAAACGTAGGGAGCGTCCTTGTGATAAACGATACAGTTTTGTCCCTGATTTTTTTAAGAAATTTTTACGTCTTACCATTTTATTCTCCTTCTAGTGCTTTTTCTTCTGTGGTGGATACATTCGTATGATTTTCTTCCGCTTTATTTTGTTGAAGACGGTAGTAATTCATAATGCTGTTCTCATAGCGACGAATGTTTTCTACATATTGATATGCTTCGTGTCCTCTAGCATAACCATATTTTAAGTTAGTGTAGTAGCGTTTTTCCGCAAGCAATGGCAAGTTTTTTTTCACATCAAGCCAATTATCAGGATCTCCGCCTAAATTTTTAGTCAATCTACGCACATCAAGCAGATGGCCTAATCCCATATTGTAGGCGGCTAAAGCAAACCAAATTCGGTCAGCTTGAGGAACTGTATCTGGTATTTGAGCAATCAACAGTTGTAAATATTCGGAGCCTGCTTTAATGCTTTGCTCAGGATCTGTTCTATTTGTAATGCGCATTCTTTCTGCGGTTGCTTTAGTTAACATCATTATGCCTCGTACTCCAGTAGGTGAGGTGGCATCTGGATTCCAATGTGATTCTTGATAAGCAATCGCTGCAAGTAAACGCCAATCTAAATCTCCGCTATATTTTTCAAATAATGGAGCAAATTTAGGGAGAACATTTTCGATTGCATTTAAATAGCTTTTTGTATCAACGTAGTTAAATTGTGTTAAATGGTTAAAGTATTTTTCTTCAATGCGCGCAATGATTCCCATTTCTAACGCCGAATTCATGAAATCTAATAATGCAGCCTGTAATTCACTATAAGAATTGTTCGGCAAATACCAATGTACCGATGATTCATCGGTTAAGTCAAAGGCAACGGCGACATTAGGTTTAATTTGTTGAATGGCCGATACATCGAGTGAATTAGCAATCACATAATCCACTTTACCTTCGGTGAGTTGAATGAGTAATTCTTCTGCTGTGAATTTATTAGCGCTTTGCCAAGTTAAGTCAGGATACTTCTCTTTTTTCGCATTCAGTAGCGCCGCTAGCTCTGAGTCAGGCACGATAGCGAGTTTCCCTGTGATTTGGTTTAAATCTTTAGGGCGACTTTCTCCCTTACGATAAACCAATTGCCAAGAAGATGAGTAATAAGTAGGTCCAATTTGGAATTGTTCTAACTTTTTAGGTTGGTACATCAAGCTTGCAGCCACGATATCAATTTCATTATTTTTTAGTGCTTCAAATAAGGCATCGCTATTGTCGAGCGGCACAATTTGCAACTCAACGTTAAGATAATCTGCAAATGCTTTGCTGAGTTCATATTCTAAGCCAGAAGGTTGACCAGAGTGATCGATAAAATAAGAGATTGAGTTATTAACCGTGCCAACAGTTAAAACACCTTTTTCTTGAATAAGGGTATAACGGTTTTCTTCTGAGCGCATGATGTGCTGCCAAGGAAACACCATATCTAATGCCCAAAGTAGTAATGCAAAAATTGCAACGATACGCAAGAATAGCCCTTTCAACTTTACCCTTTCTCTCCTGTAATCATCAAAGCTTGGCATTTTAACGACTAAATGAAAAATAGACAAATGAGATAAAATAAGGATGATGCCAGAATTGCCGTAACAATCACATTGAGGCGCTAGTCAAGTTTTACTAAAATAGGCACTTTTTGTTACCTTGTGAAATTATGAGTAAAGATACAATTTTTTCAGCGCCTATTGAAAAATTAGGTGATTTTACTTTTGATGAAAGCGTTGCAGAAGTATTTCCAGATATGATTCAACGCTCTATTCCCGGCTATTCTAATATTATTACCGCCATTGGTATGTTGGCTGCGCGTTTTGTTACAGAAAATAGCCAAGTATATGATTTAGGCTGTTCTAGAGGTGCTGCAACTTTATCTGTTAGACGTAATGTAACTGCTAATAATGTAAAGATTATTGGGATAGATAATTCTTTACCAATGGTTGAACGTTGCCGGCAACATATTCAAGCTTATCAGAGCCGTGTACCTGTTGAAATTCTTTGTGATGATATTCGTCATATTGAAATAGAGAATGCTTCAATGGTGATTCTTAACTTTACCTTGCAATTTTTACCGCCAGAAGATCGCCAGCAGCTGCTTGAAAAGATTTATCAAGGGCTTAATCCAAATGGCGTATTAGTGCTTTCTGAAAAATTTCGTTTTGAAGATCATCAAGTGAATGAGTTATTGATAGATTTACATCATCAATTTAAGCGAGCCAATGGCTATAGTGAATTAGAGGTGAGCCAGAAGAGAACGGCGTTAGAAAATGTTATGCGCCCTGATCCGATTTCATTACACAAATCTCGTTTAACCAATATTGGATTTAGCCATGTAGATATTTGGTTTCAATGCTTTAACTTTGGATCAATGATTGCGATTAAATAATATTGATCCAGATAAAAATTGAGTTGGACAACAGGGAAGTCTTCGAAGAAGTGGTGGGCGATACCGGTCTCGAACCAGTGACCCCCTCCTTGTAAGGGAGGTGCTCTCCCAACTGAGCTAATCGCCCTTTCTAAAGTAAAATTTTTGTTTCTGCGAGGGTGAATTTCGTCGATGTACTTATGTACAACTTCCTCAATTCGACTTGCATAAACTGCAAATTTAAGCTTTATCAAGTTTATGATTTAAGTCTAAGTGGTGGGCGATACCGGTCTCGAACCAGTGACCCCCTCCTTGTAAGGGAGGTGCTCTCCCAACTGAGCTAATCGCCCACTTAGGACCTAAAACAAAGGGAAGTTTGAAAAGTTGGTAACTTATTCTAAAAGCTTGTAATAAGTGGTGGGCGATACCGGTCTCGAACCAGTGACCCCCTCCTTGTAAGGGAGGTGCTCTCCCAACTGAGCTAATCGCCCTTTTCAAACTGTTTTGCAACACAATATGTATTGCGGAGTGGCATTATAGGGAACTTTATCTTATCGTCAAACTTTTTTTGCAAAAAAATGTGTATTCGTTTTAAAAATCATCAATTTTGTAGATTTTCTACTATGATTCCCCCCTCAGAAGAGTAAAATAACGAAATCTTTTGTTTAAAAAAACACAGGTTATTATGATGAATATTGAAACCCTTTTTCCTTTAGATCCTTCTGTTAAAGTACGCACTCGTTTTGCACCTAGTCCAACAGGCTATTTGCATGTTGGCGGCGCTAGAACAGCGCTTTATTCTTGGTTATACGCAAAGCATCATCAAGGGGAATTTGTCTTACGCATTGAAGATACTGACCTAGAGCGTTCTACACCAGAAGCAACTGCGGCTATTTTAGAAGGAATGCAGTGGTTAAATTTAGCTTGGGAATATGGCCCTTATTTTCAAACAAAACGCTTTGACCGCTATAACCAAGTGATTGACCAAATGATCGAACAAGGTCTTGCATATCGTTGCTATTGCTCTAAAGAGCGTTTAGATGAATTGCGTACTGAACAAGAGAAAAATAAACAAAAACCGCGTTATGACCGTCATTGCTTACATGAACATAGTTTAGATCCAAGCCAACCTCATGTTGTTCGCTTTAAAAATCCAACGGAAGGTTCAGTCGTATTTGACGATGCAGTGCGTGGTCGTATTGAAATCAGTAATAGTGAATTAGATGATTTAATTATTCGTCGTACGGACGGTTCGCCAACCTACAACTTCTGTGTGGTGGTGGATGACTGGGATATGGGAATTACTCATGTGGTTCGTGGCGAAGACCATATTAATAACACGCCACGTCAAATTAATATTCTCAAAGCCCTTGGCGCACCAATTCCAGTATATGCTCATGTTTCTATGATTAACGGCGATGACGGTCAGAAATTATCTAAACGTCATGGCGCAGTGAGTGTGATGCAGTATCGTGATGATGGTTATTTACCAGAAGCCTTAATTAACTATCTCGTGCGTTTAGGATGGGGACATGGCGATCAAGAAATTTTTAGTCGAGAAGAAATGATTGAATTATTTGATCTGCATTCTGTGAGTCGTTCTGCAAGTGCATTCAATACAGAAAAATTATTATGGTTAAATCACCATTATATACGCGAATTACCTGCGGAATATGTTGCAAAACATCTTGCGTGGCATTACCAGAATCAAGGTATTGATACGACTAACGGACCGGTGTTAACAGAAATTGTATCTATGCTAGCGGAACGTTGTAAAACCTTAAAAGAAATGGCTGCTACAAGTCGTTATTTCTTTGAAGAATTTGATAGTTTTGATGAGTCGGCGGTAAAAAAACACTTTAAAACAGCAGCCTTAGCGCCTTTAGAAAAGGTTTATGAAAAATTAGCCGCGTTAGAAAGCTGGGATCTACATTCAACTCACCAAGCTATTGAACAGACCGCTACAGAGCTTGAATTAGGTATGGGTAAAGTAGGAATGCCATTACGCGTTGCTGTAACAGGTGCAGGACAATCTCCATCAATGGATATTACTTTAGTCGCTATTGGTAAAGCACGAGTGTTAGCGCGTATAGAAAAAGCAATTCAATTTATTCAAGCAAATTGTGCTTAATATTTAACCTGCTAACAGAATATCACGAATTTGATATTGACAGCATAGATGACGCAACTTATCATTAGCGCCATTGTATTGGGGATATAGCTCAGTTGGGAGAGCGCTTGAATGGCATTCAAGAGGTCGTCGGTTCGATCCCGATTATCTCCACCAAATTTATCAACCTTATCAATTACTTAGCGATTGATAAGGTTTTTTTTGACTTTTCTAAAATTAGCGCCAGAAGCCAGAGCTACTTTTGTTTTTCAGAAATTATTTTTTCTCGGTTACTGGTTTTTATCTACATAGAGTTCTGCACACATTAACTTACCTAAAAGATGCAAAGGTGTTTCTGGATAGGATTTCACCACTTTCTTGTACATTGTGTTAGTTGGGCTAGCTTTTCCTTTTCCCCAAAAATCAGAATAGTAAACCTCATTTAATTGAACCACTTCTTGGCTTTGACAGTTTAAGGAATGTTTTTTACGAGATGATTTTGCGTGATCATTTTCTGCTTCAGGGTAAGCATAGATACCTTGGGTTAAATTGGTTACTACATCAAAGTGTACTAAATGAGGGCTATCTTTTTGTTTTTGTACTAAGTTTAAATCAACAAATCGTTGTGATTCTGGTTCGATAATTAAGAAGCCAGTAGGAACAAGGGATTGATATGGAAGATCAATAATGGCTTTTTCTGCTTTTGGTGGTTTTTGTGCACAAGCGGATAAGACTAATAAAGAGGTAATAAGAATAGGGTATTTTTTCATTTACTTTTCTCATTTTTTATAGGAATCAATGGCGTGAAATAATAGCACTATTCAGCATAGGATGAAATATAACTTGTAAAAGTATAAAAATTTTATTAATTCATATCGCAAACGTTTGCTTTTGCGTGATACAATTCGTTCCGTTTTTCTGCTTGGCTTAACCATAGGAATATTGAGAGTGAGTAATCAATCATTAAGTTATAAAGATGCTGGTGTGGATATTAACGCTGGTAATGAATTAGTTGAACGCATCAAAGCAGATGTGAAACGCACCACTCGCCCTGAAGTTATGGGTGGTTTGGGCGGTTTTGGGGCGTTATGTGCCATTCCGAGTAAATATAAAGAACCAGTGTTGGTGTCTGGTACCGACGGCGTGGGTACTAAATTACGCCTTGCCATTGATTTAAAACGCCACGATAACATTGGTGTTGATTTGGTAGCGATGTGCGTGAATGATTTGGTGGTGCAAGGTGCAGAGCCGTTATTCTTCTTGGATTATTATGCCACGGGTAAATTAGACGTGGATGTTGCCGCCAGCGTAATCAAAGGCATTGCGAACGGCTGTGAGCAGTCTAGCTGTGCCTTAGTGGGCGGCGAAACCGCAGAAATGCCAGGAATGTATCACGCAGGTGATTATGATTTAGCAGGCTTCTGCGTAGGTGTAGTGGAAAAATCAGAGATTATCGACGGTAGCCAAGTGAAAGTAGGTGATGCGTTAATTGCCTTAGGTTCGAGCGGTCCACATTCCAATGGTTATTCTTTAATTCGTAAAGTGATTGAAGTAGCGAATGTTAATCCTGCAGAAGAACAATTGGCGGGTAAACCACTTGCGGATCAGGTGTTAGCGCCGACTAAAATTTACGTTAAATCTATTCTTGCCTTAATTAAACAAACTGAAGTACATGCTATTGCTCATTTAACTGGCGGTGGTTTCTGGGAAAATATTCCTCGTGTATTGCCGAAAAATGTGAAAGCGGTCATTGATGAAAGTAGTTGGCAATGGCAGCCGGTATTCAAATGGTTACAAGAAAAAGGCAATATTAGTACCCATGAAATGTATCGCACATTTAACTGTGGTGTCGGTATGGTGATTGCATTACCACAAGCGGACGTGGATAACGCTTTAGCGCTATTAAAACAAGCAGGTGAAAATGCTTGGCTTATTGGTAAAGTAGAAGCGCTTGGCGAAGGTGAAAACGAACAGGTTATCATTCGTTAATGAAGAGAATTGTCGTTTTAATATCTGGGCAGGGAGCCAACTTACAAGCCATTATTGAAGCTTGTTCGGTGGGTGTTATTCCTGCCCAAATTGTGTCTGTAATTAGCAATAAATCAGAAGCCTTTGGCTTGCAGCGAGCGCAACAAGCGAATATTCACACTCGTGTTTTTTTACGCAAAGATTTTGCGAATAATCAAGCAATGGATCAACATATTGCGGAATATATTGAATCTTTGAATGTTGATTTAATTGTCTTAGCAGGTTATATGAAAATTTTAAGCGCGGCTTTTACGCAACGCTTTGCTGGCAAAATCCTCAATATTCATCCCTCTTTGTTGCCGAAATATCCAGGTTTAAACACATATCAACAAGCCCTTGAGGCTGGTGATAAAGAACATGGCACCACAGTGCATTTTGTCAATGAAGAAGTGGATGGTGGTGCTATCGTGCTACAAGCTAAAGTGCCGATTTTCAGCGACGACAGTTTAATGGAGATAGAAGAACGCGTAAAAGAGCAAGAATTACGCATTTATCCACTGGTGATTAAATGGTTTGTGGAAGAACGTTTGCAATTAAAAGAAGGACAGGCTTATCTCGATGGTAATTTATTACCAAAACAAGGTTACGCGTCAGAATAATCACTAGCCAAAAGAACAATTTTAATTTAGAATTCTGCGATTTTTTTATTTGAACAGGCAAGCTAAGGAGCGCTCGATGAAATTGGTAGAAGTAAATCACCCTTTAGTGAAACACAAATTAGGTTTAATGCGTGCAGCAGATATTAACACCAAGCAATTCCGCGAATTAGCAACGGAAGTGGGCAGCTTACTAACTTACGAAGCGACTGCGGATTTAGAAACGGAAAAAGTGACGATTGATGGTTGGTGTGGTCCTGTGGAAATTGATCGTATCAAAGGTAAAAAAGTCACCGTAGTGCCAATTTTGCGTGCTGGATTAGGGATGATGGACGGTGTGTTAGAACATGTTCCAAGTGCGCGCATTAGCGTCGTCGGTATGTATCGTAACGAAGAAACTCTTGAGCCAGTGCCATATTTCCAAAAGCTAGCCAGTGATTTAGATGAACGCTTGGCTATCGTGGTGGACCCAATGTTAGCCACAGGCGGATCAATGATCGCTACGATTGACTTGCTCAAACAAAAAGGTTGTAAACATATTAAAGTGTTAGTGTTAGTGGCGGCGCCAGAGGGAATTAAAGCCTTGGAAGCGGCGCACCCTGACATTGAGTTGTACACTGCATCTGTGGATAAACACTTGAACGAACAAGGTTATATCATTCCAGGTTTGGGCGATGCAGGTGATAAGATTTTTGGCACAAAATAGCCAAAATATTGCGGCAGAAATTGCCGCTTTTTTCCGTCTACTTACTTCCCTAAGTAGGTTGTTCAAAGTTAATTCAAACAGAGAGTTGAAACTTAAATGACAAATCAAAACATTCACACCTCCTCTAAAGGCAAACAAATCTTTATCGGCTTGCAAATGCTCTTCGTGGCATTTGGTGCCTTAGTCCTAATGCCACTCATCACAGGGCTTGATCCAAACACCGCACTGCTTACCGCAGGGGTTGGCACACTGTTATTCCAACTTTGCACTAAAGGGCAAGTGCCAATTTTCTTAGCTTCTTCTTTTGCTTTCATTGCTCCAATTCAATACGGCGTACAAACCTGGGGTATTCCAGTAACAATGGGCGGTTTAGTTTTCACAGGATTGATTTATTTCGCCTTATCCAGCTTAGTAAAATTCAAAGGTGCAGGAATTTTAGATAAATTATTTCCACCTGTGGTTGTTGGTCCTGTGATCGTCATCATCGGTTTAGGATTAGCACCAGTTGCTGTAAATATGGCACTCGGCAAAACGGGTGACGGTTCAGCTGTGCTATTTCAATATGAAAAAGCCGTTATTGTCTCTATGGTCACCTTACTTACCACGTTAATTGTTGCCGTCTTTGCCAAAGGGTTAATGCGACTCGTGCCGATTATGTTCGCCATTGCTGTGGGCTACATTCTGTCTATTTGCCTAGGTTTAGTAAATTTCCAACCTATCCTTGATGCGGATTGGATCAGCTTACCTCAATTAACGACGCCAGAATTTAAATTGGAAGCGATTTTGTACCTCTTACCAATCGCGCTGGCGCCAGCGGTCGAGCACGTGGGCGGCATTATGGCAATTAGTTCCGTAACAGGTAAAAATTTCTTAAAAGAACCTGGCTTACATCGCACCTTATTGGGCGACGGTGTCGCCACATCCGCAGCTGCATTTTTAGGCGGTCCACCAAATACCACTTACGCAGAAGTCACTGGCGCAGTAATGCTCACCAAAAACTTCAACCCTCGCGTGATGACTTATGCGGCAATCTGGGCAATTGGCATTTCCTTCTGCGGAAAAGTGGGCGCTTTCTTGCAAAGTATTCCAACGGTGGTGATGGGCGGTATTATGATGTTGGTATTCGGTTCTATCGCCGTAGTGGGAATGAGTACGCTTATTCGTGCAAAAATAGATATGAGCGAAGCGCGCAATCTCTGCATCGTCTCCGTCGTAATGACCTTTGGTATCGGACATATGCTAATTAACGTCGGTTCTTTCTCATTACAAGGCATCAGTTTATGTGCCTTTGTGGCAATCTTCCTGAATTTAATTTTGCCAAAAAGCAAAACTGAAGTGGCAATTGAAGAACACAAATAACACTGTAAAAAGAGTAGCAAGCGAATTAAAGAGAAATGCTAATATGATGAAGTGCGGTCAGTGAGATGACCGCATTTTTTATCTATACTCGCCGGCGCTACTGATACGAAAACGTAATAGTTGCTTGGGCGTTGACGTCACCAGGGGTGATGTTGCCCGTGCGGACGTAGTAGCCCGTTAGTCGCACGGTGGGAAATTGGGTGCCTCTGTCGGCGAATTTCCACGCATTTGCAGGTAATGCCCAATTGTTGGTGCTGGTGCGGTTGATGTCTGCTGCGCCGTATTTTAGGGCGTCGTTGTCGTTGTCTTTAAACAATTTGATACCAACGCCTGTGGCTTTACCACTGCCTGTTTCAATGCTTAAGGTGTCGGTGCGGTTGTTGGGGTTGTTGACGTCGTGCAATACAGCGTAAGGCGTCACCACACCGCCTGCTTGAGAGCAATCCAGTTGCAATTGGGCGGTGGCGCCATAAAGCAAGTCGCCCACTTGTCTGAAACTGCCCGATCCCACCGTCGGGAATTTTAGGGAGATGTTGCGATGCGCATTATTCAGGCTGCAAGTTTTCAGCTCACTGCGGATGCTGTAAGAGGTTAAATCTAGCCACACATCATACCAATATGTTCCCGTTGGCACCACATAACCAATCGCATTGCTATGGGGAGCTTTGCGAAAACGCACGGTGGCAATTTTCACTCTGGCTGGGCTTGGAATGGGCTGACCTGCTGGCACAACTTTCAATAATAATGGCTCAAGTTCGATACGTGTTCCTAAGGAGTCTGCTGATCGTATCCAAGGGGTGCCGTTGGGGAATTTCCGTTGCTGGAATTGTCCGTCTCCTGCTTGATTGACTTTACCATTAGGGTGCCCAGTCGCTGCACTTCCACCGCCCACCCGAATGATAAAGCCTAATTCATCAGACAATTTATATACTGCATGCCCTTCAAAAGTGCCGATTTTTTCGGTGTGCATGGCTAAATCCAACCCCACTTGGTGACCAAATCCCAAACCAAATTTAAATTTATTGCTTTTATGAAAAACAAAGGTATGCCCTAATCGTTGGGGTAAATTGTCTTGCCCTAATCTTGCAATGAGTTGTCCTCTGCCTGATAAGGTTTCCTCGGTCACACAAAAATAGAAATCTTCTTCTTTCGTTGGCGGTTGTGGTGCTGTATCAGGACATCTCCCCCAAACCTGCCCAGCCGTTAGCGCTAACAAAAAACATGTGGCGTAGTTTATTTTTCTCATTTTTCACTTCCTTTTAAAGGCTCACACGCCACCGTAAACTGGCGGAGTTCGCTGTTGTTGTTTAGGTTTGGCACCTGATAGTTAAATTGGCATTGCCCGTCGGCGTTTGCGTTCCAGCGTAAGGTGATTTTGCCTGTTGTGTTGTCTAATTTTGAGGCAAAGAGCTGTCCGCCCTGCACCACATAGCCCACCAATTGTCCGTTTTCGTCAAGGGCTTCGGTGCCCATTGGAATGATGCCTTTGGCGTATTGCACCTCAAATAACACCATCGGGTTAATGGAGGTTTTAAATTCCACCAGCATAGTTTGGTTGGCTTTCGGAATAATTTCTCGAGCGGTGGCGCCAAACTCGAGGTTCAGCGGCAAATCCTCAGGGTTGAGGGACACATAATTGCGGTTATAGGGCGTGGCGTAAGGCAAAATGCCGTTGCCGAAATAATCCAATCGGTAGTTCTCCATGCCGTTGATTTTGGCGCCTCTCGCCCCTTTGGCGTGTACCACCGCAAAGGTGTCGCCCACGGGCTGGCTTAAGGTGATGCCTTTCGGATGCAACACGATGGCGCCAGCGGTATTAACGGAGAATTGACGGTTGTGTTGATTATCTTGGCTTGCATTCGCCGATAAATTGGCGACGGAAGTTTGATAATCCACGCTGGCGCTAGCGCCTCGATAGTTGCCTTTGCCCTGCGTGAGGGACAAACCATAATAGGCGTCTGTGTTGCCAATTTCGCCGTTTAAATTGGCGTTGAGGTTGTGGGAATTGCCCGATTGCGCATAGCTGATGCCTGCTTGATGTTTGCCCAGTGGCATGGACAAGCCGAGATAAACGTTGTGGTTGCGGTTGCCTGTCAGGTCTCGGCTGTTGTTATAACTGAGGCTATAACTCAATTTGCCGATGCTGTTGCTGTAAGAGGCTTGCCATTGGTAATCGTTGCCTTGGCGTTGCCAATAATTTTGCACGCTGCCTGAAAGATAAAAACGACCGCCCTTTTTGCCGAAATCTTGGCTGAGGGTAAGTTGATATTGGCTTTTCGGACGATAGAACAAATTGCTGAACAACACCCGATCATCAATCTGCTGGCTGCGATTGGCGACAAGCACATCAGGCAGGCGATAAAATTCCCGTGAGGAATAGCGATATGCCGCCAGCGTAATGTGGGTTTCCGTGGGTAATTTCACGCTATAACTGGCACGAATACTGTAACCTTTGCGCCGTTGTTGATTGTTGACAAAATACGCATTTGCCCAAGTAGCATCCGCCACAAACGCCCCAATTGGCGTGTTCAAGCCGAAACCGAGCAAATAGGCTTGATAATGTGCTGTGTGCGAAACGCCAGCGTTCAGGCTCAAATTATTCATCAAACCATATTGCACTGTGCCTTGTAACACATTGTCTTTAAACACCTTGTTTTGCGAACGATAGCGCCCGTAGGCAAGTTGATATTTCCATTGTTTTGGACGCACCAATTGCACCAGCGTCGCAAAAGGCACTTTGATATGTTGTTTTTCGCCGTTGCTTTCCTGAATTTCCACCTGCAAATCGCCGCCGTAGCCCGTGGCGTTCAAATCGTTGATCACAAACGGACCTGCTGGCACGCTGAGTTGATAAATCACATAGCCATTTTGTTTCACCACCACATTGGCATTGGTTTTCGCCACCCCTTGAATCAGCGGTGCATAGCCCCGTTGCGAATTGGGCAACATCCGTTCATCCGTCGCCAAACGCATTCCACGCAAACTCACGCCGTCGAGCAAATCGCTAGAAATGCCCACATCGCCAAGCACCACTTCCGACCCAATGGCAGGAATGGCGCGGCGGAGATAGGTTTCAATAGGTTGATATTTGCCTGAGAAATCTGTGTAGGCAGTGGTTTTTTGCCAGCTTTTCGCACCGCTATGCACTAAGGACCAGCCAGCAAAATTCAAACCAGCACGCAAATTCAAATAGGTTTGCGCTGTGCGATGTCCTTCTGACAAATGGCTTTGGAAGTGATTGAGGTGATAGTTCACATATAACGCAGGCATGCCCTCTTGCCACAAATGAGGCGGCACATAACCACGAGGACGTTGTTCGACTAACGCCTGTGGCAAGGTTAGACGCACGCTTAAATTCCCCACATCCATCTCAAAGTTGCCCTGCGCAATGGCGGCTTCCGCCGAAACGCAATTAGGTGCCACAGGCGCCACCGTGCCATACGCCGCACTTTTCAAATCCAACACCTGTTTCAATTCAGGGGTTAAACAAAGATAGGTTTTGGCTTTGTTATTAGGGTCGTTCACAAACAACGCATTGGTTGTGCCACGCTTTTCCCCGTTCACAAACACATCTAGCTCTAACTTGCCAGCATTAAAACTACTTTTATAACTAAAACGACTGACATCAATGCCTAAGCTTTCGCCACTTTGCAAGAAATTGCTGTCGAATTCCACATAATCCGCTTCCGTTGCCCAAATGGACACAGGCAGCGTCATCGCCAACAGCCCAGCGAAATAGCCTCGACAAAATTCACTTAATCTTGTTAATGCAGGTAATGTCACAGGCTGAAACCACGCTGGCGCCACCGCACTTTGTTTAACTTGCCTACACATTTTTGACCTCTATTTCACCACAGTTTCCAATGCAGAATTGCTGCCATAATCATTAATAGCAGACCACGCCACTTTTTGCCCCACTTTCACCGCCACAGGCAAGGTTTTCTCGCTAAATGGCGCCAACATGCCCACCTCTTTCACGGGCGTATTACCCACTTTAGCCAAGGAAATAGTGACAAAATAAGGGGTTGGATTTTTCACCACCAACAGATTGCCTGCCTGTTTCCATTGCACCGCCTGAAATGCCTCAAACTGGCTCATCGGCAAATTTGGGCGATAAAACAACTTAATGCGTGAACGCAAGGCAATTTGCAAATAGTTATTGCTGCCGTTGGGGTCATATTTGGGTTTCGGCGGAATATCCAACACATTCAAATAAAACACCGACTCCCTATCTTGTGGCAACGGGGTTTTGCCCGTGTAAGTAATGCGCAAGGTTTGCCCAGCATTGGCTTCCATACGCGCCACCGCAGGCACCACCACAAAAGGCGTCGCAGCGGCGGAAGGCGAATTGGGCGAACTTTGCTCATCGCCATCATCCACCCACGCCTGCATCAACGCAGGAATGTCCGTTTTATTGGTCAGTTCCACATTCACCAAACGCTGTTCAGCAGGATAGATCACCCGAGTGCCCGTAATAATAATATTGGCATGCACCAGCGACACACACAGGGCAGTTAACATCAAAAAAAGCAATTTTTTCACCGAACTTCTCCTAAATTCCCGAATAGATAAAAATAAAGGGATACGTCAAAAATATCCCTCTATCTATATACGATTGCGAAGTGCGAATTAATCGTAAGCTAAACTGTAAGTTACAGAGGCTTGAACTTCACCTGGAGTAACTGAGGTAGATAATGAATAGTAAGCTGCAAAATAATCTAAGAACATCATACCTTGAACTAAAGTTTCTTTATCGCCAGTTTGCGTATATTGGTCGATATCTTTACCCACTGGAATTAATTCGCTATTTTTTGTCAAAATTGCCACACCCACATTTCTAGCTGCTGTGCCAGTGCCTGGTGTATAAGTATTATTCAAGATACCTTTTGCTTGATTAAAAGCAGCAACGTTAGCTGGGCTGAAGAATAATCTCACGGTTTGACCATTATTTGCACTTGCAACTAAACAATTTTCTAAACCAATTTGAAATTGAGTTTTAGCGACAATTTGATCTTCTGCAGTGAATTGAGATGAAGATACGGTAGGTAATTTAACATTCTTTGTTGCAGCACCTGAAGTAACAGAACAAGTGTTATTCACCACTTTCCCCGTGATATTAATTGTGCCTGCTTGCGCAGCGGTACCTGTTGCCTGCACCGACGAAGCAAATACTGCCGCAGAAATTGCGGTGGCTAATAAACCGAGTTTTTTCATTTTGAATTTCTCCAGAAATAAATTGAAAGGAATGATTAAAAAATTGCTTTAATTTAAAAATAAAAATTATTTTTAAAATAAAACAAAACCCTCTAATTCTAAAAAAAAAAAAAAAAAAACAAGGTGCTGACGAAAAAAATAATTCGATTTAACTTTTATCAACTTATTGATTTAAAACGAAATTTACATTAGGTTTACAAAAGATTTGCAATTCTTTACATAATGGGACTGTGGGGCGTCACGCTGGCGCCTGAAAGCGAAACTATAGCAATTTAAATGCGTTTTTTGTCTTGCGATTAATAACGTACGGAATAAACCTTAAATTTTGTGCTTTGGACGAGCACTTGGTGGGTACCAAAATGTTGATCTAACCAATCTGCATAGGGCAGAAAGGCGTTAGCGACGATGCGCAGCTCACCGCCTTGTTTCAAATGCCATTTGGCTTGGCTAATCAATTGGTTAACCACTTGGTAAGTGGTGTCGATACCGTCGTGAAATGGGGGATTGGAAATAATTAAATCAAATTTATCATCAATATGTGAAAACACATTGCTGGCGACAACATTGCCTGTGAGTTGATTTTCCGTGAGAGTGCGTTTTGCGGAGGCGAGTGCCATTGCGTGAATATCGCTCATAGTGAGTTCAATTTGTGGGTAACTTTTCTTAATATAGCTACCGATCACACCAGCACCACAGCCCATATCCAACACTTTACCTTGGATTGGCTGAGTTAAAGTGGAGAGTAGGAGTAGTGTACCTGCATCAAGTTCGCTGGCGCTAAACACCCCAGGTAGCGCGTAAACATTAAGATCCTTTAATTGAGGAAGATGATAATTCGTCCAAAATTTATTGAGATCAAATTGCACAGGTGCCTGCAAGGTGAAATGATATAAACCACAACGGCGCGCAGAGTCAATTTTCCCGACGTCACCATAAGGGCTGAGCAGTTTTTCGACGGAACGCACTCCACAACGATTTTCCCCTACAATCAACATTTCTTGTCCTTGCTTAGCATTAGATAACAACTGCATTAATTGGAACTGCACTTCTTGTTTGTTTTTTGTCCAATAAAAAACCATTAAATCCGCTTGTTGTTGATTTTCAACAGCAAATTGCACTTGTTCTTGACGGCTAAATTGCGCGCAATAATCAAAATAGCAGCTCCAAATAAAGGTTTTTTCCGACGCAGTTTGATTGGGAAAATCGTCTCGTATTCCGCCTGCAAATAGAACAGAGTTGCGCTGAAAAAAATGAGAATGACGTTGTAAGACTTGGCTTTCGAGAGAAATCACGCTGTTAATCCTGTGGCTTATTGGTTAAAATTGCGCGCATTATAAAGGAAAAGCGAATGACAATGAATAAACGAGATTTTTTGTTGCAAGAAATGGGCATCACTCAATGGCAATTGCGTTATCCCGAACGTTTGCAAGGCAGCGCTAGAATTGATCTGCCAAGTGAGATCAAGGTGGTGATGTTGAGTGATGAGGCGGTGCAAATCCAACATCCCTTGCTACAAGATCTCCGACGCAGTATGCAATTAGACGCGGATCAATTTATCGCCTTGCGTTTTGCACAAATGCAACATTTGCAAACTGAAGAGGGGAGAATTTATTGGCTTTTAAGCGATGATGCTACCTTATTGGCAAATATGGCAACTCAATGCCCCAAAGCGACGCACATTTGGCAATCACCGAGCTGGCAACAATTTTTACATTCACCTCAAGCAAAACGTCAATTATGGCAACAAATGCAACAGCAATAACGATGTCTCAGAATCAAATTGAAACCATATCATCACAGGATTTTACGCAACTTTTTGCCATTGAACAGCAAGCCCATTTAGTGCCTTGGGGTTTCGGCACATTGCAGAATAATCAAGGTGAAAATTATCTGAATTTAAAATATGTGCAAGGTCACCAAATTATTGCCTTTGCCATTTGTCAAACTGTGTTAGATGAAGCCACGCTATTTAATATTGCGGTGGCGCCAGCGCAGCAAGGCAAGGGCGTAGGGCGAGCCTTATTGCAGGCGTTAATTGCACAGCTGAAGCAAAAAAGCATTGCTACCCTTTGGCTGGAAGTGCGGCAGTCTAATCTTAAGGCACAAAAACTTTATGAAGATCTTGGTTTTAATCAAGTGGATGTGCGTAAAAATTATTACCCCACAACGGACGGAAAACGCGAAAACGCCATTGTTATGGCGTTGTATTTAGCTTAATGCTATCTAGGATCTAGGCAAAAGACGTAAAATATCTTGCTAAAATCCATTACAATACAAGAAATTTTAATCAACTGAGGAGCGTATTTATGATTATCGTAACAGGTGGTGCTGGCTTTATTGGCAGCAATATCGTGAAAGCATTGAATGAATTAGGTCGTACCGATATTTTAGTGGTAGATAATTTAAAAGACGGCACTAAATTTGCCAACTTAGTGGATCTCGACATTGCAGATTATTGCGATAAAGAAGATTTCATTGCTTCCATTATTGCTGGCGATGATTTTGGCGACATTGAAGTGGTGTTCCACGAGGGAGCTTGTTCCGCTACCACTGAATGGGACGGCAAATATATGATGCAAAATAACTACGAATATTCCAAAGAACTTTTGCATTATTGCTTAGATCGTGAAATTCCTTTCTTCTATGCTTCCTCAGCGGCAACCTATGGCGATAAAACAGAATTTCGTGAAGAACGTGAATTTGAAGCGCCGCTTAATGTGTACGGCTATTCTAAATTTTTATTTGACCAATATGTACGCAAAATCTTACCTGGAGCTACTTCGCCAGTGTGCGGTTTCCGCTATTTTAACGTGTACGGACCCCGTGAAAATCACAAAGGCTCCATGGCAAGTGTGGCATTCCATCTAAATAATCAAATTCTCAAGGGCGAAAATCCAAAACTTTTTGCAGGTAGCGAACATTTCCGTCGTGATTTTGTGTATGTTGGCGATGTAGCTGCAGTGAATATTTGGTGCTGGCAAAACAGCATTTCAGGCATTTACAATTTAGGCACAGGCAATGCAGAATCTTTCCAAGAAGTGGCAAAAGCGGTAGTGAAATATCACGGCAAAACCGAAGCGGATATTGAAACTATTCCATTCCCTGAGCATTTAAAAAGCCGTTATCAAGAATACACACAAGCTAATCTTGATAAACTCCGTGCCACAGGCTACGACAAGCCATTTAAAACCGTTGCACAAGGCGTTGCGGAATATATGCAGTGGTTAAATCGTAAATAGGATAGGGTATAAAACCTAGAGAAAAGGCGAGATTAATGTTCTCGCCTTTTGCATTGATGTTATACAGAACTTTCCGCCAACAATCGCTGAATTAAGCGAGAATTAGCTGGGGGAAATTGCCCTTCGTCTAGCTCTGATTGTGCTAACCAAAATCCTTCTTGTCCTTCTCGTCCGAAAGGTTCGCCGATCCATTCGGTGACAAGATAAAAATGGAAAGAAATAATTTTAGTTGGGTATTCAAATTGGAAACGTTCGTACAATTCGGAATGGATAATATGAATGCCGATTTCTTCTTCCAATTCTCGCGCGAGCGCTTGGGCTGGGGTTTCACCTTTATCCACTTTACCGCCGGGAAATTCTAAAGATTGGGCGAAATCCTGTCCCTCTAAACGCTGAGTTAAATAAATTTGCCCAAATTCGTTACGAATAATGCCTGCGGCAACTTGCACAATGGGTTTTGTCATTTTTCCTTTCCTGCTGAACAGCGGCGCTATAGGCGCCACCGTGCTTGTTTTGATTAGTATTTGGCTTTGCTACCGTGGCAATGCTTGTATTTTTTGCCTGAGCCACAAGGACAAGGTTCGTTACGCCCTATTTTGCGCTCTTCCTCTTGCGCTGGTTGTCCGTCATTATATTGCATCGCTGCATTTTCTCGCTGAGCGGTTTCTTGACGTATTTGTTCGGCTTGCTCTACTTCTTCTTGGGTGCGAATTTGCACGCGACTTAAGGTCATTACCACACTGAGTTTCAAGCTATCTAGCATTTCCGTAAACATTTGGAAAGATTCTTTTTTGTATTCTTGTTTCGGATCTTTTTGCGCATAGCCACGCAGGTGAATACCACGGCGTAAATGATCCATTGCAGATAAATGTTCTTTCCACAGTTCGTCAAGGGTTTGCAGCATCACACCTTTTTCAAAACTGCGCATGGTTTCTGTACCCACGAGCTGTTCTTTGTGTTTATATTCGTTAACCGCAACTTCTAATACACGCTGGCGCAAGGCATCTTCATCAAAATGATTGTCTTCTTCAAGCCATTTAGCAATCGGCAAATCCAAGGCGAAATCTTGTTTTAAGCGTTGTTCTAAGGCAGGAATATCCCACATTTCTTCCAAAGATTGCGGTGGAATGTATTGATCAATAATTTGATTGAACACATCTTCACGGATCACATCAATGGTGTCTGAAATATCTTCATTATCCAATAAGGTGTTACGCTGCGCATAAATGGCATGACGTTGATCGTTCGCCACATCATCAAACTCGAGTAGATTTTTACGTCCGTCAAAGTTATGGGCTTCCACTTTCGCTTGGGCAGAGGCAATCACTTTCGCCAATAGCTTGGATTCCATCGCTTCGCCAGGGGTACTAAAAGCTTTGCGCATCATATTGAGTTTGCCCTCGTTGAGGTAAATGCGCATTAAGGCATCGTCTAAAGACAGGTAGAAGCGAGAAGAACCGGGATCCCCTTGACGCCCTGAACGACCACGCAGCTGGTTGTCTATGCGGCGAGATTCGTGTCGCTCTGTGCCGATGATGTGTAAGCCGCCTGCGGCTTTAACGATGTCGTGGCGTTCTTGCCATTGGGCGTGGATTTCGTCAATTTGTGCTTGAGTTGGGTTGTCTAATTTTGCGACTTCCGCTTTCCAGTTACCGCCCAACACAATATCCGTACCACGTCCTGCCATATTGGTAGCAATGGTTACCGCACCTGGATAGCCTGCATTGGCAACAATTTCCGCTTCTTTAGCATGGAATTTGGCGTTCAACACATTGTGTTTAATACCTGCTTTATCCAAAGCTTTAGATAATAATTCAGATTTTTCAATAGATACCGTACCCACTAGTACAGGCTGTTGGCGCGCAATGCAGTCTTTGATGTCTTCGATGATAGCATCAAATTTATACTGCTCTGTTTCAAACATGACGTCGGTGCGATCATCACGAATCATCGGGCGATTGGTTGGAATCACAATGGTTTCCAAACCGTAAATTTGTTGAAATTCAAAGGCTTCTGTATCGGCGGTCCCTGTCATACCTGCGAGTTTTTCATACAGACGGAAATAGTTTTGATAGGTGATAGACGCCACCGTTTGGTTTTCGCTTTGAATACGCACATTTTCTTTGGCTTCAATGGCTTGGTGTAAGCCGTCCGACCAACGACGTCCTTCCATTGCACGTCCTGTGTGTTCATCAATGATGATAATTTCACCTTCTTTCACGATGTAATCTACATCGCGCTCAAATAAAGTGTTCGCGCGCAAGGCAGCATAAACGTGGTGTAACAAAGAAATTTTTGACGGCGAATACAGAGATTCATCTTCGCGCATTAAGCCTTGTGCAGTGAGCCATTGCTCCACTTTTTCTTGACCGCGTTCGGTTAAATGAGCTTGTTTGGTTTTTAAATCTAAGGTGAAATCACCCTCGCCTTGATATTCTTCCGTATCTTCTTTGTCTTGCTTAATTAGACTTGGCACCAGTTTATTAATGGTAATATAGAGTTCAGAGCTATCTTCCGCCTGACCTGAAATAATCAATGGTGTCCGCGCTTCATCAATTAAAATGGAATCCACTTCATCCACTAGTGCATAATGTAAATAACGTTGGAAACGATCCTGGGCTGAATGAGCAAGGTTATCGCGTAAATAATCAAAGCCAAGTTCACTGTTGGTCGCGTAAGTGATGTCGGCGGCATAAGCTTCGCGTTTTTGTTGTGGCGCTAAACCGGGCACGTTAACGCCGACGGTCATCCCTAAAAACTCAAATAAGGGACGATTGGTTTCTGCATCGCGACGCGCAAGATAATCGTTGACCGTTACAACGTGCACGCCTTTGCCTGTGAGGGCGTTGAGGTAGCAAGGTAGCGTCGCCGTTAAGGTTTTCCCTTCCCCTGTGCGCATTTCGGCGATAGAGCGATTGGTTAGCACCATACCTCCCACTAATTGCACATCAAAATGGCGCATACCTAACACGCGTTTACTTGCTTCGCGCACGGTAGCAAAGGCTTCTGGCAACAAGCTTTCTAAGCTTTCGCCTTGCTCTAAACGGCTTTTAAATTCGGCGGTTTTGCCTTTTAGCGCTTCATCGCTTAAAGCTTCAAATTCAGGTTCTAATTTATTGATTTTTGCGACGGTTTTGTTTAAACGACGTAAAATGCGGTCATTGCGACTGCCAAAAATTTTAGTAGCAATACTTCTTAACATAATTTTCTTCACTGATAAAAAAATAAAAATACACCGCGCTTGCGTGATTTTTCACAAGGGCGGATCCAAATAACAAATTAAGGTGTTAGGCGTTGGGTCCTGCGCGGATAGGCGGTGTATTTGCTTCAGCTAGGCTATAAAAATACGGATTTGCCGTGGCAATTTTTTGTTGCGTTGCTTGCTGAGAAAATTGTGGATTATGAAGAGGAATTTGTTTAACCAATACCTGCTGGTTAATCAAATGTTGTTGAATGGTTTGCGTTTTTTGATGAGCTTCATTGGCAACATTAGTTTGGTTCGGTAAGCCTTGCACCTGTGGCAAAGCCAAAATCGCTATCATACTTAATAATAGCTGCGACCAAAAATTGTGCTTACCTTTTGTTAAACTCATTCTCAATTCCAGTAGAAAAAATGCTTCGGTATTGTATCGGAAATTCGCTACAATGTCATAACTATTGCGTTAAAAACCAAGAGAGCAGCAAATGAGATACGAGCGAACAGTGAATATTAATGAGTTGGTGAAAAATTCCCATTTATCGAATGTGATACAAAAAGGCTTGTTTCTCAATGCACTTAATGGTCGTTTACAACGCATTTTCCCCGAACAATATCAAGGTTGTTATTTTGCCGTGGATATGACGCAAGATAGCCTGATTTTACAAGTTACTGGCGCCACCGTGCGTCAGGCCCTATTGTTTCATCAACAGCAATTACTCAGTCTTGTGCAACAAGATTTCCCCAAAATCCGTAAAATTACCTTTCAAATTAATCCTGAGCTGCACAGGCGCTAACCGCCTTTTTATTTCAGTTTGCTTTGCAACAACTGCGCGCGTGCTGCGTTGAGTTGCGCCAGTTTATGAATATTGGCTTGCAATGTTTCTTGGTCTTTTGCTTTAAAGGCGCAAATGGCTAGATTTTCGTAGGTGTCTGCTTGTTGATAATAACCATTGCTGTTGAGCGCTTTATTAAATTGCGCATACGCTTCTTGATATTTTCCTTGTGAACACAAAAACGCACCATAGTTATTTAGCACATCACCTTGATTTTCATCGAGTTTTAACGCGGTTAAATAAGCCGCATTGGCTTGTTCTAATGCTTCTTGTTTTTGGTAAAAATAAGCAAGGGCGGAATGGGGAAGATAATAATTGGGCGCATAAGCTAAGGCTTTGTCTAAGTTTAATTTCGCTTGAGCAAAATTGCCCTCTGCTAAATAGCCTAAGCCTAACTCCACCCTTGCTTGCGCTGCTTGTTGGCGATCAAAATCTATTTTGTCCGATTGAGACACGCAAGCAGAAAGCAACAGAGAAAAAATGCAGGTTAAACAAAAAGAGGATAGGCGTGTCATTTTTTCTCCTTATATGATTAATGATGTTTTACAGAAATCGGCTCGCCGAATTGACGTTTTTGCGCAGTGCGTTTAGTGCGGTCAATGACATCGCCAGCGAGCTGTCCGCACGCGGCGTCAATGTCGTCGCCACGGGTTTTACGCACAATCACGGTGAAGCCATATTCCATTAAGGTTTTTTGGAAACGGTCAATTCGCGTGTTTGAGCTTTTCGCATAAGGTGCTTCAGGAAACGGATTCCACGGAATTAAGTTAATTTTGCAAGGGGTGTTTTTTAACACCTCCGCTAACTGATGTGCATGTTCAACGCCGTCGTTAACGTGATCCAGCATCACATATTCTATGGTTACTTTGCCGTGATTCGCATTGGAAACGCTTAAATAGCGGTTCACTGAATCCATAAGGGTTTTGATATTGTACTTTTTGTTAATCGGTACGATTTCATCGCGCAATTCATCATTGGGTGCATGCAATGAAATGGCGAGCGCCACATCAATCATTTCACTTAATTTGTCTAAGGCTGGCACCACACCCGATGTGGATAGCGTCACCCGACGTTTGGACAAACCGTAGGCGAAATCATCGAGCATAATTTCCATAGCTGGCACCACATTTGCCACATTTAACAAAGGTTCACCCATGCCCATCATCACCACATTGGTAATTGGTCGCACACCCGTTACGCCAAAGTTACCGATAATTTTAGAAGCACGCCAAACTTGCCCAATAATTTCTGACACTGTGAGATTACGGTTAAAACCTTGTTGCGCCGTAGAGCAAAAGGTACAAGCCAACGCGCAACCCACTTGTGAGGACACACACAGCGTGGCGCGATCAGGTTCAGGAATATAGACCGTTTCCACTTGCTGATCGCCCACTTGCATTGCCCATTTGATCGTACCGTCGGCAGAACGCTGTTCTACCGCCACTTCAGGCGCTTTAATTTCTGCCACTTGTTTTAATTTATCGCGCAATTTTTTGTTAATGTTGGTCATATTGTCAAAGTTGTCTTCACCAAAATGGTAAATCCACTTCACCAATTGATCCGCACGGAAGGGTTTTTCCCCTAATTCTTGAAAGAACTCACGCATTTGTTGGCGCGTTAGGTTCATTAAATTGATTTTTTTTGTTGTTTGAATAGAAGTTTCGTTTGCAGTAGCGCTATGAGTGGCAGCGCTAGCACAGTTTTGTTGTTCTAACATAAGGCCTCGTTATTACACATTATGGCATTGATAATCGAAAGATAATCACCTTGAAAAAATGAGCCGCGATTGTACAGGGTTAGTGGTTATTAATCTAGCAATTTCCTTGGGACTTGAGAAAAATCCTATGGGCTTTCTAGGATCGTGATCGCGAAATGAAAATATTGTTGAGAAAGAACAGAGCAAGTTTAAAAAACTTGCTCCAAAGTGAATTCTAAGATTGTGTTTTCAGTTTTACATTATCAACATCATCTAATAGCGTCGCATATTTTTGGGTGCGAGGATTAGCTTCTAAAATAATTTTTAGCGCCATTGTTAAAGGAACGGATAGTAGCATTCCTACAGATCCTAATAACCAACCCCAAAATAAAAGAGAAAGAAATACTACCAAGGTAGAGAGGCCTAATGTGCGCCCCATAACTTTAGGTTCTAAAATATTGCCCACAACGGTGTTAATAATAAGAATACCCACACCAACGCCGATACCAACACCTAAACCATTAAGCAACAGAGCTTGCACGATAATGGGAATGGCGGTGATGATTGAACCAATATTAGGAATGTAATTTAATAGAAAGCCCACGGTTGCCCACAAAATGGCATATTGCACATCAACTGCTATGAGCAAGAAATAAATACATATACCAGTAATTACACTCATTAGGGTTTTAATACCTAAATAATCGATCACACCTTGTAAAATTCGATCAATATGAAGCACTTGATGTTCATCACTATTATCATTCTTTGGATCTGAATCTTTTTCAGCAAAGAATAATGCTAATTTATATTTAGCGGCAGGTGCTTCGAATAGCATTAATATCACGACCAGCATTAACACAAATATATTGGTGACCACGCCAGAAAAGCCAAGTAATGTACTGCTAATTAAATCCATAACAATACTTGGATCGGTGTGCTGCATAATGCTCTCTCGAGAAATAGTGATAGGGATATTCCATTTATGTGCAAAAGCGAGGAAAGCATTGACACGATCTGCTAGTAATAATCGATATTCAGGGATAGAGGCGGTAAATTCTTTTACCGTACTATTAATCAAACCAAGGAAAGAAAAGAAAATCACTAAAATTAGTGCAAGTAAAATACTAATCGCAAGCCACAATGGTATTTTACGTTTTGTCATAAATTTGACTAAAGGAGAGCAAATAATCGCGATAAATAATGCAAGTAGAAAAGGGACTACGATTTCAACTGCTGATTTAACGCCTGCTAGAATAATGACTAAAGCTGCACAAACCAATAGAGTTTTTAAGATGGGATTATTTTGCAACATTAAATTGCATCCTCATTTTCTTCGCCAGTGCGAATGCGGATAACGCGTTCCACATCATAAACGAAAATTTTACCGTCGCCGATTTTGCCTGTTTGTGCGGTTTCGATAATGGCTTCTACACATTGATCCACTTGTTCATCTGCAACAATAATTTCTAATTTCACTTTAGGCAGAAAATCCACTAAATATTCCGCACCACGATAAAGTTCGGTGTGTCCTTTTTGGCGACCAAAACCACGCACTTCTGTAACAGTCATGCCTGTAACGCCAATATCTGACAAGCTTTCACGCACATCATCCAATTTGAAGGGTTTAATAATGGCTTCAATTTTTTTCATATATTTTCCTTTTAATTCAATAAAAAATTAGCTTCGACGTGCAGATTTAGGTCGAAAACTTTCGATAATTTCAGGGTGGGTATCAATGTAAATTCCGTCAATCAATTGTAAGCAGTAGGGAACGGCGCTAAAAATACCTTTTACCACTACATTTCCATCACTGTCTTTTACCCCTTCCAAAGTTTCTTGAATGGCTTTAGGTTGACCGGGTAAATTGAGGATTAAACTATTTTTACGAATCACGCCCACTTGACGCGAAAGAATCGCGGTGGGCACAAAATGCAAACTTACTTGACGCATTTGCTCACCAAACCCTGGCATTTCGCGATCTGCCACGGCGACGGTGGCGTCAGGGGTCACATCACGCTTGGCAGGTCCTGTGCCACCAGTGGTTAACACCAGTTGGCAATGACATTCATCCACCAGCTCGCACAGTGTTTTTTCAATCAGAGGCTGTTCATCAGGAATTAAACGCGTTTCGAGTAAAAAAGGATCACATAATGCTCGCGCTAACCATTGCTGTAACGCAGGAATACCTTGATCTTCATATATTCCTTGTGAGGCTCTATCTGATATAGAAACTAAACCAATTTTTAACATAGGGGTATTTCTTTTAGAGGTTATACAATATAAAAATAACCGCATTTTGCGGTTATTCGAGGATTATTCAGGTTTACAAACTATGTGTGAAATCATATTAGACCTGTTTTTAATGTTTCCCTTCGCTAAAATCTTTCCTTTTTGTGCATCTTCTTTTTGAATTTTTTCGGCTAGGTTAGGATCTTGCACATAAAACACTGGAACATATTGAACATTTTGTATTTTTTCTTTAGATGATATTTTGCCAATAGCGATGTTCTTATAATATTCCTTCTTATTTTCGGGGATAATATAGTAAGTTGTGGAATCGGTAACATATACGCCAGATTTTGAATTGTACCCATTACAAATACCTGCACCAGATTCAAAAATAGTGTGCGACGTTCGAGATTCATTAATTTCATAAACCTCAAATTCAATACTATCACCTAGAATACTAGCATCATTTAGACTATTTGAAGGATTCAACTCTTTTCCAGAGTTTCTATCTACATAAAATATATCTGACTTTTTTCCAAAAGAGGGAATATAAGAGGTATCAATACCTTCTTCTGAAATATGGATTGACCAAGATTCGGCAAAACTTAGGCTACAAAAAAACGAGTAGGTAATAAAAAGTAGTATCTTAAAATTCATATTTTCTCCTTGGTTTTATTGTTCTGAAATCAACATTTATAAAAATCAAGTCAAAAAATAAAAACACAAAAAACCCGTTCATTATATAGAAAATTTGATGATAAGAAAGACAAATCTCAGATAACAGGTTGGACTTATTAGTTAGATCCTAGACAGTATGTTTTTACAACGCAGCTTTTAAAGATAGTTTAGGTTTCCACAGCTGATTAGTTTTTCATAAAGGGATTTTTCCAATGAAGGTTCAATATAGAATCACTCATTAAGAAATTTGTGTTATTTGAGCGGTACAATAAAAAGGATCACATTTTTGATGTTGTGATCCTTTTTAGTTATTCAATGAGAGGAAATTACATCATACCGCCCATTCCACCCATACCGCCCATGCCAGCAGCACCTAGGTCAGCTTTGTCGTCTTTTGGTAAATCCGTCACCATACATTCTGTGGTGATCATTAACCCTGCAACAGAAGCAGCGAATTGTAATGCTGAACGGGTTACTTTAGTTGGATCCAAAATACCCATTTCGATCATATCGCCGTATTGTTCTGTGCCTGCATTGTAACCGAAATTACCTTCGCCATTTTTCACCGCACTGGCGACAACAGAGGCTTCTTCACCTGCGTTGGTTACGATTTGGCGTAATGGGGCTTCCATCGCACGTAAGGCAAGTTTAATACCCACGTTTTGCTCTTCGTTATCGCCAGTTAAACCAGCTACTTTGCTTGCGGCACGGATTAAGGCAACGCCACCGCCAGCAACAACGCCCTCTTCAACTGCAGCACGGGTTGCGTGTAAGGCATCTTCCACACGAGCTTTTTTCTCTTTCATTTCAACTTCAGTTGCTGCGCCAACTTTAATTACAGCGACACCGCCAGCGAGTTTTGCTACACGCTCTTGTAATTTTTCTCTGTCGTAATCAGAAGTAGATTCTTCGATTTGCTGACGAATTTGTGCCACACGGCCTTGAATTTGAGCTTCGTCACCGATACCGTCGATGATAGTAGTGTTGTCTTTGTTGATTACAACACGTTTTGCTTGACCAAGATCTTCTAAGGTTGCTTTTTCTAATTCCATACCGATTTCTTCAGAAATCACGGTACCAGCAGTTAAGATTGCAATATCTTGTAACATGGCTTTACGGCGGTCACCAAAGCCCGGCGCTTTCACCGCTGCCACTTTCACGATACCACGCATGGTGTTCACCACTAATGTTGCAAGAGCTTCGCCTTCCACATCTTCAGCGATGATTAACAACGGTTTGCCTGCTTTTGCCACACCTTCCAACACAGGTAATAATTCACGAATGTTAGATACTTTTTTGTCCACTAATAAAATAAATGGATTATCTAATTCAACGGTTGCGGTTTCTGGTTTGTTGATGAAGTATGGTGATAAATAACCACGATCAAACTGCATCCCTTCCACAACCGCTAATTCATCTTCTAAACCTGTACCGTCTTCAACGGTGATCACGCCTTCTTTACCTACTTTATCCATGGCTTGTGCGATGATTTGGCCCACAACGTTATCGGAGTTAGCAGAAATTGTACCCACTTGTTCAATTTCTTTGGAGGTTTCACAAGGTTTGGAAAGAGCTTTTAATTCGGTTACCACCGCAGCTACCGCTTTGTCGATACCACGTTTTAAATCCATTGGATTCATACCCGCTGCTACGGCTTTTAAGCCTTCGTTTACGATAGCTTGCGCTAAAACCGTCGCGGTTGTGGTACCGTCGCCAGCGGCGTCGTTGGCTTTTGATGCCACTTCTTTCACCATTTGCGCACCCATGTTTTCGAATTTATCTTCTAATTCGATTTCACGTGCCACAGACACACCGTCCTTAGTAATGGTTGGTGCGCCGAAAGATTTATCTAATACCACGTTACGACCTTTCGGACCTAGCGTTACTTTTACTGCATCTGCCAAAATATTTACGCCTGCTAACATTTTTACGCGAGCGTCGTTACCAAATTTTACGTCTTTTGCTGCCATTTTGTTTTTCCTTTATATGTAGGATGGGCTTCAGCCCATCATGTGTCGTCGTTAATTCGTTTTAATGGTGGGTTAAGACCCACCCTACGTTTATTCCACAATCGCTAAAATGTCGTTTTCAGAAATAATTAACACTTCTTCGCCGTCAATTTTTTCTGCTTTCACGCCGTAGCCGTCGTTGAAAATCACGGTGTCGCCAACTTTTACATCCAAAGGTTGAACGCTGCCGTTATCTAAAATACGACCTTTACCCACAGCTAATACTTTTGCACGGGTGGATTTTGTCGCCGCTGAACCTGTTAATACGATACCGCCAGCGGATCTAGTTTCAACTTCTTCACGTTTGATAATTACACGATCGTGTAATGGACGAATATTCATTGATTTTACTCCTTATAAATGAGATGAGTGGTTTGAATGCGGACGCTATATAAGGTAGATTTTTTGAGTTTCAAGGGAAAAAGTTAAATTATTTTTCACAAATTGAATCATTGATTTTTTAATGGCTTAAGATAAAAAAAGTCGGTTGAAAAAGACGCACAATTCATAGAAAGTAACACATCAAGCAAATTGGCGTTTGCCATTGCTTTTTTTAGCAAGATTTTGTTCAAACTGGAGAAACATAATGACAGCAACAAGAAAAGAAGTGGATTTATTGGGTGAACGTGAAGTTCCAGCAGACGCATATTGGGGGATTCACACGCTCAGAGCGGTAGAAAATTTCAATATTTCAAATGCCGTGATTTCGGATATTCCTGAGTTTGTGCGTGGAATGGTGATGGTGAAAAAGGCGACGGCGTTAGCTAATGGCGAGTTGGGAGCGATTCCGAGTAAAATTTCTCAAGCCATTGTTGCTGCCTGTGATGAAATTTTAGAAACTGGGAAATGCCTCGATCAATTCCCTTCTGACGTATATCAAGGCGGTGCTGGGACGTCGGTGAATATGAATACCAACGAAGTGGTGGCGAACCTTGCCCTTGAATTTTTGGGACATAAAAAAGGCGAATATCAATATTTAGATCCAATGGATCACGTTAACGCCAGTCAATCTACCAACGATGCTTACCCAACAGGTTTCCGTATTGCAGTATATAACAGCATTATGACATTAGTGGCGAAAGTGCTTTATTTGCAACAAGGTTTTGAGAACAAAGCGAAAGAATTTGCCAACATCTTAAAAATGGGGCGGACACAGTTGCAAGATGCAGTTCCGATGACTGTGGGCCAAGAATTTAAAGCTTTCTCTGTGTTATTAGATGAAGAAGTGAAAAATTTAACTCGCACTGCACAATTGTTGTTGGAAGTGAACTTAGGCGCTACCGCCATTGGCACAGGATTAAATACGCCTGAAGGTTATACGCCGTTAGTGGTTAAATATTTATCCGAAGTAACGGGTTTACCTTGTATCCCTGCGGAAAACTTGATTGAAGCCACTTCAGACTGCGGTGCATATGTAATGGTGCACGGCGCGTTAAAACGTACGGCGGTAAAACTTTCCAAAGTATGTAACGATTTACGCTTGCTTTCCTCTGGTCCAAGAGCAGGATTAAATGAAATTAACTTGCCTGAATTGCAAGCGGGTTCTTCTATTATGCCTGCTAAAGTGAATCCTGTGATTCCTGAAGTGGTGAATCAAGTGTGCTTTAAAGTGATTGGTAACGACGCGACTATTACTTTTGCTTCTGAAGCAGGACAATTGCAATTAAACGTGATGGAGCCTGTAATTGGTCAAGCGATGTTTGAATCCATTGAGATTTTAACTAACGCCTGCGTTAACTTACGTGATAAATGTATCGACGGTATCACAGTGAACAAAGAAGTTTGCGAAAACTATGTGTTTAACTCTATTGGTATCGTCACTTATCTGAATCCATTTATTGGCCATCACAATGGCGATCTTGTGGGTAAAATTTGTGCGAAAACAGGACGCGGTGTGAAAGAAGTGGTGTTGGAAAAAGGATTGCTGACAGAAGCGCAGTTAGACGATATTTTGTCTGTAGAAAATCTAATGAATCCAACTTATAAAGCAAAATTAAATAAATAAGCGTTGTTTTTAATTCTATGAACAAAAAAGGGCGAAAATGATTCGCCCTTTTGTTGTTATATCGCTCTTATTCCACTTTAACAATCCAGCCTTCTGGTGCAGGAATATCACCAAATTGAATACCCACTAATTCGTTATATAGTTTTGTGGTTATTTCCCCCACTTCTGTTTCAGAATAGAAAACGTGGAAGTTATCGCCATATTGAATACCGCCGATAGGGGTAATTACCGCCGCTGTACCGCAAGCACCAGCTTCTTTAAATTGATCTAGTTGGTCAATATATACATCGCCTTCAATCACTTCTAAGCCTAGTCTTTCTTGGGCTAAGTGAAGCAGAGAGTATTTTGTAATGCTCGGTAAAATGGACGGTGAAAGTGGTGTAATAAATTTATTGTCTTTTGTAATACCAAAGAAGTTCGCTGAACCTACTTCTTCTATTTTAGTGTGAGTGGTTGGATCTAAATAAATACAATCAGCAAAACCTTGATTTTTTGCGCGCTTGCCAGGATATAAACTTGCAGCATAATTTCCACCCACTTTTGCTGCCCCTGTACCTTGTGGCGCGGCGCGATCATAATTAGATACTAAGAAGTTAGTTGGTTTTAAACCGCCTTTAAAGTAGGCTCCCACTGGGCAAACAAAAATAGAGAAAATATATTCAGGAGCAGGACTAACGCCGATGTTATCGCCAACGCCAATAAGAAATGGTCGTAAATAAAGCGTTGCACCAGAACCATAAGGCGCTAACCATTCTTGATTAGCTTTCACAACTTGTTTACAAGCATCAATAAACATTTCTGTTGGCACTTCTGGCATTAATAAACGCTGGCAACTACGTTGCATACGTTCAGCATTTTGATCGGGGCGGAAAAGATTAATTGAACCGTCTTTACAGCGGTATGCTTTTAAACCTTCAAAGCATTGTTGACCATAATGTAGCGCCGTTGAGCCTTCGCTAATATGTAGGGTATTATCTTGAGTTAACTCACCTTTAGACCATTTACCATCTTTCCAATAAGCGATGTAGCGATAGTCTGTTTTGATATAACTAAAGCCTAAATTTTGCCAATCTATATTTTTTGTCATTATTTTATCCTTCATGTTGTGTTTAAAAACGATGTTTTAAATCTACACCATTATTAGAGCCTTGCAAGGCATTTTATGGAAAAAATATTTTTCCTAAAATTTAGGCAAAAAAAACACCACTCATAGAGTGGCGTAAATCATTAATACAGGAAGTAAAATTGAGTAATTCAACATTGTTGTCAAACTACTATGTTTGGTCAGTAAAATGTATCCAAACAATATGCAAACACAACATCATACTTAAGTCGGAAACTCTTTAAGCCATTAAGGAATTAACAAGCATTAAGTATGTCGGGCATTTTATTCAGAATGATTGCGTCCAACAAAGGATATTTTTTTATTTGATGGATTAGAAAAATTAATCCTAAATAGGTGAAAGTTGTGATAAACAAGATACTGAAATTTATAAAGAGTCTAGAAAATCTTGCAAATTATTGCATTGAAAGCGAAAGCCCGATTGTATTAATTTTTCGGGTATGACGGCTTGGCTATCTAAAAGTAAACGCGCTCGTTCTCCAAGAACAAGATGTAATAGCCAGCAGGGAACTGGAGCAAAAGTGGGAACCTTTAAATAACGCCCTAATTGATGATTAAAGTTTGCATTTGTTACCGGCGTTGGTGAAGTCAAATTGAATGCGCCTTGGCATTGATGTTGTTCTAGTAAAAAAATGATAGCGGAGACAGCATCTGGCAATCCTATCCAACTCCAATACTGTGTTCCTTGTCCTAATTTTCCACCTAAACCATATCTATACAGTTTAAACATTTTTGCAAAAGCACCTTGTTGTTTATCCAACACCATGCCTGTGCGTAATAAACAAGTTCGGGTGTGGGCCTGTTGTGCAGTTTGTTCCCATTTATTGCATAGTTTCGCAGTAAAGCTATCGCCGCTAGGAAATTGCTCAGTTAATAGTTTATCGCCGCAGTCGCCATAATAGCCTGTGGCAGAGGCAGAAATAAACACCTCTGGAGGTGAGTTACTTTGATTAATGTATTTTACTAATTGGGAGGTTAAGAAAATTCGACTTTCCTGTAAGCGCTTTTTTTGTGATGCCGTCCAAGTACGAGCAAAAATAGGTTCCCCTGCTAAATTGATTACGGCGTCAAAGTTATTAAAGTCAGTAAAAACAGATAAGTCCTGTACTAATTTAACCTTTGTTGGAAGTTGCATTTGTGCTTTGTTTACATCACGCACTAAGGCCATTATCTGATGTTTTTCATTTAATCTCTGGCAAAGGGTGCTACCAATCAAGCCCGTTGCGCCGGTAATCAGAATCTCCATAAACTCTCAGTTATAAAGTGGTGTTAAATAACTCGCTAATACTTTCAAATAGTTGAATCACATCAGAATCTTTAGTTGGCGTTACAAAAATAGTGTCATCGCCAGCAATAGTGCCCAAGATACCGTCTGCTTTTCCTATAGAATCCAATAAACGAGCGATCAACTGAGCTGCACCTGGTGTGGTTTTGATCACCACGATAAAATTATTGTAATCAATATCTAACACCAGATTTTTTAATGGGCTTTTAGTGTTAGGTACGCTAAGTTCATTTGGTAAACAATACACCATTTCCATTCTAGTATTGCGTGTGCGTACCGCACCAAATTTAGTGAGCATACGGGATACTTTTGACTGATTAATTTGATGAAAACCAAGTTCTTGTAGCGCCGTTACTATCTCATTTTGAGAACCAAAACGTTCTTGTGCCAATAGGCCTTTGAATGCGTCGGATAGGTTATCAGTTTTTTCATATTTTTCATATTGCATGGTTCGGCTCTCCAGAATAAATCACAGTTTAAGCGCGAAATTTTGCATAAAATTGCATAAATATGCAAATAAAATTTATTTTTACTTTAGAGTTGTTTTTTTTTGAGCAATTTATAATAGTTGTCCAATGATTTCTTGGTGAAATCATTCTATGCAAATCCCAATAAAACTTAGTTCCTAACGAGGTCACTTATGAAAAAGACAACCGCAATTTTATTATTCTCAGCACTAGTTTCTGGTGGAGCGTTTGCTGCAACTCCAAGCTTCGATAATTTGTTCTCAGGTGGTAATAGTAGTTTAGAAAATTTATCTAATGAAGATTTTGATGCATTAAAAGAAGAAGCGCTTAATGGTGAAGAAGCTAAAGAAGATGCAAAATATTTCGCTGAATACAAAAAAAATTATGAAAAAGTAAAAGAATCAGTATTAGATGCGGTAGCAGATGATAATTCTGCTATTTTAGATGATGCGAACACCGCAAAATTCGTTACCATTGAACATCTCAAAGTTACCCGTCATAACAGCCAAAAAATCCAACAAAACGCAAATAAAATTTCATCGCTAGATCAAAAATTAAAACGTGGTTTGGCTACTCAAGCTGCCTTAAATGGCTTATTTCAACCTTATAACGTTGGTAAAATGAACCTGTCAGTGGCAGTGGGAGGATATGAATCTCAAAGCGCATTGGCCATCGGTTCTGGTTATCGTTTTAATGACAAATTGGCGGTAAAAATGGGCGTAGCATTTTCAGTTAATGGTGGCGGCACAGCTTACAACGTTGGTGCTAACTACGAGTTCTAATTTCTGCTGGAGAATCAAACAGTGAAGTTTAATGGCTTCACTGTTTTTTTATGTAAAAAATACAGGATTGGAGCACTAAATTTAAACGCAAAATGTGATATAGCACATATCTTGGGGCTTAATCTGCTGATGAATTTATTGTATTATTTTGGGCATATCTCACCTAACTAAAGGAAAATTCTCTATGAAAAACATCAATCCAAGCAAAACCGCAGCATGGCAAGCTCTTGAGCAACATAAACAGCAACAAGCTGGCGTCACCATTCAACAATTATTTGCCCAAGAACAAAATCGCTTCCAGCACTATTCCTTAAGCTTCAACGATGAAATCCTTGTGGATTTTTCCAAAAATAATATCACCCAAGAAACCTTGAAATTATTACGTCAATTGGCGCAAGAATGTGAATTGCCAAGCGCAATGAAAGCGATGTTTAGCGGTGAAAAAATCAATCGCACGGAAAATCGCGCGGTGTTACACGTCGCCTTGCGTAACCGTGCTAACACACCAATTTTGGTAGATAACAAAGATGTGATGCCAGAAGTGAATGCGGTGTTGGCAAAAATGAAAAATTTCTGTGAGCAAATTATTTCAGGACAATGGAAAGGTTACACAGGTAAAGCCATTACTGACGTGATCAACATTGGTATCGGCGGTTCAGATTTAGGACCTTATATGGTAACGGAAGCGTTACGCCCTTATAAAAATCACTTAAATATGCACTTTGTGTCTAATGTGGACGGCACGCATATTGCGGAAACCTTGAAAAAAGTCAATCCTGAAACCACCCTTGTTTTAATCGCCTCAAAAACCTTTACCACCCAAGAAACTATGACCAACGCGCATTCTGCGCGTGATTGGTTCTTAGCCAGTGCGAAAGAGGTTAAACATGTGGCGAAACATTTTGCGGCGCTTTCTACCAATGCAAAAGCGGTCGCGGAATTTGGTATTGATACCGCCAATATGTTTGAGTTCTGGGATTGGGTTGGTGGTCGTTATTCTTTATGGTCCGCAATTGGTTTATCTATTGCGCTTTCCATTGGCTTTGACAATTTTGAAGCCTTGCTTGCAGGGGCGCACGCAATGGATAACCACTTCCGCGATGCGCCAATGGAACAAAATATTCCAATCACGCTGGCGCTAGTAGGCTTATGGAACACCAGTTTCCTTGGTGCGCAAACAGAAGCGATTTTACCTTATGATCAATATTTACACCGTTTCGCCGCATATTTCCAACAAGGCAATATGGAATCTAATGGTAAATATGTGGACCGTAATGGCGAGGTGATTGACAACTACCAAACAGGTCCAATTATTTGGGGTGAACCTGGTACTAATGGTCAACACGCCTTCTACCAATTAATCCATCAAGGCACGACGTTAATTCCTTGTGATTTCATCGCGCCAGCGCAAACCCACAATCCATTAGCAGATCATCATGCTAAATTATTGTCTAACTTCTTTGCCCAAACAGAAGCTCTAGCCTTTGGTAAAACAAAAGAAGAAGTGGAAGCGGAATTTGCGAAAGCGGGTAAATCCTTGGACGACGTGAAAGAGGTTGTGCCATTCAAAGTCTTCACTGGCAACAAACCAACCAACTCGATTTTGTTACAAAAAATCACACCATTTAGTTTAGGTGCGTTGATCGCCATTTATGAACATAAAATCTTTGTACAAGGTATTTTGTTTAATATTTACAGTTTCGATCAATGGGGTGTTGAGCTGGGCAAACAACTAGCTAATCGCATCTTACCTGAATTACAAGGCGCAGAAGAGGTGACTAGCCACGACAGCTCCACCAATGGCTTGATTAATCAATTTAAAGCCTGGCGATAAGGTAAAATATAAACAATTAAGGGCGCTCAATAGCGCCCTTTTATTTTGTTAAAATCCTTACACAATCATATCGTAATTTTGTGTGGCGATTAGGTGCAATAAAATGGCTTAATGGTTCAGTTTTTTTCAAAAAGTTCCCAAAAAAATATAAAAAAATTTTAATTTTTCTATTGACTTTATGTAACGTGTTGAAAAATAAGGTTTTTTTTGCAAAATTTGATTGACGAATTTGTTTAATTCTTTTATCTTTTTTACCGCTAATTTCATAGCGCATTTACCTTAAATTGTTTCAACAATTGAGTTATTTGGGGTTATAAAATTGGCTAATTTAGCAAAAACAACGTAGCGTCATCTTGCGGTGACGCTACTTTTCCACATAAAAGGTAATTATTATGAAAAAGACAATCGTAGCATTAACAGTAGCTGCATTAGCGGCAACTTCTGCAAACGCAGCAGTGGTTTATAATCAAGATGGCACTAAAGTAGAAGTGTCTGGTCAAGTACGTCTTCTTTTAGATAAATCAAGCACAAAATACAAATACGCTACCCCAGGTTTCGTTGACGCAAGCACAAGCAAACGTGTTGACTTATTAAACGACAGTTCTCGCGTTGATTTTAGTGCTTCACAAGAGTTAGGTAACGGTTTATCTGCTTTTGGTTTTGCGCGCGTAAAATTTTCAGATAAAAACTTTGGCAATGCATTCGAATTAGATCAACTTTACACTGGTTTCAAATTTGATGGTGTAGGTAAATTAAGCTTCGGTAAACAAGTTACCGTTGCTGATGGTTTAAATGCGTCTGACTACACTTACAAATTAAGTGGCGTTAACCAAGTAATTACTAACGGCAACAAAGTGGTTTCCTTCAAAGCAGAAAACATTGCTAACACAGGTGCTCACGCTGGTTTAAGCTATGTATTTGATGATTCGGCAGATAAAGCTTCTGAAAACAACCGTGCTGTTGTATTAGCGGCAGGTTATGAAAATAATTTTGATGGCTTAGGTGTGAAATTCAATACTGCATATAGCCATAAAAAAGCTTCTAAAACACATGCTGAAAAAGCATTTTTAGTTGCTTCTGAAGTATCTTATGCAGGCTTCAGCTTTGGTGTAGATTATTCACAAGCTAAAGCAACTAATGAGCAATCATTTAGTGATGCCTTCCTCAAAACAGAAGCCGTTGGTGGTGTTGCGAAAGTTGATTTTTTTGCTGGAAAAGTAAGAGCATTAGAAATTGGTGCAAAATATCAAATTAACGATGATGCAAAAGTATATGGCGTTTATAAAAATGTTAAATACAGCAATTTAGTAGCTGAAGCAAGCGCGCCATTGTCTGCGGGAAGCCCTGTTGTGCGTGGTCCTGTTAACGGCTCAGCTAAATCAGCTAAATTATCTGGCTTTGCTTTAGGTGCTGGCTACAATCTTCACAAAAATGTGGAAACCTTTGTTGAGTTAGGTAGAGAGGTATTGAAATATGATGCCATTAAACAAACTGACAGCAAAGCTCATGTAGGTTTACGCGTACATTTCTAATTTAGTTTAACTAAATTATTCTCATAAATGATCTGCACCCCAAAAGTTGGACTAAACAACTAACTTATTAAGGTGCAGATTTTTTTATGCTGAATTATTGTATCTGAGTAATTAACCTTTCCACAAAATCTAACCGCACTTTATGGCTTTCAAAGGTTTTGGTAAAGCGGAATTTGGTTGGACCGTCGAAGCGGTAAACTTTAGGTTCGGCTTGAATTAATTGCAGGAATTTTATCGGATCTAAATCCGCATTGGCGGCAAATTCAATAAATCCCCCTTGGGCGTTAGCGTCGATTTTATGTATTTGCAGCGTTTTTGCCATTTGGCGTAACTGGGCGATTTGGAATAAATTTCGAGTGGCTTCGGGAAGCGTGCCGAAACGGTCGATAAGTTCCACTTTAAGTTCATCTAATGCCTGTTTATTTTCTGCTCCTGCAATGCGTTTATAGAAGGACAAGCGCATATTGACATCACCGACATAATCCTCTGGCAACAAAGCTGGCAAGCGTAAATCAATTTCCACTTGTTGTTGGGTTAATTCATCAAGAGATGGCTCACGCCCTGCTTTTAAGGCATTCACTGCACTTTCCAGTAAATCCATATACAGGGAAAAACCGATGGACTCAATTTGTCCGCTTTGCTCAGAACCCAACAATTCGCCAGCGCCACGAATTTCCAAATCGTGGGTAGCAAGCAAGAATCCTGCCCCTAAATTATCCAAACTTTCTAACGCCTCAAGACGTTTTTGGGCATCTTTGGTCATGGCTTTTGGCGGTGGCGTTAATAAATACGCATAGGCTTGATGATGGGAACGTCCCACACGTCCGCGCAGTTGGTGTAATTGTGCTAAACCAAAGTTATCTGCACGCTCAATAATAATGGTGTTGGCAGTGGGTACATCAATGCCCGTTTCAATAATGGTGGAACACACCAACACATTAAAACGTTGGTGATAAAAATCCGACATCACTCGCTCAAGTTCACGCTCGCGCATTTGTCCGTGCCCGATAATGATACGTGCTTCAGGCACTAAATTGGCTAATTTTTCCGCACAATTTTCGATACTGGCGACGTCGTTATGCAAATAATATGCCTGACCGCCACGCAAAATTTCACGCAAGATTGCCTCCCGAATAATGGCGTCGTCCGCCTGCTTAACAAAGGTTTTAATGGTTAAACGGCGTGCTGGCGGCGTTGAAATAATGGACAAATCCCGAATGCCGTGCATCGCCATATTGAGGGTTCTTGGGATTGGCGTCGCCGTTAAGGTGAGAATATCAATGTTGGCACGAAGCTGTTTAATGCGTTCTTTTTGTCGCACGCCGAAACGATGTTCTTCATCAATCACCAGTAAGCCCAAGTCGTTAAATTGCACGTCAGATTGAATCAGTTTATGCGTGCCGATCAAAATATCCACTTTGCCCTGTACCACATTTTCTAGAATGGCTTTCTGCTCTTTCGCCGTTTTAAAACGAGAAAGCATTTCCACATTCACAGGGAAGTTGGCAAAACGGTCTTTGAAATTTTCAAAATGTTGCTGAGCAAGCAGCGTCGTCGGCACTAACACCGCCACTTGCTTGTGATTCATTACCGCTAAAAACGCCGCACGCATTGCCACTTCGGTTTTACCAAAACCCACGTCGCCGCACACCAAGCGATCCATTGCTTTAGGTTGGCACATATCCGCAATAACGGCGTTAATTGCCATTTCTTGATCGTGAGTTTCTTCAAAAGGAAAGGTCGCCGCAAATTGTTGGAAGGCTTCACGATCATAATGAAAGGCAAAACCTGTTTGTGCTTCACGTTGGGCATACACATCCAGCAATTCGGCTGCCACATCACGAATTTTCTCCGCCGCTTTTTGGCGAGCTCGCACCCAAGCATCGCTTCCAAGTTTATGCAATGGTGCGGTTTCATCGGAACCACCCACATAGCGGCTGATTAAATGTAAAGATGCCACTGGCACATACAATTTGGATTCATTGGCATAATTTAACAGCAAATATTCTGCCGTAACGCCACCGTTTTCGAGGGTTACCAAACCTGCATAGCGTCCGACGCCGTGATCTAAATGCACCACAGGTTGCCCAATTTTCAGTTCCGCAAGATTGCGGATTAAGGTATCAGGATTGACGGATTTACGTTTATCACGGCTACGCTGTTGCACACGTTCGCCTAATAATTCCGTTTCGGTGATCACGGCAAGCGGCGGCGTTTGTTCCAAAATAAAGCCGCTTTCCAAGGCGCTGATCAGCACATTACATTTTTCTTTGACGGCGGAAAGTGCGGCTAATTGCTGTGGTTTTATTTTCAACGGCGTCAACAGCTCAAACAAGGTTTCACGTCGTCCTTCCGTTTCCACGGAAAACACCACATTGCCTTGAAATTGCTTGTTAAATTGGCGTAATGCTTGCAACGGTTCTTTCTGTTGCGATTGAATTGCCAACGGCGGTAGCGGCTGTACCGCCAAATTTTTTTGACGCACCGACGCCCGAAGTTTCTCTTGTTTTAAACTGAGTCTTGGATAATTTTTGAGTGTGCGGTTCACCTCATCCATTCGTAGCCATAAGCGTTCAGGCGGTAATAACGGACGCATAGGATCCACTTTGCGACTTTCATAACGCTGCTCCGCATCTTGATAAAAACGTTCCCCTTGTGTCTGAATATCGCCCACATCAAGAAACAAAGTATTGGCAGGCAAATAATCAAATAAGGTTGCCATTTGTTCAAAAAATAACGGCTGCCAGTATTCAATCCCTGAAATTAACGTGCCTTTGCTCACCTGTTGGTAAATATGTTCAGGATCACGACGAATTTCCCCAAAGGTTTCTCGAAATTGGGTGCGGAAAAACTCAATGCCTTTCTCATCGGTGGGAAACTCGCGAGCAGGCAATAAATGAATGGCGTCGATTGCTTCCAGCGTACGTTGGGTATCTACATCAAAAGTGCGGATAGAATCAATTTCATCGTCAAAAAAATCTAAACGAAAAGGCACATCGCTTCCCATTGGGAAAAGATCCAGCAAGGCACCACGCACCGCATATTCACCGTGTTCCAACACTTGCTCCACCGCACGATACCCTGCATTTTCGAGGTTTGAACGCATTTTGTTAATTTGTAAGCACTCCCCTTTTTTAATTAACAACAAGTTATGGTGCAAAAAAGTCGGCGGACATAAACGCTGCATTAGGGTGCTAATGGGCAAAATTACAATGCCTTTTTCTTGGTGCTGCAATTGAAAAAGGGTGCTTAAACGGGTGGAGATGATCTCTTGATGGGGTGAAAAGGCATCATAAGGCAAGGTTTCCCAGTCGGGGAAAAAATAAACAGGATTTTCGCTAAACTGAGATAAGGTTTTCTCTAAACGCACGGCGTTTCTAGCGTCGGCGGTGATTAGGGCGATTAACCCCGAATGTTGCTCACTGATTTCGGCAATGGCAAGGCAATCCGCCCCTGCTAAAACATTGCCTAACATTTTGTGATCGTTTGGTTGCGTTGGAATATCCAGTTGGAAAAAATGCGTCATAAGTGCGGTGATTTTCAGAAAATTTAAAAGCGACAGTTTAGCCTAATTATCAAATGGCTCCAAGTTGATTGGGGAAAAGATTGTGTGCACATAATTTGATGGAGATTGGAATTAGTAATCTACCGCTTAAGTCCACTTCAGTGCTATGTCATTTTGTGCATATTATTCATTCTACTTTTTACGAAGCTGTGTTTTATGCAAGGATTAGATTATAATTCGCAGCCACAACCATTCTCAGACAAAGGAATCCCTATGAATACCCCATTAAGCATTGTTATTCTCGCCGCTGGTAAAGGCACAAGAATGTATTCTGATTTACCCAAAGTGCTGCACAAAATTGCAGGCAAACCTATGGTGAAGCATGTAATTGATACGGTGAAAGCGATTCATGCTAAACAAATTTATTTGGTGTATGGACAGGGTGGAGAGGTGATGCAACAACATCTCGCCGATGAACCTGTGCATTGGGTACATCAAGCGGAGCAACTCGGCACAGGGCACGCAATGCAACAAGCTGCGCCGTTTTTCCAAGATGAGGAAAATATTTTAATGCTATATGGTGATGGCCCGATGATCAGCGAAACAACCTTGCAGCGATTAATCGCCGCTAAACCAGAAAATGGTATCGCTTTGTTGACAGTGGTGTTAGAGAATCCTACAGGCTACGGTCGTATTGTTCGTGAGAATGGCAAGGTGGTTGCCATTGTGGAACAAAAAGATGCTAATGCAGAGCAATTGAAAATCCAAGAAATTAACACGGGAGTGTTGGTTGCAAATGGAAAACAATTGAAAACTTGGTTAGCACAATTAACGAACAATAATGCCCAAGGTGAATATTATATGACCGATGTTATCGCTTTAGCTAACCAAGCAGGTAGCGACGTTGTGGCGGTGCAAGCGGAAGACTTTATGGAAGTTGAAGGGGTGAATAACCGTCAACAGCTTGCTCGCTTGGAGCGTTATTATCAACGCAAACAGGCGGAAAAATTATTATTAGCGGGCGTGGCTTTAGCGGATCCTGAGCGTTTTGATCTGCGTGGTGAATTAACCCATGGTAAAGATGTTGAAATTGATGTGAATGTGATTTTAGAAGGCAAAGTTCAACTCGGAAATCGTGTGCGTATTGGTGCGGGTTGTGTGCTGAAAAACTGCGTTATCGCCGACGATGTAGAAATTAAACCTTATTCTGTTTTAGAAGATGCTAGCGTCGGTCAAGCTTCGCAGATTGGGCCTTTTTCTCGCTTGCGTCCGGGCGCTGAATTATCTGAACAAACCCATATAGGCAACTTTGTGGAAATTAAAAAATCTCAAGTAGGTAAAGGTTCTAAAGTAAATCATCTTAGTTATGTGGGCGATTCGAGCATTGGTAAGGATTGTAACATTGGCGCGGGTGTGATCACTTGTAATTACGATGGTGCAAATAAGTTTAAAACCATTATTGGTGATGATGTGTTTGTGGGGTCTGATGTGCAGTTGATAGCGCCGGTAACTGTTGAAAATGGTGCGACGATTGGTGCAGGTTCAACTATTAGCAAAAATGTTAACGCAGATGAATTAGTGCTGACTCGTGTGCCGCAGCGTCATATTAAAGATTGGCAACGACCAAAACGGCAGAAATGATATGATTATTGCAACCTCTGGTCATGTAGATCACGGAAAAACAGCCTTACTTGAAGCCCTAACAGGAACCCATACCGCTCATCTACCCGAAGAGAAAAAACGCGGGATGACCATTGATTTAGGCTATGCTTATTTACCTTTAGATGAACAGCATATTCTTGGATTTATTGATGTGCCAGGGCATGAAAAGTTTCTGGGAAATATGCTAGCGGGTCTCGGCGGTATTGATTATGCCATGTTAGTTGTGGCCGCTAATGAGGGGATTCAAGCACAAACTCACGAGCATTTAAACATTCTGAAATTATTAGATTTTAAAGAAATTATTTTAGTTATCAGCAAAGCAGATTTAGCGGATGATAAACAAATTTCAGAATTAGTTAGCCAGCTCCGACAAAAATATCCTGTCTTATTGCACTCTCCCATTTTTATTACCTCAACGAAAAATCAACGAGGTGTCGTAGAATTAAGAGAATATCTTGCTGCTTTACCAAATCTTGCTCAACAAGCGAGACCATTTCGTTATGCCATTGATCGCATTTTTCATATAAAAGGGGCTGGAACGGTGGTAACAGGCACGGCTTTTTCAGGTGAAGTGAATGTGGAGCAAGAGCTCTTTTTTTCCGATGGACAAAAGGTGAGAGTAAAAAATATTCATAGTCAAAATCAGAAAAGTACTAAAGGTATCGCAGGGCAACGCCTTGCGCTGAATATTCATCACGATATGGCACGAGAATTGATTTCTCGTGGCGACTGGCTTTTTTCTCACCCACCTGTAACGCCGACAGAGCGTATTTCTGTACAGTTGCAGCCGACGGTGGCACTAAAAGAAAATCAAGCTGTGCATATTTATCAGGCCGCAAGTCGAAGCACAGGTCGTCTTAATTTGTTACAAGATAAAAATCTTATGCCTGAACAGCAGGCATTAGCTGAAATCATTTTAGATAAACCTTTGTTTTTAACTTATGGCGATAATTTGATTGTGCGTAGCGGCGATGCGAAGCAATTGATTGCGGGAGCGCATGTGTTGGAAATTTACGCACCGAGTCGTTACAAACGAAGTGAGCAACATTTAAATTATTTAACCCAATTACAGCTGGCTAAAACAGAGGCTGAACGCATTCAGCTGTATTTAGCGAATAATGCTTTGCCTTTATCTACCTTGGCTTGGATTGAACAGCTTACCCATAGCCAATTAAAAAATTTATTGGCGCAAATCCAACATCAATGGTATCAAGATTGGTGTTTTAGCGCCGATTATCAGCAACAGCAGAAAAACCGCTTGTTAGCGACGCTAGCACAATATCATCATCGACATGATGATCAAATTGGTATTAGTAAAGCTCGTCTTTGCCGTATTGCGTGCTTACATCAGCCTGAAAAATTAATGTTTTATTTTATTGATGAGTTATTGTCAGAACAAAAATTGCAACAAACTCGAGGTTGGTTGCATTTACCAAGTCATAAAATTCAATTTGATGAAAATGAACAGCAATGTTGGAAACAAGTTTTTGATTTGTTTGAACAACATCATGGACAGCCTTTGTGGGTGCGAGATGTGGCAACTGCGTTACAAATTGAGGAAACCGCTATGCGCAATTTTCTCTATAAAGCAGGGAAATTAGGTTATCTTACCCCAGTGGTAAAAGATCGTTTTTTCTTAACCACGGATATCTATGCCTATGCGGCGTTAATTAAGCAATATATTGGTCAGTTTGGCGCCATTTCAGTGAATCAACTGCGCGATGAATTAGGCTTTGGACGAAAAGTCACGGTGCAACTTATAGAATATTTTGATCGAAGTGGTTTTTTGCGCCGCAAAGGAAATGTACATATTTTACGCGATGCTCAATTGTTTGATGCGCTCTCATAAAACTATACTAACGACTCGGCATTTTTATTTGTCTTTTTAGTGAAAACATTATGTTACGAATTTTTTATACTTTGTTACTTTATTTGGTTCAGCCTGTATTGTTACTGATCGCGCTCTGGCGTAGTTTAAAATCACCTAATTACCGTAAGCGCCTTAATGAACGTTATGCATTCTATTTTTCAGATAAACCTCGCCCAAAAGGTATTTTGATACACGCGGTTTCAGTGGGTGAGGTTATTGCCGCCACCCCTTTAGTGAAACGCTTGCAACAACAATATCCTGATTTAGCCATTACTTTTACCACCATTACGCCAACAGGTTCGGAACGTGTTAAGGCAGCCTTTGGCGATACTGTTCATCATATTTATTTGCCACATGATTTACCTGATGCAATGGCTCGCTTTGTTAAATTTGTTCAGCCTCAAATTTGTATTGTGATTGAAACTGAAATCTGGCCAAATCTGATTATTCAGTTAAAAAAGCGAAATATTCCTTTTATTATCGCCAATGGGCGTTTATCTGAACGCTCTGCTCGTCGTTATGGATTGGTGAAGCAAGCGCTAAAAGGCATTTTTAGACATATTGATATGATTGCCGCACAGGATAACGTGAGTTTGCAGCGTTATTTATCCCTTGGTTTTCCCTCAGAAAGTCTTAAATTAACAGGGAATATCAAATATGATCTGGTGATTAACAAGGAACTGCAGCAAAAAATCGAGCAATTAAAACAGCAATGGCAGCTTGACCGCCCAGTATGGATAGCCGCTAGTACGCATTTAGGTGAAGACGAATTCATTTTAGCAGCGCATAAAAAATTACTAGCCAGTCATTCTGATTTATTGCTCATTTTAGTGCCGCGCCACCCTGAACGTTTTGATTCTGTGGCGCAACTGATTGAACAGCAAGGATTAAATTATATTCGACGAAGCTCACAACATTCTCCTCAAGCAAATACGCAGGTGTTATTAGGCGATAGCATGGGGGAATTGATGTTGCTTTATGCTATGTCTAATATTGCTTTTGTGGGCGGCAGTTTAGTGAAGCACGGCGGACATAATCCACTCGAGCCACTGGCGTTTCAACTGCCTGTGTTAAGCGGTCAACACACTTTTAATTTCCCTGAAGTGTTTGACCAACTAAAACAAGTTAATGGCGTGGTAACGCTTGAAAGCTCGGTGGAACATATTCAGCAAGAAGTTGAAAAATTCCTCTGTTCGCCTCAACGTCGCCAACGATACGGCACTGCAGGTTACCAAGTTTTAATGGAAAATCGTGGTGCATTACAGCGCTTATTGGATTTACTCAGCTCTTATTTGAACAAATAATATGAATACAGTTATTTATCCCGGTACTTTTGATCCCATTACTAATGGGCATTTAGATATTATTCAACGTAGCGCCGCTTTATTTCCAAAGGTTTTGGTTGCGGTTGCGGCGAATCCGAATAAGAAACCTTTATTTAGCTTATCTGAACGATTGAATTTAGTGCGACAATCTGTGTGCGAATTACACAATGTTGAGGTGATTGCCTTTGAGGGATTACTTGCAGATTTGCTCAAGCAAAAACAAATTCACGCCATTATTCGAGGGGTGAGAAGTGCCAATGATTTTGACTATGAACTCCAACTTGCTCACTTAAATCGCTTGTTAAGTGAAGGGGTAGAAAGTATTTTTTTACCGCCGTCAGAACGGTGGTCATACCTTTCCTCAACGATGATAAGAGAAATTCATTTGCATCAAGGCGATGTGAGTCAACTTGTGCCAAAACCAGTTCATCAAGCATTGTTAAATTTAAAATAAATTGACCGATATATTATTCCCACTAGGTTAGTCCGCCTTTCATAATGCGGACTTTTTCAATGAGAAGTTACATAGAAGCTTGTAAAAGCGAACGGTATTAAAAAAGGTAGCTGGGCTACCTTTTTATATGGGAAAATCCCTAGATTAATACACACCTTGCGCTAACATAGCGTCAGCAACTTTCACGAAACCTGCAACGTTTGCACCTACAACGTAGTTGATGTTTGCTTGACCTTCGATGGTACCGTATTTTTTACAGTTAGCGTGAATGTCTAACATAATTTGATGTAATTTTTGATCCACTTCTTCTGCTGTCCAGTATAAGCGTTGTGAGCTTTGTGCCATTTCTAAACCAGAAGTTGCCACGCCACCTGCGTTTGCTGCTTTACCCGGTCCGAATAATACGCCAGCATCTAAAAGTGCATCAGTAGCTTCGATTGTAGTTGGCATATTTGCTCCTTCTGCCACTAATTGTACACCGTTGGCAATTAAGGTTTTTGCAGAAGCTAAATCTAATTCGTTTTGAGTTGCACAAGGAAGAGCGATATCTACTTTCACTTCCCAAGGGGTTTTGCCAGCCACATATTTTAAACCGAATTGTTTTGCGTATTCTTCAACACGACCACGTTTTTCGTTTTTCAATTCCATTAATGCGGCTAATTTTTCAGTGGTGAAACCAGCTTCATCATACACATAACCTGATGAGTCAGAACAGGTAACCACTTTAGCGCCTAATTGTAATGCTTTTTCGATAGCATATTGTGCAACGTTACCAGAACCAGATACAGAAACAGTTTTACCTTTGAAGCTTTCGCCTTTTTCAGCAAGCATTGCTTGTGCAAAGTACACTAAGCCGTAACCAGTTGCTTCAGGACGAATTAAGCTACCGCCGAAGGAAAGACCACGACCAGTGAATACGCAAGCGGCTTGGTTAGATAATTTTTTCATATAGCCAGCGAGGTAGCCTACTTCACGACCGCCCACACCAATGTCGCCCGCTGGGACGTCAGTGTCTGCGCCAACGTGACGATATAATTCTGCAATTAACGCTTGGCAGAAACGCATCACTTCGCCGTCAGATTTGCCTTTTGGATCGAAGTCTGAACCGCCTTTACCGCCGCCCATAGGCAATGTGGTTAAGGCGTTTTTGAAGATTTGTTCAAAACCTAAGAATTTTAAGATAGATAAGTTAACGGATGGGTGGAAACGCATACCGCCTTTGAATGGACCGATTGCGCTGTTAAATTGTACGCGGAATGCACGGTTTACTTGAGTTTGACCTTTGTCATCTGTCCAAGCTACACGGAATTGAATGGCACGCTCAGGTTCAACTAAACGCTCTAACAACGCTTGTGAACGGTATTTTGGATTGGCTTCTAAGAAAGGCCAGATAGAAGTGAATACTTCACGTACCGCTTGTAAAAATTCTGGTTGATGTGCGTCGCGTTGCGCAACATAGGATAAGAATTCTTCTAATGATGTAACTGTTTTAGACATAATAATTTCCTCATTAAATGTGTGTTTGAATGTATTTTTTTATTTTTGTTTCTTCAGCATTGCTGACGGGTTTTAATATGCAATAAGAAAATAGGGTAAAGCAAGCGATTTCTTGAAAAAATTTATTTGTTTTGCTTTTGTTAAGATGTGATTCAAAAAAAATGACATAATTTTTGAAAAAAATTTAATAAAAGTTAGTGTTTATGAAGTTTAATTAGTTAAATTGGACTTTTTTTAGATCTTCTTTTAGAAAAAATGAAAGGAATGTGCGACACAAATATCGCACATTTATATGAATTTAGAATACGCCCAGGTTGCGTAAACCTCCGGTGATAATTTCAATCCCCAAAGACATTAGTAACACCCCCATAATACGAGTGATCACGTTGGAGCCTGTTTTACCTAAACGTCTGATGAATGGCTCGGAATAACGAAAAAGTAAGTAGCAGCCGAAGCCGAAAAGAGCGATGGTTGCGGAAGCATAAAGATAATCTATCAGGCTGTGTTGGGCAGCGCCGAAAACGATAGTTGCACTGATTGAACCAGGCCCCGCCATAATTGGCATTGCCAGCGGAACGACGGCGATGTTTTGGAAATCTTCGATGTTTTCGTTCTTCTCTTCTTTATTGATTTTGTGTTCACCAATTTTACCGTTGATCATCGTTAAAGCGATTAATACAACAATGACACCGCCAGCGATACGGAAAGAGTCGATAGAGATGTGAAAGGCGTTAAGAATAAAGTTACCAAAATAAAGACTGACTAATAAAATCACTACGATTGAAAAACAAGTGACTAAACCTGTACGGTTACGTTCAACTTTATTTTGACTGGATGTCATCGAATAAAAAACAGGCACAACACCAAGCGGGTTGACCAAGGCAATTAATCCAATAAAAAACTGTAAATAAATACCAATATCCATAGGAAACCTGAACTGTAATTAAAGAGGTGTGTATTATAGAACGCCGTATTTGAGAAAAAAACAATAAAAGCACGGTAAGCTTATCATTGATAAATAAACCGTGCTTTAAGCTTTATGTTTATTTTACCAGCTCCCCTTTGGCTTGTAGGTCGGCGTGATATGAGGAACGCACAAAAGGACCGCAAGCAGCATGTTCAAACCCCATTTCTTGGGCTTTATCACGGAACATATCAAATTCTGTAGGCGGTACATAACGAGCTACGGGTAAATGATGACGACTAGGTTGTAAATATTGACCAAGAGTTAACATCGTTACGCCGTGATCACGCAAATCTTGCATCACCTGCAAAATTTCCTCATTGGTTTCACCTAAGCCCACCATAATGCCTGATTTCGTTGGAATATTAGGGAACATCGCTTTAAAGTCTTTAAGTAATTTTAAAGACCATTGATAATCTGCGCCCGGACGAATTTCACGATATAAACGCGGCACATTTTCCAAGTTATGATTGAACACATCAGGCGGATTATCTTTCAATTTTTCCAAGGCTTGCTCAATACGACCACGAAAATCTGGCACTAAAATCTCAATTTTAATGCCTGGATTGAGGCGACGAATTTCTTTCACACATTCCGCAAAATGCCCTGCACCACGATCAGGCAAATCATCACGATCCACTGAGGTAATCACCACATATTTGAGTTTCATATCCTGAATTGTCTCTGCCAGCTTGCGAGGCTCATCTTGATCTGGCGGCAAGGGTTTGCCGTGAGCAACATCACAAAACGGACAACGGCGTGTACAAATCGCCCCCAAAATCATAAAGGTCGCCGTGCCGTGATTGAAGCATTCGTGCAAATTTGGACAAGATGCTTCCTCACAAACCGAGTGCAAACCGTGGCGACGCATACCATTTTTGATACTTTCAATTTTGGCAGAACTGGCGGGGAGTTTGATTTTCATCCACTCAGGTTTTTTCAGCAGTTCTTGATTTGGATCGATATTTTTCACTGGAATGATCGAGGTTTTCGCTGCATCACGATATTTCACCCCTCGCTCCATTTTGAAAGCTGTTGTCATTCTTGTTCCTTTAAATATAAAAAGTGCGGTTAGTTCCGCACTTTGTTTGTTAAGAATTTGTTACATTATATCCTAATAGCGCGCTAAAGTGTGTAACTAATTTGTTACTGACAATATCGCAATTCGCCTGTTCTTGACCGATAAAATCTGCCAGTTGGCACATTTCTAATCCAGCATAGCCGCAGGGGTTGATGCTCAAAAAGGGGGTGAGATCCATATTGACGTTGAGAGCGAGTCCGTGGAATGAGCAGCCTTTGCGAATGCGTAAACCAAGAGAGCAAATTTTTTTGCCCTCAATATAAACGCCTGGGGCGTCGGGTTTTGGGTAGGCGTTAATGCCGTATTCTGCAAGGGTGTTGACCACCGTTTGTTCCAACGCCGTTACCAATTGACGCACATTTAGCTCCGCCCCTTGTGCTTTGCGGCGTTTAATGTCAATCAGCACATACATCACTTGCTGCCCTAAGCCGTGATAGGTGATTTGCCCACCACGATCCGATTGCACCACAGGAATTTGAGTTTGTTGCAATAAATGTTCTGCTTTGCCAGCTTGCCCTTGTGTAAATACCGCTGGGTGTTGGACCAGCCAAATTTCGTCGCAGGTTGTTTCATTGCGAGTATCGGTAAAGGCTTGCATTTGTTGCCAAACTTGTTGGTAATCTTGGATTCCCAATTGGCGCACAATAAGGTTAGGTTTGTTCACGTTATAGCACCATTCTAACGCCGTTAATCTTGGCTAATTCCACATAGAGCGTTTCTACTTGCTCAATGTTTTCCGCAATAATATCCACTGAAACTGAATTGTAAGTGCCTTTGCTACTGAGTTGTTGGCGCGGATTGTAATCACCTTTCGCATATTGCTGCACGACGGAAATAACGTCGTCAACTAAGGCTTCTCGGTTTGCTCCCACCACTTTGAAGGTAAAGCGACAAGGAAATTCTAATAAATCTTTTAATTGTGCTTGAGGAATATCATTCAGCTTGATTGCTTTGCTCATTGCAGATCCTGTTTTTCATAAAGGTTAAAAAAGTGGCGTATTATAGTCGTTAACTCAAGTACTGACTAGCGTTTGAACTTATCCAAGCCTAACGCCAGCTTCATTAATTCTGTTTTGATTAAGGGTAAACGTTCGGTGGCACTTAAGCCGATACCTCGAATGAATTTTTTCACAGGGTTATCGCCGCTGAATAAGGTTTTCAATCCTTGCATCGCCGCCAGCATTTTTACCGCTTCCACTTTGCGTTGACGTTCATATTGACGCAAATGGCGATAATCGCCAATGTCTCTGCCGTTGTTTAGATTATGTTGAATGCAATGTGCCAAATCAACGGCGTCTTGGAAACCGAGGTTAACGCCCAATCCTGCCAGTGGATGAATGGTGTGGGCGGCGTCGCCCACTAACGCAATTCGAGGGCGTGCGAATGAGCGAGCATAGCGAGCAGTGAGCGGAAATGTTTGCCGTTCGGAAGCCAGTTGGCACAAGCCAAGATGATTATCGAATGCCACCGTAAGATGACGGTTAAAAGTGTCGGCGTCGCATTCACACAGCATTTGAGCCTGCTCTGGCGGCAAGGACCATACAATGGAACAAAGATGAGCTTCGTGCAGCGGTAAAAACGCTAAAATGCTGTCGCCGCTGAAAATTTGTCTCGCACAGTGTTGATGTGGTTCGGCGGTTTGTACGTTGCACACCAAAGCCTGATGCCCATAATCTCGAAAACTCAGCGGAATGTCCGCTTGTTTGCGTAACCAAGAATGTGCACCATCCGCCCCTACCACTAATTTGGCAGACAAAAATTGTCCATTGTTAAGGGTTAAAATGGCGTTGCTGTCCGTAATGCCTAGGGATTGCGGCGACGCATTAATCATTTCCACGTTGCTTTGTTGGCTGACTTTTTGCCATAAACTTTGTTGAATCAATTGATTTTCAACGATATGCCCCAAATGAGACAACCCCAAACCTTGTGTGTCAAAATGAATCTTAGCAAAGCTATCTTTTTCCCATACCAACATTTGATCATAAGGATTTTGGCGAGCCAAATTCTGCCAAACATCCATTTCCATCAGCAAATTTTCGCTAGCCAAATTTAACGCACTTACTCTGGTGCCGATTTCATCTGACGCCGTCGGCACTTTGCTTTCAATGATCGCAATGTTGATGTCGCCGCCGTTATGTTGTGGTGCAAGGCGAGCTGCTAAAGCCAGCCCCACCATACCGCCGCCGATAATCACCAGATCAAATGTTTTCATTCCTATCTTCCTTTTTTACACCCAGCCCAGCGTGGGTTTTGCAAAATGTTGTCGCAACAAACTGGCGTGCGATAACGTCAACAGCCCTAAATTTCGCCCCACTTGCAACGGCAATAATTGATGAGTAAAGAGCGACAACAGCCCGTCGGTAAATCGCATCATTCGTTGCTGATCCTGTTGTCGTCGTTGCTGATAAGCCACAAGGCTGGCATATTCACCAATGTCTTGCTGCATTTTGTGTTGTTCCGCCACCACCGCCGCTAGCGTCATCGCATCTCGAATACCTAAATTAAATCCTTGCCCTGCGATAGGGTGCAAAGTTTGTGCCGCATTGCCTACCAACGCCGCTCGCCACTGAATATGTTGCGTCGCCTGATAAAGTTTTAGCAGATAGACAAAACGCTTGCCGCATTGCTGCAATTTCCCCAAACGCCAGCCAAACTGTTGTTGTAAACTGTGCAAAAAATCGGCGTCATTCATTGCCATTAACGCCTGTGGATCTTTCACACACCACACCATCGACATCAAATTATCTTGCATTGGCAACAACGCCAAAGGTCCTTGCGGCGTAAAACGCTCAAAAGCACAATTTTGATGTGGCTGTTGCACCAACAGGTTCGTAATCAACGCACTTTGTTGATAATCTCGCACCACTTTCTGTTCCATTTGCGTCGCCGTTGCCACACTGGAAGGCACGCCGTCAGCACCGATTACAAGAGCGGCGGTTAAGCGATCGCCGTTTTGCAACTGCACTTGAATGTGCGACGAAAAACGCTGAATTTGTGCAATTTGAACGGGGGCAAAATAATCAATATTGTCGCTGTTTTCACAGGCTTGCAGCAGAATTTTTCCTGCCTTGTCCAGTTCAATCACCGCCCCTAATTGAGCAAGATGAAATTCGGTGGCGTCAAATTGCACCAAACCACAATGTCCCTGATCCGACACGTGAATTTTTTGGATAGGCGTACTCACGGCAGCGAGTTGCTGCCAAAGATCGGCTTGCTTTCCGCTAGAAATTTGTGCAAACCGCCGACAACTGCCGTCGGAAAGTGCAATACAACGTGCGTCAAAACCGCCTTGTTGATGTTGATTTGGTGCTTGTTTTTCCAGCACGGCGATATTCAATTGCCCTTGACTGAAATGATTTAACGCCAAGGCTTGTGTTATGCCTGTCATCGCACCGCCGACGATAATCACATCATATTGCATTTCCATTTTTTGCCTCTAATGTTTGTTTGCCGCCGCCATTAGGCGTTCAATATCTTCAATTTCTTTCGGGGCAGCACTGGTGAGATTTTTATTGCCATATTCGGTAATCAATAAATTGTCCTCAATGCGAACACCGATGCCTTTGTAGCGTTCAGGCACGTTAGATTTTTCGGAAATATACAAACCTGGTTCAACGGTTAACACCATTCCCACTTCCAGTGGACGATCACGATTGCGGCTGTTGCGATCGCCATTGGCGTGAGCTTTGCTGTAACTTCCCACGTCGTGTACATCTAAACCGAGCCAATGCCCCAGTCCGTGCATATAAAATTGACGATGAGCATTGTTCTTAATTAATTCATTGACGTCGCCATGCAAAATACCCAGTTTAACTAAACCTTCGACTTTGATTCGCACCACTTCATCATTCACTTGTTGAATTGAGTTACTGGGAACTAATAGTTCAATAGCACGTTTTTGTGCTTGCAACACAATGTCATAAATCTCTTTTTGTGCTGGGCTAAATTTACCGTTGACTGGAAATGTGCGTGTAATATCGCCTGCGTACATAGCAAATTCACAACCTGCATCAATTAGCACTAAGTCACCGTCTTTGAGTGGCATATCATTTTCGCTGTAATGCAAAATACAGGCGTTTTCTCCACCAGCAACAATGGAATTGTAAGCAGGGTAGCGCGCACCAAAGCGATTGAATTCGTGTAACATTTCGCTTTCAATTTCATATTCCATTCGATTTGGACGCGTTTGTTGCATGGCGCGAATATGAGCTAAAGCAGAAATTTGTCCTGCTTGCTGCATTAAGGCAATTTCGTTATTTGATTTAAATAGGCGCATTTCATCTAACCAATCTCGCCAAGATTCAGCTTGTGTAAAGTCAAATTTGCTTTGTTGCAGAAGTTGCTCCCCCCAAGTGTGTAGATTGGATTCGTGGTAAATCTTTTCTATATCCGTAAGTAATGGTGAAAAATGTTGAGCAAATTGTTCAATGGAAAAGGCTAGATTGACTTGTAGCGCCGCTGGCGCATTATGGACACCAAGTCGGCGACCATTCCAAGTTTCTTTTAAGGGATCGGAGGGACGAACAAAGATTATTGTTTGGCATTGTTGCGCTTTTTTTAATAATACCAAAGCAGAATTCGGCTCGTTAAATCCAGTTAAATACCAAAAATAACTATCTTGGCGAAAAGGAAAGTTGCAGTCATTATTGCGTCGTTGCTCTACTTCAGAAAAGAGGATACATAATGAATTGTCTGGCATTTTTGTGAAAAGTTGTTCACGTCGTTGCTTAAATTCTTCAACTGGCATAGTTGCCATATAGGCGAGATCCATAGTTTGTCCTTCTAATGTAATAAGGGTTTAGTTGTCTGGGTTTGTTGTGGTTGAAAATGAACAAAAAGCACACAACAAATGGTGCGCACATATTCCACAATCTCTTCCAAAGCCTCGGCTAATTCTTCAGGATCATCTTGCTCATCATAACCAAGCTGGCAGATGTCTTGTAGATCATCAATGGCCTCACCTATTTCACCTTTTTCTTTATCTAAATGCGGTTGAACTAAGCCGAGACCGAGTAAGAAATGATTAGCCCATTCAGATAGCGCATCTGCACGATCAAAAAGGTTTTGTTCATCATCAGGTAACCAAAGCTCAAAATTAAAGCCGTCAATATCCGCTAAGGTTTGTTTGCTGTGTTGGTAGATAGGTTTTATTTGATCTAATAATGTTGTTGGATAGGCGTGATTTTCGTTGGTAAATTGGAATAATAAAGGTTGCCAACTTTCATCATTATTACCACCACAAATTAATCCACACAGAAAACCGTGTAATTCTGCGGCAGAGATAGCAATGCCTGCATTTTTAAGCTGTTGAGAAAAGTCTGAATAGGAATCCATTGCGTTGTCCTTGTGTCATGGAAATACAGAATTGGCAAAGTTTATCACTGTAAGAGTAGTCCACCAATAATTAGACGGAAATTTTTAGCTATGGCATAATAACGTGGTTCGTTTTTATTGTTTTTATGAGGTTAAAATGTCTAATAAAGCCATCGAGGTATCCGTGTTAGGACAACTGTTGCGTTTGAATTGTCCGGAAGCACAACACGAGGTGTTAAGACAGTCTGCAAAACAGCTTGACCAGCGAGTGAGTGAAATGCGCGATCGTTCTGGTATTTTACAATTGGAACGTGTTCTGGCCATTGTGGCGCTAAATTTGTGTTTTGAATTGGAGCAAGAAAAGCAAAAAAATACCTCTATTGAAAATGAGTTAAAAAGTCATTTAGCGCAGTTAGATCATTCTTTGGAAAGTCTGTTAACTCAAAAATTAAGCAATTAAAAATAAATTCTTTGTTTAGTTAGATGAATGCCCAAATTATCGCTAGGCAATATTCTTAAATTACGTTAGTATTACGACAAAATTTACCTGAGGTGCTCGTCAGTGGGTTATGTCCCTGAGCCGATACTATGATCTTTATGAATTGGTTTCTAATCCTTGGTGTGCAAGCTTAGCTCGACTAAGAAGCCTAAAAATGATTATAACTGATTCCCTTGAACCGTTTGGGTTCAAGGACTGCCACCTACAGCGGCATCTCGGGTTCTTCCATACTTATGAATAATATTCTTCGTCAACAAATTCGCCAGCAAGTTCGTCAAGCTAGACAACAACTCAGTCCACAGCAGCAACAGCAAGCCGCACAAAATATTCAACAACAAGCTTTAGCCCTCATTCAGCAACATAAATGTGAAAATATTGCGTTGTATCTTCCTTTTGATGGTGAAATCTCTACTCAGTCACTTATTGAAAGTTTGTGGCAACAACAAAAAAATGTCTTTTTACCTGTGTTGCATCCTTTTACTTCAGGGCATTTATTGTTTTTAGCTTACAAGCCTGAAACCAAATTAATTAAGAATAAATTTGGTATTTTAGAGCCTCAATTAAATGTACAAAATGTCTTACCTTTAGCGCGCTTGCATATGATTTTTACGCCATTGGTGGCTTTTGATAAACAGGGAAATCGCTTAGGTATGGGCGGTGGATTTTATGATAGAACTTTACAAAATTGGCAGAACAGCTCTTTTCTGCCAATAGGATTGGCACATCAATGTCAACAAGTTGAAAGTTTGCCGGTGGAGGCTTGGGATATTCCCCTAGCGAAAATTTTATCGGCTTAAATTTTCAGGCTAGCTAAGAATTTGTGTTGAAAGATTCTTAGCTAGGAAGGATTGCAGAAATTACTTATTTGCCAAAATCACCGCTCTTTTCGGCGCGTGGTAGCCCTCGATAGTTTTGCTGTGATCTTGCGGATCTAAAAAATCAATCAGCGATTCGTTTTCTAACCAATCTGTTTTGCGTTGTTCTTCAAGGCTCGTGACAGAAATATCCACGCAACGCACGTTGTTAAATCCGACTTTTTCTAACCAATTGATGAGCGCCGCAACGGAAGGAATGAAATACACATTTTTCATTTTGGCGTAACGATCCGCAGGCACTAACACGCAATTTTCATCACCGTCCACCACAAGGGTTTCTAGCACTAATTCGCCGCCTTTTTTCAGTTGATCTTTCAGTTGGCTGAGATGCTCAAGAGGCGATTTTCGATGATAAAGCACGCCCATGGAGAAGACCGTATCAAAGGCGCCTAAAGGTTGCATTTGTTCAATACCAAGGGGAATAAGGTTGGCTCGGCGGTCCTGATTAAGCAGTTTGCGCACTGCTTCAAATTGACATAAAAAGAGTTCAGTAGGATCAATACCCACCACCATTTCAGCGCCCTCGCCCAACATTCGCCACATATGGTAGCCGCTACCGCAGCCCACATCGAGAATAGTGCGATCCTTAAGTGGTGCCAAATGAGGCAACAGACGATCCCATTTGAAATCAGAACGCCATTCGCAATCAATATGAATGCCGTAAAGATGATAAGGTCCTTTACGCCAAGGCATTAATTGCTTCAAATGATGAATAATTTGTTGCTGCTCGCCAGCGGACAACGGCGAAATACCCTCCGCCTTCACCGCACCTTTTAAGTCCACGGAGGCTGGCGTTAAGTGCGGTAGAAATTCCACCGCTTTGCACCATTTCACATAATCGCCGTGGGTTTGGCTTTCCCATTGTTTCAGTTGTGCTGGCAAGGTTTCCAGCCACGCACTGAGTGAACTGGTGGCGATTTGCTGATAAAAAGGACGAAAATCGATCATAGTGCGTCTTTGTATGCTTGTTGCGCCTGTTCAAAGGTACGGGTGATTTTTTCTTCTGGTTTCGGCGATAGTAGCGACACCACAATAATCACTAAGGTTGCCAACAAGAAGCCGGGGATCATTTCATAAAGCTGGTGTAACTCGCTGCCGACTGGCGTAATGTGTTTCCACGTGAACACCACGGTGGCGCCAGCGATCATTCCCAACAACGCCGCAGAAGCGGTCATTCGTTTCCAGAATAAAGAGAACAACACCACAGGACCAAAGGCGCTACCGAAACCTGCCCAAGCAAATTCCACCAATTTCAGCACACGGCTATTTTCATCTTGCGCAATCCAAATAGCGATAGCGGCGATGGAAAGCACCATAATGCGTCCTAACCACACCAATTCTTTGTCGCCCGCTTTCGGACGAATAAACCCTTTGTAGAAATCTTCCGTAATGGCGCTGGCGGAAATTAACAATTGCGCACTTAATGTACTCATTACCGCCGCTAAAATTGCCGATAACAAAATCCCTGCAATCCACGGATTAAACAACAATTTCGCCAGTTCAATAAACACTTGCTCAGGTTCGCTGTTCACTAAATTGGCTAAGTTCGGGTTGGCATAAAAATAAGCAATACCGAAAAAGCCAATGCCCATGGCGCCAAGCAAGCAAATAATCATCCAGGTCATACTGATTTTGCGTGCGTTATTAAGGGATTTCACGCTGTCCGCCGCCATAAAGCGTGCCAAAATGTGCGGCTGACCGAAATAGCCCAAGCCCCAAGCCGCTAAACTGAGCAAGCCTAAGGGTGTGGTGCCAGTGAAAATATCGGTGAAATCTTTTTGTGCTGCCTGTTCTGCTTGTGCTAACACCTGTTGGAATTGATCGACGCCGTCCAAGCTAATCAGCACGAACACAGGGGTTAAAATCAAGGCAAATAACATCAACGTGGCTTGAATGGTGTCTGTCCAGCTCACTGCCAAGAAACCGCCAATAAAGGTGTAGGCAATGGTTGCTAAGGCGCCATACCAAAGGGCGGTGCCGTATTCCACAGCAAATAAATTTTGGAACAATTTAGCGCCAGCTACCACGCCAGAGGCGCAATAAATGGTGAAAAACAGCAAAATAATGCTGGCGGAGACGATTTTGATTAAATTGTTATTTGTTCCGAAGCGGTGGTGAAAATATTCAGGTAGTGTTAGAGCGTTTTGATTGAATTCGGTATAAACGCGTAAGCGTCCTGCTACAAACAACCAGTTCAAATACGCGCCGATAGTTAAACCAATAGCAATCCACCCCTCAATCAGCCCCGCCATATAAATGGCGCCCGGCAAGCCCATTAACAGCCAGCCCGACATATCGGAGGCGCCAGCGGACATCGCCGTGACAAAGCTGCCTAAACGACGACCACCGAGAATGTAGTCAGACAAACTGTTGGTGTAATAATAAGCAAGTACACCAATCAGCAACATGCCGAAAATATAAATAGTGAAAGTGATGATAGTAGGATCTAAATTAAACACGTTGACCTCAAAATAATACAAACCTTAGCCAGTTTTTTTTTAGTGAAAATTTGAAAAAGACCGCATTCTACCTTATTCCCTTTGATTATGCTATTTCCGTTTTTAGGCTAATTTTGAACCGCCACTGCGCAACGCAAATCCACTTCTTTTATTTGGCGCAATCGTTTGCTTTTATCTTGCAACCGCAGGAAAAAACGGATAATTAGCCTGTTTATTTTTTGTATCACCTACGTTTATTTTTTGGAGAAAAACAATGAGGTTCAAAACCGCACTTCTTACTACTGCACTTTTAAGTAGCATCTTCGCTTTCACGCCAGTTATGAGCTTTGCCGATACAGCAGAACAGCTGTTTAAACAAGGGAAAATTGCTTATGACCAAGGAAATTACGCAGAAGCATTTAAATGGTATAAAAAAGCGGCAGAGCAAGGAGGTGCAGATTCTCAATTTTATTTAGGGATAATGCATGTCCATGGACTAGGTGTAAAACAAGATCATCAGCAAGCGGTGAAATGGTTTAAAAGAGCCGCGGAGCAAGGGGATGCAGGTACTCAGCTGAGTTTAGGGGGGGGGTGTATGTGCTCGGGAAAGGTGTTAGACAGAATAAATCCCTTGCCAAAGAGTGGTATGGCAAAGCCAGCGAGAATGGCTATCAAAAAGGCTGTGATAATTATCGAGAGTTAAATGAACGGGGTATTAAGAACGTAGCAACTGTATCTCCCAA
>MUYB01000021.1:0-2229 GCA_002015125.1 [Haemophilus] felis
GGTTTGGCGCGACGTGCGGCGTCCATTAAAAATGCGCTGTTATTATCCGCAGATTCGATACCATTGACGCTAGCTAATGCACTTAAACGAGCTTCTGCCACACGAGTGGCATCAATGCTAAATGCAAAGTCATAATTGCTATAACCTTCCGCCAAGGAACGTAAACTTTGTTCGGTTTTCTGTGCAAGTGCTTGTTTTTCTTTTTCGCTAACGCCAGTGAGTTTATTCTTCAACGTCTCAAAAACATTGAGAATTTGCTGTTTCACCGAAATAGGTTGAACTGGGTCAACTGGTTTAGGCACTACTGGCGCGACAGGGACGCTAGGTTTTGGCTCTTCAGGCACTGGAGCTGGTTTTTCCGTTGGCTTCTCTTCAGGGGCAACTGGTTTAGCAGGCTCTTCAGGTGTAGGAGGTTGCTCATTTGCTTTGTCAGCAGGCGTTGATGGTGTTGTTGGTGGCGATGCGGCTTCTTCCTTAGGTGATGACTCTGCTGCTTCTTTAGGTTTTGAATCCCCTTCGCGTTCAGTACTACTTGGTTGAGTTACTTCGGGTTGAGTGGTGCTAGCAACATCACTGCTAGGTTGAGCTGGTGTGGTTTGTGCTGTTGTTTCCCCCGTGCTTGCATTATTGTTAGCTGTATCGCCATCTTGTGAGCTGCTTGTGCCGCTACTGTCTTCACTACCACTTTCTTTGGAACTGGTTTCTTCAGTTTTGCCCTCTTCTGATGTTTCTTCAGTGCTACTTGCTGAACCACTTTCTTCAGGACGACTTCCAGAACTAGCATTGTCTGAACTACTAGTTCCTGAACTGCCGCTTTCAGTGCCTGCATTCTGATCGGTAGCAGTGCTTCCTGTGGATGTTGTTGCAGAATCTGTCGTTGTTGAACTTGGTTGCGAGCCACCACTTTGTGTGTTGTCAGTACCTGCTGTGTCTGAAGATTGATCAGTTGAGGTATTATTGTTCACAGGAGTGCTAGTTTCGCTTGACGGCGATGTGCTATTTGATGAAGAGTCTGGTTGCTGTTGCACGCTACGAATTGAGCGTTTACCTGAAGAATCTGTTTCTACTTCATATTCTTTAGGAAGAGTTATTGTTGCCGATGAATTTGGTGATCTTTCCTCTAATTTAGGGGGATGTCCACTAATTGATGTAATATTAAGATGTATTTTTTCATTAAATAACGTGATTTTAGATGTGCTATCTTTTGTATTTACATTATTAATTGTTGTATTTACAACAGGAATTTCTTCATCGTCATCACTAAAAGCAAGTAAAGTTTCATTTGAATTTTGAATTTTGAACTCAGAATTATTTTCTAGTGTTAATGTACCTTTAATATTTGTGTTACCCACAACAATAGTGGAATTATTTAAAGTTAAATTTGAAAGATCACTTAATGGAAGTGATGTGATATTTGAACTAACATTATTCAATGTCAAATCTATATTACTATCTTTGTTTGAATGTAATTTATTTAATAATGTTTTAGAGGCTCCATTTAATGTTACATTTACTTTCTGATGAGGACTTGAGGCTGTATTTAAATCTATTTTTCCATTAATTCCAACATTATCTAAAGATATTTTTAGTTCTCCTGATTGACTTGAGATAGCACCTTCAGAATTGGCTAATATATCTGTAAATTTGGTTTCATCACTTGAATTAGTAACGATTAGCTCACCATTTCCAGCATCCATTTTTCCTTGCTTGGAGCCAAGAATAATGGTTGGTCTAACATTTGGTTTATTATCAATATTAGTTTTAACATTGTTTAATGTAAGTTTATTACCATTAAGATAAATGTTTGTTGAGCCGCTTTGATCGCTGATTCCTGAAGGGCTTCCAAGAGCACTAAATGCAGTATTTAAATCAACATTAGGCTCAGTTAAAAAGTTAAGATTATTTATAGATACATTTGCACCTAAAGAGATATTATCAACACCGCCAATTTTTATTGTATTTCCATTGCCATTAATCGTAATTTGCTTTCCTATCTCAATATCTCCATTATGATTAGAACCTCGAGTCAATGAAACAGAATTTCCATTAACATTAATTACATCACCATCATTTACTTTTTTTAATAATTCAAGAAAATCATTACAGCCATTTGCTGTACAATTAATTGTACTTGAGCCATTATTTTCGGTCAAAGACCATTCTTGTGCCCAAACCGCACTAGAAAATAAAGAAGAGCCTATTGAAATAGCTAAAGCAAGGGTTATCTTA
>MUYB01000021.1:2282-85047 GCA_002015125.1 [Haemophilus] felis
TTGATTGATTGATTGATTGGTTGATTGATTGCATAGTATTTTCCCATATTAGAATGTAAACCTTAATTTTTAATAAATAGAAGAAGCCAAATTTTAATCAAAAAAATTTGAGATAGAAAGAAAAATTTCTATTTAGTTCCTCATCCTCATCCTCATCTTTTCTCCTTAGTCATTTGTTATATCTTGCAATCTATTTAATAAGACCTCTCGTGCTTCGGCGATATTTAAGCTATCTAGCCATCTGATTTCGCTGGTCCAACCTCGTAGCCAAGTAATTTGGCGTTTGGCAAGCTGGCGAGTTGCACAAATCCCTTTAAATATCATTTCATCGTAGCTGTAATCACCGCGTAAATGTTCCCACATTTGGCGATATCCAACACAACGAATGGAAGGAAGATCTAAATGTAAATCTGGGCGTTGGTAGAGAGCCTCTACTTCCTGTTTAAATCCAAGTTCTAACATTTTGTGGAAACGTTGTTCAATGCGTTGATGAAGTATAGCGCGTTCTTGTGGCGCTATAGCAAATTGCAAAATCTGATAAGGTAAACTTTCACCTTTTTGAGCGGTTAATTCAGTAAGAGACTTTCCTGTTAAATAAAAAACTTCTAAGGCACGGTTAATACGTTGTGAGTCATTAGGATTAATTCTCTGCGCTGAAATAGGATCGATTTTGCTTAATTCTTTATGTAGCGCCGCCCAACCTTGTTGTTGTGCTCGTTGTTCTATTTCATATCTAACTTGCTCATCGGCTGAAGGCAAAGGCGATAGCCCTTCTAATAGGGCTTTGTAGTACAACATGGTACCGCCTACAAGCAGCGGAATTTTACCTTGTGATGTGATGTCGGCAATTTCTCGTAGAGCATCTACCCGAAAATTTGCTGCGGAATAACTTTCCGCTGGATCACAAATATCAATTAAGCGGTGCGGCGCTAGGGCAAGTTCTTGCTTACTAGGTTTGGCTGTACCAATATCCATACCTTTATAAATTAAAGCAGAATCTACACTAATGACTTCTACAGGTAAGATTTGGCGTAATTTAATCGCAAGATCTGTTTTCCCTGAGGCGGTAGGGCCCATTAAAAAAATTGCAGTTGGTTTATTCAATGACATATCAAATTTTGTCTAAATATTGTCGCCAATTAATCGGCGTTAATAATGTTTCTATACAGTACTGTTGAGAATGCTGCTCAATTTGAGTGAGTATATTTACTGCATCAGACAGCGTCTCAATCGGCGCTAGTTCTAATTGTTGGAGAAGTATTGATAGAAATTGTGATGTATCATCAATATTTTGGCTCAACAAGGTAAGGATACATTTTTGCAGATTTTGTTGACGAACTAAGGTTGGCACTTTATTTAAGGTAATTCTACTTTGTGCTAAATGCTGGTTAAATTCAAACCCATATTGTTGGAAAAAATCTTGTTGCTCTTTCCAATATTGAATTTGCTGTTCATTTAAACGAATCACTAGCGGTATGAGAAGTGGTTGACGTTGTGAAGTCTGTTGTAAACTCAATTGAATATGCAAACGCTGCAATTTATTTAAGGACAGTAAATAAAAGGTATTTTCTCGCTGCAATAGCAACGCCTTGTTTTCTACTAGCGCTAAGGCGCGCAATAGATTGGAGGCGGCGCTTAACTGCACTGTTGGCTCTATTGTAATTTGCGCTTTATCTTCTCGGGGCGGTAGTGAAGAGAGTAGTTCGCCGTAAGTTTGAGTAAATTCTTTAGGAATGGATTCTGTTTTTGTTTGTTTAAAGGATGAACTAGACCAAGCAGAAGAAACTTGTTTTTCTGAGGTTCGGTTAAAAATATTTGTTCCTGCGGCGGTACGATTAGTATGGATATTTCTCCCATCATTCCATGTTGGAGTTGGTTCATTAACTTTGAACTTTTCAACCTCTATTTTCGGCTTATCGCTATTTTGCATTGACAGGGAAGGTTTGATTTCTGTTTGAAGGGCATTAGATACGCCTTGATAAATAAAATCGTGAATCAATCGTTGCTGATGAAAACGCACTTCATGCTTTGTTGGATGTACGTTAACGTCAACATCTTTAGGATTTAAATCGAAAAATAGTACGAAAGCAGGGTGCTGTTCTGTGTTTATATGATCAGCATAAGCTTGACGGATAGCATGGGTAATCACTTTATCGCGAATCATTCGTCCATTGATATAACAATAATTGAGATCATTTTGAGGTCGAGTAAAATTTGTTGTCGCTATCCAACCGTATAAATGTAGATCATTGTGTTTCCAGTCGATGTGCAATGCGTGTTGCACAAAATCTTCCCCACAAATACTCGCAACGCGTTTTAAATGTAAGCTAGGGTCTGGTGCAGGTTTGTATTGGCGAATGATCTTACCATTATGAGTTAAAGTGAAGGCAATATTAAATTTTGCTAAAGCAATGCGACGAATAACTTCATCAATGTGAGTGAACTCTGTTTTATCTGCGCGTAGAAATTTACGTCGAGCTGGCGTATTAAAAAATAAATTTGCGACTTCTACGGTTGTTCCTACAGGGTGAGATGCTGGTTTGATTGTGGTTTCCATATCTCGCCCTTGAGCATAAACTTGCCAAGCTTCGGTTTGCTCTGCCGTACGAGAGGTGAGTGTCAGACGAGAAACTGAACTAATACTTGCTAAAGCTTCACCGCGAAAGCCTAAACTTAAAATACCGTCGAGATCTTCAAGACAAGTAATTTTACTCGTAGCGTGCCGCGCAAGAGCAAGATTAAGCTCTTGTTTAGGAATGCCTATCCCATTATCACGAATCCGAATTAGCCTTGAGCCTCCGTTTTCAATATCAATTTGGATCCTTGTAGCACCGGCATCTAAGCTATTTTCTACCAGCTCTTTTACAACTGAAGCAGGGCGTTCAACAACTTCTCCCGCAGCAATTTGGTTAGCCAGCTGTAAGGGTAAAATTTGAATTGACATAGATTATTCTCGTAGTTTTAATTTTTGCCCTAGTAAAACTTTTCCATTCTTTAAGTTAGGATTCAATTTTAATAATTGGCTTGGTGGTAGATTGTATTCTCTTGCAATTGCATAGAGTGTTTGTCCTTTTTTAACCACATGATATTGCGGTACGGTCTCCATTTTTTTCGTTGTTTGAACTGGAGATTTTTTATCGCTCATATGCTTGTTAGAGATCCCTTGTTTTTTATCCCTATTAATGTCGGAACCTTGTGGAATTTTTAAGGTTTGATCAATAAACAAATTGCGATTTTTGAGTTTATTTAATTGAACAATAGCATTGATTGTTACTTTATATTTTTTGGCTAACCCAGTTAAACTTTCGCCAGCAACGACTTTATGACGTAAACCGCTATCTTTTATTTCATTTTCATTCGTATTCGTTTTTTCGACGTTACTTGTTACTCGTTGTGCTCGTTCTGCCTTATCAACTTTTTTGCGGTATTCAGATAATCCTTGATAGATCATATAAGCTACTTTTTTACGATAGGCTAAGGTATTTAGCTTTTTTTCTTCTTCTGGGTTAGATAAAAATCCAGTTTCTACCAAAATAGACGGAATATCAGGAGAACGTAACACGCCAAGACTGGCATGTTGTGGAATGTTGCGATTTAGCGCTGTAATCTTAGAGAAGTGTCTAAGTACAATAGAACCTAATTCATAGCCCACACGTTGGCTATGGCCAAATTGTAAATCTAATACCGTTTGATCTAGATATTTTTCCGAATGAGAAGAAAGAACGTTACCCGCGCCACCTAGTAATTGGGAATGTTTTTCGTGATCTTCTAACCATTTACCCATTTCGCTATTAGCTCGGCGATTTGAAAGTATCCAAACAGATGCGCCACGCAAACGAGAGGAGACATTTGAATCAGCATGGATTGAAATTAACAAATTAGCTTTATGTTGTCTGGCAATTTCAGAACGCTTGGGCACGGAAATAAAATAATCACCTTTACGTGTAAGAACGCCGCGGAAATTGGCATCTTTGTCTAATAAGGCTTTTAATTCATTAGCAATTGAAAGCGTTACATTTTTTTCATAGATTTTGAGATTTCGACTGATAGCGCCGGGATCTGTTCCTCCATGGCCGGGATCGATAGCAATAACCCAAATATTATTTGCGAAAGCCATTTGTCCAAAGCTGATTAAAATGAAGAAGATAAAATGTAAACCTGAAACAAATTGATTCTTTTTCATCCTTATTCCTTAAACTAGTTTAGCGATAATTTGCTCACCTATCTCTGACTGCGGCGTTAAGATGATGTTGCGCGCGTTATCTTGATAATGAATTTCTATAATTAAATCAGCTGGATTTAGCAAACCTTTGCCCTTCTCAGACCATTCAATGAGACACAAACAAGGAGTAGTGAAGTAGTCGCGAATCCCCATAAATTCTAATTCTTCAGGATCGCTTAGACGGTATAAATCAAAGTGATAAACCGTTTTAGTGGTTAGATGATATTCTTCAACTAAAGTATATGTCGGACTTTTAACATTACCTTGATGCCCTAGTGCCTGAATAATGCCACGACTGAGCGTTGTTTTCCCCGCACCTAAATCTCCATTTAAATAAAAAACCGTTGCTTTTGAAGTTTCTGTTTGTTCTAGCGCGTTAACTAATTTTGCACCAAAAGCACACATTGCTTCAGTATCAGGAATAAATTGTTGAAAATAGGGGAGTTGAGTCATTTTAATAAAGCTATCTGTGAAAAAGTTGAAAATGAGCAAAATTGTACCGTAAATCTAGCTGATTACCTAGCTGATACAAGGAAATTCTTCAATTAAACTCGCTAAAGTTTTTAGCTAAAAAAGAACTGATAAATTTAAAATTTGGAGCGGGAAACGAGGCTCGAACTCGCGACCCCAACCTTGGCAAGGTTGTGCTCTACCAACTGAGCTATTCCCGCACTGTATGAATGAAAAGAGTATTGAAATTGGAGCGGGAAACGAGGCTCGAACTCGCGACCCCAACCTTGGCAAGGTTGTGCTCTACCAACTGAGCTATTCCCGCATTATTTTGGCTGTAACAGCGAAAAACAGGGCGCTATTATACGAGAAAAATCTCTTCAAGCAAGAAGAGATTTTTGAAAAAATGTTGTTTGATGAGATATTGTTCAAAATTCGATATGTTATAATTCATCCTGTTTTACAGCTTAATAAAATTTTCCCGATAATAGCGTAGCTCAGCAATAGATTCACGAATATCATCTAAGGCTAAATGGGTATTTTTCTTTTCAAATCCTTTTAAAACTTGTGGCTTCCAGCGGTTTGCTAGTTCTTTTAAAGTACTCACATCAAGATGGCGATAGTGGAAATAATCTGCCAATTCAGGCATATATTTAAACAAAAATCGTTTGTCTTGTGCCACGCTATTTCCGCAAATCGGCGATACGCCTTTAGGAACCCATTTTTTTAAGAAGTCTAGCGTCTGTAATTCTGCTGCACGCTCTGTCAATTTACTCTGCTGTACTCGAGTGATTAAACCATTAGCGCTATGTGTTTTCTGACACCACTCATTCATTTTATTTAGGAATTGTTCTGTTTGGTGAATTGCAAGAACAGGACCTTCTGCGAGAATATTTAGGTCTTTATCTGTAACGATAGTGGCAATTTCTATGATTTTTTCTTTTTCTGGATCGAGTCCAGTCATTTCCAAATCAATCCAAATCAGGTTTTGTTTATCTAATTTCATGGTGTATCCTATGGGTATTCAGTAAATAGTGCGCTATTTTAGCGGAAATGTAATAAAAAGTACTGTTCTTTTAAGGATTCATCTTTGACCAAACGCAAACTTACTCAAAATCAAAAACGGCGTATTCAAGATAACAATATGAATATGTTACAACGTCATTATGCTAAAAAGAAGAAACATATTGAGTGGCAAGAGGATATGTTAGGGGAGTTGCAAGATGGTTTGGTGGTAACTCGTTATTCAATGCACGCTGATGTAGAAAATAGCCAAGGTAAGATTTATCGTTGTAATTTACGCCGCACTTTATCTAGCGTGGTTGTGGGAGATCATGTTGTATGGAGAGAAGGAAATCAACAATTACAAGGGATTAGCGGCGTTATTGAAGCAGTTAAACCTAGGAAAAGTGAAATTACTCGTCCTGATTATTATGATGGATTAAAACCTATTGCTGCAAATATTGATCGGATTATTATTGTTTCTGCAGTATTACCAGCTTTGTCTTTTAATATTATCGATCGCTACCTTGTTGTTTGTGAAGAGGCAAATATTCCAGCAATTATCCTGTTAAACAAAGTGGACTTGCTTAACGCCGAACAACGTAGAGAAGTTGAAGAGCAACTTAAAATCTATCAACAAATAGGTTATAAAACCTTAATGATTTCAGCGCAAACAGGGGAAAATCTAACTCAGCTCACGGATTTATTTTCTCAAGGAACATCAATTTTTGTTGGGCAGTCAGGAGTAGGGAAGTCAAGTTTAATCAATCAAATTTTACCCGAGGTAAATGCACAGGTTGGGGAGATTAGCGATATTTCAGGTTTAGGACAGCATACTACGACATCTTCTCGTCTATATCATTTGGAGCAAGGCGGTTGTTTAATAGACTCTCCGGGAATTCGTGAATTTGGGCTTTGGCATTTAACGCCTCAACAAGTTACTAAAGGGTATCGAGAATTTCAGTATGTACTTGGCACTTGTAAGTTTCGTGATTGTAAACATTTATCAGATCCTGGTTGCGCCTTACGAGAGGCGGTTGAAAATGGGAAAATTAGCCAACTTCGTTTTGATAATTATCACCGCTTAATCAACAGTTTGAACGAAACCAAATCACAGCGACATTTTGGCAAAGAAACTACTGTTAATTAAATGTTAAAAATGCTCCATTAAGTGGAATATAAGTGGAATAAATGAAGAATTTTTTGTGATCTTCCTCACATTTTTATGGGGTAAATCTTGATTATTTGTATCCTAAACTAGATACTAGCGACCAATTTATTTTTTAATAAAAATAAATCATTCATATACGACTCCTGCTGAGTAGCCTCCGTTATTCATAAGTAAAGTCGTTCAATTCATCATAAGAGGAAAAACATTATGTACTCAAAAGACGTTGAAATTATTGCTCCAAATGGTTTACATACTCGTCCTGCTGCTCAGTTTGTGAAAGAAGCTAAAGCTTTTGCTTCAGATATTACCGTAACCTCTGCTGGAAAAAGTGCAAGCGCCAAAAGCTTGTTTAAACTACAAACCTTAGCTTTAACTCAGGGAACTGTGATTACTATTTCTGCCGAAGGTGAAGATGAACAGAAAGCTGTTGATCATTTAGTGGCTTTAATTCCAACCTTAGAATAATTATATAGTTGTAAATAGCTACACAAATAAGATTGTGTAGCTATTTATTATCTTACCCGTTAATTTACTTTTCAGAAGGTTTCTATGACTTCTATTACATCTACCATTTCAGGAATTCCCGCTTCTCCCGGCATTGTTTTCGGCAAGGCATTAGTTCTAAAAGAAGAAAGTGTTGTACTTGATATGAACAAAATCACGGAAGATCAAATTGATAGTGAAATTCAACGTTTTTATCGTGGACGAAGTGCTGCGGTTGAGCAACTTGAATCTATTCGTGATCGCGCTTACCAATCTTTAGGTGAAGAAAAAGGGGCGATTTTTGAAGGTCATTTGATGATTTTAGAAGATGAGGAATTGGAAGAAGAAATCCTCGATTACTTGCGTTCAAATAAAGTTAACGCCGCTGTAGCTACCAGTAAAATTATCGATCAACAAGTAACGATGTTGTCCGAAATCGATGATGAATATTTAAGAGAAAGAGCAGGCGATATTCGAGATATTGGTAATCGTTTGATCAAAAATATTTTGGGAATGCATATTGTTGATTTGGGCGATATTAAGCAAGAAGCGATTTTAGTGGCAGAAGATCTTACACCTTCTCAAACAGCACAATTAAATTTAGAGAAAGTACTCGGTTTTGTTACCGATATTGGTGGCAGAACGTCTCATACTTCGATTATGGCACGCTCTCTAGAATTGCCCGCTATTGTAGGAACCAATAACGTTACCCAATTAGTCAATAGTGGTGATGATTTGATTCTCGATGCAGTTAATAACAAAGTTTACATTAACCCAACTCAAGATGAAGTGCTTTGTTTAAAAGCACTGGAGAAAAAATTATCAGAGGAAAAAGCCGAATTAGCTAAATTAAAAGATTTGCCAGCACTCACTTTGGATGGGCATCTAGTCGATGTAGTGGCAAATATCGGAACTATTCGTGATATTGAAAGCGCCGATCGTAATGGGGCAGAAGGTATTGGTTTATATCGAACCGAATTCTTATTTATGGATAGAGACCAACTACCTTCGGAGGAAGAACAATTTGTTGCTTACAAAGAAATTGTGGAGGCAATGAGCGGTAGATTAGTTGTACTACGTACAATGGATATCGGTGGCGATAAAGATCTACCTTATATGAACCTACCAAAAGAAATGAATCCTTTCTTAGGTTGGCGCGCAATTCGAATCGCGTTAGATCGTCGTGAAATTCTTCATGCTCAATTAAGAGCGGCGTTAAGAGCTTCTGCATTTGGAAAATTAGCAGTTATGTTCCCAATGATAATTTCTGTAGAAGAAATTAGAGAATTAAAATCTGTTGTTGAAAATCTTAAACAAGAATTACGCAATGAAGGGAAAGCTTTTGATGAAAATATGCAAATCGGTGTAATGGTTGAAACGCCTTCTGCTGCGGTGAACGCAAAATTCTTAGCGAAAGAAGTGGACTTCTTTAGTATCGGTACAAATGATTTAACCCAATATACTTTAGCTGTGGATCGTGGTAACGAGTTAATTTCACATTTATACAATCCAATGTCGCCATCGGTGTTACATTTGATTTCACAGGTTATCCAAGCATCTCATGCGGAAGGTAAATGGACAGGAATGTGTGGGGAATTAGCGGGCGATGAAAAAGCAGCTTTATTATTATTAGGTATGGGGCTACATGAATTTAGTATGAGCGCGATTTCTATTCCTCGTATTAAAAAATTAATTCGCAATGTTAATTATGCAGATGCTAAAGAATTAGCAGAAAAAGCTTTAGCTTGCCCAACATCTGCGGATATTGAACAACTAATACAGGATTTTTTAGTTGAAAAAGCATTAAATTAGATACAATTTTTATTTTTTAAGCTAAAATGCACGCCACATTTACTAAGTAGGAGACTCAAAATGGGTTTATTTGACAAATTATTTGGTTCAAAAGATAAAAAGACCGTAGAACTTCACATTTGTGCACCAATTTCAGGTGAAATTGTGAATATTGAAGATGTTCCAGATGTAGTTTTTTCTGAAAAAATTGTAGGTGATGGTATTGCTATTCGTCCTACTGGAAGCAAAATCGTTGCACCAGTTGACGGTGTGATTGGTAAAATTTTTGAGACTAATCACGCATTCTCAATGGAGTCAAAAGACGGAGTTGAGCTATTTGTTCACTTTGGTATCGACACAGTTGAACTAAAAGGTGAAGGTTTTACTCGTGTTGCGAAAGAAGGACAAACAGTGAAATGTGGCGATACTATAATTGAGCTTGATTTACCTTTATTAGAATCAAGAGCAAAATCAGTATTAACGCCAGTTGTAATTTCTAATATGGATGAAATCACTAATATTGAGAAAAAAGCGGGTGAAGTTGTCGCTGGTGAATCTCCAGTTATTACTCTTAAAAAATAAGATTGTTTTGTGAAATAGCCTACTTTGCCCAAGTAGGCTTTTTTATTTCTCCTTCCTGTATAGATGCACTTTAAACTGGTTTATTCAATTGAATTCATCTAAAATACTTCCCATTCTTTTCCTATAAAAACAGCTATTTATCAGCTGCTCAAAATCTGAAGGTAACGAAAATGATTGATCCAAATTTATTACGCAATAATCTTGTTGAAATTGCTGAAAAATTAAAACTAAAACGTAACTTTGTACTTGATGTTGAATTATTAAGTAAATTAGAAGAAGAACGTAAGGTTTTACAAGTCAAAACAGAAAACTTACAAGCTGAAAGAAATGCACGTTCTAAAGCTATCGGCCAAGCTAAAGCGAGAGGTGAAGATATTGCTTCATTGTTAGCGGAAGTTGATCATATGGGAATTGAATTAACGACAGCTAAAGCGCAGTTAGAAGATGTATTAACGGAAATCAATGAAATTGCGTTAACAATTCCAAATTTACCTGCAGATGAAGTCCCTCTTGGTAAAGGTGATACTGAGAATTTAGAAGTGCTTCGTTGGGGAACCCCTAAAACCTTTGATTTTGAGGTTAAAGATCATGTTTCTTTAGGCGAACATTTACAAGGATTAGATTTTGCTGCTGGCGCTAAATTAAGTGGTACGCGTTTTGCCGTAATGAAAGGTCAAATAGCGAAATTACACAGAGCTTTATCACAATTTATGTTGGACCTGCATACTGAACAACATGGATACACAGAAACCTATGTGCCTTATTTAGTTAATCACGCGACTTTGTATGGAACAGGTCAATTACCTAAATTTGGTGAAGATTTATTCCACACCAATGCTTTGGAAGGTGAACAACCTTATGCGTTGATTCCAACCGCAGAAGTGCCTGTAACTAATTTAGTCAGAGATGTGATTTTAGATGAATCAGAACTTCCATTAAAAATGACTGCGCATACCCCTTGTTTCCGTTCTGAAGCAGGTTCTTATGGGAGAGATACTCGCGGTTTAATTCGTATGCACCAATTTGATAAAGTGGAATTAGTACAAGTTGTTGCACCAGAAACATCAATGAGCGCATTAGAAGAATTAACTGGTCAAGCAGAGAAAGTTTTACAACTGTTAGAATTACCATATCGTAAAGTCTTATTATGTACTGGCGATATGGGATTTGGTTCTTGCAAAACTTACGATTTAGAGGTTTGGTTACCTGCACAAAATACTTACCGTGAAATTTCATCTTGTTCTAATATGTGGGATTTCCAAGCTCGTCGTATGCAAGCACGCTGTCGTACGAAAGGCGATAAGAAAACTCGCTTGGTACATACCTTAAACGGCTCAGGGTTAGCAGTTGGACGTACTTTAGTGGCGATTTTGGAGAACTATCAAAATGCAGATGGTTCAATCACCGTCCCTGCAGTGTTACGACCTTATATGAAAGGTGTTGAGGTTATCCGTTAATTTATTCTTTCTATAAAAGTAAAAATGGCTGCACAAATAATCATTGGCAGCCATCTTATTTTTACTCAATAAACTCTGGGAAAGTTTACTCTACTTAGGCAATTTTAATTCTCTAATTTGCATATTCATACCGTCAATCATCAATAAACGTCCGCACAAAGTATTTCCTATATTTAGACACAGCTTAATTGCTTCTAACGCCTGTATAGCGCCGACAACACCAACAATAGGCGAGAGTACACCTGCTTCTACACAGCTTAGCCTGTTTTCTCCGAATAATTGACTAATATTTTTGTAAGTTGGGCTATTTTTTTCATAAGTGAATACGCTAATTTGTCCTTCCATTCTAATTGCAGCACCTGATACCAAAGGAATCTTGGCCTTTTGACAACAACGATCTAATTGATTGCGAGTATCTACATTATCTGAACAATCTAGTACAACGTTAAATTGAGGAATAAGCTCATTCATTGCTTGTTCAGTCAGTCTTTCTGCAATTGTATTAATTTGGATATGAGGATTGAGGGTTTGCAAACTGATCTTAGCAGATTCTACTTTTAGCATTTCTAAGCGGCTATCGTTATGTAACACTTGGCGTTGTAAATTTGATAAGGATACATGATCAAAATCAACTAAAGTTAATTGTCCCACGCCTGAGCAAGCCAGATACTGAGCTGCTGCACAGCCCAGTCCGCCTAATCCAATAATAAGCATTTTGCTTGCTTTAAGTTTTTCTTGACCATCAAAATCCACGGATTTGAGGATTATTTGGCGGTTATAACGAAGTTCTTCTTGGTAAGTTAATTCTGTCATTAGCTGATTAGTTCATTAAAAGGCTCAATAATTACGTTTTCTCCTTCGCTTACATTACCGCGTTCTTGCTCTAGCACAATGAAACAATTACTTTTCACAAAGGCGCTGAACAAATGAGATCCTTGAAATCCTACTGGTGCAACTTCAATTTGTCCTGCTTGATTAATTTGATAAAAACCTCGCTGGAAATCTTGTCGACCAACTTGTTTTTTCATATTGCAAGCAGCAATTGCTTTTAAACGCGGAGTAGCACGCCACTGGCTAAAACCTGCTAATTTAGTCAGAATAGGCTGAACTATTTGATAAAAAGTAACTAAAGCGGAAACTGGATTTCCCGGTAAACCGCAGAACCAAGCATTTTCTAGTTGACCAAAGGCAAAAGGTTTTCCTGGTTTTATCGCTAATTTCCAAAAATTAATTTTACCAATTTTTTCTAGCACATCTTTGGTAAAATCAGCTTCTCCAACAGACACACCGCCGCTAGTAATCACGACATCTGCTTGTTTTTGTGCATTGATAAAGGCTTTTTCAAACTCAACAGGGTTATCCGCTAAAATACCAAAATCCAAAATTTCGCAAGGGAGTTTTTCTAGCATTAAACGCACAGTAAAACGATTGGTATCATAGATTTGCCCTGTTTTTAATGGTTGACCAACAGGGACAAGTTCATCTCCTGTAGAAAGTAGCGCAACTTTTAATTTTGCGAAAACCTCCACTTCTGTAATGCCTAAAGAAGCAAGTAGAGGCAAGGAAAGTGCCGTTAATTTAGTGCCTTTGTTTAATACGATTTCGCCTTTTTTTACATCCTCTCCGAGATAACGTACATTTTCTCCGACTTTTTGTGGTAATTGATTGAAAGTAACATCATTCTGTTCATCTAATTGTGCAAACTCTTGCATAATAACTGTATCCGCCCCAGCTGGTAACATTGCTCCTGTCATAATACGAACAGCGCTTAGCGGCGGTAACACTTCGGAAAAAGGCGATCCTGCAAAGGATTTCCCTACCACCCTTAAAGGAATATTTGCTTTTAAATCAGAATAACGTACCGCATACCCATCCATTGCTGAATTATCAAAAGAAGGCACATTAATAGGGGAGATGATGTCTGTGGCAGAAATATATCCGCTAGCTTCTGAAAGCGATAGAGTATGTGTTTTATGTGGATATTCAGGCAACATTGCCAAGATATTTCTTAGGGTTGGTTCTAAAGGTAACAAGATGATATTCCTTGAATTGAAAAGATGGAAATGTGCATTTTATAACAAAGAATTAATTCGCAGTAGAGATTATTCTAAGTTTTATATTGGAACAGACTTTGCTAGAATGTGGCGGTTATTTTCGGGAGTATTTAAATGGATAAAATTTCATCTGAAGCGGAAAAGGTTCGCAACGCATTACTACAAAAAGGTATTGAAACACCAATGATTAATTTATCATTGGATAAACAAGAGCGCCGTATTGGCATTGAAAATCATATGCGTGAAGTGATGAAACTGATTGGCTTAGATTTGCGCGATGATAGTTTAGAAGAAACCCCTGTTCGTTTGGCAAAAATGTTTGTTGATGAAATTTTTAGCGGACTGGATTATGCCAATTTCCCGAAAATTACAAATATCGAAAATCGCATGAAAGTGAGTGAAATGGTGTTGGTTAACGACGTTACCTTGACCAGCACTTGCGAGCATCATTTCGTAACCATTGACGGTAAAGTTTCTGTAGCCTATTACCCTAAAAAATGGGTGATTGGATTATCTAAAATTAATCGCATCGTGTCTTTTTTCGCACAGCGTCCGCAAGTACAAGAACGTTTAACTGAACAAATTTTGTTGGCATTTCAAACGATTTTAGAAACAGAAGATGTGGCGGTATATGTAAAAGCAACACATTTTTGCGTGAAATGTCGTGGCATTAAAGATACAAATAGTTACACTGTTACTTCTGCTTTTGGCGGTGTATTTTTAGATGACCGAGAAACTCGCAAAGAATTTATTTCTTTGATTAATAAATAATTTACTTCTTTTTTCTTCGCGCCCAGCCTTTTTGGGCGCGCTTTATTTTAGGAAATCAATATGAAAATTATGTCTTTTAATATCAACGGATTAAGAGCTAGACCTCATCAATTAGAAGCGGTTATTGAACAATATCAACCAGATATACTGGGCTTACAGGAAATCAAAGTTGCCGACGAGATGTTTCCTTATGAATTAGTTGAACATTTGGGCTATCACGTGTTTCATCATGGTCAAAAAGGGCATTATGGCGTCGCCCTATTTTGTAAACAACAGCCAAAAGCGGTACGAAAAGGTTTCCCAACAGATGCTGATGATGCACAAAAACGCATTATTATGGCTGACTTTGAAACTGAGTTTGGCTTGCTCACAGTGATTAATGGCTATTTTCCTCAAGGTGAAAGTCGAGATCATGAAACTAAATTTCCTGCGAAACAAAAATTCTATGCAGATTTACAACGTTATGTAGAGCAGGATCATATTCAAAATAATCCTATTGTTATTATGGGCGATATGAATATTAGCCCAACAGATTTAGATATTGGGATTGGTGAAGACAGTCGTAAACGTTGGTTACGCACAGGAAAATGTTCTTTTTTACCTGAGGAAAGAGAATGGATTAACCGTTTATATGGATTAGGTTTAGTGGATACTTTCCGTTATATGAATCCAGAGGTGAATGATAAATTCTCATGGTTTGATTATCGTTCAAAAGGGTTTGATGAGAATCGCGGTTTGCGAATTGATCATATCATTGCCAACCAAGCTTTAGCGACACGTTGCATTAGTACTGGCATTGCATTAGATATTCGTGCAATGGATAAACCTTCCGATCACGCACCTATTTGGGCAGAATTTAAATAAAACGAGCACAAACCTATGGAAAGTAACTGGCAGCATTACCGTTCACATATTGCAGATAAATGGGCATTTTTTTCTGTTAACGCCGAGCTATTGCAAAAATTTCCTTCAGAAAAACTGCATTATGTTGTGCAATTTAGTTTGTCAGCGAAAGTAGAGGAGTCCAACGATTTTGACCCTAATCGCTATCCCGAAATTCTTAGTGATATTTTGAAGATTTCTGTTCAACTTTATGCCCTTCCTAACGTGCTTTATGCAGGGCATATTTTCTCAGACGCTAAAGCTCAACTGTATTTTTATTGTCAAGATCCCGATAGTTTTATTGAACATTTAACTCAATTCCAGCAAATAGAGAATGTATTACAACAATACGATCCCAACTGGGAAATGTATTTTGATTTTCTCTTGCCTTCACCGCTGGAAATGAAACTTAACGCCACTGATGATATTTTGTTAATGCTGGAGCAACAAGGGCGAGATCTTAGTCAAAGCTATCTGCTCGAACATATTTTCAACTTTGAAAGTGAATATGATATGTATCGTTTTATTGAACATATTCATTTACAAAAAAATGATATTACGTCCTTGCGTTATAGCGATTTTCCTATTCCTGTAGAAGATTTGGGAGATTTTTACGTTGTAAAACTTGTGCAAGAAAGCCAGTTATCCGATAAATCTTTATTTAGCCTCGTAGAAGACTTTGAAGAATTAGCCTTGCAATTTTCAGGCGAATACATTGGCTGGGAATGCGATGCCTTACAACACGATAAAATAAACTTAAATTGATTTTAATTACAGCGTGATTTTTTTAGATTTTTTCTATTTAAAGCAATGTTTTTTGATTCGTTTAAAGAATTTTGTTCTATATTTTTAAATATCACTATAATCTCTTCCCTTCATTTTCACATCATTTGCTTAAGAGGAATCATATGGATTTTTTCAATACATTTATCAGCTATGTTGAACAAGCCTTATCTTGGTTTGTGAAAAACGTCGATGGTCCACTTTGGGACATCACCGTAATCACCTTATTGGGTACAGGCTTGTTCTTCACGATCACCACAGGAGCTGTGCAATTACGTCTGTTACCACGCAGCTTGCGTGAAATGTGGTCAGGTCGCACCGCAGAAGGCAATTCATTAACGCCATTTCAAGCATTCACCACTGGGCTAGCGAGCCGTGTGGGTGTGGGCAATATCGGCGGCGTCGCTACCGCTATCGCCATTGGTGGCGAAGGTGCTGTATTTTGGATGTGGATTACTGCATTAATCGGAATGAGCAGTGCCTTTGCAGAATCCTCCCTCGCCCAATTATTCAAAGTGAAAGATCCAAATGGTCTTTATCGTGGAGGACCTGCTTACTATATTACTAAAGCACTTAAAGCACCTTGGCTAGGAGTAATGTTTGCAATAAGTTTGATTTTTGCTTTTGGGTTTGCTTTTAATGCTGTTCAATCAAATTCGATTGTTGAAGCTACTCGTAATGCTTGGAATTGGAATGCTCAGTATGTGGCTGTATCATTGGTCATTTTAACGGCAATTATTATTTTTGGTGGGGTTAAACGAATTGGAGCAGTGAGTGCTAAGTTAGTTCCTATGATGGCGTTATTTTACCTCATTATTGCCATGATCATTTTAGGAATGAATATTGGACAAATTCCGAGTATTATTTCTCGCATTATTTCAAGTGCCTTTGATTTTTCAGCGATGGCTGGGGGGATATTTGGTGTACTTTTCTCTAAAGCCATGATAATGGGGATTAAACGTGGTTTATTTTCTAATGAAGCAGGGATGGGGTCAGCTCCTAACGCTGCTGCAACTGCAGATGTAAAACATCCAGCAAGTCAAGGATTGATTCAGATGTTAGGTGTCTTTGTTGATACTATTGTGGTATGTACTTGTACGGCGGTTATCATTTTGTTATCTGATGACTATGGTGGTGAAAACTTAAAAGGGATTTCTTTGACACAAAAAGCCCTGCAATATCACGTGGGTGATTTTGGATTGCATTTCTTAGCCTTTATTCTATTTTTATTTGCTTATTCTTCGATTATTGGTAACTATGCCTACGCAGAAAGTAATGTTCGTTTTATCCGTAATAAACCGTTATTCGTTCTCATATTTCGTTTAGGGGTGTTATTCTTCGTTTATTTTGGTGCGGTAAACAGCGGTAACATTGTGTGGGATTTTGCTGACACCGTTATGGCGATTATGGCAATGATCAATTTAATCGCAATTGTATTATTAGCGCCAATCGTTTGGTTGATTCTGAAAGATTACCGTCAGCAATTGAAAGCAGGTAAAGAGCCTGAATTTAAAATTGAAAACTATCCTGCCTTAATTCAACGTGGCGTTGACAAGGATATCTGGTCTTAGATATAAATTCGTGATCGTAGGTAATACCGCACTTTATGAAAGTAAAGTGCGGTATTTTTTAGGAGATAAAATGCAAAAGTTAATCATTGTAAGAGGTCATTCTGGATCTGGGAAAAGTACATTTGCAAAGCAGAAAATAGTGGAATTTTGTGCAGTATATTCTTGTGCTGAAATATTTCATATTGAGAATGATCATTATCTAATTGAAGAAGGGAAATATTATTGGACTCCTGAACGATTTAAACAAGCAAAGGAAATAGCACAGCAAAAGTTACAACAAGCTTTGCAATTTTGTCAGCAATTTCCTGCTAAAAACCTGCTGCTCATTGTAAGTAACGTCGGGGTAAATGTTCAGGAAATAAAAAGATTATTGGAGCAAGCACAGGCGTTAAGAATGAAAACGGAAGTGTATCGTTTGCAGAATTTCTTTCACAATCAACACCAAGTTGATCAAGAAACAATTTATTCTATGTATTTGAGTCTTATTGAAAATCCTATAGAAAACGAAATCTTGGTTACGCCAATTATGCCGATGACGGAGAAAATTCGTGATGAAATTGAGAGATTTAAATCATTAAAAAGAAAAAATACTACGTTATAGTTCTATCTCATTGAGCATATTCTTATTTGTTATTAGTCGATCTAAAACTATAATAGCGCGTCGAATCCACAAAGTATTTTCAGGTAGCGCAATGCTTTATTTAATTCTATTTTTATTCCTATTCTTCTTATCTTTATTGGAAATCCAGCATAAAAAGTTACCGAGTTGGGCATATTATTTTGTCATCATATTCCTAATTGCTATTGCAGCTTTTAGATTGGATACAGGAACAGATTATGCCGCCTATTTAAAACTTTGGACCAATGTTCCGCCATTCACAGAATTAATCTCTAAGCATTTTCGTTATGCTGAGCTGGAAGTGGGATTTGTGCTGATGATGAGCTTGCTAAAACAGCTCGCTGGCGCCAGTGTATTATTCTGGGGCGCTTGTGCAAGTCTGTTTTTTTTTCCATTCAGCTGGGGAATAAGAAAATTAGCCTTACCCTATGTCTTTGTGGCGCTATTGGTGTATTTAATGAGTTTTTATATTCCTTATGCTTTTAATGGAATGCGCCAAGCGATTGCTATGTCTATTTTTATTGTAAGTGTGCCATTTATATTACAACGTAACAATTTGATGGTTATCGCTTTAAGTCTTTTAGCTACAAGCTTTCATTTATCTGGTTTATTGATTTTATGTGCCTATCTTGTGCAATTTTACCGTGGTAATTTAATTCCAGTTATGCTTATCGGTGGCGCTAGCGCCGTTGTACTATCGCAACTGAACGTGCTCAGTTTTGTGTTATTTGATGTGATTGGCATTAGCAAAGTGTATGTACAAAAATTCACAGAAAGCACCTCTTTATTCAAATTAGCTACAAGAACCTTATTGCTACTTGCGTTCTTTTATTTTTATCAACGCGGTTCAGAAGCCTATAAAAAAGTATTTACCATGTATTTGTTAGGCTTTTTTATTTATGTAGGATTGGCAGAGTATAATGTTTTAGCTACGCGTTTTAATATGTTTTTCCGCGTGTTAGAAGTGATTATGTTGCCTTTATTATTGGCGAATATTACTCAATTAAAACAACGTGTGCTTTGTCTGCTGTTGTTTTTGATTCCTTATGGATACAGTTTTTATACCAGTGCAATGCACCCAGATAACTGGTATCAATTTTTGTTCGCCGCGAATTAATCAAATAGGTTAAAAATATGTTCAGTATTATCGTGCCCTCTTATAACCGTCAGGCAGAAATTCCCAGTTTATTAGATAGTTTGTCGCAACAAACCTGCCATAATTTTGAAGTGGTTATTGTTGATGATTGTTCGCCGCAAGCGGTGGCGCTAGAAGGGAGTTATCCTTTCAGTGTTACGCTTGTGCGTAATCAACAAAATCAAGGTGCGGCGCAAAGTCGTAATATTGGCGTGGCGCAAGCTAAATATGATTGGTTGTTATTTCTTGATGATGATGATCGTTTTTTATCCAATAAATGTGAAGTGCTGGCACAAACTATTGCCCAAAATCCTGAGGTAAATTTTATTTATCACCCCGCAGAATGTCGTATGGTCAATGAGGGTTTTACTTATTTCACCAAGCCTTATGCAGATCCGCAATTGCTGACATTGGATAATATTTTACGCGTCAATAAAATTGGCGGAATGCCGATGCTGGCGGTGAAAAAAGCCTTATTTGAACAAGTAGGTGGGCTATCGGCGGATCTCTATTCTTTGGAAGATTATGATTTTGTTTTGAAATTATTAACCGCACCTAATTTTAAGGCAAAATATGTTCCTCAAGCCTTAACTCGCTGTGTATTTCATACCAAACGTGCTAGCGTTTCTACTAATTTAGGCAATATTGAAAAAGCCATTGAACAAATTGAAGCCAAGTTTGTTAAAACACCACAACAACAGCAAAGTTTCGCTTTAAACCGCCTGTATATGTTGGTTTATCCCAATATCATGAATTTATCACGCAAAGCCGCCAGTTATTATTGGCAAATGTTTAAATTAACTAAAAATTTGAAAATGCTGGTGATTGCCTCTGTGATTTTAATTTCGCCAAAATTAGCGATTAATATGAAACGATTTTTTTAAGAGAAAAGAAAATGTCATCGCAACCTTTAGTGTCTATCATTACGCCAGTACATAATGGCGAAAGATTTTTACCCGATATTTATCAATCTTTGCTCAATCAAACTTATCGGCAATTTGAATGGATTATTGTGAATGATTGTTCTAAAGATAATTCTGCACAGATTATTCAACAGTACATTGCAGAGGGAAAATTAACCATTCGTTATGTGAATAATCCACAAAATTTAGGTGCCGCCTTATCGCGTAACGCAGGACTTGATGTGGCAATGGGAAAATATATTGCTTTTTTAGATGTGGATGATACTTGGCAGGCTGAAAAATTAGCCTTACAAGTGGCACAAATGGAACAGCAAAATTGGCAATTATCCTATATGGATTACAACCAAGTGGATTTGCAAGGTCGCTTCCTTAAATCCATTCTGCCACCTGAAAAATGTGCTCGCCGTGATATTTTAAAAACCAATCATTTGGGGAATTTAACTTGTTTAGTGCGCGCCGATGTAGTGAAAGATCTGCGTTTTATCAAGCAAGGGGCGGAAGATTATATTTTTTGGTTAGCGGTGCTAGATAAAATTGATTATGCCTATAAAGTGAAAACAGAAACGCCTTTGTGTAACTATCGCATTTCTGCAAATTCCTTATCGGGTAACAAATTCAAGTCTGCCACTTGGCAATGGGCGGTATATCGTAACCATTTGAAATTGAATGTTTTTACTGCATTTTATTATTTCTGTCATTATGCCGTTTACGGCGTAATTAAACATAAACGTTAATTAATAAGGTATTTTATGTGGTTTTTATCATTACGTTCTTTCGCTTTAATCGGCGCTATTTTGTATTTAACCGCCTGTAGTTCATCGCAAGATAAAGTAGAAAATTACCCTGAACCGCCATTACTAGAGCCTAGTGCAAGCTACGCTAAACCGCGTGATTTGCAAAATTTTGCAGATTATGTGTTGTTTTTAAAAGGAAAGGCATTTTCGCAAGGGGTTTCCGCTAAAACTTTATATGAACAACAAAATATCCAATTTATCCAAAGTGCAGTGGATTTAGATCATAAACAAGCAGGAAAAACGAAGAAGAAAAAAACAGCAAAACCAGCGGTGAGTATTGTTAAGGCGCCACCTGCACAGACCGCCACTTCAGAAAGTACAATCAATCAAGAAAATACAACTATTCAAGCTAAAACCATATCGGCAAAAACTAAAACGCAGAAAAAAAGTAAAAAAGTTCGCCGTTTTAATGATGCAACTTCTCGCTACCTTAATCGTGTAATCACCGCTAAAAAAGTACAATTAGCGAAAGAACTTTATCAGCAACATCAACCATTGTTACAACAAATTTCTCAGCAATTTAATGTGCCAGCGGAATATATTGTTGCGCTGTGGGGAATGGAAAGTAGTTTTGGGCGTTATCAAGGCAAATATGATGTGCTTTCAGTGTTAGCGACCTTGGCATTTGAGGGGCGCAGAGAAAATTTATTTAGTCGAGAATTTATTGCTGCTTTAAAAATGTTAGATCAACAAGCGATTAGCAGAGAAAAAATGCTAGGCTCTTGGGCTGGCGCCATGGGGCAAACCCAATTTATGCCGAGTTCTTATTTGCGTTACGGCGTAGATGCAAATCAAGATTCACAGAAAGACATCTGGCAAACCCAAGATGATGTCTTTGCCTCAATCGCCAATTATCTAAGTAGCGTAGGTTGGGAGCCAAATGCAGTTTGGGGTGTTGAAGTTAGCGCAGGAAAATCCGTAGTGAACAAATTTTCTGGCATTGGTTTCAATAAAAAAAGAAGTTTAGCGCAATGGCAGAAGTTAGGCGTTAAAGTAAAATTTGCTAAATCCCTTAGCGCCGAAAAACGCGCAGCACTCATGAATTATCCGCTTTGGTTAGTAAGCCCAGAGGGGAGCAAGGGAAGATTGTTCTTGGTAACTAATAATTACCGCACCTTGCTTAACTGGAACAATTCTAATCATTTTGCTTTGAGCATTGGAATGTTTGCAGAACGAATTAAAGGCTTTTGATTTGGGCTAAAAACTCCAAGATAAATTAGACACCAATTTACAGTTGTCGCATTTAAAATAGAAAATCCCAAGTGGCGCTTCCAAGCGCCATTTTTGTTTGCAGCAAGGGCAGTGGCGTTGTTTTTCTTGGGCTAATCTAGCGCCACCGACGCGATACAAATAATAGTAGGTCGGGATTTGAGTGTGTTGTTCAATTTCTTTGGCAAGAGCGATGCCATGTTTGCTCAGTTGACTGTTGTGTTCTGAAATTTCTGCTAGCGCCACCGCTTCCAATCCTGCGGCATTCATTTGCAGTTGATCGCAAGCCTGCCAATTTTCCTGCCATTTAATCAAATCCATACTTAACGCTGGCTGTTGCTTGAGCAATTTGTATAGGGGAACGGGCTGCTGATCCGTGCCATTATGTAAGGGGGAACAGCTTTGGAGATGCGTAGTATAAAGTACTAGCCATTCAGGTTTAGCCTCGGCATAAGTGCTATCGGAATTCAGATCATCGGCGATAATCTGCAAACTATCGAGGTAAATGCCAGCCTTTTCTGCCTGTTGCAAGGCTTGCTGCACCGGAAGATTATTCCATTTAGGCAATAAACTATGTTGTTCAGGGCAGGTAACTCGCACCGCAAAGCCCGATTGATTTTCTTGTTCGGCAAAATACAAAGGGATTTCGCGCCCGATAATTTGTCCGTTATAGCGCCACTGATCAATCACTTGATTGATCAAGCCAAGATGACTTTCTTGAGTAGGAGAACAATGAAAAAAGACTTCAACGAGATACATAAGCAACAAACCTTAGCATTGGAAAGGGCGTATTTTAATGTATTTTGTTGTCAGCTGCCTGACTTTTCTCTTTTCCGCAAAATCAGTAGAATAGCGCCTTTGTTTTTGATGTGAGGAATAGATATGTACCAAAAAACGCAACAAGCGTTACAGAATTTGCAAAAGGTGATGCAACAACAGGGGTTGTGGCAATCTCAGGCGCCTGATGAACAAGCTTTTTTGAGCGAACAGCCTTTTGCCTTAGATACCATGACACCAACGGAGTGGTTGCAATGGATTTTTATTCCTCGTATGTTTGCGTTAATCGACGCTGGCGCCACCTTGCCCACACAAATTTCCATTTCCCCTTATTTAGAAGAAGCGTTGAAAGAAGAAGTTTATTTAGCAGAACTGCTTATGGCAATACAGACGATTGAAAACTTGCTACAAGAGAAGTAGCGATGCTTGACATTCTTTATCAAGATGAGGCGTTAATCGCAGTGAATAAACCAGCTGGCATGTTGGTGCATCGTAGTTGGTTAGATATTCAGGAAACGGAATTTGTGATGCAAAAATTGCGCGATCAAATTGGGCAATATGTGTATCCCATTCATCGTTTAGATCGCCCCACTTCAGGCGTACTGTTGTTTGCTTTAAGCAGTGAAATGGCGAATTTACTTTGTGAACAATTTGAGCAACGTCAGGTGGAAAAAACGTATTTAGCGGTGGTGCGTGGTTATTTGACTGGCGTGGCGCGTATTGATTATCCGTTGAAAGTGCAGTTAGACAAAGTGGCAGATAAATTTGCTCAATTGGATAAAGCACCACAATCGGCGATTACCGATTATCAAGGGTTATGTACGGTAGAAATGCCTTATGCGGTGAAAAAATATGCCACAACCCGTTATTCTTTGGTGCGTTTAACGCCGCAAACAGGACGTAAACATCAATTACGACGCCATTTAAAACATATTTTTCACCCTATTTTAGGCGATACTCAATATGGCGATTTACATCAAAATCGTGCACTCACCGCACACACAGGCGTTCAGCGTTTGATGTTACATGCGGAAACCTTAACTTTTACACATCCTCTTACTCAGCAAAAAATCGCCATTCAAGCAAGTTTAGATGAACAATGGCAAATGCTTTTACAGATTTTTAATTGGTCAATAGCACGGGAATTATGATGTTAGAACATAGCTTATTAAATTTAACTCACGAACAACAACAAGAGGCGGTAGAACAAATTCAGCAATTAATGGCGCAAGGATTTAGCAGTGGGGAAGCCATTGCAAAAGTGGCGCAAGCGCTACGAGAAGGTGCTGAAAATGAGAATAAATAAAAAATTTTGTGATCTCTGTTTGATTTTGAACTATTTGTGATTGCTAAATGAATTAAATTAGTTGAATATCCAACTCATCTAGTAGGGGGACCTATTAAATAAAAATGTGTTTGTTATAAAAATCATTAGAGGTTTTATTATGGAAGTTGGTATTGTTAAATGGTTTAATAATGCAAAAGGTTTTGGTTTCATCTCTGCTGAAGGTTCAGATGCGGATATTTTTGCGCACTACTCAGTTATTGAAATGGAAGGCTATCGTTCATTAAAAGCAGGGCAAAAAGTGCATTTTGAAGCGGTGCACGGTGATAAAGGTTCGCACGCAACAAAAATAGTGCCTATCGTTGAATAAATATTTTCCTCTTTAAATTTAGTCAACGAAGTAGAAAAGCAAGGAATTTTCCTTGCTTTTTGCTGTTTACTTCAACAGATTTTTCAAACTGGCTTTCATTTCTGACATTTGATTTTCAAATTGCGCTTTGCTTTCTCGCTCATCAATCATATAAGTGATGGTTTCAGATAAGGTCATTTTCATTTTGCGAGAGTAGCGCGAAAGACGTAACCAAACCGCATATTCCAAATCAATGGACTTCTTCTTAGTGGATTTTTTTTCACCGTTAAAATAACGCTTACGACGCGCGCGAATGGCTTGATCAAGTTTAACTATGAGATGCGGCGCTAAATGAGATTTAATCCATTCTTCAATTTGTTGGGGATGATTTTGGCTTGCAACAAGCTGTTGCGCTTTGCTTTCACTCAGACTTTTTTCTTCATAGGCTGTGATATTTTCACCTTCGCGATATTTTCTAATGAGATATAACCACTTCCAATTGGCTTCTTGGTTTTCCAGTTTTTGATATTTCATAACATAACCTCGTTACAATGTAACTTTGTGCATCAATATACGCGGTTTTGTGGCTTTTTTCTAGGGAAATTTTTACTCTGTTTAGAAATATGAGATAATGCGCGCCTTTGTTTGACGCTGAAATAAGCAAATTTAAGCAGCGTTAAACGCGTATTTTACCTTGATTATTGATAGAGAAAGAATGTGTCTCAATTAACTATTGCAAAAAGCCTCTCTTGGCAAGATTTACGTCCAGAATTAAATGCCGGCCTTTCCACCAGATCGGCAATTCATTTTTTTACGCTACAAACAAGGTGCGCTGGCGCCTTACGTCATTTTTTGGCAGATCCGCAATCTGAAGTGTTGATGTTAAAAACCGATGATGTGGCGACATACAGTCCATTATTAGAAGACTTTGTCAGGGAAAATATTCCGCAAAATGAAAAAATTTTGGGCGTGCATTATGAAATCTCACAAGGTGATTCTTTCTCTTTTCCGCATATTACGGTGGCGCCAGCACAATCTTTAGCGGATAATTTTGCCGCACAAAAACGCGTAGCCAGCGCGTTGTATGTGGATTCTTTTAAACTGCTTGGCGCAGTACGCATTCACCCTCATTCCAAAGATATTCAATTGAAAGCAGGGCTTGTGCACCAGTTAAACGGTGGCGTTTTAATTTTAAGTGTAGCTGCGTTACTACAACAATTTGATTTGTGGTGGCGCCTAAAGCAGATTTTGCGTAGCAAACAATTTGATTGGTATTCCGCGCACCCTTTCAAAGATTTACCGTGCGACATTCCAAGCTATCCTTTATCGCTCAAAGTGATTTTATTGGGCAATCGAGAAGACCTTGCCACTTTTGCTGAACTGGAAACGGAATTATATCCTTGGGCGGCGTATTCGGAAGTGGAAAATTACTATTGGATCAACGAGTTAGCGCAGCAACAAAATTGGGTGAATTATGTTCATGGGCTAACACAGCAACAGCAAATCCCCCCTTTAACAGCGGAAGCCATCAATACACTTTATCAAATATTGGTACGCGACAGTGAACATCGCCAATTAATTAGCATTGCACCGCAAAAAATCAGTTTAATATTGCAGGGTAGCGCCGCTCACTCAGGGCAAGTGGCGCAATTAGAGGCAACTCATATTGAGGCGTTTTATCAACAGCAGTTACAACAACAGGGCTATTTACAGCAGCAAACCTACGCCGATATTTTAAACGAACAAGTTTATGTGGCTACCGACGGTGAAATGATCGGGCAAATTAACGGACTTTCTGTGATTGAATATCAGGGAACGCCCGTTGTATTTGGCGAACCGTCGCGCATGAGTTGCCTTGTGCAATTTGGTGAGGGCGAAATTATTGATATTGATCGCAAAAACGAATTAGCAGGCAATATTCACAGCAAAGGCATGATGATTGCGCAGTCTTGTTTAGCCAATATACTGGCGCTACCGTCGCAGCTGCCTTTTTCCGCGTCTTTGGTATTTGAGCAATCCTATGGCGAAATTGACGGCGATAGCGCTTCCTTAGCCAGCTTCTGTGTTTTAGTTAGCGCCTTGGCGGAATTACCTCTGCCACAATCAATCGCCGTAACAGGTAGCATCGATCAATTTGGCTTAGTGCATAGCGTCGGCGGTGTGAATGAAAAAATTGAAGGCTTTTTCACCATTTGCCAGCAACGAGGTTTAACAGGTAAGCAAGGCGTAATCATTCCTAGCATGGTGATTTCTCAACTGAGTCTTCAGCAAGGGGTGGTTGATGCAGTGAAAAATGGCGAATTTTTCATTTATCCTGTGGAAGATGTTTATCAAGCCTGTGAAATCTTGTTCCAACGAGATTTAATGGAGGAAGATGAAAAGCGCTACAATGAGGATAATCAACCTATTGCCCATTTAATTGCTAAACGCATTGAACGTTCCGAACAACATAACCCAAAAAGACATTGGTTAGATTTTCTCTTTAAAAAGTAACTGATCCGATAAGTTTAGCTTACAAGTGTTCGCTATTTTTATATAGATTTTACTCTGATAGAATCAAGCAGATAAATTTATTGCTTGGCTATTATTCTACAAAGGAAAATTAAAAAATGAACACCTGTACACAAACGAAAAAAAGCGCTTACGACTATGAAGATTTACTCGCCTCAGGAAAAGGGGAGTTGTTTGGTAAAGAAGGACCACAATTACCAGCGCCAACCATGCTTATGTTAGATCGCATTGTAAAAATAGCCGAAAACGGTGGCGCCTTTGATAAGGGATATATTGAAGCTGAGTTGGATATTCACCCTGATTTGCCTTTCTTTGGTTGTCATTTTATTGGCGATCCTGTTATGCCCGGTTGTTTGGGATTAGATGCCATGTGGCAATTGGTAGGATTCTATCTCGGATGGATCGGCGGTAAAGGTAAAGGACGCGCACTTGGCGTTGGCGAAGTCAAATTCACAGGACAAATTTTACCTACCGCTAAAAAAGTGATTTATCGTATCAATATTAAACGTCTTATTAACCGTAAATTAGTCATGGGGCTTGCGGACGGCGAAGTGGAAGTGGACGGCAAAATCATTTATAGCGCCACCGACTTAAAAGTAGGATTGTTTCAGGATACATCGGCTTTTTGATTTTCCTGATTTATGAAAACAAAAAAAACCTCTAAACAAAATTTAGAGGTTTTTTAATGGCTAATTTAGTCGTTTATTACTCAACAACAAGTGTACGGCAAGTATTTGAACCGCCTAACAATAACTCATCGCCTTGAGTTAATAACACTAAATCGCCAGACACTAAGAAACCTTTTTCTTTAAGTAACTCAATTGCTGCTGAAGCACCTTTAGAGTTACGGCTGAAGCCATCGAAATGTACTGGCGTTACCCCACGATATAATGCACATAAATTTAATGCTTCTTGATTACGAGAAAGAGCGAAGATCGGCAAGCCAGAACTGATACGAGACATCAATAGGGCAGTGCGACCACTGCTTGTTAACGCAATAATTGCTGCAACACCTTTCATATGGTTGGCTGCATACATTGCTGATAAGGCAACAGACTCCTCAATAGAACCAAACTCAATATCCATGCGATGACGAGAAACGTTAATGCTTGGCATTTTTTCTGCACCTAAACAAACTTTCGCCATTGTTGCCACGGTTTCCGCTGGATATTGACCTGCCGCAGTTTCCGCCGAAAGCATAACGGCATCTGTGCCATCTAATACAGCATTTGCCACGTCCATCACTTCCGCACGAGTTGGCATTGGGTTGCTAATCATCGATTCCATCATTTGTGTAGCAGTAATTACCACACGATTTAATTGACGTGCACGGCGAATCAGTTTTTTCTGAACGCCAACGAGTTCAGGATCACCAATTTCAACCCCTAAATCGCCACGTGCTACCATAATTACATCCGCCGCTAAAATGATGTCATCCATTGCTTCTTGCGTTGCAACGGTTTCAGCACGTTCAACTTTTGCCACGATTTTAGCGTTTAATCCAGCAGCTTTAGCCAGTTCGCGAGCATAGTTTAAATCTGCACTTGAGCGAGGGAAAGACACTGCCAAATAATCCACCCCAATTTTGGCGGCAAGTAAAATATCTTGTTTATCTTTTTCGGTTAACGCATCTGCCGATAAGCCACCACCAAGTTTGTTGATCCCTTTGTTATTTGATAATGGACCGCTAACCGTCACTTCTGTAAAGACTTTCGCCCCTTCGGTTGATAACACTTTTAACTGAACACGGCCGTCGTCAAGAAGTAAAATATCACCTGGAACAACATCTTGCGGCAGGGTTTTATAGTCTAAACCTACGCTTTCTTGTGTACCTTCACCTTTTGGTAAGTCTGCATCAAGAACGAATTTATCACCAATATTTAAGAAAATTTTGCCATCTTTAAAAGTAGAAACACGAATTTTTGGCCCTTGTAAGTCCCCTAAAATTGCTACCGTCTTGCCTAATCTTTTAGCGATTTCGCGCACAGCTTCAGCACGACCAATATGATCTTCAGGTGTGCCGTGCGAAAAGTTCATACGAACGACGTTGGCGCCAGCCATGATAATTCTTTCTAAATTATTACCACGTTCTGTTGATGGTCCCATAGTACATACAATTTTAGTTCTTCTTAGTTTTCTAGACATTATCTACTCCATAAATTATTTATTGAAATATAAAACTTTTAGCTTTCACACATAAATCTTGTTTGCCAGCAAAAACCGCGCAGTATTATACGCTTAAAATACAATGAGATCGAGTTAACCTTATGGGAAAATGAGAAATGACCTAACAAAAAACATTCAATTAAAAGAGGGAATAAGTAAAATCAAAAAATATTACTTGTGTTGAAAATCAAAACTCTATATCATCTGCGCAACTTTTCATTCGCGACTATAGCTCAGTTGGTTAGAGCACCACCTTGACATGGTGGGGGTCACTGGTTCGAGTCCAGCTAGTCGCACCATAATTTCACATCAAACCGCCTCAAATTGTATCAAATAACGTTGTTTTTCAACGGGTTACAATAGGCGGTTTTGTTTTTTATGTCAAATAATGTCATTCAATAGCATACCTTGTCAAAATTTTGGTATTATATTTAGTATGAGATTACGTTATTTTTAGTATTAGATTAAGCTTAAAACGCCTATTTTGAAAATATAATACTAAATTCTGGTATCAGTATAATACTAAAAGGGGATTGGTATGGCTCGAATCGTGAAACCATTAACGGCGACTGAAATCAATAATGCTAAACCGAAAGATAAGGATTATTCTCTTTCTGATGGCAATGGTTTATTTTTAGCAATCACAAAAATTTCTAAAATATGGCGATTTCAGTATTACAAGCCTTTTTCTAAAAAGCGAACTATCATTAGTTTAGGGAGTTATCCTGCGTTATCTTTGGCTGATGCTAGACAAAAGCGTGATGAATACAGGGGGCTGTTAGCTCAAAATATTGATCCACAAGAACATAATCTTAAACTTACTCAGCAAAAATTAAGGGAAAATGCGTTTACCCTTTATTCTGTCGCTCAAGACTGGTTAAGGTTAAAAGAGAATGAGGTTAGAGCAGGGCAGTTAAAGCTTGTAACATTTGAAGATATTAAACGCCGCTTGCAGCGGCATTTATTTGATGAGGTTGGACATTTTTCTATTCACGATATTTCCGCACCATTGATGATTGAAAAATTCAGGAGGTTGGAGCGAGAAGGGAAATTAGATACCTTACATCGTGTAATTGGCTATCTGAATAATATTATGATTTATGCGGTGAATAGCTCAATTATTCCACATAACCCAACAGCAGATATTGGCAAGGTTTTTATTAAACCTGTTGCTGAAAATAATCCTACTATTCCAGCAACAGAGTTACCTTTGTTTTTTGAGCGATTGCAGTCTTCTAAATTAAATATTGAAACAAGATGCGCCATTGAGTTAACCCTTTTGACGGCTATGCGAGTAGGTGCTTTGACACAAATGGAGTGGGGGGAGATTGATTGGGATAGTGGCTTGTGGGAAGTGCCGAAAAGTAAAATGAAAGGACGGATTGGTAAAGTGCAAGATTTTACCTGCCCTTTATCTAAACAGGCTATTTCAGTATTGCAAGTAATGAAAAAATTAACAGGGCATAGGCAATTTGTTTTTCCTAGTGAGCGAAACCCAAGAGAGCCAATGAGTAAAGAAACCCCAAATAAGGCGATTAAGCGTATCGGTTATAAGAATAAATTAACCGCACACGGCTTGAGATCGGTTTTCAGTACAGAAATGAATGAGCAGGAATTCAACCCTGATATTATAGAAGTTTGTCTTGCCCATTTTGAATATTCCAGTGTGCGGGGGGCTTACAATAAAGCAAAATATCTCACTCAACGAATTGAGTATATGCAGTGGTGGGGGGATTTTGTTGAGCGTTTATCCGATGGTAGAGCATTGATGTGTGGTTAATTGCGGTATCCTCCATTGTGAATAAATTGGATATATTCTTCTACTTGAATGTCTGTCCAATAGGTTTTTCCAAAAATTAAGTGTGGGCGTGGAAAATGTTTATCATCACGCATTCTACGATTAAGCGTTGATGTGCTTGTGCATAATATTTCTGCTAATGCTTTTTTGTCATAAAGTCTTTTGGTTTCTTTTTCCATATTTCCTCCTAAAAATAAACCCTAGCGAACTAGGGTTGTTTCAAATAATTTACTAATCTTTCTTCTGCCCATTGTTCGATTTGTTTAATTAACGTTTCCATTTTTTCTTTCCTTTTTGTTGAAATTTACTGCGCTTTACATTTTCCGCTGCCATTTGGGTGATTTTGATATTTAGGCGGCTGATGTATTCGTCTTTTTCCTTGCGGATTTTTTCATAGTCTTCAATTTGAATTTCTTTCCATTCTATTTCCCGCAAAAGATGTTCTTTTTCTAGACTGTGATTGCTTTTTAACCTATTGATTTCTTGCCTGAGGATGTCGAGTTGCTGGATAAGCTCTTTCTGCTTGGTGAAGAAAAGTTTGAGTTTTTTAAACATAGTTGATCCTTAAATAAAAAAGCCACCTGTGTAGGTGGCTGTATTCGTTGTTGGGTGGTTGTTAATTATTTATTGCGTTTTAAGAAAGCAATCGCTAGCGAGCCAATACAGGTACTGGCAATAATCCAAGAAAGTTTTTCATAGCCATTCATTGCCGCATAAATTGAACCGTAAATACCGCCTGTTGCGATACCTGCTGCAAGCAATAACGCTCCCATTCTTTCAATAAAAGTAAACCAATCAATTTTCACTTCTCGTTTACGGCGATTTTCAGCTTCTTTTGTGGTTTGTTCAATCACAAAATCGACTACGTCGGGGCGAAATTGATGTAGTCGTTCAAGAGAGTTAATATCTAAAATAGGGCTGTCAGTTTGGCTATGCGACAAATGGATTTCATTGCCAGTGGTATTTTTCGCCTTAACCTGTGTATTTTTGGTTGCCATATTTGTGAATGTTGCAATTAAGATTTGATGTAACGGTTTTGACATCACCTTTTAATTTTTGGCGATCTGTTTTAAAGCCATTACGTGTTGATGGGTATTGCGCTGGGCTTTTCATAACCGAAGCGACAACATCTAAGTTTGTTAAGCGTTTAAGCAAAGCGACCATAAATAAATCCTTGAGAATAAGTGAATACTTACCATAATAAGCGCGGTTAACCAAAGAACTATGATTGCTGTCACCAATCTCACTCTCTCCTGAAAGCGCACACAGTTTAGAATAAATGAACCATTGGTGTCAAATATCAAGCCTTAGTAAAATTCACCACAGGCAATGCTACCGCTGGCGCCTCTTCCTCTTCCGTTAAATCTTCCTCATCTGTTAGATTAAGCCGTCCGCCTAAGGTTGCGTAGTTGGCTAAATCTTCCCAATGGTCGGCAAAATGTGGATTGCCGCCCAAAATGCGAGTACGCTTAACGCTTTGCATTGTTAAAGCGTAGAACTGGCAATTATCTAGATGACCGTCGAGCCATTTCTGTGCAACTTGTTTCATTTCTGAGGCGAAAATTTCCGCACCTTGAATAAAATCGCCGTGGGTTTTTGAGCGTTGTTGAATTAAATCAGTCATTGCGGTTGTCCTTTTTGTTTAAATCTCGTCGATTGATAAATTCCCTGCGTTCTTCTTGGAGTGCTTTAATGCGTTGTTCCAATCGGTCGATTTCGTTGTCGATGTCGCCTAACGTGCGGGCGGTTTTTGGGGTGATGTTTTTAATCTGCATTAGTGGGTATTTTCCAAACTTATGCGGCGTTTTAAAATCCACCGTAACGCCGCCTTCAGGTCTTCTGTCATAAGCAAGGCGATAGCGAATGACGTTCATAATGTCGCCATAATCACGGGGAAAATGGTATTTCGTTGTATCGAGATAAGGTTCGATATGATTTCTAAATAAGAACTCCAGTCGGTGAATATTGAACTCTTTTTTAAGCGGTAAAACATCTTCAAGGGCGAACCACTGCCCTGCGTGAAGTCGTTCGGTAAGCTCACAGGCTTGGCGGATAAGCTGCATTTGTTCGCCGTTGCCGATGAGTTGGTATTGTTGGTTTTTTAAATCAAAAGGTTCCATTTGTTTCTCCAATAAAAAACCGCACAAAAGTGCGGTGGGTTTTTCGTTAAATTAACTTAATCTAATGCGTTCAACGCAACTTGGATCGGCTTTCGCTAGGATTGCCTCGCCCTCATTGAGCCAAACATTAAATTCGCTTTTAATATCATAAGCCAGTGCTGCAAGATCGTTTCTGACGTAACGCTCTAGGCCAAGTAAACTAAATAATTCACGGTGGACGTGTTCGGTTTTTTCTGCCAGTTTCTTCGCAAAGCGTGCGTGTTGCATTATGGCTTTGAAGGTGTAGAGTGGCACTTGAACGCTGTCGTTTGGCTTGAAAGGGTTGGTAATAAGTTCGCCTTCTAGGGCGATTTTGTGAACGTACTCTACCGCCATTGGGAGTTTTTCCGCTGGAATATCCTCAATGCTGTCTACGTTCATATATTGATGCACGAGGTTGTAGGCTTCGGAGTAAATTAAGCCTTTTTTGCTCACGAGCATATTGACGGCATTGCGTAAACCTGTGCGGTCGTCTACGGTGGTTTTTGATTGGTAAGCACCTGTTTTGCGGATTTCAGGTAGCACCTCTGCTGTTACCCATTTTCTGAAACGGTGCGGAACAGATCCTTTTTTCACGGCATCACGGCAACGCAAGATCAAAGTGTACATTCCGCTTTCTGAAACGATATTCATTTCTTGCTTTCCGCCTAGGGTGTCGGTTAAAGCGACACCCTTTTCATCATCATCTAATCGTTCGATTGCATCACGATAATTTGAAATGTTAATTACATCACAAAGATCTTTGGCAATAAACCAAGGTTCATTATTGATAGCTAAAGTGCGGATTGCTTGAGTTTCAAAAAGGAATGTTGAGAGTTGATTTGACATAGTTTTGTACCTTTCGTTTTTAGTTAATTGCCACTTAGTAGGTGGCGGGCTTCAACTACCAAACGAAAGATCGGCGGAGCTTATTTCCACAGGGGTGTTTTATTAGGCTCTCTCGACCCGCCATAGTTTTAGGCAATTTCCTAAATTTTGGGTACAAAAAAACCGCTTTTTGTCGGAGCGAGCAACCGACTTTCGTTTAGTAGTGCGGTTATCTTAGTCCGAGTTGGCGGTTTTTGTCAACTTAGATTTTGTTCATTGAACCGTTCAGTTTTAATATCTTGTAGATGACAGGTTCTTCTTCAATATATTCAACGAGAACATCAACTAAGAAAATTTTATGGTAAGGATATTCCTCATTTAAGATCATTTTTTCTTTGAGCGTTTTATCCTCAAATTTTACTCTGACGGGCTTTGGTGATACCGCTGGAATAATCGCTCTATCTTGTGCTTTACTTTGGGCATCTGCGGTAGACGACCAATATAGTGCGGTATTCGGTATGGTATTATCTTCACGCTCTTTAAGCAGTTTTAGTTCTCTGTTGATGTTGTTTTGAGCCAATCCTGCAAGGGCATTATCAGCGTGTAGATGAATATGAACATCGCCTTGATTATTAGAAACTTGTAAGTTGAATTGTGCTTTGGCATCGAGTGCAATCGGCTCTAGGATATTAGAGGCATTTTTTAGCATTGCTGGGGTAAGGCGTTCAGGTTTTTCCCCTCTATTCATTGCCCAGTCTAAAATCATTTTGAGATGTCCTCCAAATTCAAGGATAGCGTTAGCTTGTTCAATCAGTGGATATGTACTTGATACCAGTGCGGCAAGCTCAACAAGAAAACAGCCTTGTGTAATTTTTTCAACATAAATATGTTGTTCGCAAGGCTCAATATCGATTTTGTTGTCTTGGATAAATTGGCGATATTCAGCGGCAATCCCTTCCATACTTTGACAAAATACAGAGAGCTGTAGTGGTTCGCTGTTATCAATTTCAATCAATAATTTCATATTTTTATCTATTGTGTAATGGGTTTCAGCCACCATAACGCACCTCAAATTTTAGATACAAAAAAAGCCACTTAATTGTGGCTTGCCTACTTTCTGCTGAAAGTGGGGGTAGTCTACTCTGAATTGGGGGCGGTGTCAAATGGAAAAATAGTATTTAATGCAAAATAACACTTGATTTTAGTATAGTAATGCAATATACTAATCTCGTTTTCGCAATAGGGCGGAAATAAGAAGAGCGGCTTTCACCGCTCAATTAACAAAGGAGCTGGAAGATGAGACCCTCACATATCATCCTCCTAATTATCCTGATGTTGGTAAGCCTACCAGCTTACTAAGGATAGCGTAAGACCTAGCGGGTACCACCGCTAGGCAGCTCCTAAACTATACAACCTACGTTTTATAAGATCAAGTAAGGAATGAAAAATGGCATACGCAAAAACAGAACATTCTCGCCAACTTCGCATTAAAACCGCAAATGCGTGGAACAAAAAGCAGTTAGAAGAAGGCAAGGTAAAACGGATGACGCTGCAATTTTCCGCCGACGATGCCGATGAATTGGATGCGATTGCTAAAGAGCTAGGGCTTTCTCGTCCGCAGGCGATTAAGCGGTTGTGTGAGGTGTATCGCAGTCAGGCAGTGTCAAATTAAATTATTCTTCACTCAATTTTGATTTAGGCGATACGCTTTCTACCGCTTTATCAATTCGCTTGCCTAAGCTATCAATAATGGTGTCGATTGGGGTGGATTTCAGATCACGTTCAAACACTTTGGTTGGATTTGCCCCTAAATTATCAACGGCAATTTGTAATAGCTGTTTTTGTAATTCAGGGGATTGCTCTTGTGCTTGTTTTTTATAGCCTTCAAATGCCATTGCAGACGAGTATTTGTAGCCGTAATCTTCACGCAAGCGGAATAAGTAGGCTCGCTCTTTTGCTTTTAGCCAAGCAACAATCAGAAGTGGTAGCGATATGGCAGATTTAGCGATGAATTGCCCCCATAAGAACAGGTTTTCGGGGCTGAAACTGCTGTTAAATCCCCAGTAGGATATGCCTGCGGTAATGAGCAATGAGCCAATCAGGAAGCCATCCGCCCATTTCATTTTGCGGTTGATGTCGTCTTGTTGTTTTTTAAACGAGCCTGCCATACTGGCTCGGTTGGCATCGTCTATGATTTCTTGGATGTCTTCTTTCTGTTTTTTGAATAGTCCTAACATTTCTTCGATCTCCTTTTTATAGGCTTCTATTTTAGGTTTGTCGATTTCGGATTGTTTAGACAAGATCGTAATCTCTTTAAAATGGTTTGATGCCGCTTCTTGCCAATCAATAATTTCATCTGTGATTTTGTCTAATTTTATGTGCCATTGTGAAATTTCATCAGCTTGCTTTTTATTGAGCTGATAAGCTTCATTGGCGGTTTTGAGTTTTTCTAACTCTTGCTCAATTTGTTGTTTGAGTTCAAGTAATTCAGCTTTCGTGGTTCGCATTGTTTTCTCCCGAATTTTAGGTACAAAAAAAGCCGTAAAAATACGGCTTGGAATGTAAAAATCTTAATCCGAAGCATTGTGGCTGTCAATATCAAAAAGGTTAAAAACTTTTCAATAATAGTTGTATTTTGTTATTGAAAAGGTATAATAATCTTGTTTTCGCAATGGTGCAGAAAATGAGAAGCCCGACTGAAATCGGGCAACTTAGGAGATTAGAAAATGAAACCCTATCAAATCATTCTTCTAATCGTTCTGGTGTTAGTAAGCGGTTACGTTTACTAAGAACGGCGTAAGACCTAGCGAGGACATTCGCTAGGCAGCTCCTAAACTATACAACCTACGTTTTATAAAATCAACAAGGAATTTTTATGGCAAATGCAATGACTGAACACTCCAAACAACTTCGTGCGAAAACCGCAGCTGAGTGGAAGCGTAAACAACGTGAACTCGGCTTAGCTAAGCAGTTTTCGGTAACGCTAGAAACGGCGGTATGCGATGAGTTAAATGCGATTTTAGCGGAAATTGGCGGTACAAAAGCACAGGCGATTAAGCGGTTGTGTGAGTTGTATCGTCGTCAGGTTTCTTAATCCAAAAGGGCGGCGGGTTAAAATAAGGTTATTGTCTATCCTGAACCATATCTAAACTAAAGGGTACGTTGATTTCGCCGTAGCGGTTTAATGCGACATTGCCGTTGTACACAACGATTTCGGCATCTTGGCAGAGAACTTGTAGATCTCGACCGCTTTTTAGTTTCGCTGCCCATTTCCATTGATTGGCAGGTGGCGGATCGATAAAATCCTCTGAAGTTAACATTAAAATTCTAATCATAAGGGAGGTTCCTATGTTTGTGGTATGTTGGCATAAAGAGCGTAACTGGCTTAAAGTTGAAACACTTGAAGAATGTATTCGAGCCAATTTAGACACCTTTGCGCAAAATAGTGATAATGGTATGGTCTTGCTTGGTGCGTTTGATAATCACGACCAAGCAAGCGAATTTGCAACAAAATTACGCACTATGCGCCCTTTTGATAACTAAAACGGCACAATGTCATCGTCAAAGTTATCACTTGGCGGTGGTGTGTAGCTACCGTTTTTTGCTTTGGCGTAGGTGTTTTGCTCTTGTCCGTAGAATTGATTTTGAACTGCATAGCCTTGTTGTGGGTTCTGTTTTGCTCGTTCATCTTTGTCTTTGGTGTGTTCTACTAACCAGTCAATGCGTTCGGCTGGTTTATTTTCGAGTGCTTCAGATAAGGTTTTGCGACTTTTCGAACTGAATGGACAAATCACACTGAAACTGTAGGTTTCGCTGCCGTCTTGTTTTAAGCGGAGCGTTTTCTGTAACATCAAGCCGATTGGTTTGTTGGTGAGTTCAGGGGCGATAAGATGATCTTGATATGGTGCAGAGGTTAAGACTTTTACACCAGTGCAACCCATAATGGCTTGGATCATGTTGCTGCCACTTGGTAAGGCTTCGCCGTCTCGTTTGGTGTAGTAGATAGCGAGATAGTCGCTTTTTAAGCCGTTTTCATCTTCAAAAGCAAGCTCTAGGGCTTTGGCGCCGCCTTGACTGGTGATCCATTTTGCTAGGGTAATTTTGCCGACATACGCACCTGTTTCGGTGATGAAAGCGGCTTGTCCTGCTTTAACTGCTTGGTCTTGGTTGTAGGTAAAAATCGTGTTACTCATTTGTGTTCTCCTGTGTGGTTGAGGTGGTTGGAATGCCCCAGTAATCGCAGATTTGATCATCTACGAATTTTAAGTCGTTGGGAATTTCGGTTTGCTCAAATAAGCCAATAGGGGATTTAACCGTATCTGAGCCGTTGTTTTGGGTGGTGAAAGTGTAATTACCGTCGCTAACTTGGGTGCGTAAGCAGACGGTTACCATTCCTTCAAGGGTGATTTTTTCATCCAGCATTTTGCCGATGGTTTTAATTTTGGTTTTGCCGAAGTTATCGGTTTCGGTATGGGCTAAAATGTACACTCGTTTATGCGGCGCTAAACAGGTGGCAAGATTGAAGATGTTCCACGCATTTTTGCCGATGTCGGTGAATTTATCGAAGCCTTTTTCGTTGGCACGCCGCATAAATTCGTTCGCCATAATGTACTGATAATCGTCTATCACGATAATGTCTCGTTGGGTTTTTTGCATTATGTTGCAGATTTGATCGACGTTATCAGTGATGAAGATATTCCCTGTGGGGTTATCTTTGCTAAATAGCTTCCACTCTGCTGAGCGAAACGGCAGTGGCTTGTGGATAGATTGAATTAGCAAGGTGTTCGCGGGGGCTAGGTGGCGTAAGCTGGTACTTTTACCCGTGCCACTTTCCCCTAAAATTAAGGTTGCAATACTCATTTTATTCTCCTACCTAATCGTCAACACCTGACTTGCCACAAGGCTGGCGCCAACGACGCTTTCTCCTGCTTTTAGCCGTGCTTTAATAGCGGTTAAATCAGGGCTAACTTTAACTTTTACTAACTCTTCATCAAGGTTATTTGCCATAAACAGATTTTCGTCCAGCTCAACAGCATTGTCCGCTTGTTCACGATAAGAAACATTGAATAAGCCACATTGCACTTTCTCAATGCCTGTGGCTTTAAAATTGGCTTTGAGGCGGTTTTTAATGCGGTCGATAGCGTTTTTTCGGGTTTTCTTCATGGCTTGAAGGCGTTTAATTTCCGCATCAATAGGGTCAATTTCTGCCTCAATATTGCGCATAACAAACAAGGTCTGTTCCACTTTTTTATCAAAGTCGTCTTCAATGCGATCTAACGCATTTAGCACCTCTTCGTTATCTTCATATTCAGGGTCGAGCAATAAGGCTTGAATATTCAAGTAAGCTTGACTAATATCATACAGTTTCATCTTCGCCTTCCTTTGTTTCTAAGCAATTCACAGGGGCGTTAGCTTTCACTACGCCCGTTTCGATATCTTCCCAATCGGGCTGTTTATCCACGTTTAACATACGCAGTATTCCTCTCTGCGTTTTTCATAAAAGCGCTGATTAACCACGATGTCATAAATTTCGCTATCGCGGATTGCGAGGTAATTGGCGCTAGCGCCTACCGCGAGCCAAAACATATCGTCGTTGGAGAGATATTCAGTGAGGACGGCGTGTTCGTCGCTGTATTCGTCTTTGGCTTCTTCGCTGAAGTGTTTCATGGCGTATTCTTTTTGGTAGTGTTCTTCCAACAAGCCGTCGGAGTAGCGGTCGTAGGCTCTAGCAAGTTCTCTGTCGTTCATTTTATTCTCCTAATAAACGGTTATCGCTGACAAGGTTGCCTCTAAGGCGACTGGATGCACTTCAAAATCCCAGTAAAAGGATGAGGTCGCCTTGCTTCCTTTGCCGACAAAATTAATGCGGTTTTTGTCGTCAGGAATAATCTCTTTGGGGATAAGCAAAATATGGTAATTGCCGCCTTCGTTGTAGGGCCTGTCTCTGTCTTTCACGCAAAAGACACAGAAAAAATCAGGCAAAGGGGCGGCATCGTATTTTCTAACAAAAAAAGTGTAACTCTTGCATCTCGCTCGTTCTGACATTAGCGAGCTTTTAACGTCCACGGTTTTGCCGTTAACGATAAAATCAAAAATAGGGTTATTCATTTGATATTGCATGTTCATATCAAGTGCATCTGGCACAAGGCGGCGAAATTCTTCTTCTGCCCAGTCGCCTTGTTTGCCACCGACTGCACGGTTTTTATAACTTACCCAGTTTGGCGAAAGACCTAAATTTTTAATGGTTTGCGCACAAATCCAAACGGTTAACCTTGTTTCTTCTTGTATCGCTTTTAAATTGCCGTTGTATTTGTAATAGGCGTCTAGTACACGATATTCGGTGGTTTCGTTTTGCGAAATAAAACTGTGTGCTTTTAACGTCAGATACACTTTACCTGCAGGTAACCCAAGTTCTTGTGCAAGGACTTTCACATCTGCATAATTTTTGTAGCGCTCTTTTGCTATTTTTAGCAATCGAACTTCTTTTTCGGCGTCATCGATAAAGCTCGTTTTACTCATCCTCTCCCTCTGTTTTGCTTGCTGTGGATTTATTGGTTCAATTTCAGGTTTGTTGAATGCGATAACTTCGCAATGTTCTGCCTGTTCATCAAAAATCGGTAATACCTTTCCTTTTGTTGTGATGAAGTTGTGCCGTTCAATACGTTTGTTTAATTGTCGTACCGCATTGGCTTTGGCGTATTGTGGGTGGATGTCAAAATCGGGCTCTCTGACATCATCTATAAACACCTCGCTACACCAATAGCCATTTTTTTGTTGAATAAGGCGGTAAATCACTGTGCCTGTATATTTGACCTTTAGTCGCTTATTTCGTCTAAATTCTGTCAATGCTTGCCCCCTTGTAAAAGTGCGGTAGCTTTTTCTAAATATTGGCTTTGCTCTTCGGTTAAGTTGGGTGGAATGTCGCCGTAGGTTTGCTTCCAGTCGGCTTTCGCTTGGCGTTCCATTTCGGCGATTTCCGCTGGGGTGAAGCCTTGGGCGAGGTAATGCTCTATATAGGTTTGTGCGTAGGCTGGGCGACATTGCACGAGCAAGATAAGCGCTAGCGCCACCGCACCTAAAAAGGCGATGATTTTTAAGCAGTCTTTTATGCTTAAAGCGCGAGTGCGTGAGTTGCGTTTTTCAGGGTACACTTCGTAATCTAATGGGATTTTAATTTCAGGTTTCATGATTGGCTCCTTAAAGGCGGTTTTTTTAGCCACGACCGCAAACGTGGTATCCTATGGTTTCCTTTCAACTAAACACATAGGAGAAAACTATGTCTAACAATGAAAAAGTCGTTTTTCCAATTAACGTTGATTCGCCTCTTGAGGTTTTTTTAAACCAAAATACAGGGGAATTGGTTGTTGAATGTCCCCATTTGGGTTTTGGGGAAGGGCGCTTTTTTCGGTTGATATTTGAACCGACGGCAACACTAGAAATAATGTCTTCAATCCTTGCTCTCGAAAAAGAGTTCGGTGAGTTAATACAAGAGAAAGCCAAGCAACGTGTCGTGCAATAAGGTTCATCTTCCGCTCCTTTTTTAATCAAAAGTCTGAATTTAGGTTGAGCAAAACCGCCGCACGTTTTGGGGGAAGTGCGGTCAGTTTTACGTGGGTTTAGAAATTCGGTTTGTTTAGGTGTCGGTTGACCCTTGTCCAGCTAATATCCTGATTGTGCTTAAACGGTTCAATCATTCGTTTTATGCATTTTAGGCAGGCGTTGTAGTGGTTTTTGTACTCGTAGTGGTGGCTGTACACCATTGCGGAGTAGCGTGAGCCAATCGCCTCTAGGGGCTTGAGTAAGTCGCCTAGCAAGTCGTTCATTTGTTTGTGGGAGAATAGTAGCCAAGCGAGTTGATTGATTTCGTGTTCTGTTAGCTCAACGGTGTAGCGTTTTTCAGGTTTTGGCAGTTCCAGTTGTTTGGGTTGGTGGGTTTCTCTATCAAGAATATCTAGCACCCAACGGCGGAAGTCTTTGGCGACTTTGGTGTGGCTGAGCATTCCGATTAGGTGGCAACCACGCAAAGAGAAGATCCGCACTTTTTGCATTCCGCCTGCGGTCTGCATATCAATTAGGGCGGTCATACAAGGGGTAAATTCGTCTGCGTGGGCGTTGTAGAGTCGAATAACGCCATTTGTTTCTTTATAACCTAATGCTTTTGCAATATCGGTAACGGATAACCAAGTTTGATTATTTTGATTGATAACCGAAAGAGTAGTGTTTTGGAAAGTTAGTGTAGTCATTTTGACGATCCTTAAGTTCAAAGTTTTAAAACTCATCACTAGCAACGCCAATTACTGGTGATGAACTGATCAAGGTTGGCGTACCGTTGAACTTTAAGGTAAAGACGGCGATCTTTCGATCCCTTAACCAGTTCATCATTGACTACTTTTAAAGGGTATGATGATTTGTAATACCCTTTTGAAAGGTTTGATTTAACTAGATTTCAGCTATAAAAAAAATCGCTTTGGGCGACTATCTTTTCACTGCCCTTAAAATTCAATTCAGGAACGCCAATTCCCGACTTTCTGCTGAAAGTGGGGGTAGTCTAATCTGAATTGGCGGCGGTGTCAAATAAAAAATAAATAGGAAACCTAAAAAATAAGTTGATTATTAAAATAGGTTAATCTATAATGAACTTGTTTTTAGCAAGGGGCTAAAAAACAAGAAGCCGCCCTTGTTGAGAGCGGCAAACCTGAAGAGGTGATATGATGAAACCTGTACTAATCATCATAATCCTGTTAGTCGGATTGTTAGTAAGTTGTCCAGCTTACTAGACTAACTCAAGGGGGGATATGTGGAAGTGTCCCCCTGCGACTTCAACTATACAACTTCAGTTTTAAAAAAGCAACAAGGAATTTTATTATGGCTCGTGGTCGTCCTAAATCAGGCTTAACATTACAAGAAATTCAAAAACGCTCCGATGAAAAGCGAGGCGTGAAGATTAAAGCCTTTAAATTACCCGTTGCGGTGATTGCCGACATTGAGCAACTTAGCCAAGAACTCTGCATTCCGCAAAATCAGTTGATTATTCAAGCAGTTGAGCTGTTTGGACAATCTCAAAAAGGGGCGTAATGCCCTTTTTTAATGGGGTTAATCCGAAAGGGGCGGTGTCAAATGAAAAAAAAGATATTTTATATAAAATGGTTGTTGCGAACCTAAATTGTATCTTATATAATATACTTGTTTTCGCAATAGGGCGGAAATAAGAAGAGCGGCTTTCACCGCTCAACTAAAATAGGAACTGGATTATGTTAGTTAAAGTCTTAATCCTAATTATCCTGTTATTGGTAAGCGTGCCAGCTTACTAAGGATAGCGTAAGACCTAGCGGGTGCCACCGCTAGGCAGTTCCTAAATCTTATAACTTTCCGTATTAAAAATCAACTAAGGTAACAACAATGGCTCAATTATCCGAAACAACACGCAAACGTAAAATAGAACGTGCGAATGAGTGGAATAAAATCGCCCTTGAAAATGGGGTGGCTCGCCGTATTTTGATGCAATTACCTGCTGAAGTCGCTGATGAATTTGATGCGATTGCTAAAGAGCTTGGACTTTCTCGTCCGCAGGCGATTAAGCGGTTGTGTGAGGTGTATCGTAGTCAGGCGGTTGCTTAATCCGAGTTGGCGGTTGTCAATAAAAAAGCCCATTGGTTGTCAACAGGCTTTTGGGTTATTCTTCAAGTAGTGGTTTTTCCTTGAGTTGTTCTATTGCTTTTGTTTGCACTAATGAGTTCATTTGCTGAATAGCAAGGCGATTTAGTATGGAAAGACGCTCTTCTTGAGATATGCCTTGCTGAATTAATAAGGCGTTTTGGCTCTCTAACCCAGCAAGAACCGTTAATTGTTCTACTGTTGCATAATCTCTCATATTGCCTTTTAAGGCAGGATTTTCATCACGCCATTGTTTCGCAGTTTGCCCAAATAAGGCTTGATTTAATATATCAGCTTCACTTGAATAAACAAATTGGTGTTGTTTGGTATTAAGTAGCCTTGGAATTAAATGGTCTTTAATTGCATCAGTATGAATGCGATAGTTCGCTTTGCTTAGAATGCGTTTTACGCTCCATTCTAATTTGCTATTTTCAGCTTCTTGTTGTTTAAGGCGTTGGAACTCTTTGATGAGATAGAGTTTAAATTCTGGACTTAACCAAGAACCAAATTCAAGGGCAATATCTCGATGAGCGTATGTTCCGCTACCATATCGTCCTGTTTTTGCGATTAAACCGATAGCGTTCGTAGTAGACCATTTTTTAACTGACATCACAAAACGGTTTAAACCAATGCTATTTTTAATTTGGTGTAATTCCACCAAATTAAAATTAGGGTTGTTAAGCTCTTCCCATACTTGTAGAAATTCAATCGTGTTTTTGTTTTGCAACCAGTTTTTTATCAATTGATCGCCATCACCAAATGCTTTACACATATCGGTAAGACTAATGTAATCTTCGCCATCACGATTTGTAATTCTAATTTCTGTGTTTTGTACTACGATGATGTTATCAGGCATTTTATTCCCCTTACAAAAAAAGCCACTTAATTGTGGCTTGCTGACTTTCTGCTGAAAGTGGGGGCAGTCTAATCTGAATTGGGGGCGGTGTCAAATGAAAAATTCCCCTCTCGGTGGGACGGAGTGATTAAGTCTAGAATGCTTGATTTGCTTTATCCCCCTTCAAGCTAGGGTTTGCAGCGCTTAAGAAAGCACATTTGTCTAACATTCCCCTCGATGGCTAGCTTCATTCGGTTCTCTGTCAATGTGCTTTGTTAACCACTAAAAAACACACTCCCAATGGTGAGCGACGAGAACATTAAGTAGATTTTTTTGTTGAGAATGTGCTTTTTAGTGGGCTGATTTAAGGCTCAGCCAAACCTTGGGGCAACCTTGCTTGTGGCTCATTGTCCACGCCCAGCTTGGTCTAAATCCATTCAGCGGAGCAATAATAAACGCTTGTTTATTCAGGCTTTCACTGGCTCTATTTGAGCGGTGGGTCTTTATGGGCTTCCACACTTTGACTAACTCATCACCGACGGCACTGAATGGATTTTAGGCTAAATTGTTAAAGAACATTGCAGTTGTCTGTACTGCGTTTTGATGGGTGTATTATGTACTTATTGTTCATTGTAGTCAAGAACCTTAAGTACAATAAATTCAAAAAATAATGTACTTTTTGTTATGTTTTTGAAAAATAAGAGATTAATTTTTGCTTAATTGCTGAATTTGTGAGCAAGATCACAAAAATAAGGCGAGAAAAGGGAGAATGCGGTAGAGGTAAAAAGACTTTTAGAGTTAAGTTGTGAATTATAGTTCACAACAAAGTAAATTATGTTATTATTAGGCGGTTGGAGGGAATATGGTTCAGATTAAATCAACAACGATTTTCAAAAAGTGGCTTAATGAATTAAAAGATTTGCGAGCGAAAGCAAAAATTCAAACTCGAATTAAGCGTTTGCAATTTGGAAATTTTGGTGATGTAAAAGCCGTGGGAGAGGGGATTTCTGAATTACGCATTACCGAAGGAAAGGGGTATCGAGTTTATTTAAAAAATCAGCACGGTGTGATAGTGATTTTGCTTTGTGCGGGTGATAAATCCACACAAGAGAAAGACATTAAACAGGCGAAAGCCTTAGCAAGAGAGTTAGGAGTTTGATATGGTTGAGCTACAAGATTTTGATATGGCAGAGCATTTAAATACAGAGGAGGAAATTCAGCATTATTTGAATGAGGTGTTAAAAGAGGATAATGTGGATTTAATTCTTTCTGCTTTGGGCGATATTGCGAAAGCAAGAAATATGAGCCAGTTGGCAAAAGAAGTTGGGGTGAGCCGTGAGGGGTTATATAAAGCCCTATCAGGTAAAGGCAATCCAACCTTTTCGACTGTATTAAAGGTAATGAAAGCGTTAAATCTGACTTTAGAAGTGAAATACGCTTAAGTGCGGTGGGTTTTGGGGTGATTTTAGGGAAAGAAAAACCGCCACGGTGGGCGGGTTTGATTAGATTTCTTTAGCAAACTGAAGTAAGTATTTATCTTCATTCCAGTTGATATGTTGAATTTGGAATTGATCAAAGGTTCGCTTAATTGTCTCTAGAATATTGCTTTTCTTCGCGGTATCTGGCGTGTCTAGGGTAAAGAGAATGTTATCTTTTTTTAATAAACCTTCTTCATTTGCTCGGTTGATTTTCGCCACCCAGCTATCGCAATGCTCTATCATACTTGGGCTTTCAATTTGATCGAATGCCAACGGTTTAACTGCTTTCAAAATATAATTGTCGCCGTCATTTTTTAAGGCAAGTGGCAAGGTGAATTTTGCCATTTCGCCTTTTACGGTATGTTGTTTGTAGTTTAACAGGATTTGGTCGTTCTCTGCTTTGAATAAGGCTTTGTAATGTTTCAGAATGATTTGCTCTTGGCTTTCGGTCTTTACCCCAGCATTCTGAATGAATTGAGTGTAAAGTTTATTAAAATAGGTCTGTGGATCGTCCACTTGCCCTACAGCAGCATTGCTGTATTGCACAATCCCTTCTTTAACATCAACGTAGTGATGGAAAAATTGCGCCATTTCTTTTGCGCTCACATTAAATGCTTGGCTTACAATGTATTTCAACTCATCATCAATCGTTTCTCGAATCTGTTCAAATAATTTACTGCGATAAAAGAAGTCGTTTACCCGTTTATTATTCTTGCTTACAAGACGATAGGTTAATTTTCGACGCTCTGGCTCACACATCAATAATCCAACATTGACGAATTCGCCAGTCTCAAAGTAAGGGCGATACCTTACAAAACTGTATAAGATTGGTTGTTTCATTTGATGCTGTCCCAGTAGTTATCGTTGTTAATTCTTGTTAAAAGCTGTTCAATTCTTTGAATTTCATCTTCCATTTTCTGAAAGGCTTCTTGCTCTGACGGAAACCAATCATCAGGAATGGATCGGTAAATATCATTAAAACTCGCTAAAATGTCAACGGCTTTTTCGGTGAAAGTTTGTTGATCAACCCAATCGAGCCGCCAGTTACGATTTTGTGGTGAGAAGATATGTTCATCAAAATTTGACTGTTCATCAAAGGCGAGATTATGATCGATGACTAAAATTTGTTGCTGTGTTTCATCAAATAGCAAATTGATGTTGCCCGTCCCCACTTTTGATGCCGTTCTATCTGAATTGAGAATCCACCTATCGAACATATAAAGCCATTTTTGTTCTTGCTCACCGAGTTTTTCTGCTTGAACCGTTTTTGCGATCTTGGCTTTTTCCACAAAAGCAGAGGCAAATGCAACGCCAAAAGGTAAATCCGCTTGCCATTTAGGTGGTGCATATTGTGCTGTAGCTGCTGTGATTTCAACAAAATCAATTTGTGGTGTTGGCAATCCGATTTTTTCCGCCAAGGTTGAGCCGATAAATTCCGCCAGTAACTGCGATATTGGCATCATTGCTTTGGTTTTGATGATAAACCATTGACCAGCCTCACTTTGACAGATGAAGGGTTTGGTTACCCCCATTTCTGTTCGTTCTCGGATAAATATGATTTTGTTCATTTCTTTTTTTGCCTAAAATTCGACGTTTACAAACACTGCCTATGCTCTACCGCTACGCCAATAATCGTTATATTGTGGGTTTTGCTGCTTAATTTGCCGAAGTTGTCGTTGAGGGGGACAAGGTTAAAGTGCGGCCTGCCGAACTCGTCAATTTCGCCTGTTTCTTTGTATTGTTTAAAGGTCGCTTCGTTATTGTCGTTAATCGCTGCAACGAACTTGCCTGGCTTTGGTTCAATAGCGGGGTCAATCAGCACCATATCGCCTTCTTGAAAACGAGGGAGCATAGATTGCCCCTCAATTTTAAGATAAAAGGCGTTTTCGCTCGCTTTGATTTGGGAGCTTATCATTTCATATTGTTGTTCGGAATCGAGGCTGTTTAGTAGGTTGATTTCACGAAAATAGCCTGCTTGCACTGTGCTGAGTACGGGGTAGGTAAAGGATTTTTTTACTTGTACAAAGCTAACGTTGTTATCTCCAAACATAAGCCATTCAGGCGTTGTATCGAGAAATTCTGCTAAAACGTATGTATTTGCTGTTGAAGGCATTGTTTCGGCATTAAACCATTTACTTACGGCTTTCGGGGTAATTTTTAAAATATCTGCAATTTGTTTTCCACGTCCTTTTTCTGGCAATCCTTTCTTTTTACAGGCGAGATCTAATCTCTGTGCAAATAATTGTCTGATTTTTTCCTCGTTCATTGTTTGTTCCTTTTTTTGTACTAGTAGTTCAATTATAAATAAAACTTGAAGTACTTTCAGTTCTGTTTTAATATGTACGCTAGGTTCATAATAATGAGGAAGATATGACTACTTTTATTTCCATTATTGATGATCTAGGTGTACGCAAAGTTGCAGAGGTTTGTGGCATTTCTGTAAGAGCTGTTTACAAATGGCGAAAAGCAAATGCCTTGCCAAGAACAGAATTTACAGGCGAAACCTCTTATGCAAGCAGACTTTCTGAGGCATTGGGTCATCGTTTTAGTGCTGAGGATATTTTAGAGATTGCACGTCCTAGAAAATCATAAAACTAATTTACCCAAAGGAGTGTGCAATGGCACGCAATGAATTAACCAAATTTGCGTGACAGGGGTCACAAAATCGAAAGTGAATTTATCACGGTGCCAAGTGGTAAGCGTGTGAAACAGTATTTTATGGAAGGTGGGTTATGAATGATGTTAGTCGATTTAATGCGCCTGTGCGTTGGGATGTTTTAGCACATTTTTGCGTAGAAAAAATAATTAAAAAGCAGTTTGAGCATAACCAAAAACAACAAAAAGGAGCGTGTGAAAATGCGTAATTTATTGATTGAGGAAAGACCGCTTGTAGTCTTGCCCTCATTGGCTTGTAAATTTGGTCTGCTTAATGCGGTGATTTTGCAACAGATCCATTTTTTGCTGAAAAACTCCACGCATTTTGCAGAAGGTAAAAAGTGGATTTACAACACTTACGATGATTGGGCGAAGATGTTCCCTTTTGCGGGTGAAAGCACGATCCGTAAAGTGATCAAAGACTTCGAGAAAGTGGGGGTTTTGGTCGCTACGGATAAGTTCAACAAAATGAGAATGGATAAAACCAAGTGGTATTCCATTGACTATGACAAGCTAGCTGAATTGACGCAAGATGTCGCTGATACTGACTGCTTAAATGTATCAGACGATCTGCTAGATTTTAGCAGAGGAGTTGCTAAAAATGAGCAACTAACATCTGCTAAAAATGAGCAGACCAATAACCATAGACTTAACATAGACTTAAACATAGATAATACCCCCTTACCCCCTAAAACCGACAACACCGATTTTGCAGAGCAAAACACTTTGTCAGCTGACGCTGACGGCGAAGGGGGCGAAAAAGAAAATTTACCTGCCAAAAAGAAAAAATCTCGCGCTGGTGAAAAAATCAATTTCCAAGCCGTGATTGATATTTACAACCAGGTCAACGAAGAAACAGGCTATCGACTTAGCTTTGTGGAGACCCTGAATGAAAAACGCAAGCGTGGGATTAAAAAACTCTTAGCGGCATTACATGAGCCTACCCTTGAGTGCGTGGAAAGTTATTTCAGGGAGTTATTCAACAAATTACGTCCGTTCCATTTGGGTGAGGATGAAAAATCAGGGTCGACTTGGCGAGCTAACTTCGATTGGGCAATTCGTGAAGATACATTGATTAAAGTTCGTGAGGATAATCTGTGATGAATATTCAAACCATTCCGTACAACCAAGAGGCAGAGCAAGCGGTGTTAGGGGCGTTAATGCTTGAGCAAAACCATAACCGTGCAGCACAGGTTTTTGCGATTCTAGAACCAACGCATTTTTATTTTGTTGCACACCAAAAAATCTTTGAGGTGATTTTAGATCTTGCGAAAAAAAATAGACCCTTTGACTTGATGGCAGTGAACACCACCCTGAAAGCAAGAGGGATGTTAGAGAGTGTTGGTGGCTTTGCTTACCTTGCGGAAATTTCGAGAAATATCATTACATCCAGTGCGATTACCTACGCCAAATTAGTGAACGATGACGCGGTGAAGCGTTTTTACTTAGCGAAATTGCAAGACTGTCAAGCGGTGATTTTATCCGCTGGCAATATGAGCCTTGAAGACAAAAAAGACATCGTGGGGCGTTTAGTTACAGAAATGTCTGATTTTGGCAAAACACGTGCAAGTAAAGGTCTTCGCACTGGGCGTGAAGTGGGGGGATTGTGGTTGGCGGATTATGAAACTCGCCTATCTTCCCCTGAAAGCACAAGAGGATTAACCACTGGCTTGCAAGGGTTAGATGATTTACTGGGGGCGCAAGGCTTAGTGAAACAGGCGCTTGTTGTTGTGGGTGCACGTCCTAAGTGCGGTAAGACGGCGTTTTATACGATGATGGCGGAAAATTGCGTTGTGCGTGAGAAAAAGCCTGCATTGCTGTTTAGCCTTGAAATGTCAAACAAGATGATTTTTGAACGCCTGATCGCCCAACGAGGAAAAATTAATGCGAAAGCGTTTTATGAAAGCGATCCTGATGTGATTTATCACAAATTCCATACCACACAAGAGAGCCTATTGCACCGCACGACAAACGCGATCGGTGAATTAATCAATGATGATTTGTTGTTTATCGACGATACACCCAATGTATCAATCAATCACATTCGCAATGAATGTCGTCGCATTAAACGTGAACGTGGCGAAATTGGCTTGATTGGCGTGGATTATTTAACGCTGATGAAAGCAGAGGATGCCGAACGCAACGATTTAGCTTATGGCAAATTAACCAAAGATTTAAAAACCCTTGCTCGTGAAATGGATTGCGTTGTGCTGTTGTTAACGCAGTTAAACCGCAAACTGGAAGATCGCAAAGATAAGCGCCCTATGCCGTCGGATAGCCGAGATACGGGGCAAATTGAGCAAGAGTGCGATTATTGGATCGGACTTTATCGTGAAAGCGTGTACGACGACACCGCAGATCCAAGGCTTACGGAAGTGATTTTGCGTTTAAATCGCTATGGTGAAACGGGGACGGTTTACGCAGACCAGAGATTCGGTGTGTTTTTCAACTGCGACCAACAAGAAGCACGTGGTCGTGCGGCGGCAGCGAAATTTGCAGAACAACAAAAAACTGAAAAACAACTCAAAAGTAAATTCTAATGACTACATTCGACAAAGACAGCTATCGCACGCCTAAGTATATTTTCCGTTGGTTGGACGGGCGGTTTTATTTTTTGATTGACGGTTGCGCCAGTGAAGAAAACGCTCTTTGCCCGAGTTATATCGGCAAAGGGTGCAAGGCGGTGGCGCCTGATTTCCTGACCTTCGACCCGTTGGAGCAAGTGATGGAAACCGCCGAACCGATGTTGCGCATTTTCGTTAATCCGCCTTACTCAAATCCGTTGCCCTTTGTTGAACGTGCGGCAGCGTTGATGAAACAAGGTTATTTAGTGGTGATGTTACTCCCTGCGGATAAGTCCACTAAGTGGTATCAGGTTATTCAGGATAACGCCACGGAGGTCATCGACATTGTGGGTGGTCGGATTAATTTTATTCACCCTATCACGGGCGAGGAAGTGAAGGGCAATAACAAAGGCTCGATGGTAGCGGTGTTCGATCCGTCAATGCAAGGGTTTATTACTCGTTCGGTTAGCCTTGAGTTTATTAAGAAGGTGGGGATGTGTGGAGTGGAATGAAACAGTTTTTCCTCCGAGATGAACAAATCAAACGCAATTGCTTGAGAGTGATTGAGGCGTTGCCAACAGATAGCGAAAAACCGCTTGTGGTTCGCATACAGCCACTTACTCGTTCACTCGAACAAAATGCCAAGTTGCACGCAATGCTCACGGATATTGCGAATCAGTGCGAATTTCAGGGGGAAAAGCGAGATGTGGATACGTGGAAAACGATTTTTGTATCGGCGCATAAAATTGCTACAGGCGGTAAAGCGGAAATGGCAATTGGTTTAGAGGGTGAGGTGATTAATTTGCGTGAAAGCACAGCTCAAATGGGCGTGAAAAGAATGACGAGTTTAATCGAATATGTTACCGCTTGGGGCGTTGAAAATGGTGTGTGGTTTAATGATCGGTATGGATTTTGGGGCAGATGAAAGATGAGAATATTTAGATATTTAATGGCTTTGCCATTTATGGTTTTAGGTGCTTTTTTTGTTCTTTTATGGTTATTAGCGATGCTCTTAGCAGACCTGCTGAACTATGCGATTAGCTTCTTCCTAACGCTGAAAGTTTTTATTCTTTTTGGTGAGTGGAAATGGATTGAGGTGAAGAGGGAAGTTTTTCCAAAATAACCAAGTTGAGCCAAAAGAGGTTTAAATGAGCAAAAAGCCAAAGGAAAGTAAATGTAAGTGTTGTGGTGCTTATTATAGGAGTTCCTTGATGAAAAAATGGCTAAAACGATTAAAAGCCTTTTATTTAAGTGATGATTTTGTCGTTGTTCACATTGTTATTGTGATGTTATTAGCAAGTTGGTTATTTGGGTGAACCTACGCTCAATCAGGGGAGCTGTCAAGCGTAGGGGGGATTTCATTAAGCCGCTAAGATTTTATCGGCGGCGATTTTCGATAAAAACTGACTGCGGTTTTTGTACTCTTTATGCGTGGCGACAAAGTCGTCAATGCGTTTGAGTAAGTAAGCAGGCACGGTGATGTTGATTTTTTCCGCTTTGCCGAGCAGGTGCGTAATATCCACATCGACTACACCGAAAAACATTCCGTAGTCGGTAAAGTCAGGGTTGTGGCGATGGTTTTCGATTGATGTTGGGAGTGGCACTTCGCCCCCAAGTTCAACCAATAATTCAAGGTGTCCGATGATGGCTTCTTTCGCATTGGCGTAGGCTTCTTCAAGGGTATCGCCTGCGGAATGACAGCCTGGAATATCAGGCACAATCACGCCGTATGCGTGTTGTTCATCGCCTGGTTCGATTGCGATTGGATATAACATAGTTTGTCCTTGTGGTTTATAGCAGGGCTATTTTAGCCCCGCTTGTTTAAGTATTGAATGCTCCGTCCCTTTTTTAACATCTTTGACTGGATGTGGCACGGTAACAATGCCTGGTTTCGTTGGATGAGTGAAGTGGTGGTGACTTCCTGTTGCGTGGTGGAAAACCCAACCGTCCGCTTCAATCATCTTGATTAGTTTTCGACTTTCCACATTGATTTGCTCCCCTGTGTTGTTAATCAATGTGGGTATTATACCTATATTTTGGACAAATGCAAGAAAAAAGTAAGTGATATACCTACTTTCTGTTTGATTGGAGAAAAAATGCACAAAACAAATTTACGCAAAGAAGCCAAAGGCAGAGATTGCCAAGTGCGGTTAAATGGGGTGTGTAACTTTAACCCTGAAACGGTGGTGTTGGCTCATTTTCGTATGGCTGGGCTGAATGGCATTGGGCAAAAGCCGAATGATGTGTTTGGGGCGTGGGCGTGTTCGTCTTGCCACGATGAAATCGATCGCCGTACTCGTCTGTTTGATATGGATTTTGTGCGGTTGGCTCACGCTGAAGGGGTGTTGAGGACGCAGGCGATTTTGATGAATGAAGGGAAATTATGATTGCAGAAGAAATCACGTTAGAACTGCCTTATCCGCCCACCATTAACCATTATTGGAAGCATACGAAACAGGGGCGGCATTACATCACAGACAAGGGCAGGGCGTATCAGAGCAAGGTGAAAGAGGTGTGTTCGGGCTCTGTGCCGTTTACTAAGCCTGTATCGGTGAAAGTGCAGGTGTGGTTGCCTGATAAACGGCGGCGTGATTTGGATAATCTGTGGAAGGTGCTGTTGGATAGCCTTGTGAACGCTAAGATTGTGGCTGATGATTGCTGGCAGGCGATGCCGAAACAGTCGATTGAAGCAATGGGCGTGATGAAAGGGGGGAAGTTGGTGGTTAGGTTAAGGGAGATTGCATAATGAGAAAGGATTTTGGCGGATTAAAACTCACTGAAGAGCAAGAATTATGGGTAAAAGAATGGCTCTATAAATGGGGAGCGTGGATTAGGTCGGGGCGATTGGATAAGCGACAAGTGAATATTATCGGTCGGTTAATGCAGAGCGTTCAGCCAGCTAATCCGCAAGATCCAATCTGTACCGATGAGGAGGGGTTGGCGATAAGTATTGTTATCGATCAGTTTTTTGCCTCAATGGATAAAGAGTTGCATTTTATTGTTTATGGCTACTATGTGAATAAGATGACAACCCATAGGATTACAACTTTGCTATATGATGAAATTCAGCCCCGTTTAATGCGAGGAGTAGCAGGCAAAATGGCTCATCGTAAACCCAGTCATCGTACTGTTAATCGTTATGTCAATGAACGACTTGATTTGGCAAATGCCATAATTCACGAATTGTTGGTAAAAGCATTTATCGTGCTGCGAAATGGTTGCCAAAATGCAGGAAATATCAAAATTTCCTATTGACTTAGTTTGTCGAGTATCATATCATTCTATGTAACGGTGGTCGTCGTGTAAGTGATGTTCACCACATTTAGAATTTCACAACCCTGATCGGCAACGGTCGGGGTTTTTTATTGGAAAAATTTAAGGGCGTAGTTCAATGGGAGAACAGCGGTCTCCAAAGCCGTATGTTGTAGGTTCAACTCCTACCGCCTTTGCCACATTGACAAGCTCAGTCTTTTGACTGGGCTTTTTTATTGCCTGAAATCAGGCTAAGGAAGATTATGCCTGACAAAACCCCTGATGTATGGACGCAGATTTGGGCGTGGTTGACGTTGCATTTTGCTCATCATAATCAAACCATTTGTGGGGTGGTGATTGCCTTTTTGGTGTCGATCACGAAATCGTTTCTGTACGGTAAAACCGATGCGGTTCGGCGTGTGATTGCAGAGGCAACGTTGTGTAGCTTAATTGCAGGCGCCTCGCAGCCTGTGTGGATTTGGCTTAACCTGCCCGCCAATTTAATTACGCCCTTTGGGGCAGGGCTTGGACTTTTGGGAACCAGTGCGGTGCGTCAATTTATTTTGAAATTTATCAACCGTAAAGCAGGAATGAATAATGAACAACTTTAAATTCGGCAAACGTTCGGAGCAGTGTTTAATTGGCGTAAAACCTGAGTTAGTGAAGGTGGTCCGTCTTGCGTTAACTAAAAGCACGGTGGATTTTGCGGTGATTGAGGGCGTTAGAACACCTCAACGGCAAAAAGAGCTGTTTAACAAAGGGGCAACGAAGACGATGAATAGCCGTCATTTAACAGGGCACGCTGTGGATTTAGCGCCGTTAGTGGACGGGCAAATTCCGTGGCACGATAAGGACAAATTCAAAGCGATTGCGAAAGCGATGTTTCAGGCTGCGAAAGAATTGGGCGTCACTATCCGTTGGGGTGGTGATTGGAATGAGAATGGTAAATCAGAGGATGAGAAATTTTATGATGGCCCCCATTTTGAACTTCATCGCAGCGTTTATCCGTAAGCCCCAAAGTGCGGTGAAATTGACCGCCGTTTTGTTGATTTTGGGTTTGTGCTTTGGGTTATGGGTTCAGACACAGCGGATAGGTAGCCTTAACGCCGAGAACCAAGCACAAGCTCAATCTATTGAACAATTGAACGAGTTCAATGCACAAATAAACCATCAACTGCAAGCGGAAAGGCAAGCGGTGATTGAGCAACAGAAGCTGACCTTTGAATTAAAAGCCAAAGCGGAGCAAGCCTATGAGCAAGTTAAAACAGATTTACAACAAGAGCCTTGTGCGAATACTGCTTTGCCTCGTGCTGTTGTCGATAGCCTTAAGCGGTTGCAGTAGTAAGGTTGAGGTGCAATATTTAACGCCTCCGCTTGCCTACACAACCACTTGCGAACGTACGCCCTTTAACGGCAAAACCTACGGTGATGCGGTGCAACATTTGCTGAAGGTGATGGCAGAACGGGATTTGTGCGCGTCTCAGGTGGATAAAATCAGAGAGTGGCAGAGGGAGATGGTGCAGAATTAAAAATGATTAAACAAATTTATTAAAAGTGTTGAATTTTAAATTTATTTGTTTATAATTATCTCATCTTAAACAAACAGAGGAGATTCAGTGAAACGAAAACAATTTATCAAGTGGCTTGAAGCGAATGGCGTAAACGTAGGAAATGGCACAAAACACTATGAGCTACGTTATCAAGGTAAAGTTTCAAGGTTATCAAGAAGTTCTGATGACATTTCGCCACAACGTATGAAGTTAGTGAAAAAACAACTTGGTATGACAGAATAAATTAAAGCCCTCGCAAGGGGGCTTTCACTGAACTCATAAATCAATAGATGAGGTAAAAATGCGATTTTATCCTGTGAATGTTCAGCCTGAAACCGATGAGGGTTTTGAGGGCTTTTACGGTACTTTTGTGCAAGATGAAGTCTTGCCTGGCGTGGCAGAGGGAAAAACGGTTGATGATGTGCTAACAATGTTAGGCGAAATGCTGTTAGAAAACATTGAGATGTATGTTAATGAGAATATCGCTATTCCTGATCCACTTCCTGTTGAGCAGGGGCAATATGCGGTAATGTTGCCGACGTTGGTTGAGGCGAAAGTGCTGTTGCATAATGCACGAGTTAAGCGAGGGCTGAATAAGTCTGAACTGGGACGATTAACGGGCATTTCTGCCGTGGAAATGGGGCGTATTCTTGACCCTCGCCACGGGACGAAAATCGAAGCCGTTGATCGGATTATGCAGGTGTTAGAAACGCCGTTAAGATTATCCGTATAATTCACCGCACTTGATTGATTTGAAGCCTAATCTTTCGAGGTTGGGCTTTTTTATTTTGAGGATTTAACCAATGCCAAAGAAAGACGAGGTGAAATCCACGCCTAAGGGGCGTGGTTTAACACCTAAACAAGAAAAATTCTGCCAGCTTTATATTGAGCTAGGCAATGCGAGTGAGGCGTATCGGCAGGCGTATGATTGTTTAAATATGAAACCTGAAACAATCAAAAGGAAAGCTCAAGAATTGCTGGAGAACGGCACCATTACGGCAACTTTTATTAGAGAGATAAAAGAATCTCACCAACAACGCCATAACATCACAATAGATAACTTGCTTGGTAAGTTAGAGCGGATTTACAACGAAGCTATGGATCGTGATACGCCGCAATTTTCATCTGCGGTCAATGCGGTAATGGGGCAGGCGAAGATTTTGGGTTTAGATAAGCAAGTTGTCGATCATACTTCATCAGATGGCTCTATGCGTTTATTACCAACATTAAAAGAACTGTTCGCCAATGAGTAACATTATTCCCATTTTTAAGCCGTTTATTGAGCCATATCGCTATAAAGTTGCTTATGGTGGGCGTGGTTCGGCAAAGTCGTGGACGATTGCAAGATTGCTTATTGAAATTGCAAGGCGTTCTGACAGTCGTGTGCTTTGTGCTAGGGAGTTGCAAAATTCCATTAGTGATAGTGTTATTCAACTTTTAGCCGATACGATAGAGCGATACGGCTATCAAAAAGAATTTGATGTCCAAAAAAATCGCATTACTCACAAGGGGACAGGGGCAAGTTTTTTATTCTATGGCATAAAAAACAATCCCACCAAAATTAAATCCCTAGAGGGTGTCGATATTTGCTGGGTTGAAGAGGCGGAAAACGTTTCTAAAGAGAGTTGGGAGATTTTGATTCCGACAATCAGGAAAGAAAATTCAGAAATTTGGGTCTCTTTTAACCCGAAAAATATTCTAGATGATACTTATCAGCGATTTGTGGTTAATCCGCCATCTAATATTGCCTTACTCAAAGTCAATTACTCAGATAACCCTTACTTTCCCGAAACGTTACGTCTTGAAATGGAAGATTGTAAACAGCGTGATTTTGAGCTTTATCGGCATATTTGGGAAGGTGAACCCGTCGCAGACAGTGAATTAGCTATCATTAAACCTGTTTGGATTGAAGCGGCTGTTGATGCGCATTTAGCTCTAAAATTCGAACCGCTTGGGCGAAAAGTAGTGGGGTTTGACGTGGCAGATGAGGGAGCGGACGCGAATGCGGTCTGTTTTGCTCACGGCTCTGTGGTGTTAGATGTAGAAGAATGGAAAGGCGTGGATGTGATTTATTCTGCGGATAAAACTTACCATTACGCCATTGATAAACAGGCAGATGAGGTGATTTTTGACAGTATTGGCGTGGGGGCTGGCGTGAAAGCCCATTTTAACCGCATTAATAAACGCTTTTCGATTACAGGCTTTAACGCTGGCGGTGAAGTGTTACGCAAAGAGAGCGAGTATGCCAACGGTAAAAAGAATAAAGATATGTTTGCTAATGTGAAAGCACAGGCGTGGTGGGCATTGCGTGATCGGTTTTATAAGACTTACCGTGCAGTAAAGTGCGGTGATATTTATCCACAAGAAGAATTGATTAGCCTAAGCAGTGCGATTGTTGACTTGGATTATCTTAAAGCGGAGCTTTCACGCCCACAAGTGGATTATGACAACAACGGGCGAGTGAAAGTGGAAAGCAAAAAGGAAATGAAAAAGCGCGGCATTCCCTCACCGAATAAAGCAGATGCTTTAGTGATGTGCTATGCCCCACTACAAACGAAACAACTTTGGGACGTGCTATGACACAACTTCAACTTAACGATGGGTTAACCTCGCTGGCGACCAATTTAGGCAAACGCCAAGACCAATTGCAGTATCACACGAAGCTTTATTTAACCGAAGATAAATTACAGCTTGACGCTCTTTGGCGTGAAAATTGGATTGTGCAGAAAATCTGTGCCAAAAAAGCCCGTGATATGACAAGGCGAGGGCGAGAGGTCTATTCCAATGATTTAGATGCACAGCAACTAGAGCAAATCGAGAAAATCGAGCGGCAACTTAAACTGAAACACATTCTTGAAACCGCTTGTATGTGGGCGAGTTTGTACGGTGGGGTGGCGATTTTAGTCTTAACCGAAAAAAATACTCGCACCCCCTTACTGGCAGGACAGCAGATTGAAAAGCTGATTATCCTTGAGCAGAGCCAAATCCAACCGCTGGGCGGTCGTAATGAAAATGTCTTTGATGACAATTTCGGACGCTATGATTACTACCACCTCAACGACAGGCTGGAGGTGCATCACTCAAGGTTGATATTCATCAATGCGACTGCACGCCCATTAAACGAACAAGACAAGCACTTTTGGGGCTTATCCGATATTGAGCCTGTGTATGACGTGCTAAAACGCTATGACGCCTTAGGCGTGAACACAGGCGATTTAGTGCAAGAAAGCAAGGTGGACGTGTTCAAAATGGACGGCTTAACCCATAAGTTAGCCGCAGGGTTTGAGAATGATATTGCCAAAGCGATGAGTTCGATCCAACTGATTAAATCTTCCACCAATACTTTGCTCATCGACAAAGAGAACGAGTACGAACAAAAAGAGCTGACCTTTGCTGGCTTGCGAGATTTGCTGATTGAGTTTCGCAATGCCGTCGCAGGGGCGGCGGAAATGCCTGTTACGATTTTATTCGGGCAATCCGTGTCTGGGCTGGCAAGCGGTGACGAAGACATTCAAAATTACCACGAAAGCATTCACGGCTTGCAAGAGAGCCGTTTGCGTCCTGTGTTTGAACGATTAGATCCGATTATCGCCACAATGGCGGTAGGCTTCTTTCCTGAAGACTGGTGGTTCGAGTTTGTGCCGTTACAAGAACTCAAGCAAGAGCAACAAATCAATATGCTCAACACCTTTGCCAGTGCCACCAACGTTTTAATTCAAAACGGCGTACTTAATGAAGTGCAGGTAGCGAACGAACTTAAAGAGAACGGCTTATTTACCTCAATCTCAAGCGAAGACATCGACCAACTGGAGAACCAACTCAATGCTAATGAATTTACCCGAACTGGTGAAGCACAAGCACGCCAAGCCGAGAATGACGAGGTTCAAGCCGATCAAAGTGAGTCGCCAGACAGAACTATGGTATAGCCGTCAGTTACTGGCACAAGTCAACGCATTACGCCACGAGGTAGAAAGGGCATTGCAACAACCGCAAAGCCCTTTTTTATTGGATAGCGAAAACGCCATAACCGCCTTTAACACCGAACGCTTTTTAGCCATCATCAAAAAAATTGCCGAAACCGACCGCACTTCCTTTGCTGAAAATCTTGCTCATCAGTTCGTCATACGAGGCAATCAACAAAATGCGAGAGAAGTGAGCGAAAACCTCAAACGCCAAACGGGCGTGGATTTACAAGGCTTACTGAACAACAGCCCAAAAGTGGCGGAAAAAATGCACGCAATGACACAAGCGAACGTGCAACTGATTCAATCTATTCACAGTCAATATTTAGACAAAGTACAAACAGCGGTGACGCAAGCGGTGATTTCAGGGCAATTAAATGCAACGCTCGCCAAACAGATTAAAGAGATTGGTGGGGTGACGGAAAAACGAGCCAGATTTATCGCCCGAGACCAAGCCGCAAAACTTAACGGCGTACTCACCCAAGCCCGCCACGAGGAGCTAGGGATTAAAAAATACCGCTGGAGTACATCAGGCGATGAGCGAGTGAGAACCAGTCATGCAGAAAATGATGGCAAGATTTTTAGTTATGACGATCCACCTGAAACGGGACATCCAGGTCACGAGATTAACTGTCGGTGTGTGCAGATACCGGTGTTGGATGAAAAGGCAGAGCGAGAGAAAATCGCTCACATTGAACGGATAGAAAAAGCGTTTAATACGCCAATTCCAGTCGATCCTACAGATAAAGTCGTACTGCCAAAAGTAGAAACAAAGAGATTTGGTACGTTAGAATTTGTTGCAACTCAATTGCGAAATAAAATAAAACATTACAGAGAAGCGTTTAATCCATCTGAAAAGAGATCTAATCCATCTGTGTGGCGTACATACCAAAAAGAGCTTATACGACAACTTAATCATAAAGATACCATTGCTTTTGGGCATTATAGAGATGTAAAAGACTCCAAAGTTTTTTATAATAGAAAAACTGGCTGGGTAATGATTTTCGTTAATGGGGTGTATTTATCGTCAATGAAAATGGATCGTCATTCAAGCCAATGGAAAAATTACCTCAAAAATGGGAGATTAGGATAATGACTGAGCTATTAAAATTAGCCATAGATTTCCATAATAAGAAAATATCTGTAAATGAATTCCAAGAACTGTATTTAGATAAATGGAATGGTGGAACCAAGGGGGCGACGCAAGATGAGCAGAATAAAGAAATTAGTATTTATTATGCCACTGAGTGTTACAACCCTAACGGAATTTATCTGCATAATGGTGAAATTGATGAAGTCCAGTTAAGAAAAGAGATTGCTGAGCATCTAAGAGAATTAAAACTAGTTGATTAAATTCAAAGCCATAAATCTCACATAGTGCGTAATTCCCAATCTTAAAGACTTGCATCCGCATACGTCCGAAACGTTTCTATGCCCTGTCGATTTATGGCTATGTCTAACAAACCCCGAAAGGTACGAACTTTCGGGGTTTTTTATTGCCTGCAAGATAGAAAAGTACACTCGACAAGTCGCATTTGAACGCTCCCACGTGCGATTTCTTGCAGGCTCTCTGACGTGGGAAGCAACTAAGGAGCATTTATGCAAGCATTAAAAACTGACTTTTTAGGACAAGAAATTACCTTAATTGATAACAACGGCGTGGCGTTTGTCGCAATGCGTGAAGTTGTTGAAGGAATTGGACTAAACTGGGCAAGCCAATCTGTTAAACTTAATCAGAATTGCTCAAAATTTAACTGTTGCCATATCGCAACAGTTGCTGAAGATGGCAAAAATCGTGAAATGCTGTGTATGCCAATCAAAAAACTCAACGGCTGGCTATTCTCAATCAACCCAAATAAAGTCCGTGCGGATTTAAAAGAGCGGTTAGAAAACTACCAAGAAGAGTGTTTCCTAGCGTTATGGGATTATTGGACAACGGGCATTGCTCGCCGTGATGAAGTAAAACACAAAACGGAGCAATGGCAGTTAAAGCAAAAAGACTATCAACGCCGCTCAAGTGAAAAAGGGCGTGCTTTGCAGGAATGTAAAGCAGAAAAACGAAAGTTAGAGCAAGAGTTCTGGCAAATTAAACAAATGGAACTTTTTGTTGAAATCTAAAGCGTGGCAAGTCGTCACGCTTTTTTATTGGAGCAAAAAATGCAATTCAAAGACAAAGCCACAACCAACCGCACTTTTACCAAAGACGGTTATTTAGTTGTACCCGCCAGTTTATCAAGACTCGGGGTGTTTGATTATCACAATAGCGAGCTGGGCAAGGGCGAGACGGGTGTCAAGAAAATCGCTCGTACAGAGAAATCGCTGTTTTCCGATAGCACGCTACACAGTTTTGAGAACGCACCGCTTACGTTAGGCCACCCGAAAGAAGAAGTGAACGCCACGAACTGGAAAGCCCTTGCGGTTGGCACAATGCGGAATGTGCGGCGAGAAAACGATCATCTTGTGGGTGAGGCGTGGATTTATGACGCAGACGCTATTAAGCAGGTGCAAGAACACGGCGTTGCGGAGCTCTCTTGCGGTTATCAATGTGAGTTAATCGACAGCCAAGAGGCAGGTGTAGATTTTGAGATGTCGCCAATGGTTGGCAATCACATAGCGATTGTGGCTAACGGTCGCTGTGGGAACTCTTGTAAGTTAGCCGATGAACAAAAGGAAGAGACGAAAATGGGCGAAAAACGCAAATTTTTAGACACATTACTGGGGGCGTTCGGCATTAAATTAACGGACGAGCAAGCCAAGAAAGTGGAAGAAGAGGAAAAAGTGGACGAGGGCAAAACCAAGCCTGACACGCCGCCAAAATCCACCGAAAAGGACGCTCCTCAAGATGAACCAAAAGACAAAGACAAGGAGAAGAAAACCGTGAACGATGCTGATTTAGCCAAACAATTAGCCGATGCTCAAGCGGAAATTCAACGTTTAAAAGACGAAAAAAACAACAGCGAAACCGAGGCAAAACGCACCGCACTGTTAAGCGACGCCAAAGCCTGTTTTGCCGACGTGAGCTTTGCAGACAATGCTAGCGTGCGTGACATTCACCAGCAAGCGGTGATTTCCACTGGGATTTTTGCCAAAGATGAGCTGGCGACAATGTCAGATGCCGAACTGGCAGGGGCGTATTTAACCGCCAAAGCCACGGCGAAAAAACTTGCTGACAAAGCCTTAGGCACGGCGTTATTAAAAGACGCAACGCCTGCTCAGCGATTTGATTTCAACAGTTACAACCAATAAGGAGAAAGATTATGGCATTTGCGATGCACACAGCGGTTGCCACCGCAGGCAATATTGGCAAAGGCGGACTCGCCAATTCCAAGGCGATCGCCTATATGAACGAGGGCGAAACGCCGTTAGTCGCAGGGCGTTTTGTTGCCTTGTCAGAAAAAGGCGTGAAAGCGTTAACAGCAAAAACCGACACGCTGGCAGGCGTGGTGGTGCGTAACGTCATCAAAGACGAGACCCCAAAAGGGCAGTTATGCGATGTGATGCACATTGGCACTGCCGATAGCATTTGGGTGGAGATTGCTCAAGGCGTGGAAGATCTCAAACGAGGCGATAAAGTTTATGTTCAAGCCCAAAAAGAAAACGAAAAAGAAGCTGGGACGATTGTAAAATCAAAAGGCACGAACACAATCGAAACTGACTTTGTTGTGATCGCCGTTGCTGGCAATCTTGCTGAAATCACCCGTTTATAATTCATAAGGAGAAAATATGCCACATATTAATGTTTTACGTTCCGCATTAACCGAAGTGCAAGCGGGCATTGACCGCACCAAATACCCCGATATCGTCTTCCCGAAATTTGTGCATATCAATTCACAGGGCAGCGAACTTGCCGATGAGTTTTTGAGCTTTAGTTCAGACATCACAGGCGATTTAGACAGCGGATTGATTTCGCTCAATACCAGCGTGTTCGACCAAGTGGGCGTGACCTTTAACCACAAAAAAGTCCCGTTAGTTACGTGGATGAAACTGGTGGAATGGCACGAGTTCGAGCTGAAAAAAGCCGCCGCCCTTGGGGTGCAGGTCAACACTGAAAAACTCTACGCTTTAAACCAAAACGCTCACCAAACCTTACAGAAAGTGGCGTTTTTAGGGCATAGCCGTGATACTCGCTTACAAGGCTTATTAACCGCCAGCGAGATTGAGGTTTATACGCCGACCAAAACCCCAAATACCGCAGTCGGTGCAATGGATTACACCAAAGCCATTACGTTTTTTGAAGAAACCTTCTTACGAGCCATTGAGAAAACTCATCGTATTGCGGTGCCAAACACCTTTGCGATTGACAGTGCGGATAAAACCCACCTTGCCTTGCTTGAGCGACCAAACTCCGACAAAACCGCATTAGAGTGGTTAGAAGAGAAGCTCAAAGGGGCAGTAGGTAAAGAGGTGAAGATTGACGCACTGCCGTCTAACTTCGGCAAACTTGCCAACCAAGGTAAAACTCGAGCGTTGGTTTACACCAACGACAAAAACTATGTGGAAATGAACGTGCCGAAAAGCCCGACCGTGATTGGGGCGGGTAAAAAAGACCTTGTGACTTACCAATCAGGCTTAACAATGGTGTTCGGTGGCGTGAATTTCAAAGAGCCACAAGCCGCCCTTTATGTGGATTATTAAGGAGTAGAAAATGCCATTACCGCAACGTTTTTTAGCACGCTATCCTGAATTTGAAGAGACCGACTCCGAAAAAATCGGTCTTTTTGTTGAAGATGCCAAAGCCGAAATCAGCGAAAAGCACTGGGGACGGCTCTATGAACGTGGGGTAATGGCGTTAGCGGCACATTTGCTTGCCTTAAATAAGCAAGCACAACATTCACAAGGCGGAGCAATCCGCCCTGTGAGTGCAGAAAGTGCGGGGGAATTATCAGCAAGTTATGCAATGTCGATAGCAACCAGCAGTCTTGATGAGTTTTATCAAACCACTGCTTACGGGCAGGAATTTTTACGGCTACGGAAATTAGTGGGCGTAGGAGTGATGGTAGTATGAGTGTATCCATTGTGGGTAATTTTAAAATGCTTGAGCAGTTATCGGATACCTTAGTAGCGTTAGGCAATAAAGGCGTATTTGTTGGCATACCTGAAGAGCAAAATAAACCAGTGGAAGATCAACCGCAGTTTAACCTAGCAAGCCTTGCAGCGGTGCTGGAGTTTGGCAACGAACACATTCCAGAGCGTCCTTTTTTGCGTAAAACCCTGATCGACAATCAAGAGAAGTACGTTCAATTGTTTGCGGAATTGTTTCAAAAAGGCTTGCCGATTGAGACCATTTACAAACAAATTGCACTCGTCGCACAGGGTGATGTTCAACAGAATATGGTTGAGGGCAACTGGACGCCTAATGCACCGAGTACGATTAAACGAAAAGGATCGAGCAAGCCGTTGATTGATACAGGGAAACTTCGACAATCGATTACAGGAGTGGTGAAATGAGCTTAATCAATCAGCGTGGGCGGTTACATTCCAGCCGTTTTAAGCAAGTGGTTAGCGTAAAAAGGTTGAGCGGTGAGCATTCTGCACAAGGATTTGAGGCGGTTTATAGCGAGCCTGAACAAGTGGTGGCGGTGGTGATTCCAACAACACCAAATGATGTTCAATTGTTGCCTGAAGGTGAACGCTTTTTACCGTCGATGAAGTTCTTTACGGAAAAGCCTTTAAGCATTGGTGATTTGATTGCTTTTCGAGAGCGAGATTATCGCATTGTCAGTTTTGGAGATTGGGGAGATTATGGATACTACTACCATATCGGCGTTCGACATAGTGCGACTGCGAAAGTCGATTCAGAAGGCTTTGAAATTACCTGACGGCGTAGTGATTGGCGGTTGGTTGCCTGAAAATAGGCTAAGCCATTTTATCACAGTAGATTTAATGACCAGCCAAGAAATAGGGGCAAGCCGTCGCACCTTTGATGGCACAACCGAGCGAATCACAACAAGCTGTCTTAGCACAATTAGCCTATCTTGCTACGGCAATAAGGGCTTAGCAATGGCGTTAAAACTGCGTACGCTGTTGCAAAGCTCCGCAATGATAAGTGCCTTTCGTGCGATGAATGCAAGTTTAATTCGCTGTTCTGATGTTCGCAATCTCACCACAACTATTGCAGGCAACGCAGAAGAGCGTGGGCAGTTTGATATAGAAGTTTCACATCATCATATTGTCGATACACCACTTAGCCCGATTGAGCAGGTGGCATTAGGCGGCTCGATTTCGGCAGAGGTGGTTAAACCGAGTTAGTGTTTGCTTTACATTTTACGCTTTTTTATTCCACTGCACTTTGAGTGATTAAAGTGCGGTTTTTTTATCCCTAAAAAACAGGAGAAATCAAATGGCATTATCCATTTCCAATGTTGTTAATGTACAGCTTAATACTGTACCTAAATCCGCTCCCCGAAAAGATTTCGGTGTGGTGGCGTTATTTACCCCTGAAGCGGGCAATGCGTTCAAAGATGAGCATACCCGTTATGTTTATGTGCAGAGCCAGCAAGAAGTCGAACAACTGTTTGGCACAGATTCCGAAACGGCAAAAGCTGCTTTCCCATTTTTCGCCCAAAGCCCACGCGCGAAACAGTTGATTATTTGTCGTTGGCAAAAACAAGCCGCCACGATCGAGCAAACCTATAACCGCTTATCCAGCGCGGTGATTAACCACGATATTGAGGATTTTAAACGAGTAGGGAATGGTTATTTTTCGCTCTCTATTGGGGGAAGTGCGGTCAATATTCAAGGCTTGGATTTAACAGAATGTGAAGCCCTTAATAACGTTGCGGAAAAAATTCAGGAAAAACTCACCGAACTTTCTAAGCCTGTTAATTTTAGCTATGACGAGGTCGGAAAGCGCTTTTTAATCAAAAGTAATCAAGGTGGTGTACAAACGGAAACCGTGTTTGGCTACGCTTTCGATAACGGTGCAGACGGTAGCTATCTTGGCTCAATGCTCAAACTCGAAAACGGACAAGCCTCGAGTGAAAAAGGCACAAATGCAGTGACTTTATCCGCTGAAAAAATCAGTCAAGCCTTGTTTAACGTGGCGGAAGTCAATAACAACTGGTACGGCTTTACCTTTGCTGCACAGCTGACCGACGATCAAATTGAAATTTGTGCGAAATACGCTCAAGCAAATACTAAACTCTTCGGGGTGAACGTCATTCGTCCTGATGGCTTGGAATGGAAAACCACAAATATTTTCAAAAAATTGTATGACGCACAGTTAGATCATACTTTGGCGATTTTTGACAAAGACGATTTATACGCTGCATCTTCCGCATTAGCACGGCTTTTATCGGTCAACTTTGCGGCGAATAATTCAACAATGACGCTGAAATTTAAAACGCAACCGGGCATTACCGCCGATGACGTTACTGCTACAGAACACAACAAGGCAAAACGCTTAGGCATTAACACCTACACCTATTATGATGATGTCGCAATGCTGGCAGAAGGGACGGTGATTGGCGGTAAATTTGCTGATGAAATCGTGATTTTAGACTGGTTCACCGATGCGGTACAAAAAGAAGTCTTTGCTCGTTTGTACAAATCGCCGACTAAAATTCCATTAACGGATAAAGGGCAAGCGGTGCTAATTTCTGCGGTAGAAAAAGTCTGCTTAGAGGGAATTAATAACGGTGCCTTTGCGCCGGGTCAATGGACGGGCGATAGCTTCGGTTCCCTTAAAACAGGCGATTATTTGGAAAAAGGCTACTACGTTTGGGCGGCACCAATGGACACCCTTTCAGATAGCGACCGTGAACAACGCCGAGCCACCCCAATTCAAACGGCGGTGAAGTTGGCGGGTGCAATTCATTTTGTTGATGTGATTGTGAACTATAACCGATAAGGAGAATAAAGATGGCAGTATTCGATCCAAAAGAAGTCAGCGTTTTGCTTGATGGTCGTGAGATTAGCGATTGGTCAGACGGTGCAGATGTGGTTAATATTACGTATTCTGTTGATGATGGCGAGTATATTGTGGGGGCTGATGGGCGAGGGATTTTTATCGCTAATACGGATAAATCCGGCACATTAACCTTAAAAGTCAAACAACATTCCGAAGATAACGCCTTTTTAATTAAGTTGCGTAATCAGCAGAAAAACAGCATTAAAACCTTTAGCCCAATGACCCTTTCCATTCGTGATTTAATGAACGGCGATGTGGTAACGGCAACCAAAGGTTATTTCACCACACCGCCAAACTTTGTGCGAGGACAGGGGCATAATGCCCAAACGTGGACAATTAAGTTTGAAAATGTGGTGATGAACCTAGAAAAAGGAGTGTAGTCAATGGAAATGCAACACGAATTTGAATTAGATAATGTGCAGTATGTGATGACACCAGCCAATGCAATGAGTGCGTGGAGTGCAGTGAAAAATGCCTTGAAATTAGTGCAAGGCGTGGATTTATCAAGCGTTAAAGTCGAAAGCCAAGAAAAAATAGGCTATGCGGTTTTAACGCATTTATTGGGTTCACTTGGCGATCCTGCGGTAAAAGCCCTAGAAGACATTGTGTTAAAACACACCAGTTGCAATGTTGAGGGGGTAAAATACCGCTTATCGGATAACCCTGATAAACATTTCAATCAATACCGACATCACTTGATTAAGGTATTGATGGAGGGGGTGATTTACCAGTTCGCGGATTTTTTCAGCGGTGGGAAAGCATTGTTGAGCGATATGCTTCCTGCGAACACACAAGTCAAATAAGCCAATCCAACGTTGATTGGTTTATTTTTACGCCAATTGTAAAACAATATTGCACACTTCACGAATTAAGGTCGGTCTATTCATTGAGCGACCTTTTATCTTTTCACGAAGTGATCGCCGAGATCAATCAACAAGAACGGGAGCGCGCTAATGCTACTCAACGAACTGCTTATTAGAATTGGCATAAAAACTGCTGAAAAGGATTTAAACAAGCTCAAGGAAGCCAATGGTTTATTAGGGAAATTACCTATTGCTGCAGGGCTTGTTGGGACGGCGATGACGGGAGCGGTAGCAGGGCTTACCGCCTTTGCGAACGCTCAATTAACCGCACTAGATACCATTCACCAGCTTTCTAATGTAACAGGCGAAGCGGCGGATAAAATCTATCAACTTGGCAAAGTGGCAGAAACCAACGGCTCATCAACGGAGGCGGTGAAATCTTCCATAGCAGGGCTTTCACGCACCATAGGCGAAGCCGCAAAAGGGATCGGACGAGGCTCAAAAGCCTTTGAAGATTACGGCTTGCGTGCAAAAGACGCTAAGGGTAATGTGAAGTCTGCAATGGAGGTGATGGGCGAGCTTTCCGACAAAATGCAGTCAATGAGCAACCAAGAGCAAATTGCGATGCTATCAAAGTTAGGCATTGATGAAACAATGATCCAAACTTTACGCAAAAATAAGACTGTACTTTTGGCAGAAATGGCGGAGATTGACAAGCTCACGCTCGGTGTTGGCACAACAGAAAACGCTAAAACCGCCGCCAGCTTTAAAGATGCCTTGGCGACATTTTTTCAAATCATCAAAGCGGTAAATGAAACCATTGCGTTACGTTTTGCTCCTGCCATTGAGCGAATGATTATGGCGTTTAAAAACTGGTTTATCATTAATAACGACCTGATTAAAAAAGGACTTAATCTACTTGGTGATAGCCTTGCTTGGCTCATTGATTTTTTCACTCGCAGTATAGGGATGATGGATAGCCTGATTTCTCACACAATAGGTTGGGAAAATGCGATTTATCTTCTCGGTGCGGCGTTTTTATGGCTAAGCCGTCGCATTATGTTAGCCTTTGCCACCAATCCGTTAGGGCTTTTAATGCTTGCTATGACAGGCGTTATTTTACTGGTTGATGATTTCCTCACTTATCTTCGAGGGGGAGAAAGTGCTTTTGGCGAATTTTGGCAGCCGTTGATTGAATGGGGCAGTCTTGCCTACGAAAAAATTATGCTGTTTAGTCAATGGGCAAGCGAAAACTTGCCTGAAGCAATAGCAGGACTTGCTTTAATTGTCGCCCTATTTGGTAATCAATTAGCCGCCATTGGTGGTATCGGTGTGAAAGTGTTTGCGGCATTAATGCGGTTTTCAGGTATAACCAAAGTGTTTAGCTTGTTAAGTGGTGGGTTGCAAATCTTGTTAGGTTGGGGAAGTAAATTATTAGTTCTGCTCCCTCGTATTGCCACAGCAATTAGAGCGGCGTTTATTAGCAACCCGATAGGCTTAATTATTACCTTAGTGACCGCATTAGGGTATGGCATTTATCTATTAATTAAACATTGGGATAAAGTTAAAAAAGCTGTTAGCGATTTTGTAGAAAGTGCTAAGAGTTGGATACAAGATCTGACTCACAAAATCAGCCTGTGGTTTGAAGAAAAATTTACCGCACTTGGGCAATTTTTTGAGGAATTAGGGGAAGCGATTAAATCACCGTTTAAAGCGGTGTTTGATTGGATTAAGCAACAATATGAGGCGTATATCGCCCCGATTGTGGAGGCAGTAAAGGATTTTTCACCAACGAAGATGCTTTCCAATGCCTCAGAAAAAGCAAAAGGGTTATGGGATAGCGTAACGGGCTTTTTTGGCAATGAGGCTAAAAGCCCTGCTAAAATTTCCAATATTACCAGCCAAGCAGTGACGCAAAATAAAGCGGATAATCGAATGAGCAATAGCCATAATAACATTACGCAAAACTTCACCATTCACGGGACAACCGATGTCGTAAAAGAGATTGGTAAAGCGAGTTTTAACGCAACACAAGCCGTACTGAATGCCAAAAGTGCGGTGGTAATGTGAGGAGTTTATGTTTAATTTCACTCAAATTTCTAACCGCAAAATAGGCACGATTACCCTAGATGTGGTTAGCACGGAAGACCATAACTCAACCCTTTCTATCACCGCAAATCCGATAGAAAGTGGGGCGGAAATTGCCGACCACGCCGTATTAAAGCCCAAAAGGGTAACCATTGTGGGGTTTGTCGTTGATCACGATCACGAGGCAGCAGGATTAACTATCCCAAATGTGGGCAATATTCGAGGCATTACGGATTTTTTAAATACCATTCCTTTGCCTACCACGATTGTTTCACATACCCAACAAACTCTAGCGAAAGCGAACCGCCTTGTAAGCCAAATTCAAGGCGGTTTCGATTTAGGCAAGCAAACGCTGAATAAAGTACGCACCGTTGCCCCTTTTTTGCCTGATTTCGGTTTAGGTGGCTTTTTGGATAGTTCCGACAGTAGCGGACGGGTTCAAAAATGCTACGCAGATTTAGTCGCTGTTCAGAAGTCAGGACAAACTATTGATATTCAAACGGGCATAATGCTTTATCAAAATATGCTGATTGAAGCAGTATCCATTAAGCAAACCTTAGACGGCAGTGCCGAATTTACCATTACCGCAAGAGAGATTTTTATTGTGGAAACCGCAACGGCGGCGAGTGCGTCTTCTGTGGCAGGCAAAAAAAAGAGCGGTCGAGCAGGCACCCAATCCGCCAGCAAAACCCAACAAGGCACAACGCAGTTAAAACCTGTGGATAAATCTTTAATAACTGGTTGGTTTAAATGAGGTATGAAATGTTTCAAATTCCCCTTACACAATCACCTTACCAAGAACAAACCTTTGAATTTTTAGGGATTAAAATCCGCCTAACCCTGCGTTTTAACAGTATTGGGCAGTTTTGGGTAATGGATATTTTTGAACCTGTTAACCAAAAACAAATCTGTACAGGGCTCGCCCTTGGCTGCGGAGTACCACTGCTTAATCGTGCTACACGCCCTTATGTGTTTTATTTAATGGATGAGAGCGGTGCGAATTTAGATCCAATGTCGATCGAAGACTTAGGTACAAGATGCTTTTTGTATATTGCGGAGAAATAACCGATGAAACAGTTTGGCAGACAGTGGAATGTTGAGATTTCAGGTGAGGGCGAAACCCTGAAAATTAACAATCTTAGAGTGGCTTTTGAAATTGATAAAACCATTAACGAAAAACCCAACCCTGCTAAAGTGAGCCTTTGGAATTTAAACCGCACGCATATCAACCAAGCATTAAGTGGTGAATTTAAAAAACTCACCCTTTCGGTGGGTTATGAGAACTTACGCACTATTTTTTCAGGCGATATTACAGGTGTAAAAATCCGCCGTGATGATTTAGATTTAATTCTAGATATGGAATGTGCGGACGGATTTAATGCTTATACACAATCAAGAGCAGAAACCACCTTAAAAAAAGGGGCAACCGATGAGCAAATTATCAAAGCCTTACAAAAAACAATGCCTGATGTGAAAGAAAGTGCGGTAGATATTCCTAACAAAAGACAACTACCACGAGGAAGAGTGATAAACGGCGATACTCGAGAAGTTCTTAATCGTATTGCGAAAAATAATAATGCGGATTGGTCTATTCAAGATGGCGATTTTGTCTTTTTGCCAAAAGATAAGGTGCTAAATGATGAGGCGGTTTTGCTTTCGCAAGAAACGGGAATGCTCAAAATGCCTGAACAGACCGATGACGGATTAGCCTTAACTTGCCTACTTAATCCTGCTTTGCGAGTGGGCGGATTAGTACAAGTGCGGTCAATTTTACCGCACTTTAATGGTGAATATAAAATCATCAAACTTGCCCACCAAGGCGATGGAGCCGAGGGCGACTGGATAAGCCGCCTTGTGGTGGTGGGCGGAAAGTTTAAGAAAGTGGAGAAATAGGCTAAACCACACCAACACGCAATTCACAGCCACAAACTTGCAAGTTAGAACAGGTAAAACAATCAAACTAGGTAAACAAATGACCCACTACAACCCACATCTTGCTACCCCTGAAACAGCGGTAGATGAACAAATCACGCAAGCACAAAAACAAATTCACACGGCTTTGCCTGCGAAAGTGGTGAACTTCGATCCCGTTAATCAAACCGTCACCCTTGCCTTGCAAATTAAGCAAGTGTTATCAGCAGGAAAGACGGTACAAATTCCACCACTAGTTTATGTGCCAGTGTCTTTCCCTCGAGGTGGTGGTTTTGCCTTCACCTTTCCTTTACACGCAGGCGATGAGGGCACAGCGTTATTTGCCGAGCGTTGTATTGATGGTTGGTGGCAATCAGGCAAGGCTAGCGAGCCGCTAGATTATCGTTTTCACGATTTATCAGACGCAATGTTTATCCCTGGTATTTGTGCCGTGCCGAATGCGATAAAGGGCTTTTTTATGAATGGGTTATCAATGCAGACTCTAGATGGTAGCACCTTTATTCGAGTAACCAACGGCACGATTTATATTCAAGGCAATATTGAACACAAAGGTGATACACAGCATACAGGCAACACCACACAAACGGGCGAGTTTTCCGCCACGGGCGTGATTTCCAGTGATACAGATTGCCTTTCTGCTGGCGTATCAGGCAATTCACATACGCACCCAGGCGATAGCGGTGGTTCAACAGGAGGACCTTCATAATGCAAGTAAGGCGACTAGATCATAATCACGACTGGACATTTGGCAACGGCATAAACAGCTATTGCACACAAAGCGAAGCGGTGGCACAAATGGTTAAAACTCGACTTTGGTCTTTTGCCAACGATTGGTTTTTAGATTTGGAACACGGGCTACCGTGGCTGGAAAAAATGGGCAAAGCAGTGAACTTACAAGCACTTGAGCTACGCATCAAACGTCAGGTTTTGGAAACGCAGGGGGTAAAAGAATTAACGGCTTACCAATCGCAGTTTGATGCAGAAAGCCGAAGTTTAACCGTCAGTATTGATTACGTTGATATTTACGGACAAAAACACAGCGCACTTTATCGCTCTTAGGAGGGCAAATGGCACAATTGGTTGAAACAGGTATTGTGATTGAAAGGCTCGATAGCATTTTAGCCTATCTTGAACAAGGATTTAAACGCATTTATGGACAAAACATTAACCTTGCACCAGATAGTCCTGATGGACAGATGATCGGCATTTTAGGGCAAATTAAAGCTGATTTAGAAGAGTTAGCTGAAGATATTTATCGTCAGTTAGATCCTGATTTAGCCACGGGAGCTTGGCTTGAACAACGCGTGGCTTACGCAGGACTTATCCGCCGTCAAGCAAGTTATAGTTATCTTCGCTCAGTGATTTTAACAGGGGAACCGCATACTCAACTAAAAAACCTTACTGTCATTGATGGAAACAATGTGCGGTGGGTTTTGGTGCAAGGGGTGAACTTAAATGAAGCGGGTTCTGCGCGAGCTGATTTTAGAAGTGAGCAACTAGGCGGATTTAGTCTCAACGCTCATTCACCGCTCACCATTGAAACCGTTACGTTAGGCTTAAATAGTGCAACCACCTCAACGGATGCAGAAGTCGGCGTTGATGAGGAAACCGATAGCCAACTTAGACAGCGATTTATGAAAAGCCGTGCCAAAAACGCACGCAATGCTGCGGAGGGGTTAGAGGGGGAGATTGCCGATCTGCCCGATGTAAAGCAAGTGGTTGTATTGGAAAATAACACAGGAAGAACGGATAAAAATGGCGTAAGTGGACATAGTATAAATGTCATCGTTGAGGGTGGCGATGATGAACAAATCGCCAATATCATCTATAAAAATAAAGGAGCTGGCGTCGGGCTACAGGGAAATATTACCGTCAATTTACAACGCAGAGGACGAGAACGCCCCATAAGATTTGACCGAGCCACGCCTACCGATATTTTTGTACAAATGACCTTAGTTCGCTATGAAGATTTCACCGAAGTTGACAAGGAAAGCATTAAAAACACGCTTGCTGCAGTGAAATTTAAAATTGGCGAGAATGTTAGCTTATCACGCTTATATAGCCCCATTAATACCGTCGGCGGCTTTTGGGTGAAAAGTTTAAAAATTGGCAAAAGTGCGGTGAATTTAGGCGCAGAAAATATCGCTATCCTGCCAAGAGAACTTGCTCGCATTCAAGGGACAAATATTCAAATTGAGGTGGAATAATGAGCTATTCCCAGTTGCTGATTTGGCAATACCGCCATAAGCCCAAAGCCCTTGCAACGATTAAACTGTTTGAACAGACATTCAACCCCTGCTTTTTAGGGCTAGAAAGCCTGAAAGACGCGCTAAATATTGAACAAGCAATAGGGCATCAACTAGATTTAGTAGGTAAGCACGTTGGACAAATGCGAACGCTTAATGGTTATCAACTCCGCCAGTTCTTTGGTTTTCATACCGCTCAAAATGCACGTGCTTTTGGGCGATTAAATCAAAATATCGGTGGACAGTGGTATCGTAAACGTGATCCGCTTGCCGACAGTGTACAACTCTCCGATGAAGATTACCGCTTTTTAATCAAATGCCGAATATTAAAAAACTACCAAACTGCCACACTAGAGGATGTGATTAACGCAGCACAGTTTATCTTTGGCGAGGGCGTAGATGTGGTAGATAACTTGAATATGAGCGTTAATATCAGCATTCCACAGCGTAGCCTCACGGATTTTAAACAATTTGCCATCAACCATCTTGATATTTTACCCCGACATTTAGGGGTGAAATATCGCTACACAATAAGGTAGAACATTATGCCAATTCAAAACAAACCTGATGAAAAAATCTTTGCCAGCAATGCTAAACCTCGTGAAGTCGATAACTTCCCCGATATTAATCGAGGCTGGGGCTTCACTTTCGAACAAACGGGCGGCATTCCCACAATGGAACATTTTAACGCCTTATTTAAACGTAATGACGAGCATTTAATGTATCTATTGCAACGAGGTGTGCCTGAATGGTCTAGCACAATAGACTATCCTCAAGGTGCCTGTGTACAATATCAGGGAAAAACCTACCGCAGTTTAACCCAAAATCGCAACCAAACCCCAGCAACAGGCAGTCAACATTGGACGCTTTGGGGCTTGACTATTGCTGACATTCCCGAAGTCCGCCCAGCAAGCCTCACAGCGGCAGGCATCACCCAACTCGACAACGCTATTAACTCAAACGCCGAAGACCGAGCCGCCACACCAAAGGCGGTAAAACAGGTCAATGACAAAGTGGAAAGCAATGCTCGCAGTCTCAATGAACGCATTCCCAATTCGAAAAAATCCGATGTGGTCAACAGCAACAGCTCCGACACGGTCGCCACCTCAAGAGCGGTGAAAACGGCTTACGACCTCGCAAACAGCAAACAAAGCCCAGCGACCACCCTAGCAGGCTACGGCATTACGGATTTTCAACTGAGAGCCGCCACAGGCAACCTAAACGATTTACGCACCGCAGGGATTTATTCCATTAATTCCATTCACAACAGCTACAACCGCCCTGCAGAGGGCGTGCGACAATCGCAAGGCTTTACAGGCAATCTGCAAGTGATTACAGGCGGGGCAGGCAATGAAAACTGGTGTCATCAGATTTTCAGACGGCATTATTCAGGCGAAGTGTACGAACGCTGGCAAACCGCAAGCAACAATAACAGCTGGTCGGAATGGAAACGCACCGATAATCAAGACGGCTTGCCGATTGGCTCTGTAGTGGCATTCCCAAAAGAAATCGCCAATCCTCAGGGTTTTCTACGTTGTGACGGAACGACTTTTGCGCAAAACACTTATCCCGATTTATATCGGGTGTTAGGCAATAAAAACCGCTTACCGAACTTGCAACGCTCCGATGTGGGAATGATGGCGTATTTTCCGCAAGACAACATTCCCAACGGCTGGCTGACTTGTAACGGCGGCACGATTTCCAGCACCGACTACCCCGAACTACACCGCTACCTAAACAACAAATACGGCGCAAACAAACTGCCCAACGCCGAAGACCGCTTTATCCGCAACGCAGGCAACGGGTTAAGAGTGGGGGAGAAGCAGGAAGATGCCATCCGAAATATACGAGGAGAACTTAAATCAATCTTTGGAGGTGATCTATACGCCCTATATACCACAGGCTCGGGGGTATTTGAAGTAACAGGAAGACAAGCGAATTACTCATTTGGTACTGGTGGTCATCATGAAAAAAAAGACACCACCATTTTTGATGCATCAAAAGTGGTACCAACTGCTAATGAAAACCGCCCAAAATCCATCATCTTCAAACTCTGCATTAAAGCCAAAAACAGCTTCGATGATGTGCAGTTTTGGATCAAAGCTTTTGGTGAAGTGGTAAACAGCGGACAGCTAGATGCCAGCCGATTAGCACAGGATTTACAACAAGTGCGGTCGGAAAAAGCAAATATTGACCATACGCATACAGTGGCGCAGATTACGGATTTTAATCCTGAGGTTGTTAAATTAATTAATCAACATAATGGGTTTACTCAGAATATAAGCACAAACGGCTGGACGGTTTTGCCTAACGGATTAATGATTCAATGGGGTGTTGCGACAACAAATGATATTTTATTCCCACGCGCCTTTCCTCGAGAATGTTTTATTGTATCTCACTCGAAAACGGGTGGAGGGCGAGATACAAGAATTAGTAATGTCTCAAGAACTGGTTTTACATCATCCGCCACTGTTATAGTTGGAACGACATATTATGTAGCTATTGGTCATTAGCGCGCAGGGGGGCTTTAGCCCATCAATCACCTAAAAATCCAATTGCTCTTCGTTAATACCCAATGCAAGTGCCATTTTTAAACGGGTTTTCTTGCGTAAATATTTCGCACTTTCGTGCTGGCTATAAGCGGACTGGCTAATGCCTAAACGGCTTGCTACTTCCGCCTGCGTTAAGCCCAAATGCTCACGCCACGCACGAAGGGCGGAGACTTTTTGTTTTAAGGCAAGATTAGCCACTTCGTATGGAATGCCAGTTTCAAGGGGTGATTTTACCCCCGCTTTTTGCTTCAGCCATTCGAAAGTCGCAATAGGGACGACGGCAAAGTTTGGCAAACCTTGCTCGTTGTTTAAGAATTGAACATCAGTAAGTGCGTTCATCACGTTTTTTCACCTCTTCAACGGAAACGATATTAAGTGTATCGCCAATGAGTTTAAAAAACACCCGATAACGCCCCACACGGAAGCGATAAGGGTATTTATGATTAGTTAATGATTTAACATTTTGGCAATAAGGAAAAGATTTTAATTCTTCACATTTATCAATGATAACGTCGCTTTCAGGAATACGACGAAGTTGCTTCATTGCTTTGCGTTGAATAATTAAGGTTTTCATATTGCCTCTTTATTAATTGATTTTTACTTATATTAGCTTATATTTACTAATAAAACAAGAGGAAAACTATGCAAATCTACTTTAAAAACGGCTTTTATTTCGATGACGGCTTAACCTCAATTCCTGAAAGTGCGGTTGAAATTTCCCACGAAACTTACACCGCTTTACTGCAAGGGCAAGCGGCAGGAAAACAAATTCACACCGCTGAAAACGGCAAGCCCATATTAATTGACCCACAGCCGAGCGAATATCACCAGCTAGAAAACGGGCAATGGGTGCTTTCAGAAGAAAATCAGGCGACACTGTTCGCCGAGAAGAAAAGGCGTTTAATTAACGCACTTGCAAACAAAGCAGATAGCTTTAAAGATGCTTTATTAGTGGGGTATCCACAAGCAGAAATCGAAAGTTTCTACCGCCAAGAAAAAGAAGCCTTAGCCTATCAGGCGGATAATCAGGCACAAACACCAATGTTACGCCAAATCGCAGAACAGCGTGGTGTACCCTTTGAAATCTTAGTGCAAAAAGTGATTGAGAAATCTAATCAATTTGCTCTTGCTGTGGGTGTCATTATTGGTCAACGTCAAAAATTTGAAGACCGCATTTTGAGCGCTGAGAATGAAGCGCAATTGGCAGAAATAGAAGAGGAGGGGCAAGCATGGCAATTCAACTTAGCAAGTTAAAAAATTGGGGCTATCACGTTGTTATTGCAATTGATCAACTGTTTAACGCCCTTTTAGGCGGTGCGGCAGATGAAACCCTTTCCAGCCGCACCTATCGAGGGGCGATACTTGCCCAAAAGCCGAAAAAACGCTGGCGGGTGTTGTATCCTGTGATTAACGGACTGTTTTTTGACAAGGAACACTGCAAAACCGCCTATGAAAGCGAAGTGAACCGAAAACAATATCCGCAAGGGTTTGAGGGAAATGTTGAAAAGGGGAGTGAAAAGGCATAGAATAAAAAAGGTCGGGGACAGGTTGCGACCCTATCCCCTTCCCAGCCGTTAGGCTAATTTATTGAATACTGCAATCAGCAAATCCAGTGTAGCGAACACCTTAAAGCCGATTGCCCCCACTAGCAGAAATGCTAGTATTATCAGAGTAATAATTTCTGATGTTTTCACATAAATCACCCCCTTAGCACTACAAGGCTAAGCGACTAGGCTCACACTATTAGCGGTAGTGCGAGCCGCCGCCATAGTGCAAGAGTGATCATATCATAAACCGCCTTGTGCCTCAACGCACGGGCGGTTTTGTTTTAAAACAATAATAAGCAAAATACCAAATAGTATTATATTTGGTATTTTGTTTTTTAGTTTTTATTTCTTATATTCTTATTAATCAATTGGTTAAGAGATATATTCTAGTCCAGCTAGTCGCACCAATTTCTAATCCCAGTTCTTTTGAACTGGGATTTTTTATTGCCTTTGTTGTTGAAAGCGTTAGCGATTCCCTTTTGAACGATTATGCGTAATACACAGCATTTCGCAATTTTCAATCCCCGTTAATCCACCTTTGCTCCAAGCGGTAACGTGATCGGCTTCCATTTCTTTGAGCGTCCAAATTTTGTTTTTATTGGCATTCTCGCCCACGGCACATAACGGACAATTCGATACGCCGTCTGTTTTCGCTTTTTCCGTTTGCTTTTTGTAGGCTTCTTTTTTGGTTTTTTCATCAAACATACGAATGCCTAGTAGGCGTTTATCTTGTTCGCCGCCTAACAGATATTCCCAAATGCCTTTGCGGTTTTCCACGCTCGGATCCTCATAAAGTGCGGTAACTTTGGAGGCCAATTCCGTAGGGTTGTAAGGCGTTGTGCCGTAGGTGCGATAAAGTCTGCCCCATTCTAAACCGCACATCTCTTTTTTCACTTCAACAAAAGTGCTGCTCACCCAATCAATCACGGTGTTGAAATAGGTTTTTAATTCATTGATGTTGTCATCATTGCGATGATGGCTCATATATTCGCTAATTTTCCCAAGGCTTACCCAATCCAACGCACAAGCCAAGAAATCTTGGCGATTGACCGTGCCTTTCACAAATGCTGACCATTTTTGAATGTTGGCATTTTGTGAGTTACTAAATTCTGCTTTTGCCAGCGTCACAAAACGCCCTGAATACACGGCATTTAACAGCTCTTGGTCATTAAGTGGCACGCCTGCGATATTGATGGTTTTAAACCATTCTTTGATCTCGCTCTCTTCACCTTGGCATTGATAAATCAGCAAAGTCGTATTTAAAATCAATGCCTGTTTGTCTTTCGGCAGGCTGCTGAAATATAGCGGAATGTTGTTTTCGTCCATAATAGCGAATTTATCTTTTACAAAGCGTCCGATACTGGTAATACGTTGCTGACCGTCTAGCACTTCAAATTTGTCATCGGCGGTTTGGTTAAAATAAATCAGCCCCAGCGGATAGCCTTTTAAAATGGAACGAATGACTGCCACATCTTTTTTGCCGTCCGCATAAATATAGTTGCGTTGATATTCAGGCTGAATAGTGAGCCGCCCATTTAAACCGAACAAGCCTTTGCCTTCTAATTCATTGTAAACAAAGCCTTCACAGAGTTGCTCAACAGTAATTTGGGTATTGAGTTGGGTTTTCATTTGCTTGCTCCTGTTTTTGATTTTCCTTTTGCTTGGCGTTGAAGGCGATTTATGCTTTGTAAATAGCTTTTTTCCACCTCAGAAAGGGTTTTGGCGTTATATTTTTGATATTCTGCTCGGGCTTTTTCTTTCGCTTGTTCTGCGGAAATACTGCCAGCGTTATCCAACAGTTTTCGCCCAGTGGCAGATAAAATTTTGTCCAGTTCACAAACAAAATCCGCCATTTTCATCTCCGTTTGTTCCAAGGCTTTTAATTCCGCCAAATCAAAATAGGCGGAAACTAAATTGTTTAACGCTTTCAACTCTTGTTCTTGCAGATAATTTTTCGCCACCATAGCTTCCGCCTGCGTAGGTTGCGTGCCTTTAAAACTTAAAAGACCTGCAAAAGGTTTGTCGCTATCCACACGATAATAGATCACCTCGCTTGCGGTGTTGCCGTGAGCGGCGTAGTGGAGTTTATTTTGCACAATGCTGAAAAATGCTCGGCTCAGTTCGCTTTGTGGATCGTAGTCTGTTGCGGTGGCGTAGAGATCGAGTACTTGGCGATACATCACTTTTTCAGAGGAGCGAATATCGCGAATTCTCTCTAATAATTCTTTCCAATAATGCCCCCCTCCAAGATTTTTTAACTGCTCATCATTTAGGGTGAAGCCTTTTATAAGGTATTCTTTTAGGCGTTCTGTTGCCCAAATGCGAAATTTTGTGGCGATGGAGGATTTAATGCGATAGCCAAGGGAGATAATCATATCAAGGTTATAAAAGGGGAGTTCGCGGGCAACTTCGCGACTGCCTTCTCGTTGAACCTGTCGGAATTTCCGACAAGTTGCCTCTTCTTGCAATTCCCCTTCGGCGTAGATATTTTTAATATGTTCGTTTACATTGCTGCGTGAGGTTTGATACAACGCTGTCATTTGCTGTTGAGTCAGCCAAATATTATCATCGGAAAGACGCACCTTAAGATGATTATCCTCGCTTATTTGATAGATAATTTGATTTTCTTTTGTCATAGTGTTTTAGTGGTTTGGGGCAGATAATAGGTTGAGGTTGATTGTACAATATGTCTTGCGTTTTTGCTTCCTCAAACTCTGGGTTTTCATTTTGTGGCTCCTGTTTTGTGGCGGATAAAAATTCTTTTATAAACAGCTTGTACAGGGTATCCAACATCAAAATATACTCCTGAACCAAAACTTTCTTTTTTTATAACGCACCCCATAGTACCTGTATTGGATTTCTGTCGATTACCATTTACTACTTTTTCTTTAGATGAATATCTTTTGATAGGCGGGGTTTCGCTATAAGCATCGCTACCCAAAATCTCAAACTGCTCAGGATTGTATTTATCCAAAAACGAAATCGGTACGCCCATCACGCCGTCAAAATCACTGGGAATAGCATTGGTAAACGGCACTTCAATAGCGTTGTAGTTATCGTAGGGCTGATAAGCGTTGGCGTTATTGATAATTTGTTTGTTAAATTTGCGATTGTCGTCCATCGTCATTAACTGTAAAGGTTGATGACGGCGACCGTGTTCTAAATTAGTGAACCAAGAACAATTTCTAAATTTAACTAAGCCCGTTTCACTATCAAAAACACCGTCCGCATAATCTTTTTGAATTAGCGTTGCAAAGAATGCATTCCCAGCCTGAAAACCATTTCCAAGCCACATTTTATTTTCTTTAATCAACGGAAAAATTTCTTTGTAGGTAATGGCGTTCATATTGCCAATCACGGCGAATTTTTTCTCTGCCTCCATTATCCACGCCATAAATTCACGAAACAGCGAAAAGGGCGGATTGGTGATGATAATGTCCGCTTCATCACGCAGTTGTTTGATTTCATCGCTACGAAAATCGCCATCGCCTTGCAAATACTGCCATTTCAAATCTTGTACATCGATCACACCATCGGCATTGGTATCTTCAGAAAGTGTGAAAATTTTGCCCCGTTGCAATGATTTTTGTTCATCAAAACCTTCCGTTTCACTTTCAAACAAACTGGGCTGATAAGGCGTGTTTAACTGTTTTGATTGATGAGCAAAACTGGTGCTGATCAGTTTTTTTAAGCCTAGTCGAGTAAAATTTTGAGCAAAGAATTTAGTGAAATTACTCCATTCAGGATCATCACAAGGTAAAAGAATGGTTTTGTTGCGAAACACGTTTTCATCAAAATCGAGATAAGCGTTCATCTCTTTTTGAATGTCGTGATACTGCGTATAGAATTCGTCGTTTTTGGCTTTTTTCGCAGCGGAAAGATTGGCGTTTTTAGAAGAGGTCATTTTGCACCTCCTAATGCATAGGAAGTGCTTGACAGTGATTTATGCGTTAATACAAGATTTTTGACGAACCGAACCGAACCGAA
>MUYB01000022.1 GCA_002015125.1 [Haemophilus] felis
TTGATCTTCTACACATAAAGAGCGCTCTGCACTTGTATATAAGCTTTTCAATAACAGTTTATGATCTATATCACAAAACTATCCTCTCTATTGGATTTTAGATTTTATAAATGCCCTCCGAATGTTAAAATCTCGCTACTTTTTTTTACTATTTTTAACAAGAGGAAACATCTATGACATTTCGTATCGAAAAAGACACTATGGGCGAAGTTCAAGTGCCAGCGGATAAATACTGGGCGGCGCAAACTGAGCGTTCTCGTAACAATTTCAAAATTGGTCCTGAAGCCTCTATGCCAAAAGAAATTATCGAAGCTTTTGGTTATCTCAAAAAAGCAGCAGCATACGCTAACCACGATTTGGGCGTGTTACCTGTGGAAAAACGCGATTTAATTGCACAAGCTTGCGATGAAATTCTTGCAAATAAATTAGATGATCAATTCCCACTTGTTATTTGGCAAACGGGTTCTGGTACACAATCTAATATGAACGTGAACGAAGTGGTGGCTAACCGTGCTCATGTTTTACATGGTGGAAAATTAGGTGAAAAATCGATTATTCACCCTAACGACGATGTAAACAAATCCCAATCTTCTAATGATACTTATCCAACCGCAATGCACATCGCCGCTTACAAAAAAGTGGTTGAAGTCACCATTCCTTGTGTTGAACGTTTACAAAAAACCTTCGCGCAAAAAGCTGAAGCCTTTAAAGATGTGGTGAAAATTGGTCGTACGCATTTAATGGATGCAACGCCGCTAACATTAGGTCAAGAGTTCTCTGCGTATGCAGCGCAATTAGACTTTGGTCTGCGTGCATTGAAAAACACCCTTCCGCATTTGGCGCAATTGGCATTAGGCGGTACCGCCGTCGGCACAGGATTAAATACACCTAAAGGCTACGATGTGAAAGTGGCAGACTACATTGCACAATTTACAGGCTTACCTTTTGTTACCGCAGAAAACAAATTTGAAGCCCTCGCAACTCATGATGCTGTAGTTGAAACCCATGGTGCATTAAAACAACTGGCGGTATCTCTATTTAAAATCGCCAACGACATTCGTTTGTTAGCTTCTGGTCCGCGTTCTGGTATCGGTGAGATTTTAATTCCTGAAAATGAACCGGGTTCATCAATTATGCCGGGCAAAGTGAATCCAACGCAATGTGAAGCGATGACAATGGTTTGCGCGCAAGTACTGGGTAATGACACCACCATTTCTTTTGCTGGCTCACAAGGTCATTTCCAATTGAATGTGTTTAAACCTGTTATGGCATTCAATTTCTTACAATCAGCTCAATTGCTCGCTGACGCCTGCGTATCCTTTGACGAACATTGCGCAGTAGGCATTGAACCAAACTTCCCGCGCATCAAAAAACAATTAGATGATTCTTTAATGTTAGTAACGGCGTTAAATACTCATATTGGTTATGAAAATGCAGCGAAAATTGCAAAAACCGCGCATAAAAATGGCACAACATTGAAAGAAGAAGCGGTAAATTTAGGTTTGTTAACCGCAGAACAATTTGATCAATGGGTACGTCCAGAAGATATGGTTGGTAGCTTGAAATAATCAACGAATCTAGTCATCATAAAAAATCAGGTGAGAATACATTCTTGCCTGATTTTTTTACTTTGATTTTGCTATAATTCGTCGGCTTATTTTTAATTGTGGTTTTATTATGAAATTAAAGGCAATTTTATTCTCTCTTTTATATTTCATTTCATCTCATCTTTCAGCTCAATGGCTGAATGTGGGTAAAGCACATTATAATTGGGGACCTTTTCATGTTTACACTATTAGCTTATTTACTGAAACAGGTAAATATGAAGAACATCTAAGACCCTTAATGCTAAGTTTTAACTATGCAAAACCCATTGAGGGAAAAAGCTTTGGCATTAGTTTAATTAAAGATTTAGATGATCTCGCCATTGAAGACTTCTCTATAAAAAATTACCGCGACACCCTTAAATCTATTTTTCCTGATATTTCGCCGAATGATACGTTGAGCTATATTGCCTTAGAAGATCGAGGCTATTTCATCTTAAACGATAAAGTGTTAGAACCAGAATTTGATAACATTTTTAGTCAGGCATTCATCAGCATTTGGTTATCGCCAAATACTAGCTACTCTGAGTTGCAACCTAAATTATTAGGTTTAGAGAAGGAAAAAGAGGCTCCTTCAAAAAGCGAGGAACCTAAATTAGAAGATACACCCATTGGCAAACCACCAGAAGAAACAAAAGATCCTCAACCACCCTCCGATGACCTATTAAAAGGGGAAACACAATCCTCTTAAAACATAGAAAAAATGAGAATAGATTCTCAGTGTTTAACTATTTTTGAAAGTTTTAATTCGCTGTAAATGATGAGAAATTTGTTTGAATTTATGTGTTTCTTTTGTATCCCACACAATTTCGTAGAACGGAAGAAGAAGTTCGGCGCTACGTTGAGAGTCTAACACTTCATCTCCAACTGATAAAAATGTTAAGCAACGCCCTTTATTTTTTGCACGGAAATTTTCCACGCATTTAGTGGCAATATTTTCATATTCTTCTGGGCGATCAATTTTTCCTGGCATATTTTCCTCAGGGAATAAATTAGGGTTAAAAATCACCTGTTTAATTCCACATAAAAAACCTATACGTTCCGCCCAGTAACCACCTAAACCAACGCCACAAATCAATGGATTATTATCTTTGGTTTCTGAAACTAGTTTATTCACTTCATTTAATAAAAATTGCATATCATGCAATGGGTGCAATGTACTATAGTTTACAAAACGGACATCTTCATCAATAAATTTAAGCTGCATTACTTTTTCATGATTACCTGGGCTACTTGAATCAAAGCCATGTAAATAAATGATCATATTCGCTCCTTATTTCAATTATCTAATGTTCTCATGGAAACTTTTTTCTCTAAATGCACTATCATTTGTAAAGCAATATCGATACCACTCGTTTTTTCAATCATCTCTAACCCTGGGCTAGCATTCACTTCTAATACCAAGAGTCCTCGCACGGAACGAATTAAATCCACCCCAGCTACTTCTAATCCTAAAACTTGACTTGCCCGAATAGCTAAAGATTTTTCTTGTTCTGTTAATTGAATCTTTTCCGCGCTACCGCCTCTGTGAAAATTTGCTCTAAATTCCCCATTTTTTCCTGTGCGTTGCATGGTCGCAACTACCTTATCTCCCACAACAAAACAACGGATATCAGAATTCTTTGCTTCCTCAATAAATTCTTGCATAAGCGCTGGAACATTAGCCTGCTTAAGGGTTTCCAACACACTTAAAGCACTTTGTTTTCTTTCTGCCAAAATAATGCCTATTCCTTGTGAACCACTTAAGGTTTTCAAAATAGTTGGTGAAGTTGTGTAAGTTAAAGCTTCATCTAACTGAAATTCTGATCCCGCTAAGGCAGAACTTGGCACATCAATGCCATGTTGTACTAACAGCTGTAAACTTGCCCACTTATCTCTAGCGCGTAAAAAAGCAGACGAATTGTTTAAACAGAAAATTTTCTTTCCTTCAAAATGTCTTAAAACAGCACACCCCATTGAGGTACTCGCAGAGCCAAAACGCGGTAACACCGCATCATACTTAGGTAATAAATAGGGTTCGGATTCTATTGTCGGCTGGTAATATAGTTCAAAAGAAGAGGAAGAAGTAAGTTTAAGCAAGCAGCGGTTAGGATCTAAAATATCCATTTGATGACCACAACTTTCTGCGGCCTGTTGTAAACGCTGACAACTATACAACCGAGGCTCACGACATAACATTAATAGTTTCATAATCAAAGGAAGAAAGCATTAAAACAAGAGGGAATATATTACACCAATCTTTCTTAGACAGAAAAATACTTTATATTTTTTCACCAAATTGAGTAGAATACAGCCTTCAAGTCTAGTATTAACAGGAGAATAAAATGTTTATTGTTATTTATGGTCGTTCCACTTGTCCATACTGTGTCCGCGCTAAAGCCCTTGCAGAAAAACTCAAAAATACGTTAGCTGATGTGGATTATCGTTATGTAGATATGGTGGAAGAAGGAATATCCAAAGCAGATCTATCAGAAAAATTAGGAAAAACTGTTGAAACTGTGCCACAAGTTGTGATCGATGATAAGCCTATCGGCGGTTGTACTGATTTTGAAGCTTTAGTTAAAGCTCAGTTTAATTTATAGAATGAAAGTGCGTATTTCCTTACGCACTTTTTATTTTAAATTTTCACCATCCTGCTTCTTCATATAAAAAAGAATCCAGACTAATAACAATCCAAACAGCGCTACACTGAAATAAGTATAACTGAACGCATCTTGTAATTGTTGATGGGATAGTTGAGTACGGAATCCTCCTAAAATAACTGATGCAGTAGCAATACCAACACCGATACCCATTTGTTGCACCACGCTCAAGGTTGTAGAACCCGCACTAGCTTGCTCTTGAGAGAGTTCAGAAATAGTTAATGTATTAGTTGCAGTAAAAATAATGGACATACAAGCTCCATACAAACCTAATACAGAAACTAACGCCCAAATGGAAGTTTGAGGCGTTAACGCTCCCATTAACGCAATAGAAAGCGTTAAAACAATAGCAGTTAAAATCAAGGTTAACTTATAACCAATGCCATGTAACACTTTACTCACACAAGGCTTAATCAATACCGAACTCAAGGCTATCGGCGCTAATAACCACCCTGTCATTTCGGCGCTATATTCAAAAGAAATTTGCAACATAATAGGTAATAGGAAAGGAACGCCTGAACCACAAAGGCGAATTAATAAATTAGCGAAGATCCCAATTCTGAATGTACGAATATTAAATAAATTGAAAGGCAATAAAGGTCTTTCTACACGCTTGGCATAAATCGAATACAGAAATAAAAATATAAAACCTAATAATAAAATCGAAAGCGCAAATAGTGCTTTGCTTTGTTGATCTGCTATTAAATCAAGGCCTAGCGTTACCCCAACCAAACCTGCAGAAAAAAGAAAAAAACCTTTCCAATCAAGTGCCTGTACAGGCATTGCTACGTTAGGCATATAAAGACCAGCAACGGCAACGCCCAATAAGCCAATCGGGATATTGATCAAAAAAATCCAATGCCATGTGGCATAAGTAACAAACCAACCGCCTAAAATTGGGCCAAGAATAGGGCCTAGTAATCCAGCCATCGCCATTAAATTCCAAACATACAATAAATGTTTTTTGGGTACAGAACGTAAAATAGATAATCTAGCAACAGGCATCATCAAAGCACCGCCGATGCCTTGAACCACGCGAGCAAAAATTAAAAAATTGAGGGTTTGAGACATGGCACAGGCGATAGATCCCAACACAAAAATAATAATAGAGCTTCTAAAAATAACTAAAGTACCGTATTTATCGGCCAACCATCCACTAAGGGGAATAAACAAAGCAACCGTTAGTGCATAGCTAATCACAGCTAACTGCATCTCCAAGGGAGATTCATTCAAACTCTCGGATATTTTGGGTAAAGCAGTATTTAAAATCGTCGCATCAAGAGTTTGCATAAAAAGCGCCAGTGCTGCCATCCACGCTAAACCTCGATACTGTTTAGAATCAGTCATAAGAAGCCTATTTAAAAATTAAGTGGCTGTTTGTACCACTGATAAATAAATTGAGCGATTTTTTCCGTATGGTTAATATTCAAATGAGGAATACTCAAGTTCATTGGCAAATCTGTCGCGACAGCAATCACATTATTATCTAAATCAGGGAATGTCTTCGTCATTGCTTGACGATGCAACAAAATCTTCGGGATTGGTTCATGTTTAAAACCTTCAACCAAAATTAAATCTGTTAAATTAGGATCAAATTGCTTTGCCAAATAATCAAGGGTTACTGGCTCGGAAGTGTCAGTCATTAATGCCCAACGTTGATCACAAGCCATAATCACTTGGCTTGCTTTGGCTTCTTTCATACGCCAACTATCTTTCCCTTCTTTATCGACCTCCGCATTATGATGACTATGCTTAATTACTGCCACTCGCAAACCTTGCATTTGCAAACAAGGTAATAATTTTTCTAATAATGTGGTTTTACCGCTGCCGCTATACCCCGTAATACCTAACATTTTCATCACAACACTTCCTTCTATAACTGGCGCAATAAAATAGGTTGATAACTAACACGCTGATGTAATCGCTTACTACATATATGCACCACAAAAAATGTTAATGAGGTACTCAGTAAAATAAAGATCAATCTAAGGCCTTCCGAAAGCCCCCAAAAATCACTAAAAAAAGTGCCTAAAACTAAAACCAGTAAAGGAATGACATAAAGCAAACACACAGAAACCAGCAAACTGCGCTCTGGTAGTCCAATTTCAATCCATTGACCTGCCTTAAGAGGCATTAAACTAGCGACGTTAAACATATAATCATCAGGTTTTCTAGTTAAATTAGAAAGCAAGGTTGTTCCGCAGTTCTTTCTTGCCGAACAAGCACCACAACCTGTTACGGCCTGAAATCGGACTGTTGCAACGCCATTAGCATAAGCTACCACTTGGACTTTTTCTCTTAACATAGATGAATGCCATTATTGAAAACGAATATCACGAATGATGCGTTTAGCCGTTGAAAGAGGTAAACGACCGACAAAAGTAACTTCTTTTCCTTGAATCACTTCACTATAAACAGTGTTAACGCCGTTTAACCACAAATTGTTTAGCGATTCTGGATCTGAAGCGTTAGAAACATACAAACTGAAAGAAAACAAACCATCACTATATAATTGATTTTCAACTTTTTCATTTTCTTCTTCAGTCAAACTACCAATGCTTTGATTAATCTTCTTGAAACCTGCTGGAAGCCATTCTGGTTTCCAATTCAATTCAGGCTGAGATTTAACTTGCTCAATTAAAGGAGGAAAAGGTTCCTTATTTAAGTACTCAACTAATCCAGTAAAACTATCGCCCACATACAAATTAATCACTCTAAATTGTTCTAAAAGATTGCCATCACGATCAAGTAAATGGCTTTGCAGCAACAGCCCACTTTCCTCATCAACAAACACAACATACTGATAACGAAAATCATCTTTTGGTAAAATCCGTATTCCTTGTGCAATACGCCCTGCTACCCTGTTTTTACCAATCAGCACAAAATCATAATGTTGAGCAAGCTGTTCAAAATTATTTCCCATAAGCGCGGGTAAATCATCAACAATAGCGTTACCTTGAATCGTAACAGGTTGAGTATTCGCAATAAAATAACTCACTAAATTATCACGTTGAATGATTTCTTTAGGGCGACCGTCCAAAGAAGTGAGTTGTGCATAATGTTTTTTATCCTCTATCACATGGCGGTACTGCAAAGCATGGATATCAACCGCGCTACCGCTAATAAAAGACATCTCATAATTCAATTTATCTTTCGCTTCGGTCATTTTAACTAATAAATTTTGTGCAGAAGATATATCCGCAGACCAAGCGGAAAAACTGAGCAAAACACAAGAACAAAATAAGGTTAGTTTTGAAAATATATTTAATTTCATCTTTTGAACCTACAAAAAAATTCACCACCTATAGAGGTGGTGAATATAACATAAAATGAAAAACTATTTATCAGCAGATAATAAAGAGTCTGCATGAATACGACGCTGACCTTCATAATCTTGTAACATCGCATTAATTTTTCTGCTGCGTTTTTCCATTTGTTCAGAAGTAATCACATCGTTAACAGGAGCATTATAGCTTACTTCTTGAACTTCACTATTCAATGGTAAAGTTTGTAGTACCTGAGGTTGAACAAGGTTTTGATCTGAGTTTTTAGCGACCATAACAGATTGTGTTCCCAATACCGCAACTAAACAAACACTGGCTGCAACAGAAATTTGCGCTAAAGGCATAAACATGACTTTCAATTTCTGCATAAACGGAGAATCTTCAACCTCTTGAGGTAAAGGCTGTGATTGTGTAATTGCAACAGGCGGTAGTTCCTCGGCAGCAATTAAAGCTTCCATTTTTGCGGTAAAATCCGCATCTAGCAATACAGCACTTTCTTCGCGCATCACGGAACGAATAACATGAAAATTATTCCAAGTAGCTTGTAGTTCCTCATTTTGACAAAGTGTTTCTGTGAATTCAGCATTCACTTGTTCACCATCAATATAAGCCGAAAGCAACTCTTTTTGCATTTTAACACCCCAATTTTAACTTGGTTCAAAATCTAATTAACGTTGGATTAAAGGTTTAATTTTCGTCTCAATAATTTCTCTTGCTCGAAAAATTCGAGAACGAACAGTTCCAACTGGACAATCCATAATGTCAGCAATTTCTTCATAACTTAATCCTTCAATTTCACGAAGGGTAATTGCTGTTCTTAAATCTGCTTGCAAACTATTAATCGTATCAAACACGATCTTCTTTAGTTCATTGGACAACATTTGATTTTCAGGTGTTTCCACTTCTCTCAAATTACCGCCCATATCATAACTTTCAGCCTCATCCGCTAAAATATCCTCTGTGGGTGGACGGCGACCTTGAGCGGTCAAATAATTTTTTGCTGTATTGACAGTAATACGATAAAGCCAAGTATAGAATGCGCTATCTCCGCGGAATGAATCCAAAGAACGATACGCTTTGATAAAGGATTCTTGTACTACATCAGGAATGTCATTGTGCGATACATAGCGAGTTAACAATCCTGCCACTTTATTCTGATAACGAGCAACTAACAAATTAAAGGCTTTTTTATCCCCTTGCTGTGCTCTTTCTACCAAAGCTTGATCTGTTAGCTGTTCAGCCATATAACCTCTTATATCACGTCTAACAAGCCTTAATATTATTGAAAGACAGCAAGCCTACAAGCTGTTAGACGACATTAAATCTGAAAAGTTCAAGAAATTTTGAAAAAAGATAAATAAAGACTAATTATTTAATTTCAAGGCAATTTGAATATGTTCAACCATTTGTTGCAATTCAAGATCTGTAGGCTGTTTACGGTTAAAAAACCAAGAAAATAATTCCAAGTCAGAGCAGGCCAACAAACGAATAAACACATCTTTTTGAGAATCATTCAACTGGTCAAAAAATTGCAAATAAAACGGCATAATAACCTTATCTAACTCAAGCATTCCTCGTCGACAATCCCATTCAATGCGCAATTTATTATATTTATCCATAAAACTCTCTCATCTAAAAACAAAAAGAAGCTTAATACCATATTACTAAATATTAAGCCTCTTCATTTAGTTATGCTTTAATTCTAGATTTATAACAAAAATCTTATTTTCTAGACAATGGTGGAACAAAAGTTAAACCAAGATCCCAAGGTTGTTCAATCCAAGTATCTTGTGGAATATCAATAACATAGTCATCTACCAATGATGCACCAGCAGGTTTCGCAAATACTGTAACAAAACGCGCTTTTGGATACATTTCACGAATTGCGCAAGCTGTATTCCCAGTATCAACTAAATCATCCACCACAATAAAGCCTTCACCATCACCTTCTGCACGATGCAACACTTTCAATTCACCTTGCTCTAAATGGTCATGGTAACTTGCAATACATACGGTTTCCACATGACGAACACCCAGCTCACGAGCTAATACTGCAGCAGGAAATAAACCACCACGGCTTACCGCGATAATACCTTTCCATTGAGAAGCAGGAAGTAAACGTTCTGATAATTTACGCGCGTGCATTTGGAACATATCCCAAGTAACAACATATTTTTCACTCATAAGTACACCTTTCTAAGCATTTTGAGGCTGTTCTAGCCATAAATTAAAAATTGCGTAAGGATAACCTGAAATACGCTTTTATGCTATAATCTCGCCACTTTTTTTCCTGTAAAAAGTCAATAATACTGATACAAAAGACAATTCGGAGGAAATATGTCTGAAATTCAAAATTTACAACCAAAACTATTATGGAAATGGTTTGACCAAGTTTGCGCCATTCCACACCCCTCTTATGAAGAAGAAAAAATTGCACAATTCATTTTACAATGGGCAAAAGACAAAGGGTTTTATGCGGAACGTGATGAGGTTGGTAACTTACTCATTCGTAAACCAGCAACAAAAGGTATGGAAAATGCTGTTCCAGTGGCGTTACAAGCGCACTTGGATATGGTTCCACAAGCTAACGAAGATTATCAACATAACTTCTCAACAGATCCTATTTTACCTTACATTGATGGCGAATGGGTTACCGCCAAAGGCACGACCCTTGGCGCAGATAACGGTATCGGTATGGCATCTACCTTAGCGGTATTAGATAGCGATGATATTGCACACCCACCTCTTGAAGTATTGCTAACCATGACAGAAGAAGCAGGTATGGAAGGCGTAATTGGCTTACGTCCAAATTGGTTACAAAGCCAAATTATGATCAACACCGATACCGAAGAAAATGGTGAAATTTATATTGGTTGTGCTGGCGGTGAAAATGCTAATGTTCGATTCCCTCTACAACTTGAAAGCAACCAATTTAAATATAGTTATCAAGTGAGTTTAAAAGGCTTATCCGGCGGACATTCTGGCTGCGATATCCATACAGGTCGCGCAAATGCGATCAAAGTTATGGCTCGCTTCCTCGCACAATTGAGTCATCAATATCCAACCTTCCAATTTAGCTTAACGGATTTACGCGGTGGCTCTGTGCGTAATGCCATCCCTCGTGAAGCCTTTGCTACGGTGGTATTCAATGAAGATCCTGCACTATTTTTACAAGCTATTAGTGATTTTCAAGACACATTAAAAAGTGAATTAGCCAAAGTTGAACCTAATTTACAGTTACAAGCTCAACCAACAGAAAAAGCAGAATTAGTCTTTTCTCAAGAAAGTTGCCAAAAAGCCATTCACTTTTTCAATGCCTTACCAAATGGTGTAATTCGTAACAGCGATGTTGTGAAAAATGTGGTAGAAAGCTCCTTAAGCATTGGTATCTTAAGTGTGAAAAACAATGCATTAGAAGGAGTGATTTTAGTTCGTTCGCTAATTGACAGCGGTAACCGCAATGTTACTGGACTATTGAAATCTATTTGTGAACTTGCAGGTGCTGAGCTTGAGCTTTCTGGCTATTACCCTGGTTGGGAACCGGTCAATGACTCGGTGATTTTAGATTTGACGAAAAAAACCTACGCAGATATTTTAGGTTACGAACCTAAAATTAAAGTCATTCACGCAGGTTTAGAATGTGGCTTATTGAAAAAAATCTATCCAAATATCGAAATGGTTTCCATTGGACCAACCATTCGTAATGCCCATTCACCAGATGAGAAAGTGCATATACCGGCGGTAGAAACCTACTGGAATCTATTAGTGAAATTACTGGCATCAATACCGAATAAATAAAAGTAATAAAAGTAATAAAAGCAATAAGAGCGGTAAAATCACCGCTCTTTTTATCTTAATAATCCTAACGACATGGCATCTAACGCCTTTAACAAGTAAAAATACAATTCACATAATGAAAGCACATTTACAAAAATTCGAACAACAAATTCTAGACAACGTTAAACAAGAAGTCGTCCCTGCTTTGGGTTGCACAGAACCAATTTCTCTCGCTCTTGCCTCCGCTATTGCTCGTTATCATTTAGGTTATATTCCTGAACGTATTGAAGCCAAAGTCTCTGCTAACTTAATGAAAAACGGTATGGGCGTTACCGTACCCGGTACTGGAACTGTTGGCTTACCTATGGCGGCGGCTATCGGCGCTATAGGCGGAGATCCCGAAGGTGGCTTAGAGGTTTTGCGTGATATTACCGCCGAGCAAGTAACACAAGCCAAAAAAATGCTTGCGAATGATTTGGTAAACGTCAGTATTGCACAATGTGATTTGTTACTTTATTCCGAAGCAAACTTATATTACGGCAATGATTGGGTTCGCGTTTGTATTGAAGATCACCATACCAATATTGTTCATATTGAGAAAAACAATGAAGTGATTTTCCATAAAACCAGTGAAAATGCTATTGGGCAATCTCAAGAATTTTTCAAACAATTAAACAGTGAAGATATTTTCAATTTCGCTATGGAAGTGGAATTAGAAAAAATTGAATTTATCCTTCAAGCGGCAGAATTAAATAGCGCCTTATCCCAAGAAGGCTTACGCAATGATTATGGCTTGCATATTGGAAGAACCTTACAAAAGCAAATTGGTAAAGGCTTATTAAGTGATGATTTACTCAATCGTATTGTGATTGAAACAACCGCGGCATCAGATGCACGAATGGGCGGTGCAAAATTACCCGCAATGAGCAATTCGGGGTCAGGTAATCAAGGAATTACCGCAACAATGCCAACAGTGGTAGTTGCACGCCATATTAACGCGGACCGAGAGTAACTCATTCGCGCGTTATTTTTATCTCATTTAATGGCTATCTTCATTCATAGCAAGTTACCTAAACTATCGGCGCTATGTGCGGTAAGCACTGCCGCAATGGGAAGTTGTGCTGGCGTTGCTTGGCTGCTAACAGAGAAATTCAGTACCATTAGTATGGCGCTGAGCAGTATGATTGGTGATATTAGTGGCTTAATTTGTGATGGAGCAGCAAACAGCTGTGCAATGAAAGTATCCACAAGTGTGAATTCAAGCTATAAATCCATTCTTATGGCTATGGATAATTCTTGTGTAACTGGTAATGAAGGAATCGTAGAGTATGATATTGATCGCTCAATTAACAATCTATGTGAAATCGCTTCTCGCAGTATGCAATTTACCGACAAGCAAATTATTGAAATTATGGTAGCAAAACCTAAAAATTAATTGGCTTAAACAAAAGGCGGTAAATATCAGTTTACCGCCTTCTAAGAATGAAACTACCCTATCAAACTTTTAATTGTTAACACAATCCAATCCCAAGCTTTACTAAAGATGCCACCCTCGGGTACGTCTTTCATCACTTGTAAATTCACTTGAGCAACATCTTTACCTTCTAGCTGATAAATCACTTTCCCCACCACTTGCCCTTGTGCTAACGGCGCTTGTAAGTATTTATCAAACAATTCGTAACGCGCTTTAAGCTCAGTATTTTTACCTCGTGGAATAGTAATAAAACTATCTTGCAACACGCCTAACGAAACTTTGACTTCTGCGCCATAATAAACTGGTTGTTCAGAAACACTTTTGTTCGCTTCCAAAGTTTTATAGGTTTCAAAATTGGCAAATCCCCACTGTAGTAGTTTTTTACTTTCTGTTTCACGCCCTTTAATAGTTGGCACTCCCATAACCACAGAAATTAAGCGCATATGATTTGGATTAACCGCAGAGGCGACTAAATTATAACCTGCTTTGTCCGTATGGCCTGTTTTAATCCCATCAACTTGCAAACTCTTATCCCACAGTAAACCATTACGATTTCTTTGCTTAATATTGTTGAAGGTAAATTCTTTTTCCATGTAAATCGCATATTCTTCCGGCAAATCGCGAATTAAATGTGCACCAATCAACGCCATATCTCGCGCAGAAGAATATTGATTTTCATCATCTAAACCATGGGGACTGGTAAAATGTGTATTCTTCAAGCCAAATTGTTGTACATAACGATTCATTTCTGCCACAAATGCTGGCACAGATCCTGAAACATGTTCTGCCACGGCGACAGAAGAATCATTTCCAGAGACAATAATCACACCACGATTCAAATCGGCGAGTGAGACTTGCTGATTCAAATTTAAAAACATTTTAGAAGAACCAGGGAAATTTTTTCCCCAAGAATTCTCCGTAATAGTGATCATATCTGTATTATGAACTTTACCTTGCTTTAGCGCCGCTCCCACCACATAACTAGTCATCATTTTGGTTAATGAAGCTGGATACTGACGTTGATCTGGATTCAAAGCGGCGAGAACAGCGCCCGAATTATAATCCATTAAAATATAGGTTTGTGCGTTTAACTCTGGCGGCGCTATACCATAATTCATATCTTGAGCCATCGCGCCAAAACTACATAAACTTGATAATAAGAGAATGTTTTTATGTTTCATCATTTTTTTTAACATTTTGGGATCCTGTTTCATTTGCTTTAATTGCATTCGTAAACAATTAAAATTTTACTTGGGGTCAATTTTTTTAACTTCGCTTTTAGGTTGTCGCTCTCTTCCTTAGTCGCAAGAGGGCCAAAATATATTGAATATTTTTTATTATCCTGAGCCACTTCGAAAACCATATTCTCCAAAGCTAATTTCTTGACAAAATTATTGGCCGATTTTTGTGAAGTAAAACCTAATAATTTAATTTTATATTTTGTCTCAGGCACTAATTGTGGAGCAGCAATTTTAGACTCAGAATCTACAGATTCTTTATTCAACTTTTGTAGCGCCAGATCATTTTGAGCAAGCTCTGCCAAGGTATTATTTGCCGCGCCCAGTATTTTTCCTTCGTGATTAACATGCAAGGCTTCCAAGCGAACAGGAAACAATCCCCGACCTATCATGCCAATTTCAGTCGCTGCCGCTTTAGAGAGATCAATAATACGATTTTTTACAAAAGGCCCTCTGTCATTAATTCGTACAATCACCTTCTTTTGATTGCGCAAATTGGTAACTAAAACGTAAGAATTGAGCGGGAGAGTTTTGTGTGCAGCAGTATATAACTTTTCATTGTAAATTTCGCCACTTGCGGTTTTACGACCATGAAATTTTTTATGGTAATAACTGGCAATGCCTTCTTTAGTGTAATTTTTTATATCATCACGCACTTTGGTCTGATAAGTTTTCCCTTTTACAACATAGGAATGGGCTTTTGTAGATACTTTTTTATGCTCTAATTTATGCCCTTTCACCCCAAATAATTCAACAGTATCAGTCTTAGCTTGAATTGATGTTTGGCAACAACATGCCAGCAACAATAAAATAAATTTCACTAAATATTTATTCGTCATCATCTATCCTTTTTATTTACCCATTAGTTAGTTTGCGTTTTGTAAAAAGTGTGGTTTATGAGAATAAATCGACATAATTAAACCAAATCCTGCCATTAAGGTTACAAAAGAAGTTCCGCCATAGCTGATCAAAGGGAGAGGTACACCCACCACAGGTAAAATACCGCTCACCATACCAATGTTAACAAATACATACACGAAGAAAATCAAAGTAATAGCGCCGACCAAAATACGTCCAAAAGAACTCGGTGCATTAAGGCCGATAATCAAGCCTCGAGCAACAATGAATAAATAAATGGCCATTAGCAATAAAAAACCTATCATTCCATATTCTTCACTCAATACCGCAAAAATAAAATCGGTGTGTGGTTCGGGTAAAAATTCTAATTGAGACTGCGTACCTTCCAACCAGCCTTTTCCCCAGAATCCGCCAGAACCAATAGCTATTTTAGATTGCAGGATATGATAGCCCGCACCCAAAGGATCTTTTTCAGGATCTAGCAAAGTTAATACTCGAGTACGCTGATAATCGTGCATTAAATAAAACCATAAAATAGGAATAAATGCAGCAAGTCCGACGATAGCAATTAAAATAAGCCACCAACTCATCCCCGCTAAAAACACCACAAATAAGCCCGAAGCACTGACTAAAATAGATGTACCTAAATCAGGTTGAATCGCCACAAGTAAAGTTGGAACGAGAATTAATCCTAAAGCGATAAAGGTTTGACTGAGCTTCGGCGGTAATGGACGATTTCCCAAATATACCGCCACCATAAGAGGCACAGCTAATTTGACAATTTCCGAAGGCTGAAAACGGAATAAACCTAAATCTAACCAACGCTGAGCACCTTTACTCGTTGTCCCAACTAGATCCACTAAAATCAACAACACAATCCCGGCGATAAAAGCGAAAGGCGCTAGACGTTGATAAAAACGCGGGGGAAATTGTGCCATTACAAGCATCACCGCAAAACCCAGTCCAACTTGAATCAAACGGTTACGAAACATAGCTTCATTCGCACCAGAAGCGCTATAAAGCAAAATAAGACCATATACAGAAATAACCACTAATCCCAAAAACAGCCAAAAATCTAAATGGAGCTTTCCCCATAAATACACAATCCAATGTTGCTTTTGTTGCTGCATTATTTATTTACCTCTTGCGCTTTAATTTCTTTCTGATTAGCCAATTGTGGAAGACGTTGGTTTAAATAATAATCCATTATTTCGCGCACCACAGGTGCGGCGTTACTAGATCCCCCTCCCGCATTTTCGAGAATCACAGAAACAACCATTTTGGGATTATCATAAGGTGCATAGGCGGTAAACCATGCATGATCGTGCAATTCTTTTTTCAGTCCAGCGGCATCATAAACTTGATTTTCCCCCAGACTAAACACTTGCGCCGTCCCCGATTTACCTGCAGCTAAATAGTTAGCGCCGGCAAAGGCTTTGCGCCCGGTTCCATTAGCGGAATGAATGACATTAAACATTCCTTTCTTCGCCACATCCCAATAGGAAGCGCGATTTACCTCAATATGCTCATAAAGGAAAGGATCTTGATAATCTTCTTTTGTAGCGCCAACAATGGATTTCATCAAATGAGGCGTATAAACTTTACCATTGTTAACCAATACACTTGTTGCTTTAGCAACTTGTAACGGAGTTGCAGTCCAATACCCCTGACCAATACCAACAGAGATTGTGTCGCCTTGAACCCAAGGCTTCTTATAGCGCTTTTGTTTCCATTCACGACTTGGCATAATTCCCGGTGTTTCTTCCACAATATCTATTCCTGTAGAAAGACCAAAGCCAAATTGCTTCATCGAGGCAGACAATCTATCTATCCCCAAATTAAATGCGGTTTGATAAAAATAAGTATCAGAGGATTCCACAATCGCTTTGTTCAAATCCGTGTGCCCATGTCCTGATTTTTTCCAATCTCGGAATCGTTTCGTGGTATTCGGTAAAACCCAATAACCAGGATCAAAAATACTCATTGTTGGCGTAATAACCGCTTCATTTAGCGCCGCTACAGCGATAAATGGTTTGACCGTAGAAGCAGGGGGATAAGCCCCTTGTGTAACACGGCTGTACAATGGTCTTTTAGGATCATTCAACAAGCGTTTATATTCAGGCGCAGAAATACCGTCCACAAATAAATTATTGTCATAACTTGGTGTAGAAACCATCGCTAACACACTATTATCTTTTGGATCGAGTACCACAACCGCGCCAGTTTGACCGCTTAATAGATCCGTAATATAGCGCTGTAACGCAAGATCAATGGTTAAATAAATGCTTTTCCCTGCAATCGCTGGTTGCTCGCGTAGTTTACGAATCACTTTACCGCGGTTATTAATTTCCACTTCTTCAAAACCCGTTGTGCCATGTAATTGCGATTCGTAATAGCGCTCAATGCCTAATTTGCCAATGGTTGGTGTCCCCGCATAATTAGCAAATTTTTCTTCCTTTTTTAATCTGGCGATATCACGATCGTTAATCTTAGCCACATAACCTAAAATATGAGTGAGCGGCTCACCGTACAAATAATGGCGTTTAAAATAAGGTTTTACTTCTAGGCTTGAGAATCTAAATTGATTCACAGAAAAACGTGCTATTTGTTCTTCTGTTAAATTTGGCTTTAATAAAATTGGGGTATAACGAGAAGCTCGTCTGCGTTCCTTGCGGAAATTTTCAATGTCTTCATCGCTTAAGCCAACAATCCTTTTTAACGCCTCGAAAGTTTCTTCTAAATTTTCCACCTTCTCTGGCACGATGTATAAACCGAAAAAAGTGAGATTTTCGGCTAACAGCTCTCCATAACGATCATAAATTAGACCCCGAGTCGGCGGTAGTGGCAATAATTTGATACGATTCCCATTAGAACGGGTTTGATAAAGCTCATAGTTAACAATTTGCAAATGGTAAAGATTCGTGATCAAAATAGCGGTTAGCGCCAATACACCCATAAAAGTTACTAAGGCTCGACGCGCAAATAAATTACGTTCTGATTTTTTATCGCGAATTACTTCTCTTGTAGGAGATGTCAACCATTTGATTAACTTCATTAACTATTCTCGATGATAAGGGTGATTAGTCGTAACAGACCAAGCTCGATACAAGCTTTCTGCAACGACGATTCTTACGAGCGGGTGAGGCAAGGTTAGCGCGGATAAAGACCAGCTTTGTTCTGCTGCAGCTTTACATTCTGGAGATAATCCCTCAGGCCCACCAATTAACAAACTTACATCTCTTCCATCTTGCTTCCATATTTCAAGTTGTTGAGCTAATTGTTCCGTTGTCCAAGGTTTACCGGGAATATCCAAACTAACAATGCGATTTTTATCGCAGGCGGCTAGCATCGCTTTTCCCTCTTGTTCCAAAATACGTTTAATATCCGCATTTTTACCGCGTTTCCCCGCAGGAATTTCGAGCAATTCAAAAGGCATCTCTTTGGGAAAGCGGCGCTGATATTCTTCAAATCCTTGAACAACCCAAGCTGGCATTTTTGTTCCTACTGCAACAAGTTGGATCTTCATTAACTAGCCCCATAGTTTCTCTAGCTGATACATATCACGACTTTCTTGTTGCATAATGTGTACAAGCACTTGTCCTAGATCCACCACAATCCAATCTGCGGTTTCTCTTCCTTCTTCGCCAAAAGTTTCAATGCCAACCAATTTACATTCACAAATCAATTTATGCGCTAGCGCCGCAACATGACGAGTGGAACTTCCGGTGCAAATCACCATATCATCCGTAATTGAGGATTTCCCTCGCACATCTAAGCGTAAGATTTCAGTTGCTTTGAGAGCATCTAATTTATCAATAATGAAATCGATTAAGTTCATATTTTCTTTTAATTACCTACTAAAAAAGGCGCGGATTCTACCATAAAAACAGAATCTTTCCCTAATTCAATGTGATCAGCCAACAGTTATGAATTTGCTTATTACGCTCAAAATCAAGTGGTAAAGTTTTTGCCGAAATCTCTTGAACACATAGTCCGAGCGCATTCATTCCGTCAAAATCCATTTTGAAGCCGCGTTTATTATTAGAAAAAACAATGGTGCCATCCGGGCGTAAAATACGTTTTAACTGGGTCATCAACTTAATATGATCCCGCTGCACATCCCAGCTATCTTCCATGCGTTTGGAGTTAGAAAATGTTGGCGGATCCACAAAAATGAGATCAAATTGGCGATCACAACGGACGATCCACTGTAAACAATCTGCTTGAATGAGTTTATGCTGTTTACCGCCCACATCATTGAGCAATAAATTCTGTTCTGCCCAGTTTAAATAAGTGTTTGACATATCAACCGTTGTAGTGGATTTTGCACCGCCTAGCGCCGCATGCACCGTAGCAGAACCCGTATAGGCAAAAAGATTCAAAAAGTCTTTTCCTCTCGCCATTTCACCAAGCATTTTTCGCGTTAAACGATGATCCAAAAATAAGCCAGTGTCTAAATAATCTGTCAAATTCACCCATAACTTCGCACCATATTCATTCACATAAAAATAGTCGCCTTTATTGGCTAATTTTTCGTACTGGTTAGTGCCTTTTTGCTTTTGGCGAACTTTTAAAATCAATTTATTTGTTTCAACGCTAGTAACCTTTAGCGTCGCCGTTACCGCATCCAATAAACGCTGACGCGCTTTATTTTCATCAATATTTTTGGGCGCAGCATATTCTTGCACCACAATATGATCATCATAACGATCCACCGCCAGATTATATTCTGGCAAATCTACATCATATAAACGGTAAGCATTGAGTCCTTGCTGCTTAGCCCACTTCTCTATTTTTTTCAGATTTTTTTGTAAACGATTTGCGAAATCCACCGCAACTTGCACTTCCTCAATGGCAGTATGAGTTGCAACTGGAATTTCTCCCACATTTTCAGGTTTTTCTTCAGAAGAAACTCGAGAACCGATGTGATAATTTTTCTGAACACATTCTAATGGGCCATTTTTCGCTTTAAATTGACGATGAGAACGCAAACGTAAGCAATCTAATAACGCGGGTTCACCACTGAAAATCGACACATTCCAATCACAAAATTGTTGTTTTAAACGTTGCCCAAATACGGAATAAAGGGCAATTAGCGCCGGTGTTGTGCCTAATCGTTCACCATAAGGCGGATTACAAATTACTGTTCCTTTTTCCACGCTAAGAGGATTTTTTAAGGCGCTAACATCACCTTGCTGCCATTGAATTAAATGAGCAACGCCAGCATTCTGCGCATTACGTTTTGCTTTTTGCAAAACTCGATGATCAAGATCGAAACCATAAAAATTCACTGATTGCTTTTGTTGCTTGCTTTGTTGAGCCAAGTCTATGGCTTCTTTTTTGACTTTTTCCCAAGCTTGCTGATTATGCCCTTGCCAGAAATCAAATCCCCAATGTAAACGATGTAGTTGTGGCGCGATTTTAGCCTGTATTTGCGCTGCTTCAATCAATAATGTCCCAGACCCACACATAGGATCGAGCAACGGCGTACCAACTTGCCAACCAGAGCGAAGGACTATCGCCGCCGCTAGAGTTTCACGCAAAGGCGCAGCTCCCGTATCTTCACGATAACCGCGCATATGTAACGCCTCTCCGCTGAGATCGAGAGAAATCACGAGCTGTTCACGATTCAAATAAGTATGAATACGAATATCAGGACGAGATTTATCTACCGTTGGGCGAGCTTTACCTAAACGCTCAAAATAATCCACAATGCCATCTTTCACGCGTATCGCGCCAAATTGGGAATGGCGAATATCGCGGTTGGTGCCATTAAAATCCACCATAAACTGCGCACGTTCATCAAAATAATCTAACCAACTCTGCCCAACCACAGCAGAATACAAATCCAAATCGCTATAAATTTTAGTTGTTACGATAGGTAATAAAATACGCGAAGCTAAACGAGTCCAAAGTAATACACGATATTGTGTTGCATCATCAGCATAAAAATGCACACCGCCTTGTGTAATCTGGCAATCTTGCGCGCCAAGTTCCATTAACTCGACTTTCAATAATTCTTCAAACCCTCGAGCGGTTGTAGCAAAAAGTTGTTTCATAAATATTCTCTAAAGAAAAAAAGTTATTTCACTTCTCTAAATAAAATCTCACTTGGAATCACCGTTCCTTGCCAGTACAGTTCACTTGCTACATTTTGTGCTAACTGTAAAAAGGACTGGGCAATATCAGTTTCAGGCGCAGCAATAACAGTTGGTATTCCTTTGTCTAAATCTTCACGCAAACGAATATGTAACGGCTGTTGACCAAGTACTTTCACATTATATTTTTCTGCGATACGTTGCGCTCCCCCAGTACCAAAAATAGCTTCATGATGGCCACAATTGCTACAAATGTGCATTGACATATTTTCCACAATGCCTAACACAGGTACTGACACACGCTCAAACATAGCAATACCTTTGATGGCATCAAGTAGTGCAATATCTTGAGGTGTAGTAACGACGACAGCGCCTGTTACAGGAATTTGTTGTGAAAGGGTCAATTGAATATCCCCTGTTCCCGGTGGCATATCAATCACCAAATAATCCAATTCAGGCCATAGCGTTTCTTGCAACAATTGGTTCAGTGCGCTACTTGCCATTGGTCCACGCCAGATCGTAGCGCTATCAGGATCCATTAAAAAACCAATAGAATTAGCAAATAATTGGTGCGCTTCAACCGGAATCATATGTTTATTATCGGGAGAAGTAGGACGTTGGTTCGCCACACCCAACATATGAGGAATTGAAGGTCCGTAAATATCCGCATCCAAAATGCCCACTCTTGCGCCAAGTTGTTGTAAAGCAAGAGCAAGATTCACCGCTACGGTAGATTTACCCACACCACCTTTGCCTGAACTCACTGCAATAATGTTTTTAACGCCTTTAACCGCAGGATGATTATTGGCGCGTTTTAAGGTGGCAATTTGATGAATTAATTGCCATTTCAATGTGGTACAAGCAGCGATGTGTAACAGCTGCGCCTGCAAATCCTTTTTAAGTTGTTCAAAGCCCAATTGCCACGCAAAAGGCAGCATAAGTTCTACACGCAAAATCTGACCTGCTTTCTCAATTTTTTTCACTGCGCCCAGAGCAATTAAATCTTGTTGCAAACTAGGATGTTGAAATTGTTGGAAAGCTTGTTGAATGTCCGCTTGTTGCGCTGGCGTTAGATTATCCGAAAAGAAAATGCTCATATTTTGCTCGTTTTGATTAACTATTTAAAGCTGGCTATTTAACCACGCGCCACCCAATCTGTTAAGTAACAAAATCACAACTGTATCTTTTTTAATCAAATTAGAATTCTAGCCAACTCCAATTGATAGCTTTTACAAATCAATCAGGCAAAAAAAAAGCAAACTCCAATTGATTGGTTTATTTTTAAAACTATGCAAAAGATTTACACAAAATTTACAAAAAACAGGGCCTTTTTGCTTAAAAATAACACACAAAATTGATAACATCTGCGCAAATTTACAGCGGAGCAACGATATTAGCTGTTATCCTTGCTTTAGCACCCTCAGCAAAAACTCTATTTGGAGTTAGTCAAAGTAAAAAAACGAGGTTTTTTATGAATAAAATCTTTAAAACAAATGGCATCCTGCCTATCAATCATATGTAGTCTGTTCTGAATTAACGAAACGCGCGGGGAAAGTGTCGGGCGTGATCGCAAGCAGTTTATTGCTTTCCAATATTGCCTTTGCCACCTTGCCAAAGAATATTTCTGTCGATGAAACCCTCACAGGCGCCACCTACAATGAAACCTTAAACGGTTCATTCTTCAATATTAGCAATGGCGCCACCGCTACCCTTGACGGCGACACGACATTCAATATTACCGAAAATGGTGATAATGAGACCCGCGTTGATATAACCAATGGAAACCTCAACACAAACCATAAACTCAGCATCAACATCAGCCCTGACGCTAGCGTCAAACATACACGCCCGAAAGGGATGATTGTGCGTGGCGATAGCACAGTGAATATTCGAGATTTGGCTGTGGATGTTACGCATGCCAGTGAAGAAGATACTGACTATGTTTCCCCCGACAGTAACGCATCTTATGGTATTGCATTAGGTTATGACCACAATGGTGGTGCCGCGGATAAATTCAGTAAATTGACGGTAAATAATGCAGATATTAATGTCACCAACACGACTAATACAGTGTTTGGTAATAAAACTGCGACCAAAAAAATATCCATCATCACAATCACCGCCAAAGTCAAATTTGGACATCAACTGTCTGGATTAAAAATTATCCGCACCAACGGTTCAACGCCTGAGTTTGTATCAAATGGCAAATTAAATATTAATGTCCATGACAGTAGTACAGCCAAAGCAGGGGATTATCTTGTAGGGGTATATATTTCAGGCAATGGTGCAAAAGCGACCTTTAATGGTGATACTAATATCGCCGTTAGTGCCAATGGTATTAATTCAGCGGGGATCAAAATTGGTAAGCCTTTTGAAGATAGCGAGAATGGCGTCTCAGTGACCGCTAACGGTAAACTCATTGTAGATACTACAGCAACCGCAGATTCTGCAGCAGTTCGTTTATTCAACAATAATGCAAAATTAGAGGTAACTGGCAAAAATCCGCAAGAAAAATCAGAGATTAAATCAGGTAATTCTGCGATTGTCTATGATACTCAAGACTGGAAAACCAGTGCTGATGTAACCATCTTCGGCACCTTCACCATCTATACTTCAAGAAATTTCAATGGCAATAATCAAAGCGTTAAACTCAACAATACCGAACTAAGTACCACGTCAGAAACAGCATCTTTAATCAAAGTCAATGCTGAAAATGTAAGAGACCAAAGTTTTGGACAAGCATCAAGATTTAGTAACCAATTAAATCACGGCAAATTCAGCGTAAAAAATGCCACCTTTGAGCTATCTAGCGATAAATCTCGTGCTACCGCAGCACATAATGGTTGGTTAATGGAAGTGAAAGGTTTGGATAATACAGAACCAAGTGATGAAAATAAATCTGACCTGACTGCCACAATTTCTGACGAAGCAAAAATTATTGGTTTGGTGCATAAAGAACATTCTTCTAAACTTGATTTAACTCTTAATAATGCCACTTGGGCGTTGAAGAAAAAGGGTACTCAAACCACTTCCACATTAAATAATTTAACCCTAAAAAATAATGCAGTTCTTGATGCAACATTGCCAAAAATCGCACAAGCAGATTTAGAACAAGCATTCAACTCGGCAAAACAAAAGGGGCTGACGTAGATTAGCCCTAAATTTCACACCATTTTCTCAACGTTTTAAGTTGTTCTTTTGGTGTCCCAAAGTTAAACCGAAATTCACATTCTTTCAAGAATAAAGGAAAGTTTTTTCGGTTAATTCCGTTGTATTTTCGCAGAATTCGCTTTGCTTGATTCCAAAAATTTTCAATGCCGTTGATGTGATTTTGTTTCACTGCAAACAGCTCAGAATGATTTATTCGCTCGTGATGGAATTCACTCACATCTAGGGCGTCATAACTGCGATAAGTATCCGTATAAACCCAGCTGTCAGGCTTAATTTTCCTTTTAAT